>NZ_BAAALG010000008.1:152984-220251 GCF_039528155.1 Nocardioides dubius | reverse complement strand
CCTGCCACCAGCGCGGAGACGCCCAGCGACACCGGAAGGTGGACCGCACCGGGCTCGTGGACCAGCGCGAACGTGGCAGCAGCGGCGAAGAGCGGCGCTGCCGCCGCCCGCTCGGACTGGTGCCGGCCGAACGGCAGCACGCCCACCAGGGCAGCCGCGCCGAGCAGCGCCACGGTCGCCGTGTGCTCGGTGCTGGCGGTACCGGCTGTCAGCACCGCGGCCAGCACCCCGATCAGTCCGGCGGCCACCGCCACCAGCAGGGTGAGCGGCGACGCGCTCGGACGGTCGTCGGCCTCATCGGCGGCGCGACGCTGCGCCGCGGGCCCGCGGCCCGGAGCCTCGCCGACGGCGAGCAGCAGGGCACCCGAGCCGATGCCGGCACCGGCCAGCGAGGTGGTCGCCCCCAACAGCGTGCCGCGGGTCGTCGCCAACTGCAGCGGAGCGCGGAACCCGGTCTGCTGGGCGTACTCGCGCAGCACGTCGGCCGTCGCCGCGCCGGCAGGCACAGCGAGGTCGAGGGCCCCGACGGGGCCATGCACGGTTACCGAGACCATGTCGGTGCTGGCGACACCTGACACGACGCACCCCCTTGTGAGTTCGTGGGGGCAGCGTAGTACGTGGATCTCGAGGTCGTGTCTGCCCGTTCTCGTAGGATCGTCGTCGCCGGGGCGGTCGAACCCGGCTTCTCGGACTCCTCGACGAAGGTGACCAGTGACCACACTGCGTAGCGGCACCCGCCTCGATCCACCGGAGATGCCCTCCGGTCAGATCAAGCTGCAGCCACCCCCGGAGCTGCAACAGCACGAGGGCGTCGGCCAGGCGATGATGATGGCGATCCCGATGCTGGGCAGCGTCGGGTCGATCCTGCTGGTGGCCACGATGAGCACCGGCGGCTCGGGCGCGCCGTCGTCGTCACGGCTGCTGATCACCGGCGGCATGTTCCTCTTCGCCACGCTCGGCTTCATCGGCGTCCAGATCGATCGCCAGCGCAAGCAGCGCCAGCAGCAGGTGGTCGGCTCGCGCACCGAGTACCTGCGCTACCTGGCCACCATCCGCAAGCTCGCCCGCAACGCCGCCGACCAGCAGCGCGCCGCGCTGACCTGGCAGCACCCCGACCCGGCCGCACTGCCGGCCCTCGCCGAGGACCGCACCCGGCTGTGGGAGAACGCCTCCAACGATCCCCAGTTCCTGCACGTGCGCTACGGCCTCTCCATGCAGCCTCTCTCCTTGGAGCTGGTGCCACCCGAGAGCGCTCCGGTCGAGCAGGTCGACCCGACCGCCGCCAGTGCCCTGCACCGCCTGCTGGTCGTGCACCGGGTGCAGCCGAACCTGCCCGCCTCGATCGACCTGCGGGCCTTCGACCGGGTGGAGCTGACCGGCCCCGAGGAGAACAGCCGGGCGCTGGCCCGCGCGCTGGTCTGCTCGGCCGCCGCCTTCCACAGCCCGGAGAACCTGCTGATCGCGGTGCTCTCCCACCCCCGGCATCTGCCCGAGTGGGACTGGCTCAAGTGGCTCCCGCACAGCCTGAGCAGCCAGCAGGGCGACGCGGTGGGCCCGCGCCGGATGGTCACCACCTCGCTCGACGACCTCGGCGCGATGCTGCCCCCCGACCTCAGCGAGCGCCCCCGGTTCGGCGCCGACGAGGCCGGCGCGACGCCGCACATCCTGCTCGTCGTCGACGGCGTCGACCTGCCGCCCGGCAACCATGTGATCCCGCCCGACGGCCTGCACGGCGTCACCCTGCTGGACCTCCCCGAGCAGTGGGACGAGCTCGACGACCCGACCCGGCTGCGGATGCAGTTCGAGGCCGCGCCACTGGAGAGTGGCAAGGCACCGGTGACGGCGCTGCGCCTGCGGGCCGAGCCGATGCGTGGCCTGGCCGATCAGATGGACCTCGCCACGGCCGAGGCGTTCGCCCGCCGGCTCGCGCCGCTGAACACTGTCTCGCTGGGCTCCGAGGGCGGCGAGGCCTCCGGGCCGACCGACTTCATGGACCTGCTCGGTCTCGGCGACGTGCACACCTTCGAGACCGGCAGCGCGTGGCGCTCGCGTCCCTCGCGCGACCGGCTACGGGTGCCGATCGGCGTCAGCGACAACGGCAGCCCGGTGCACCTCGACATCAAGGAGTCCGCCCAGCAGGGCATGGGCCCGCACGGGTTGGTGATCGGCGCGACCGGCTCCGGCAAGTCGGAGTTCCTGCGCACCCTGGTGCTGGGCCTGGCGATGACGCACTCCCCCTCCCAGCTCAACATGGTGCTGGTCGACTTCAAGGGCGGCGCCACCTTCGCCGGCATGTCCGAGATGCCGCACGTCTCGGCGGTGATCACCAACCTGGCCGAGGAGCTCACCCTCGTCGACCGGATGCAGGACGCCCTCTCCGGCGAGATGGTGCGCCGCCAGGAGCTGCTCCGCGCGGCCGGCAACTACGCCTCGATCCGGGACTACGAGAAGGCCCGTGCCGCCGGCGAGGATCTCGCCCCGATGCCGTCGCTGTTCATCGTCGTCGACGAGTTCTCCGAGATGCTCTCGGCCAAGCCGGAGTTCATCGACCTGTTCGTCGCGATCGGGCGCCTCGGCCGCTCGCTGGGCCTGCACCTGCTGCTGGCCAGCCAGCGCCTGGAGGAGGGCAGGCTGCGCGGTCTGGAGTCGCACCTGTCCTACCGGATCGGTCTGCGCACGTTCTCCGCGGTCGAGTCGCGCACCGTGCTCGGCGTGCCGGACGCCTACGAGCTGCCCGCCGTCCCGGGCCTCGGGTACCTCAAGCCGGACCAGTCGACGCTGCTGCGGTTCAAGGCCGCCTACGTCTCCGGGCCTCCCTCGGGACGCCGTCCGGTGCGCCGCGACGAGGGCGGCAACCTGCGCGGCATCCTGCCGTTCACCATTGCCGAGGTCACCTCGCTGGAGCCCGTCGACGACGACCTCCCGGTGCTGCCGAGCGCCCCGCAGGGCGACCAGGAGTCGCTGCTCGACATCGCGGTCGCGCGGATGGTCGGCCACGGCGACACCGCGCACCAGGTCTGGCTGCCCCCGCTCGACGTTCCGGACACCTTGGACGCGTTGATGCCCGACCTCGCCGAGCACCCGCAGCTGGGCCTGGTCTCGCAGAGCTGGCGCAACCTGGGCGCGCTGACGGTGCCGGTCGGCATCGTCGACCGTCCGCGCGAGCAGCGCCGCGACACCCTCACCGTCTCGCTCACCGGCGCGGCCGGGCACGCCGCCGTGGTCGGTGGCCCGCGCACCGGCAAGAGCACCCTGCTGCGCACCCTGGTCACCAGCCTGGCGCTGACCACCACCCCGTTGGAGAGCCAGTTCTTCGTGCTCGACTTCGGCGGTGGCACCTTCGCCGGCCTGAGCGGCCTGCCGCACCTGGCCGGTGTCGCCTCCCGTTCCGAGCCCGACGTCGTCCGCCGGATCGTGGCCGAGGTCAAGGGCGTCGTGGACCGTCGCGAGGCGTACTTCCGCAGCAACGGGATCGACTCGATCGAGACCTACCGCTCGCGGCGCGCGGCCGGCGGCGCCGACGACGGCTACGGCGACGTGTTCCTGGTCGTCGACGGGTGGAGCACGCTGCGCTCGGACTTCGACGACATCGAGGTCGAGCTGCAGAACCTCGCCCAGCGCGGCCTGACCTTCGGCGTGCACCTGGTGGCGGCGGCGTCGCGGTGGGCCGACTTCCGCGCCGCGCTGCGCGACCTCTTCGGCACCCGCCTCGAGCTCCGCCTCGGTGACCCGCTCGACTCCGAGGTTGACCGCAAGGTGGCCCAGCTGGTGCCGTCGGGGCGACCCGGCCGCGGCCTGGTGCCGGGCAAGCTGCACTTCCTCGGCGCCCTGCCCCGGATCGACGGCGCCCCGCGCGGCGACACCCTGGGCGACGGCGTCGCGGACCTGGTGGCGCGGACGGCGGCCGCCTGGCGCGGCCCGAGCGGCCCGAAGGTGCGGCTGCTGCCGAGCCGGATCGGGCTGGAGAAGATCCGCCAGGCGGCGCCGGACAGCAAGCGACTGCTGCTCGGCATCAACGAGAAGGAGCTGGCCCCGGTCGGCCTGGACGCCGACGCCGAGCCGCACCTGCTGGTGCTGGGCGACGGCCGCTCCGGCAAGAGCGCGATGCTGCGGGCTCTGGTCGCCGAGATCGTGCGCACCCGCACCCCGGAGACCGCGCAGATCATCGCCGTCGACTATCGGCGCTCCCTGCTCGGCGAGATCCCGGCGGAGTTCCAGCTCGACTACCTGACCAGCGCCACCCAGGCCACGCCCGCGCTCAAGGACCTGGCCACCTACCTGACCAACCGGCTGCCGGGTCCCGACGTCACGCCGGAGCAGTTGCGCAACCGGTCCTGGTGGTCGGGTGCCGAGGCCTGGGTGCTGATCGACGACTACGACCTGGTCGCCACCCAGGCAGGCTCGCCGGTGCATCCGCTGGTGCCGTTGCTGGCGCAGGCCCGCGACGTCGGCTTCCACCTGGTGGTCACCCGCCGGATGGGCGGCGCCGCACGAGGCATGTACGACCCGGTCCTGCAGACCCTGCGCGACCTGGCGATGCCCGGGATCATGCTGTCGGGCAGCCCCGACGAAGGCGCGCTCCTCGGCAACGTGCGCCCGGCCCTCTCCGCTCCGGGTCGTGGCCGCCTGATCAGCCGCGACCGCGGCATCGAGGTCGTCCAGCTCGCCTGGACCAACCCCACCACCCCCTAGCCCGACCCGCCGCAAACCTCCACCGAGTTGCTTGCGCACGCCAACCATTCCGGATAGTCCCTGACGTTTTCGTGGTTTTTCGTCGCAGAAACCACGAAAACGTCAGGGACTATCTCCAGGCGATCCAGGGTCAGCGGCGACGGCGGCCGGTGCCGAACATGCCGCGGGCGATCTCGCGGGCGGCGGTGCGCATGAAGTCCTTGAAAGCGCCGGACTCGACCACCTTGTCCACCACCGACTTCTCGGGCTTGGGTGCGGTGCGACCCGACGGCTTGCGCTTGGACAACCGCTCGGCCTCGCGCTGGTGCGGCTCGAGGCCGTCGTCAGGAGTGGACGGCGCCTCGCCGGAGGCACCGGAGGACTCGGCGGCGGCCTTGTCGGCGCCCGCCTCCAACTTGGCGGCCAAGATCTCCCGGGCCGACTCGCGGTCGATGCTCTGGGCGTAGGTCGGGTACAGGGGCGAGGCCTGGACGGCGGCCTCCATGGCAGCGGCATCGGCGGCACCCATCAGCGACTCCGGCGCGCGCAGCCTGGTCCAGGCGACCGGGGTCGGCGCGCCGCGCTCGTCCATCACCGTGACGACGGCCTCCCCGATCCCCAGCGAGGTGATCACGCTGCCGAGGTCGTCGTAGCCCGAGTGCGGGTAGGTGTTGACGGTCTGCTTGAGCGCCTTGGCGTCGTTGGGCGTGTGCGCCCGCAGCTGGTGCTGGATCCGCGAGCCGAGCTGCGCCAGCACGTCGTCCGGGACGTCGGTCGGGCTCTGCGTCACGAAGAAGACGCCGACGCCCTTGGATCGGATCAGCCGCACGGTCTGGGTGATCTGGGCGAGGAAGTCCTTGGAGGCGTCCTTGAAGAGCAGGTGCGCCTCGTCGAAGAAGAAGACCAGCTTCGGCTTGTCCAGGTCGCCGACCTCGGGCAGGTCGTTGAACAGGTCGGCCAGCAGCCACATCAGGAAGGTCGAGAAGACCGCCGGCCGGTCCTGCAGGTTCGGCAGCTCCACCAGCGAGATCAACCCGCGCCCGTCCGGCAGGGTCTTGAGGAACTCCACCGAGTCGAACTCCGGCTCCCCGAAGAACGCGTCCGCGCCCTGGTCGGAGAAGTTGATGAGCTCACGCAGGATCACCCCGGCGGTGGCCGAGGAAAGGCCGCCGAGCTCCTTGAGGTCGGCCTTGCCCTCCGCACTGGTGAGGTACTGGACGACGGCACGCAGGTCGGCCAGGTCGAGCAGCGGCAGGCCCGCCTTGTCGGCGTAGTGGAAGACCAGGCCGAGCGAGGACTCCTGGGTGGCGTTGAGCCCGAGCACCTTGGCCAGCAGCACCGGCCCGAACGAGCTCATCGTCACCCGCAGCGGAACGCCGACGCCCTGGCCGCCGAGAGCGAAGAACTCGACGCCGAATCCGGTGGCCGTCCACTGCTGGCCGACGCCGGCCGCCCGGGCGGTGATCTTCTCGCCGCCCTCACCGGGGACGCTGAGCCCGGAGAGGTCGCCCTTGATGTCGGCGGCGAAGACCGGCACGCCGGCCGCGCTGAGCTGCTCGGCGAGAAGCTGCAGGGTCTTGGTCTTGCCGGTGCCGGTGGCGCCCGCGATCAGCCCGTGCCGGTTCAGCATCGCCAACGGGATCCGCACCCGGGTGTCGACGAGCGTGCTGGCGTCCAGCATCAACCCACCGAGCTCGAGCGCCGTCCCCTCGAACGCGTACCCGGCCGCCACCTGGGCGACGATCGGGCTCTCGCTGCCAGGGGTGTCGGCCGTTGCGGCCCCGGGCGCCGTCTCGGAACTCTCGCTCATGGCTGGCACCCTATGCCGGGTCCCGGGCCGCGGTCAGCACCTCAGCTACCCCCTCACTCCACCCCACCGGCCGATCGTCCCTAACGTTCTGGTTGCTGACACGCCGGTAGAACAGCCAAAACGTTAGGGACGACCCAGGTTGTTCGGGGCGGGTGATCGCCGCAAACAGCACCTCAGCGCAGGCCCGCGTCCCGGGCCTCCACGATCGCCTCGGCCCGCCCTGCCACCTCCAGCTTGGCGTAGATCGCGGAGACGGCGTTGCGCACCGTCTTGTCCGAGAGGTGCAGCTCGGCGGCGATCTCCCCGTTGCTGCGCCCGGTGGCGATCATCTGCAGCACGGTCCGCTCGCGGTCGCTCAGCTCAGGGAACGGCACCGCCGCTGCCGGTGCGGTGCCGCGCGCCAGCAGCGTCGCGATCCGGCCGGCCATCGAGGCACCGAAGACCATCTGCCCCGCAGCCGCGGAGGTGATCGCGCGGTGCACCTCGCCGGCCCCGGCACCCTTGAGCAGGTAGCCGCAGGCACCGGCCCGGATCGCGGCGAGCACGGTGTCGTCGTCCTCGTTCATGGTGAGCATCAGCACCCGCAGCTGCGGGCGTCGTCCGAGCAGGAAGCGGGTCGCCTCGATCCCGTCCAGGTGCGGCATCGACACGTCCATCACCACCACGTCGGGCTCGGCCTCGGCCACCACATGCAGCGCCTCGCGGCCGTCGGCCGCCGACCCCACCACGGTGACGCCGTCCAGCGCGCCGAGCAGCGCGACCAGCCCGTCGCGAACGATCTGGTGGTCGTCGACGACCACCACGGAGATCGTCTCCATCACACACTCCTCACGGGTAGCGCGGCGTGCACCTCGGTGCCGCCGCCCGGGCCTGGGCGGACGTCGGCGCTGCCGCCCAGCTCGGCGGCGCGCTCGCGCATCGACGCCATTCCGACGCCGGAGGGGGCGGGCCGCGGCAATCCCCGGCCGTCGTCACGGACCACCACCTGCAGCAGCCCCTCGACGAGCTCGGCACGGACCCAGACCCGGGTGGTGCCGGCGTGCCGGGCGACGTTGGTCAACGCCTCGGCGATGATCCGGTAGATCGCGACCTCCACTGCGGCGGGCAGCCCCGGCTGCAGGTCGTCGGCGTCGAGGTGGAGGTCGAGCTCGAGGCCTTCGGCGAGCTGTCCGACGGCGCCCAGCAGTCCCCGGTCGTCCAGCGTCGGCGGGCGCAACCCGTGCACCAGCCGGCGGACGTCGGCGACCACGTCCTGCACCTGGGCGCTGACCGCACCGAGCTGCTCGGCAACCTCGCCGGCACGCTCCGGACCGGCCGCCAGCCGCAGTTGAGCTGCGTCGAGCTGGAAGACGATGCCGCTCAGCGACGGCCCGAGTCCGTCATGCAGGTCGCGCCGGATCCGGCGGCGCTCCTCCTCGCGGGCCGCGACCAACTGCTCGCGGCTGTGCTGCACCTCCTCGACCAGCTGGCTGGTGCGCACCGCCACTGCCGCTTGGCGGACCAGGTCGCCGAGCAGTCGCTCGTCGCGCGCGCCGAGCTGCGAGCGCACCCCCTTGGCCGGCAGCACCAGGCGCCCGACCTCGCTGCTGCGGTAGTGGATCGGCAGCTCGCGCACCTGCTCCGGGCGGCTGCCGTGGGTGGCGACCACCGGGTCGCCGTCCGCCCACTCCACCTCGATGCTGACGAAGCCGACGCCGAAGGCGGTGGCCACGGCCCGCGCGGCGGCGTCGAGCTGGTCGTGCGGGGTCGCCGCCTCCTCCAGCACCGCGGAGAGCCCGGCCAGCGTGTCGTAGCGCTGTCCGCGCTCGCCGAGCATCCGCCGGCGCACCCGGGCCGCGAGCCACGAGCGCGCAGGCGAGTAGAGCAGCAGGGCGACCGCGAGCACCACGGCCACCACCTGGGCCCGGGTCAGCCCGTCGCCGAGCAGCACGGTGAGCAGGGCGAGCACCGCGACGTCGGCGACGATCAGCACCGCGACCACGGCAGCCAGGACCAGGGTGCGGGCGAGCAGGTCGCCGATCGGCACCAGGGTCGGGCGCACGATCGCCACCGTCATCGCCGCGGGCGGCAGCACGGTGGCCAGGAAGGCGCCGAGATGGTCGTCGGCAGGCAGCGGCACCAGCAGCCCCACCACCAACGCCGCCAGGATCACCACCACGCTCCACAGCAGCCAGCGCATCTGGTCGCGCGCCACCCCTTGGGAGCGGCGATAGCGGACCGCGACGGTGAGCAGCGAGACACCGAAGGCGACCACGCCGACCGCGACCGAGACCCGGACCAACGGCTCGCCCAGGCCGTCCAACCAGGTCAGCGTGGTCGGGTCGAGGTCGACGCCCGCAGGCAGCTCGTCCACGCCGAGGCCGCCCTCGGCCGGCGCGACCAGCACCACGAGACCGCTGAGCACCAGCAGCACCACGGTCGCGCGCGACACCCAGCCCCACGCCCCGCCCAGGAAGCGCCCGGTCGGGAAGATCATCACCAGGACGGCGGTGACGGCGGTCAGGTAGACGCCGAAGCGGTTGAGGAACCAGAGCACCCAGGTCATCGCCGGCCAGGCGTCGGTGGCCGTCAGGCCGCTGCGCACGTAGCTCTGCGCGAAGCCGTCGAGCGCCCAGAAGAGGCCGAAGCCGGCCAGCGCCCAGCCGAACGGCTGACGACGGTCGTGGCGCAGCACGATCGCGGCCAGGACGCCGAGCACTGCGCCGTTGAGCGTCCACGGCCAGCCCGCGCCACCGCCGGTGACCTCGACACCCGGACCGCTCGCCGGGGCCTGCAGGTCCACCCAGACCGAGAGCGGCAGCAGCGCCACGCAGATCGACGGCAGCAGCCAGACCCACCAGCCGGAACCGCCTCGCTCCGTGGCCGGTTCCCCGGTCACGGAGCGAGTGGGAGACGACACGGCGCCATTGTGCCGCGATTCGCCGCCGTCACGGAGCGGTTCGTCCGCCTGGATGCTCACGCTTCGTCGGTCACCCGGACGCCGGCCCGGTAGGCCTTGTCGCCGAACAGGAAGCCCAGCGAGATCACCAGCAGGCCCAGCGGGGCGAACATGCCGGCCATGTACTGCAGCGGCGACATCCCGAACAGCAGGGTGATCCCGCCACCGATCACGCCGACGAGTCCGAGCCAGCGCGGCACCGCGCCCTGGCGGGCCGCGACGAAGAGGGCGATCCCGCTCAGGCCGACCAGGCCCCAGCACCACGGGATGGTGCCGATCCAGTGCGCGAAGAAGGCGGAGTTCTCGTCGCTTGCCATCTCCTGGTTGCCGACCGCGAAGACGAACTCCGTGGTCAGGCCGGTTCCGAGCACGATCACCAGGGCGGTGCCGAAGATCCCGGAGAAGGCGACCAGCGGGGTCAGGCTCTGGGCGCTGACGGTGCCGGCCAGTCGGCGGTAGGCGCCGGCCGCGAAGACGATCAGGGCGACCGCCGCGATCATCGCGAAGGTGTGGAAGGCGATGATCTGCGGCACCTGATCGGCCAGCTTGTCGGCGATCTTGGCGGTGTCGCCGTCCAGGTCGGGGTCATAGACGGCGTCGACCATGCTGGAGGTGACCATGCTGCCGAGACCGGCGATGCCGGCGATCAGCCCGGACCAGGCCCAGGCACGTGACGGCCGGGCCTCGCGCTCGGGTGCCGGTGCGCCGATCGGCGGCGCGGACAGGGTGGGGGTGGCGTTCATCGGGTTTCTCCTCGATCGGTTCGGTTGCCTGATCGAGACTCGTCGACGACGTGTCCCGCGCGGCAGGGACAGCGCGGCACAGTTGTCAGGACATCCCGGTGGCGTGGGTGCGCGCACCGCCCAACAACTTCCACCCCCGCCACTAGACTCGTGCCGTGATCTTCAAGCGCGTAGGCAGCGAACGCCCCTACCCCGACCATGCGATGGGCTCGCGGGAGTGGGCGCAGGTCGCGCCGACGCAGGTTCGCCTCGGCGAGCTGGTGACGATCAAGGACACCCTGGACCTCTCGTCGCTGCTGGCGGAGGAGTCGACCTTCTACGGCGACCTCTTCGCACACGTCGTCCGCTGGCGGGGCGAGCTCTATCTCGAGGACGGCCTGCACCGGGCCCTGCGCGCGGCGCTCCAGCAGCGCACCGTCCTGCACGCCCGCGTCTTCGATCTGGAGGGTTGAGCCGGTGGATCACAAGAGAACGACCATCACGCTCTCGGCCCTCGTGCTGCTCTGCCTCTTCGGGCTCTTCTTCGGGCTGCGCGCGGTCACCGCCGAGTTGCCCGGCGAGGGCATCCTCAACGAGTCCGCGCCCACCTGCACGAACCGGGTGGTCTCGGCGGGGAGCACGATCACCTCCGAGGAGATCACCGTCAGCGTCTACAACGGGGGCGGTCGCTCCGGGCTGGCGAGCCGCACCATGCAGGAGTTCGTCGAGCGTGGCTTCTCCGCGGGCGACTCCGGCAACGCCCGCGACACCGGGGTGAAGGTGGCCCAGGTCTGGGCGGACAGCAAGGACAACCCGGCCGCCCAGCTGGTGCTGCGCCAGCTCGGCAAGGGCTTCAAGATCCACACCGGCAAGCCCGCGCTGGGCGTCGGCGTGGTGGTCGTGCTGGGCAGCGACTTCGAGCAGCTGGCGAAGTCGGCGCCGAGCCGGATCGAGGTCACCGAGGACGCCACCATCTGCAGCCCTCCGCTGTGAGCGGACCGGATTCGGCGGAACTCTAGAACTTGTTCTAGTTCTCCCCTACTCTGGCGCGCATGACCACCGCGCTGCCCGACGTCATCGATGCCGCCGTCCTGCCCGCTGACGCCGAGGAGTTCGACGTCGTCGTCCTCGGCTTCGGGATCACCGGCGGCTGTGCGGCACTGGAGGCCGCCCGCAGTGGAGCCCGGGTGCTGCTGCTGGAGCGGGCCGCCGTGCACGGCGGCACCTCGACGATGAGTGGCGGCGCGTTCTACCTCGGCGGCGGCACGCCGGTGCAGCAGGCGACCGGGCACGAGGACTCGGTGGAGGAGATGATCAAGTACCTCACCGCCGTCTCCCGCGACCCGGACGCGGAGAAGATCCGCGCCTACTGCGAGGGCAGTGTCGAGCACTTCACCTGGCTGGAGGCCCTCGGCTTCTCCTTCGAGCGCAGCTACCTGGACAAGAAGGCGGTGATCCAGCCCGGCACCGAGGGGCTGATGTACACCGGCAACGAGAAGGTCTGGCCCTACCTCGAGCAGGCCCGACCCGCGCCGCGTGGCCACAAGGTCCCGGTGCCCGGCGACACCGAGGGCACCAAGCTGGTGATGGACCTGCTCCGCGATCGGCTCGCCGAGACCTCGGCCGAGGTGCGCTACGAGACCGGCGGCAATGCGCTGGTCGTCGACGGCGACAGCGTGGTCGGGCTGCGCTGGAAGCGGTTCGACGAGACCGGCTACGTCCGCTGCCGCTCGGTGATCATCGCGGCCGGCGGCTTCGTGATGAACCCCGAGATGGTCGCCAAGTACACGCCGAACCTCGCCGAGAAGCCGTTCGTGCTCGGCTCCACCTACGACGACGGCCTCGGCATCCGGCTCGGCGAGTCGGTAGGCGGCGCGACGGTCTTCATGGAGGAGGCCTTCATCACCGCCCCCTTCTACCCGCCGCAGAGCCTGGTCAAGGGCATCGTGGTGAACAAGCTCGGCCAGCGCTTCGTGGCCGAGGACTCCTACCACGCACGCACCTCCGGCTTCGTGATGGACCAGCCGGACCATGCCGCCTACCTGATCGTCGACAGCGAGCACATCGAGCACCCCGACTTCCCGCTCGCGCCCTTCATCGACGGCTGGGAGACGGTGGCCGAGATGGAGAGCGGCCTCGGCCTGCCGGCCGGCTCGCTGGCGGCGACGCTGGAGCGCTACAACGAGCACGCCGCCCGCGGCGAGGACCCGGACTTCCACAAGCAGCCGGCCTGGCTGGCGCCGCAGAGCACCGGTCCGTGGGGCGCCTACGACCTCACCCTCGGCAAGGCCCTCTACGCCGGCTTCACGATGGGCGGGTTGACCACCGACGTCGACGGCCGGGTGCTGCGCGCCGACCGCTCCGTGATCGACGGCCTCTACGCGGCCGGCGCCTGCGCCTCCAACATCGCCCAGGACGCCAAGGGCTACTCCACCGGCACCCAGCTCGGGGAGGGCTCCTTCTTCGGGCGTCGCGCCGGACGGCACGCAGCCGCGAGCTGACGTCGTTCTCATCGGCCGGCACCCCCGCGGCTCGCAACGGACGACGTCCCCGAGAGGGGACGGCGAAAGGGCAGGCAGACTAGGCGCATGAGCGACCGTTTCACCGTGGCCAGTCGGGCCGCCGTCCCTCCGTTCCATGTGATGGACCTGCTGGCGGCTGCCGAGCAGCGGCAGCGCAGCCATGGCGACCTGGTGAACATGGTCGCCGGACAGCCCAGCACCGGCGCCCCGGGCCCGGTGCGCGACGAGGCGATCCGGCTGCTCGGCTCCGGCGACCCGCTCGGCTACTCGGTCGCCGTCGGCCTGCCGGAGCTGCGCGAGCAGATCGCCGGCCACCACAAGCGCTGGCACGGCGTCGACGCCAGCGCGGACGACGTCGTGGTCACGACCGGTTCCAGCGGCGGCTTCCTGCTCGCCTTCCTTGCCGCCTTCGAGATCGGCGACCGGGTCGCGATGGCCCGCCCGGGCTACCCCTGCTACCGCAATGTCCTGCAGGCGTTGGGCTGTGACGTCGTCGAGGTCGACTGCGGACCGGAGACCCGGTTCCAGCCGACCGTCGCCCAGCTGGAGGAGCTGGTGGCGCGGACCGGCCCGATCAAGGGCCTGGTGATCGCCAGTCCGGCCAACCCGACCGGCACCATGCTCGCCGCCACCGAGCTGGCCGCTCTCGCCTCCTGGTGCGAGACGCACGGCGTGCAGCTGATCAGCGACGAGATCTACCACGGCATCGAGTACGACCCCGCGCACAGCCGTGCCTCGGCCTGGTCCACCTCGCGCGAGGCGATCGTCTTCTGCTCGTTCTCCAAGTACTTCTCGATGACCGGCTGGCGGATCGGCTGGATGCTGGTGCCCGAGCGGCTGCGCCGCGCCGTCGACGTGCTCACCGGGAACTTCACCATCTGTCCTCCGGTGATCGCCCAGCGCGCCGCCGTCGCCGCCTTCACCGAGGAGTCGTACCGGGAGCTCGACGGGCACGTCGCGCGCTACGCCGAGAACCGCACCCTGCTGTTGGAAGGCCTGCCCCGGCTGGGGATCGACAAGCTGGCCCCGGCCGACGGTGCCTTCTACGCCTACGCCGACGTGTCGCACCTGACCACCGACTCGATGGCCTGGTCGCTGGACCTGCTGGCACGCACCGGCGTCGCCGTGGCACCGGGCATCGACTTCGACACCCGCGACGGCGGCCACCACGTGCGGTTCTCCTTCGCCGGCTCCGCGGCGGAGATCAACCGCGGCCTGGAGCGGCTCGCGGACGTCGTCTGAACCGCGCCTCTGCTCGGGGTCGTCCCTAACGTTTTGGCTGCTGGGGATCGGCGATCGCAGCCAAAACGTTAGGGACGACCCCGAGGTGGGATGGGTGCCTAGGCCTTCCAGGAGCGCGTCGTGCCCTCGTTGCTCCCGCTCACCCGCAGCAGCTTGGCGTAGCAGTGCGCGGGCTCGCGCCCGGACTCCTTGCACCAGGTGATCGCCGGGCCCGGCTTGGCTGAAGGCACCCCGGCCACGCTGACCCAGTAGTCGTCGTGCTCGAAGGCGGCGAAGTCGCCGCTCCAGATCAACCGCACCTCGGGGTACTCCAGACGGAGCCGCAGGTGCTCCTCGTAGATCGCCGTGTAGTCGTAGGTCTGCTGGTCGATCCGGTCGTGGGTGCCGTCCTGCTTCGACGACAGCTGCGGCACCCAGGAGCCGGCGAGATCCGCCTGTACCGCGGGACGGTCCTCAGCGGCCAGGCGCCGCAGCGCGGTGAGGCTGTTCTCCTCCCGGGTGTCAGGATCGACGACCACGTCAGTGCTCCCCGAGTCGGCACCGCCCGAGTCGGTGGCCTCCGGGGTCACCGGCAGGTGGCGGTCCTCGGCCTGGCCTGCGGCCTCGTCCTCGCAGTCGACCACCACCGAGCCGCCCTGGATCGCACTGCCGATCTCCTCAGGCGTCGCCCAGACCTGGCTGACCGGGAACCGGAGGGCCACCTTGGAACCCTCGCCCGACTCCGCCTGCGGCACCCAGATCGGATCGTCGGAGAAGTCGAAGAAGCCCTGGGCCAGGGTCTGGACGCCGACCGCAGTCGCGGGCATGCCGGTGACCGACATCCGGTAGCCGGCCGAGTCGAGCCACTGCCCCTGCGGACAGGTCGCGACCACGTCGAAGGTCACCTCGACCGCACCCTCGGCGCTGACCGCCTCGACCGGCACGAACTCCGGCTCGCTGCCGCACTTCGTGACGTACTCGTCGCTGAGCTCGAGGTCGTCCGCGGCTCCGGTCGCCGAGTCGCGCACCGCGCCGTCGGCAAGCAGGTCCTCCGCCGGCGTGCCGAAGTCGCCGTAGCCCCACATGGACGGTCCGGAGGTGACCACGATCGCGTCCGCCGTGGTGCCGATGTCGGCCCCGCGGCTGTAGGAGTCCTCGCCGGTGCCCTCGGTCAGCTCGATGTCACGTCGCCAGGCCAGCTTGCCGTTGCGCAGGCTGCGGACCTCGAAGACCTCGCTGCTCTCGCCGATGCTGAGGAAGGCGTCCTCGGTCGCTCCGTAGTTGCCGCGGCCCTCGGCGTCGGTCCACAGCACCGTTCCGGAGTCGACGTCCTGGAAGCTGATCTCCTCGGTGTACTCCTCGTTGCCCGCCTCGTCGTAGTCCGACCACTCGGTGACCCGCAGGACGTCGTCGCTCAGCCAGCTGGCGTGCACGTTGTCGCTCGGCGCGATCTCGCGCACCAGTTCCTGGGCCTCGAGGTCGTAGAGCCCGTTGCCGGCGCCGACCAGGCCCTTGCGCACCACCGCGCCCGAGGTCAGGTCGCCCCACGGGTAGTCGTCGAGGACCAGCTCCTCGTGGCCCGCGAACCAGAACCGCTCCCAGTCCTCATCGTGCTGGAGCGTCAGCGCTGCGCCGTTCTCGTCGAGCACCCGGACGCCGCTGCCGTCAGGGCGGGAGCTGCCGTCGTCCGGATCGAGGACGTAGCCCGACGAGAGGGCGATGTGGACGCCGGCCGCATCCGCGCTGAGCCCGATCCCGCCGTCGCCGCCGCCGTTGTCCGAACGGTCCTCCAGCTCGGTGGTCCACCCGCCGTCGGGGTCGTCGAGCGTGCCGGCCGAGACCGTCGCCGTGGTGACCTCGGTGACGGAGTCGTAGCTGGTCCCGGCTGCGTAGACGGCGTCCCCGCGGCCGGTCACCTCCTGCACGATGTGGTCGTAGCCGGCCTCGGCGATCGCCTTGCCGCTCTCCACGTCGTGGATCCACACCTGGCCGGTCTCGGCCTCCCAGTCCCCGTTCCAGCAGGCGAAGCGGGTGGTGGTCAGCTCCGCGCAGGCGTACGCCTCGGTCTCGACCAGCCAGCGACGCTTGCCGGTACCCGAGTCGAGCCCGACGATCCAGCGCTTGCTCTCCTCGGTGACCTCGTCCCAGTAGCTGACCGCGGCGACCACCGTGTGCGCGAAGAGGAAGGGTCGGTACGACTCCCCCTCGACCGGGACCATCGCGGTGAATGCAGCGCCCGGTTGTCCGGTCAGCTCGTCGGCAGAGGCCGTCCACTCGCGGTCCGGGGTGCCGAGGACCGACCCGTCGGGCTCCGCTGCGGCCGGCGCGCTGCCGGGGTCGTCGTCCTCGTCGGCGAGCACGAACGCCAGCCCGGCGGCGCCGACTCCGAGAAGCAGAACGGCAGCGAGGACGCCGGCGATCAGCCTGCCGCGGCGCTTGCGCGGGGCTGCGGCCGTCGGGAGCGGCGCAGCGGCCGTCGCAGGCGGTTCGGGGGCAACCGCGGGCTCGGGCGGAACCGGCGGCATCCGGACGGCGGTCGCCTCCACCGGCGGGACGTCGTCCGCTCCGGGTGCCGGGGCGACGTCGCCCACCGGGGGTACCGGGGACACCGGGGGTGCCGGGGACACCGGGGGTGCCGGGGACACCGGGGGTGCCGGGGACACCGGGGGTGCCGGGGGTGCGATCGCCTGGGTGCCACACCCGGTACAGAAGCGGGTGGTCAGCGGCTGACCACACTCCACACAGAAGTTCTGGGCCACGGGGTCCCCCGACATCGCAGTAACGACCAAATCGGAAATATGAGACCACGCGGATCGGCCGCGGCGCAGCCGTTGAACCAACTGGCTAGTGCCACCATCATGCGCTGCCGAACGTTTCGCCCCTGAGATCGCCGATTTCAGGGGCCGAACGCCAGGGACTATCGGGAACTGCGGGCGGTGCGACCCCGGGTGATGCCGACGAAGGTCTGGGTGTCCTCGCCGTCGCGGTCGATCAGCCAGATCAGGCCCATCTCGGTCGGGTCGAGGTCGCTGACCGGGCGCTGGACGACGTCCTTGCGCTGGTAGAGCCGCGCCACCGACATCGGCATGATCGCCACTCCCGTGCCGGCGGCCACCGTCTCGACGGCGTCCTTCTCGGTCATCTCCGGCCAGGCCAGCTGCTCGGCGTCCGGGGTCCAGCCGCTGGCGTGCGGGCGCACCAGCTGCTCGCCGGCCAGGTCGGCAAGCGCCACCTCGTCGTCGGCGGCCGCGATGAAGTGCTCCTTCGAGGCGACCACCACCGGCACCTCCTCGTAGAGCCGGATGCAGTGCAGGCCGGCCCGCTCCACCGGCAGCCGCACGATCGCCATGTCGACGCGCCCCTCGCGCACCGCCTGCTCCTGCTCCGGCTCGGTCAGCGGAACCAGCTCCAGCGGCTCCGGGCGACGCTCGCGCCAGGCGCGCGCCCACTTGTCGGGAGTGGCACCGGTGACGAAGCCCAGGCGGAAGGTCATGGGCCCAGGCTATGTCGCAGGTTTGGCCGCCGGAACTCGTGGGCAGGTAGTTTGCGACGAGGGGTTTGGGCTCTGCCGCGCTGGGGAACGTGGCTCGTTGAGGCGAGGTAGGTGATCCATGTACGGCGATACCGCCGCGATGCGCAAGCGCGCATCACAGTTGCGCGAGCAGGCGACCGAGCTGCGCACCATGGCCGACCAGCTGGTCGGCCAGATGGAGACGATCGGCTGGCAGGGGCGCGCGGTCACCGACCTGCGGGGCCGGGTCGCCGACCGGGCCGCTCAGCTCAAGGACGCCGCCGACCGGCACGAGACGGCCGCCGACTCGCTCGCCAAGCACGCCGCCGAGATCGAGCGGCTCAAGGAGGCGATCGACGACACCGAGCGCAGCGCCTCCTCCTTGATCGCCGAAGCGCGCAACCGGATCGCCCGACTGCCGTCGGCGTTCGACGGCGTCCGGGTCGAGGCCACCGACGCCGATCGCCAGCTCGACCAGTTCGCCCCGCCGGCCAGCGGCCACAAGGACTGGCTCACCGTCACCCTCCCAGGACTCTGAGATGCCGACCATCGACCTCACCACGCCGCCTCCCCCGCCTGCGGGCACCTTGGAGGGCCTGCCGCGCCGGATCTCGCTCACCCTCGCCGAGCTGCAGCTGCTCGCCGAGCGCGCCGGCAACGCGCCCCTGCCGTTCGAGCTCGCCGAGGTCGCCGCCCCCAGTGCGCTGGAGGGCCGCCTCGGGGCCTCCGCGCAGAGCGGTGACGACGCCCGCTACCGAGCCGCCGTCGCCGAGCTGTCCGACCCGCTCGACTCGCTCACCCGCCGCGGCCTCGCCGACGGCGACGCCACCGACCCGGGCGCCCTGGGCGCGCTCGGCCTGCTCGCCAAGCCTGCCGTCGCCGTCGACCTCGACGTGACCATCGACGGCGCCCGGGCGCGGGCCTGGCACCGCACCCGCGGCGGAGCCGTCGCCACGCTGGCCACCGCCGACGGCCTGGTCTTCGAGCTGGCCTGGTTCGACTCCGCCCAGTGGGCCACCGAGCTGGGCCGGGTCGCCGCGCTGCCCGCCGAGGCCGGCAGCACCGCCTCCCAGGTGCCCGCCGACGCCGACCTCCCCTTCGAGCTGCTCGACGCCGGCTCCGAGGCGATCCGCTCCGGACGCACCGACCTGCTCGCCGCGATCGTCGGCCACCACCACGCGGCCGCGCACGACGGCAGCGGGGCTGCGCTGACCGACGCCCAGGTGCAGGCCCTGATCAGCGCTCTCGGCGCCGAGACCCACGGGCGACTGCGAGCACTGGTCGCCGACGTCGAGGCCGGTGGCAGCACCGTCGGCGTCGTCTCGCTGGTCCTGCTCGCCGACGGCTGGCGCGCACTCACCCCCTACCGCGACGGCAAGGCCAACCGGGTCCGGATCCGCGCGGTGCAACCGAATGATCTGGCGGGGCTGCTGGCTCCGGTCCTGGCAGAGGTGTCGGCATGAGCACGGACGACAGGTACACCCGCTTCACCGCTCTCGCCGAGCTCTTCGACGCGACCGCCGACCAGCTCCGCGAGCGGGCCACGCTGGGCGCGACGGTGCTCGGCGACGACGACGTGGCCGACTCCGCCGAGCTCTCGCCGCGCACCTTCGCCCAGGCCGAGGAGGAGATCCTCGCCGCGACCACCGGCAAGCACGGTCTGCTCGGCCGCTCCACCGAGTTCGACGCCGACGCCCTGATCGTGCGGGCCACGGTGCGCACCTACCGCTGGATCGACGACCTCCAGGACGCCGCCTACCGCACCCTCGGCTCGATCGCGGCCCGCGCCGTCGGCTACCTGGCACCCGAGGTCGAGCTCGGTGGCGCGATCGTCGCTGCCGGCCTGATCGAGACCGACGCCCTGGACCGCGACGGCCTGGCCGCCTACCTCAACGAGCTGGCCGAGGCGAACCCCGACCTGATGGAGCACTTCGTCAGCGGCGGCGGGGGCCTGGTGGAGAGCCTGCAGCTGCGTGCCCTGCTCACCAACGCCGCCCTGGGCGCCGAGCACGGCAGCGCGATCACCCGCGGCGGTCTGCGCGCGGTCGGCGCACCCGACTTCGCCGACGACTTCTCCTCGGCGCTGCGCGACGTGGCCGGTGGCCTGGTCGCGGTCGACGCCGAGGCGAGCAAGGCCGCTGTGCCCAGCGCTGCTGCCCAGCCCTCCTCGGTGGAGGAGATCGTCGCCACGCTGGCCTCGCTGGAGGCCGACCTGTGGGTGCAGTCGCTGCCCGGCGGACGCTTCGCGCTCTACCTGACCGGTGCCCCCAGCGGCTCGTCGACGGACCGCGTGGTGCTCGCCGACGGTGACGTCGCCACCCGGGTGGAGCGCGCGGCCCAGGCACTGCGCACCGCGATCGGCTCGACGTCCGGTGCCCGGGTGCTGCTCGCCGGCTCCGGCCACGGGGGCGTGGTGGCCACCGCGCTCGCCAGCCTGCCGAGCGACGCCTGGGTGGTGGACCAGGTGATCACCGCCGGCTCGCCGGCCGCCCAGGCGACGGCCGTGCCGCCGTCGGTTCCGGTGCTCGCATTGGAGGACCGCTCCGACCCGGTGGCGCTGCTCGGCTCGCTGCTCAATGCCGGCGTCACCAATCGGCTGACGGTGGTCTTCGACGGAGGCTCCGCGACCGGCGTCCGCGCCTACCTGGCCGGTGGCCGGGCGGTCGACACCAGCACCCACGACGACCTGCGCGCCGCCGTCCAGCGGCTCCGGGAGCTCGGCTACCTGCGCTGAGCAGCTCGCGGGCAGGCTCCTAGAGGATGTCGTGCACGAACTCGCCCAGCTGGGCGAGGTTGCGGCACTCCACCATCGGCACGATCTCGGCATAGGCGGGCGCCGCGGAGTCACCGGTGCCCCAGTTGCGGGGATGCTCGGGGTTGAGCCACCAGGCGTGCCGGGCCCGGGAGGCGAGCGCCTTGAACCGGTGCAGCTCGGGGTCGGCGTAGTTGGAGCGCGCGTCGCCGAGGATCAGCAGTGAGGTCCTCGGCCCGATCGCGTCGGCGAACTCCTCCTCGAAGACCTTGAAGGCGCGCGGGTAGTTGGTGCGACCCCAGAGCGCCGCCTGGCTGGCGGAGGCGGCCAGCCGCTCCATCACCTCGACCGGGTCGCCGCCCGGCACCAGGTCCTCGGTGACCTCGTGCACGTGGTCGACGAAGGTGAAGGCGCGCAGCTTGGTGAACTGGTCGCGCAGCGCGTGCACCAACAGCAGGGTGAACTGGGCGAAGTTCGCCACCGAGCCGCTGACGTCGCAGAGCACCACCAGCTCCGAGCGGTGCGGACGCTTGGGGCGCTGGTGGGTCACCAAGGGCACTCCGCCGGTAGCGATCGACGCACGCACCGTGCGCCGGAAGTCCAGCGGGCCGCGGCGCATCGCGTGGTGCTCCTGGGTGAGCCGGGTCGCCAGCCTCCGTGCCAGCGGGTAGATCTCGCGACGCAGCTCGACCAGGTCGCTCTTGCGCGCGCTGAGGAAGTCGAGCCGATCGATGGTGGGCCGCAGCGTCGAGCTCGCCACGTGTTGGGCGCCCTTCTCCGCAGCAAGCCGGCGCAGCGCGTCGGACTGGACCTGCTGGGTGAACCGCTCCAGCACCCGCTGCGCGCGGCGCCGGGCCACCGGCTCCGAGTCCCCGGCCGCCATCAAACCGTCGACGAGCTGCTGCACCAGGCGCTCGGGCTGGATCCGCATCAGCGCCTGGTACGCACTCCACGAGGACATCCCGCGAGCCCGCCCGGGCATCGCGCCGAAGGTGCCGACGGCGGCGATCGCGAGCTCGGCCATCGCCTGGCCGCTGGCTCCGTCGCTGCCCGCCTCGGCTGCCTCCCGCATCGCCTCCAGCAGGTCCGCTCGGATCTGCTGGAGCGCGGCAGCGGTATCGGTGGGCTCTGCAGCCGCCGTGGGCCCTCCGGGCTCGACCTCGCCCGCGGCAAGGAGCTCCTCGAGGCTCGCTCCCGCGACCGTCAGGCCGTCGCCGATCAGCGGCGGGAACCAGAGATCGAAGATCGCGTCGAACTGCGGACGGTGCGCCACCCGCTTGACCACGGTCGCGGCGTAGACCGACCGGAGCCGCTCCCGCTCGGCCAGTCCGACCACCTCGACGGCCCGCGCGGCGTCGATGTCCTCGGCCACCGAGACCGGCAGGCCAGCTGTGCGCAACGCCTCGATGAAGGCGACGTGGCGGTCGAGGAGAGACATGCCGCCAGTCTCCCTCATCGGCCCCGGCACCGCGGAGCAGGTGAGCCAGGCCACACGCCGGAGCGCGGTGTTGTCCGATTTCAACCATGCCCTGTCCTGCCGCGACCGGGTCTTCGCCGCGAGATCGAGCAACTATTGACCATCAGCAACATACGGACCGAATTCGTCGCACCGGCGGCATCCTGAGGGAGTGAGCACCTTGACCAGCATCTCGATCATCGGCGGAACCGGCTACGCCGGCAGCAACATCGCCCGCGAGGCGGTACGCCGCGGACACACCGTGACCGCCTGGGCCCGCACCGAGCCCACCGCGCCGATCGACGGCGTCCAGTACCGGATCGGCTCGGTCCTCGACGCCGACACGGTGCGCGAGGCGGCCGGCGACGACGTCCTGGTGCTCGCCACGCACGCCCAGCTGGGCGACGACCGCACCCTGGGCGAGGTGCTGCCCCAGCTCGTGCAGGCCAGCGTCGACCACCAGACCCGGCTGGCGGTCGTCGGTGGCGCCGGCAGCTCCCTGGTAGCCGAGGGCGGCCCGCGCCTGGTCGACACCGCCGAGTTCCCGGCCGAGTTCAAGCCGGAGGCACTGGCCCACGCCGAGGTGCTGGAGCAGCTGCGCGCCGGCGAGACCAACCTGGACTGGTTCTACGTCAGCCCGGCAGCCTCCTTCGGCGCCTGGAACGCGGGCGAAGCCACCGGCAGCTACCGCACGGGCGGTGACCTGCTGGTCGCCGACGAGCAGGGCGACTCCTCGATCTCGGGTGCCGACTACGCCCTCGCCTTCGTCGACGAGATCGAGCAGCCGAAGCACACCCGCCAGCGCTTCACCGTCGGCTACTGAGCCGAGCCCCACCCGGGGCGCACCAACAGCACCAGCAAGCGGGCCGGGCGAGGCTCGCCTAGCGGCTCACCGCCGCCAGGCGAAGCTCTCGCACGGCCCGTTCCTGATCGGTCGCGTGCTTGAGCACCACGCCCAGCGTGCGGCGCGCGGCAGCGGCATCGAGGTCGCCGATCTGCAGCGCGACCATGGTCTGCGCCCAGTCGATGGACTCCGCGATCGAGGGCGCCTTCTTCAGCTCGAGCTCGCGCAGCCGGGCCACCATCTCCACGATCTGGCGCGCCAGGGTCTCGTCGAGGCCGGGCACCGCGCCGAGCAGGATCTCCCGCTCGCGCTCGGCGTCCGGGTAGTCGAGGTGCAGGTAGAGGCAGCGGCGCTTGACCGCCTCCGAGAGCTCGCGGGTGGCGTTCGAGGTCAGCACCACGAACGGACGCCGGACGGCAGTGAGGGTGCCCAGCTCGGGGATGGTGACCTGGAAGTCGGAGAGCACCTCCAGCAGCAGACCCTCCACCTCGACGTCGGTCTTGTCGACCTCGTCGATCAGCAGCACGGTCGGCTCGTCGCGCCGGATCGCGGTGAGCAGCGGCCGGGTCAGCAGGAACTCGTCGGTGAAGATGTCGTCGTGGGTCTCCTCCCACGACGCGTCTCCGGCCGATGCCTGGATCCGCAGCAGCTGCTTCTTGTAGTTCCACTCGTACAGCGCACGCGCCTCATCCAGCCCCTCGTAGCACTGCAGACGCACCAGCTCGGCGCCGATCGAGGAGGCGACGGCCTTCGCGAACTCGGTCTTCCCGACGCCGGCCGGGCCCTCGATCAGCAGCGGCTTGCCCAGGGCTCCGGAGAGGAAGGCGGCCGTCGCCGTCTCCTCCTCGGCGAGGTAGCCGGCCTTGGCCAGCCGGGCGGCCGCATCGTCGGGCGAGTCGAACCACGGATGCGTTGTCGTCGAGGTCACGGCGCGAGCATAGCCGCGGCCAACGAGGACCGCCGTCGGCGTGACGATGGATCGGCAGCGCGCAACAGGGGGCATTGCTGGCGGGGGTCCAGCTGCACTGCCGACACACGGATGTCACTCCGACGGCGGCGACCGGTGACGGGGGGCTCGACCGGTCAACGCACTGTACGTCGGCCATCGACCGCCAAGAGGCGAATTCCGGAATTGAAAGACAACTCGGACAGACAAAACTAGAACGTGTTTCAGGTACGGTGGCGGGAGCCGACCCCAGGAGGAGCACATGAAGCAGCGCGACGTCGTCCAGATGAGCCCGGAGGAGGTCAGCGAATTCCTGACCCGCCAACGCAGCGCCACCGTGGCCACCATCGGCCGCGACGGCCAGATCCACCTGGTCGGCATGTGGTACGCCTACCTGGACGGGCAGCTGTGGCTGGAGACCAAGGGCAAGTCGCAGAAGGCCGTGAACCTGCGCCGCAACGACCGGATCTCGTTGCTGGTCGAGGCCGGGCACACCTACGACAAGCTGCGCGGGGTCGCCGTCGAGGGCCGCGGCGTGCTGATCGAGGACGACGCCGACCAGCTCTGGGCCGTCTGCGTGAACATCTTCGAGCGCTACAACGGTCCCTACTCCGAGGAGATGCGGCCGTTCGTCGAGGCGATGGCCAAGAACCGCGTGCTGGTGCGCATCGACGTCGACGCGACCCGCAGCTGGGACCACCGCAAGCTGGGCCTGCCCGACATGCCGGTCGGCGGCACCAGTGCCGCCGCGATCACCGAGCCGTAGAGGGCCCAGAAATCCAGAGGCGGTCGGGCCCCTCCCTCCGAGGCCCGACCGCTCGCTGAACCAACCCCCGTTCGGTACAGGTGAGACGGCTCAGCGAGACGGCCATGACGCAGTTCCCCGAAAACTTTTCGCTCAATGTGACTTCAGCGCTGCGAATCGCCCGAATTCCGAGCCGTCAGGTCACATTGAGCGGCCGAACGGCCGACTGCCCGAGCGGCAGGAACGAGCCGGTCCCGAACTCGGTGCCGAAGCCGGGCGCGAACTCGCCGCCCTCCCAGACCACGCGCCCACCGATCACGGTGGCATGCACCGCGGCGTCATTGCGGTTCACCATCCGGCTGATGCCGCCTAGCTCGGCCAGCGGCGCCTCGTGGTACTCGTCGACGGAGCCGTCGAGGCCTGCGGGATCGATCACCACCAGATCCGCGCGGTCGCCCTCACGGATCCGGCCGGCGTCGAGGCGGTAGAAGTCGGCGAGCTCGCCGGTCAGCTTGTGCACCGCCTGCTCGCGGGCGATGAACGGCTTGCCGTTCGCCTCGGCGCGGTGCATCCGGTCGAGCAGGCAGACGCCGAAGTTGTAGAAGGCCATGTTGCGCAGGTGGGCGCCGGCGTCCGAGAAGCCGATGGTCACGCCCGGGGTGTTCACCAGCCGGTTGGCGACCTTCTCGCGGGCGTTGGCGATCACCGTGGTCCACCGGAACGCGGTGCCGTGCTCGACGACCAGGTCCAGGAAGCAGTCGACGGGGTGCACGCCACGCTCGCGGGCGACGTCGCCGACCGAGCGGCCGACCAGTGCGGCGTCGGGACACTCGGTGATCCGGGCGTCGTCGAAGTCGCGGTGCCAGACCCGCGGCGAGAACCGCTTCTCGAAGTCGGCGCGGAACCAGCGGCGGTAGGACTCGTCGCGGAGCAGGTCGTTGCGGCCCATCTCCTCCTTGAGGTGGATCGCCTCCCGGCCCGAGCCGAACTCCTCGAAGACCACCAGGTCGATGCCGTCGGCCCAGACCTGGAAGGTCGTCGGCAGGTGCTGCCAGACGAACTTGCCGCGGCCGATCCGGTTGGCCAGGAAGGCCAACGGGGCGAAGATCCGGTTCACCCACGGCTCGGCGCGGGTGTCGGCGGCGCTGAGCAGGGAGACCCGCAACGGCTTGCGGAACAGGCCGGTGGAGGTGGCCAGGTAGAAGCCGACGTCGTACTTGGTGTTCAGGTTCGGCACCCCTTGCAGCACCGCGTCACGACTGCGCAGGAGCTTGCTGATCCGCCGGAACTCCTTCCAGCTCGCGTGCGTCGACGGCAGCGTGCGCGAGCGGTAGCGGTCGCCGTCGAGCTTGTCCCAGGGGTTGGTCATCGTGGAGACGCCGAGGAAGCCGGCGTCGAGCGCCTCGTCGATCCGGCGCTCGATCTCC
This sequence comes from Nocardioides dubius, assembly GCF_039528155.1. Taxonomy (NCBI): domain Bacteria; kingdom Bacillati; phylum Actinomycetota; class Actinomycetes; order Propionibacteriales; family Nocardioidaceae; genus Nocardioides; species Nocardioides dubius. Next base: position 194,686 of record NZ_BAAALG010000008.1, on the reverse strand, counting down.
TTGGCCTCCGCGCGGGTCGGCTTCTGCGCCGGGTCGGTGGAGCGACCCAGCCCCATCACCGAGGCCCGCACGTCGGAGTGGCCGAGGAAGGAGGCGACGTTCGGGCCGAGGGCCAGCTCGTCGAGCGCCTTGGCCCAGTCGCCCGGGGTGGACCACGTCTTCTTCTCCCGCAGCGCCGCCAGCACCGCCTCGCGCGGCAGCGCCTCGACCCGGCTGAACAGGTCGGCGACGTCGAGCGCCTCGGCGTAGACCGCCGAGATCGAGCAGTTGTCGACCAGGACCGTGGTGACGCCGTGGCGCACCGACTCCGTCAGGCCCGGCGCCACGATCAGCTCGGCGTCGTAGTGGGTGTGGGTGTCGATGAAGCCGGGCATCACCCAGCGGCCACGGGCGTCGACCACCCGGTCGGCGCTGCTGACGTCGAGACCGGCCTCGCTGACGGCGACGATCCGCCCGTCCGCGATGCCCACGTCGGCTGGTCGCCCAGGCGCTCCGGTTCCGTCGAAGTAGAGACCTCCGCGAACCAGCACATCGAACTCGCTCATTCCCGCATTCTGCGCTCAATGCGACCTGAGCGCTCCGAAATCGCGGTGAACAGCGCGCTCAGGTCACATGGAGCGGGGGTTCGGTCTTGTCGCGGATCTCGGCCTCGCTGACCCCGGGGGCCAGCTCGACGAGCCGCAGCACGCGGTCGCCGGCGGTTCCGGCCTCGGCGAAGGTGCCGGTGGCCGGGTCGATCACGTCGATCACGCCGAGGTCGGTGATGATCCGCTGGACGACGCCGAGGCCGGTATAGGGCAGCGAGCACTCCTCGACGATCTTGAAGCCACCGTCGCGAGCCACGTGCTCCATCAGCACGACGACCTTCTTGGCGCCGTGCACCAGGTCCATCGCGCCGCCCATCCCCTTGACCATCTTTCCGGGGATCATCCAGTTCGCGATGTCGCCGCGGACCGAGACCTGCATGGCACCGAGGATCGCGGCATCGATCTTGCCGCCGCGGATCATCCCGAAGGAGGTCGCAGAGTCGAAGATCGAGGCACCGCGGTTGAGGGTGACGGTCTCCTTGCCGGCATTGATCAGGTCGGCGTCGACGGCGTCCTCCGTCGGGTACGGCCCGACACCCAGGAGGCCGTTCTCGGACTGAAGCACCAGGTCGACGCCGTCCGGGACGTAGTTGGGCACCAAGGTCGGCAGGCCGATGCCGAGGTTCACGTAGCTGCCGTCGGTCAGCTCGGCGGCAGCGCGGGCCGCCATCTGCTCACGGGTCCAGGCCATCTCAGTTGCCTCCCTCGCGCACGGTGCGCTTCTCGATCCGCTTCTCGGCGGCCTGCTCCGGGGTGAGCGGGACGACGCGGTGCACGTAGACGCCCGGGGTGTGGATCTCGTTGGGGTCGAGCTCACCCGGCTCGACCAGCTCCTCGACCTCGGCGATGGTGATCCGGCCACACATCGCGGCCAGCGGGTTGAAGTTGCGCGCCGAGTCGCGGTAGACGAGGTTGCCGTGCCGGTCGCCCTTCCAGGCCCGCACCAGACCGAAGTCGGCCACGATCGCCCGCTCCATCACGTAGTCGCGACCGTCGAAGCGGCGCACCTCCTTGGCCGGCGAGGCGATCTCCACGTTGCCGGCGTCGTCGTACTTCCAGGGCAGGCCGCCGTCCGCGACCTGGGTGCCGACGCCGGTGGCGGTGAAGAACGCCGGGATGCCGGAGCCGCCGGCCCGCATCCGCTCGGCGAGCGTGCCCTGCGGGGTGAGCTCCACCTCGAGCTCGCCGGAGAGGTACTGCCGCGCGAACTCCTTGTTCTCCCCGACGTAGGAGGAGATCATCCGGCGGATCCGTCGCTGACCGAGCAGCAGGCCGAGCCCCCAGTCGTCGACGCCGCAGTTGTTGGAGGCGACCTCGAGGTCGCTCGCGCCCTGCTCCAGCAGGGCTTGGATCAGCACCGACGGAATTCCGCAGAGTCCGAATCCGCCGACCGAGAGGGTCGCGCCGCTGCCGATGTCTGCCACCGCCGCCTGCGCCGAGTCCACGACTTTGTCCATGCCGCCATTGCACTCCCGGGCAGCGGTGACGGTCAACGACCGGACGGCGACGCGGCGGGGATTGCTCGGTGCGTGGCCACTGCGAGGCTGTAGCGTTCATTCAGTGGACACCCCCGTAAGCGTCGTGGAACGAGTACATCTGGTGCTGCGCGAGGTGGGCGCCCATGAGCCGGATGGCGTGAACACCACTCAGATCGCCCGGGCCATCGGGCTACCTCGACCCACCGTGCACCGGCTCCTCGGCTCGCTGCGCGAGGTCGGCATGGTGGAGCGCGAGACCGACAGCGACCGCTGGGTGGTCGGCTCCGAGCTGTACGTGCTCGGTGCCGTGGCCGCCCGTCGCCACGACGTCACGCAGTACGCGCTGCCGATCGTGCGCGAGCTGGCGGTGGCCACCGGCGAGAGCGCGTTCTTCTCGGTGCGCCGCGGCAACGACACGATTTGTCTGCTCGCCGAGGACGGCGCCTTCCCGTTGCGCAGCCATGTGCTGCACGAGGGCGCGCGGTTCCCGCTCGGCGTGGTCTCGGCCGGGTTGGCGATCCTGGCCCACCTCGACGACCGTGAGATCGCCGACTACCTCGACGCCGTCGATCTGGCCACGCAGTTCGGGCCCGCGCATGGCCGCGACGCCGTGCTGGAGCGGGTGGCGACCACCCGCCGTCACGGATACGCGGTGAACCCGGGCTTGGTCGTCGAGGGCAGCTGGGGCATGGCAGCGGTGGTCTTCGACGTCGCCGAGCAACCGCGGTGGGCACTCACCCTGACCGGCGTCGAGCACCGCTTCTCCCCGGAGCGCCACGCTGAGCTGGGCGACCTGCTGCTCCGCGCCGCGCACACGCTCTCCACCAGGATCGCGCGCGGCACCGGACGGCGCTGAGCGCGTCGTCTCGTCGGCCTGCATGAATCACGCCGGTCCGGGAACCGTCGCAGAAGACCCGCGGCGGTTCTCGGAGCACGCGGGCTGTTGGAACGGAGGCAGTCGATGGCGAACGATCCCCATACCGCACCGCACCGAGCCGAGGAGCCGACGACCGGGCAGCTGCTCGTCCAGGCCTCGCAGGAGATGCGGGAGCTGGTGCGCAGCGAGATGCGCCTCGCCCAGGTGGAGCTGACGACAAAGGCGAAGGGGATCGGGGTGGGCGCCGGCATGCTCAGCGGCGCCGGCCTGATCGCCCTGTACGGCGTGGGCGTCGTGCTCGCTGCGGCCGTGCTGGCCCTCGCCCTGGTGATGGACGCCTGGCTCGCGGCGCTCATCGTCGGCGTTGCCCTGCTGGCGATCGCGGCCGTGGTCGGCATGGTCGGCAAGAGCCGGGTCCAGGCGGCGGCACCGCCCGCCCCCACCGAGACCCTCGACAACGTGAAGCAGGACGTCGCCGCTGTGAAGGGAGGACTGCACCGATGAGTGACCACGAGTCCACACCGGAGTCCGTCGCCGCCGCCGAGCACGCCGTCGAGCAGGCTCGCGCCGACGTGGCGGAGACCCTCGACGCGTTGGCCGCCAAGTTCGACGTCAAGGCGCGGGCGACGGAGCGCGCCCACGCCACCGCCGATGCCGCCAAGGAGCAGGCGCACCTGCTCGCCGACCGCGTCACCACCGAGCGTGGCGGTCCCGAGCCGTGGCTGATCGCGGCTGCGGTCGGCGTGGTCGTGGGCATCGTCGGCGTCGTGGTGCTGCACCGACGGCGGTAGCCGCATGGAAGCTCGGCGGGCGGGAACCGAAGACCGGTGACCACATCATCACCGGCGTCGCGGACGCCGGTGCGATCTCAGGAGGCAGAGATGGGGAAGCTCGGATTCCTCGCAGGCGCAGGCGTCGGCTACGTGCTCGGAGCACGCGCCGGTCGTGAGCGCTACGAGCAGATCAAGCACCTGACACAGCGGGCGTGGCACAACCCGCGGGTTCAGCGGCAGGCCGCGCACGCACAGGCGGTCGTCGCCGAGAAGGCCTCCCAGGCTCAGGACGTGGTGGGTGAGAAGGCCACCCACGCCGCGAGCTACGTGCAGGAGGCGGTCAAGGAGCAGGTGCACGGGATGACCGGACACGGCGAGACAGCGCCCGGCTCCAGCGGGACGACGCCGCCGCGGCCGTGAGCCCGGCCAAGGGCGCGCACGTCGAGCCCGACGCAGCGAGCAAGCCCGATTCACCCACCGACCTGACCAAGCACTCGTGGCTCTACGTGGTGCGCAAGACGGCGCGCGAGTTCACCAAGGACCAGTGCACCGATCTCGCGGCCGCACTCACCTACTACGCAGTGCTCGCGGCGTTCCCGGCGATGATCGCGTTGCTCTCCCTGGTCGGCGTGTTCGGGCAGGGACAACGGACCGTCGACACCCTGCTCCAGATCCTCGACGACGTGGGCGCCGGATCGGCTGCCGACACCGTCGAGCCGATCCTGACCCGGCTCAGCGAGACCCCGAACGCCGGGCTCGGGTTGATCCTCGGACTGGTGGTCGCCCTGTGGTCGGCCTCCGGCTACGTCGGAGCCTTCGCGCGCGGCATGAACCGGATCTACGAGGTCGGCGAGGGGCGCCCGATCTGGAAGCTGCGGCCGCTGATGCTGCTGCTCACGCTGGTCCTGGTGGTGCTGGTGGCGCTGGTCGCCCTCGGCCTCGTCGTCACCGGTGCCGCAGCCGAGGCGGTCGGGGACGCGATCGGGTTGGGCGACGCGGCGATCACCGTCTGGAGCATCGCGAAGTGGCCGGTCATGCTGGCGGTGGTGGTGCTGATCGTGGCGCTGCTCTACTACGTGACGCCGAACGTGCAGCAGCCCCGGTTCCGCTGGGTCAGTGTGGGTGCGGTGCTGGCGATCGTGACCTGGGCACTCGCCTCGGCCGGCTTCGGTCTCTACGTCGCGGGCTTCTCGTCCTACGACAAGACCTACGGCTCCCTGGCCGGTGCCATCGTCTTCCTGCTCTGGCTGTGGATCACGAACCTCGCGTTGCTCTTCGGCGCCGAGCTGGACGCCGAGCTCGAGCGCGGCCGCGAGCTGCAGGCCGGGATCCCCGCCGAGCGGCGCATCCAGCTCCCCCTGCGCGACGACCGGAACACCGAGAAGGTGGCCGAGAAGCAGCGCGAGGACGTCGAGCGGGGCCACGCCCTACGCCGCTCGCGCGGCACCGACGACGGCGAGTAGCCGCTCCCGACACGACTGTGCCGTCGTCCGGTGCCGCAGGTGGCACCGGACGACGGCACAGTCGAGCGAGGCTGGGGATCAGCCGGCCACGTACTCCTTGAGCCGCCTGATGTCCTCCACCTGGCGGGCGTGGGCGCCGGCCAGCGGGCGCACGTTCAGGGTGGTCACGCCGGCCTCGGCGAAGGCGGCGGCGCGCTCGCGGACGTGGCCGGGTGCGCCGATCAGGGCCACGCCGTGCACCAGCGCATCCGGGACGGCGGCAGCGGCAGCCGCCCGGTCGCCGTCCAGGAAGTGCTTCTGGACCTGCTCCGCCTCGGCCTCGAAGCCGTAGCGCGACGCCAGGTTGAAGTAGTAGTTCTTCCCCTTGGCGCCCATCCCGCCGATGTAGAGCGCGAGGTGTGCGCGGACCTCGGCGATCCCGGCCGCCAGCTCGTCGGCGTCCTCACTGACCAGCAGCTGCGTGTCGACCATGACGTCGAGCTCCCCCAGCTCCGGCGCACGCTTGGCACGGCCCTGGTCGAGCGACTCACCGAAGACCTCACCGGCCCGCTCGGGCAGGTAGAAGATCGGCTCCCAGCCCTCGCAGAGCTCGGCGGCGAGCGCGACGTTCTTCGGCCCGAGCGCGGCCAGCACGATCGGGATCCGCGAGCGCAGCGGCGTGTTGATCAGCTTCAGCGGCTTGCCGAGACCGGTTCCGCCGGCCTCCTCCGTCAGCGGCACCTGATAGTGCTTGCCCGCGTGCTGCACCCGCTGACCGCTCCACACCTGCCGGCAGATGTCGACGACCTCACGGGTCCGGCCCAGCGGCGCGTCGAACTTCACGCCGTGGAAGCCCTCCACCACCTGCACGCCGGACGAGCCGATGCCGAGAACGAACCGCCCACCCGACACGTAGTCCACGCCGGCGGCGGTCATCGCCAGCAGGGTGGGCGTGCGCGAGTAGATGTTCAGGATGCTGGTGGCGATCTGCACGGTGCTGGTCTTCGCCGCGATATAGCCGAGCTGGCTGACCGAGTCGAAGGTGTACGCCTCCGGCAGCAGCACGATGTCGAGCCCGGCGTCCTCGAACTCGCGCAGACCCTCGACGGTCTCGTCGATGCCGCCCGAGTACTTCAGCGGCATCCCGATCCTCATGCGGACCCCAGCGGGCTCAGCTCGGCGACCCGGCCCAGCTCGTTCTTGGCGATCGTGCGCAGGTGCACCTCGTCCGGACCGTCGAAGATCCGCATCGCGCGGTGCCAGCCGTACATCGCGGTCAGCGGCACGTCGTCGCTGACGCCGGCACCGCCGTGAACCTGGATCGCGCGGTCGATGACATCGAGTGCCACGCGCGGCACCGAGACCTTCGCCATCGACACATACGGGGCCGCGGCCTTGTTGCCACGCTCGTCGATCACCTTCGAGGTGTACTGGCACAGCAGTCGTGCCTGCTCGATCGCGAGCCGCGACTCAGCCATCTGCTGCTGCACCATTCCCTGCTCAGCAAGGGGCTTGCCGAACGCGATCCGGCTCTGCACCCGCTGCGACATCAGCTGCATCGCCCGCTCCGCGGCACCCAGTGCGCGCATGCAGTGGTGGATGCGGCCCGGGCCGAGGCGGGCCTGCGCCAGCGCGAAGCCCTCCCCCTCGCCACCGAGCAGGTTGGTCGCCGGCACCCGCACGTCGGTGAACAGCACCTCGCAGTGACCGTGCTGGTCGTGGCGGCCGAAGACAGGGACGTCGCGCACGATCTCCACGCCCGGCGTCTCGATCGGGACCAGGATCATCGACTGCTGGCGGTGCCGCGCCAGCGTGGGGTCGGTCTTGCCCATCACGATCAGCACCTTGCAGCGCGGGTCGGCCGCACCGCTGGTCCACCACTTGCGACCGTTGATCACGTACTCGTCGCCGTCGCGCACGATGCTGGTCTCGATGTTCGTCGCGTCGGAGGAGGCGACCGCGATCTCGGTCATCGCGAACGCGGAGCGGATCGTTCCGTCCAGCAGGGGCTGCAGGTACTGCTCCTTCTGCTCCGGCGTGCCGAACAGGTGCAGCAGCTCCATGTTGCCGGTGTCAGGCGCCTGGCAGTTCAAGGCCTCCGGGGCGATCTCCAGGCTCCAACCGGTGATCTCGGCGAGTGCCGAGTAGTCCAGGTTGGAGATGCCGGAGACCGCGGGCAGGAAGAGGTTCCACAGCCCGCGCTCCTTCGCCTTCACCTTGAGCTCCTCGACCACCGGCGGCACGGTGTGGTCGTCGGGCCCGTTCGCCTTGCGGTGCGCGTGGTAGGCGTGCTCGGCCGGGAAGACCTCGTTGTTCATGAACTCGATCAGCGTCTTGCGCAGGTCACGAGCACGAGGGGACAGGGTCAGGTCTGCTTCGACGAGACCGGAGAGATCAGGCGACATGGGGGCTCCTGAGGTTGAGGAATGAGGGAACGAAGTGGCGGACAGCGCTCAGCCGGCGCGCAACAGGGCGCGGCTGAGCAACGGCGCCACCATCGCGCCGATGTCGTCGAAGCCCTCGCCGGTGGTCTCGCCCTTGAGGTGACGGTGGTGGATCTGCTCCAAGATCACCGCGAGCTTGAAGTCGGAGAAGGCCAGGTACCACTCGATGCCCTCGACGTCGATGCCACGGCGCTCGGCGTAGCGCTCCACCACGTGGCTCGCCGTGGAGAACCCCTCGTGCGCGGTGGCACCGGCGGAGATCGGGTTCCACGGCTGGCCCGGCTCGTCCCAGAAGCTGACCAGGAAGCCCAGGTCGGCGATGGTGTCGCCGACGGTGGCCATCTCCCAGTCCAGGACGCCGAGGATGCGGCCCGGAGCGTCCGGGTCGACCATCACGTTGTCGATCTTGTAGTCACCGTGCACGATCCCCGTGTGCCGGGTCTCCGGCAGGCCGTCGTAGAGCAGCCGCAGCAGATCGCTGACGCCGTCGTTGGGCGCCGTCTTGACGACGTCCCACTGCCGGGCCCAGCGGTCCAGCTGTCGCTTCAGGTAGCCGTCAGGGCGACCGAGGTTCTCCAGGCCCACCGCGGCCGGGTCGATCTCGTGCAGGTGCACCAGCGTCTCCACCATCGCCTCCGCGAGCGCGGCGCGCTGCTCCACCGACAGCTCGGCCGTGTCCTGGTGGGTGCGGAAGGTGCGACCGGGAATCCGGTCCATCACATAGAACGGCGCCCCCAGGACGTCCTCGTCGGTGCAGTGCGCGACCACGTTGGGCACCGGCACCGGGGTGTCGCGCAGCGCCGAGACCACCCGTGCCTCACGGCCGACGTCGTGGGCGTTCGCCCAGACCTGCCCGTACGGCGGGCGACGGAGCACCCAGTCGTGGGTGCCGTCGCTGAGCAGGTAGGTCGGGTTGCTGCGTCCACCCGCGATCAGCGAGGCGTCGAGGTCGCCGGCCAGGCCGGCATGGCCCTGCTCCTGCAGCGTGGCATGGAGATAGTCCTGCAGGGCAGGGAGCGCGAGCTGGTCGGCGCTCCCTGCCGTGGGAAGGTCGTTCATGGTGTCCTAACTGAGCGTTGAGAGTCAGACGACGGCGCGTGCGATCAGGCGCCGAGATACGCCTTGCGGACGGCGTCCGAGGAACGGATCTCGTGCGAGGGCCCGGAGGCGACGACGGCGCCGTGCTCGAGCACGTGGGCCTCGGTCGCCAGCTCCAGGGCGGCGTCCACCCGCTGCTCGATCAGCAGCACGCCGGCACCGGTCTGCTCGGTGATCATGGAGATCAGCCGGAAGACCTCGAAGCTCAGCCGCGGGCTGAGTCCGAGCGACGGCTCGTCGAGCAGCAGGTAGCGCGGTTGCGAGGCGGCAGCACGGGTCAGCGCGACCATCTGCTGCTCGCCACCCGAGAGCAGGCCGGCCCGCTGTCCCCACCGCTCGCGCAGCACCGGGAAGCTGTCCAGCAGGCTCTCGACGACGTCGTCGCCCTTGCGCCTGCCGACTGCGTGGCGGCCCATCGCGATGTTCTCGGCGACGGTGAGCCCGCCGAAGAGCCGGCGCCCCTCGGGCACGTGGATCAGGCCGAGGCCGGCTCGCTTCTCCGGTGCCATCCGCTGGATCGGCGTGCCGTCGAGCTCGATGGTGCCGGAGGTGGCGCGGAGCAGGCCGCTGAGGGTGAGCGCCAGGGTGGACTTGCCGGCGCCGTTGGCCCCGACGACCGAGGCCACGGTGCCCGGTGCGATCTCCATCGACACCTCCTGCAGCACGCGCAGGCGGCCGTAGCCGGAGACCAGGTTGTTGACGATGAGACTCATGCGTTGTCCGTCCTCTCCAACGGTGCGCCGGCCGGCTCCGCGACCGCGGAGACGCCGAGGTAGGCCTCGACCACGTGCGGGTCGGCGAGCACCTCGGCAGGCTTGCCATGGGCGAGCACCGAGCCGGTGTTCATGCAGGTGACCTCGTCGGAGACCATCGTGACGAGCTCCATGTGGTGCTCGACGATGATCATCGCGAGCCCCCGGGCACGCAGGCGCAGCATCAGCTGGCCGAGCTCGGCGGTCTCCGCGGTGTTGAGGCCCGCAGCGGGCTCGTCGAGGATCAGCAGGCTCGGGTCGCTGGCCAGCGCGCGGGCGATCTCCAGTGCCCGCTGCTTGCCGTAGGAGAGGCTGCCGGCCTCGAGGTGCTCGAAGCCCTTGAGGCCCACCAGCTCCATCAGCTCGGCGGTGCGCTCGCGCATCACCCGGTCGCGGCGGTACTCGCTCGGCAGCTTCAGCCAGGCCTTCCAGAACGGCAGCGTGCCGGTGTGCGCGAAGCCGGAGAGCACGTTCTCCTCGACGGTCTCGTGACCGAAGAGCAGCGGCGTCTGGAAGGTGCGGGCAATCCCGGAGCGGATGATCCGGTAGGTCGGTGCGGTGTCGATCCGCTGTCCACGCAGGGCGATCTCGCCCTCGTTGGGCGCGTACACGCCGGTGATCAGGTTGGCCAGCGTGGTCTTGCCGGCTCCGTTGGGCCCGATCAGCGCATGCACCTGGCCGGCCCGGACGGTGAGGTCGACGCCGTCGACGGCGGTCAGGCCGCCGAACATCCGGCGCACGCCGCGCACGGTGAGCAGGACGTCCTCGCCGGAGGTCTCGCGAGGGGACTCCTCCTGCTCGGTCATCTCCGCAGCCTCCGCGGTCGGGGCCGCGGCGCCGGCGTCCGGCTCGACGTCGGCGTTCACCGCAGCCGGGCGGAAGCGGTGCACCAGGCCCTGCACGCCGCCGACCAGGCCTTGCGGCAGCACGGCGAGGGTGAGGATCAGCAGCAGGCCGATCAGGCCCGGGGTGGAGAGGTACCAGCTCTCGCTGATGTTCTTCTGCGCGGTGACCAGCGGCTGCAGGACGTCGGTCTGCTGCAGCAGCACGATCACGATCGAGCCGACGATCGGGCCGAGCACCGTCCCGGCACCGCCCAGCATCACGGCCAGGATGATCGTGATCGACAGGTAGATGTTGAACGACTCCGGCTGCAGGTGAGCGAAGACCTGCACGTAGAAGACACCGCCGACGGCACCGTAGACCGAGGCCACCGCCATCGCGGCGACCTTGCGGGCGTAGACGTTGACGCCGAGGTGCGCGGCCAGGTGCTCACTCGTGCCGATCGCGCGCAGCGAGCGACCCCACGAGGACTGGGACACGTTGCGGTAGCCGTACAGCGCGACCACCAGGACGATCAGGATCGCCAGGATGACGTCGGCAGGGATCCCGGCGAAGAGCGGCGGGTCGAGCTCCATGCCGAAGACCTTGATCGGCTCGAGCAGGCCGCTGCCGTGGTCGAGCGTGTTCGGGTAGCCGGAGAGCCGGCCGAGCGGGGCCCACTCGACGAGGATCCGCTCGACCAGGATCGTGACGACGAGCGTGATCATCGCGAAGGACGGGCCGCGCAGGCGCATCGAGGCCATCGCCAGCAGGGCGCCGATGACACCCGCGATGACGAGAGCGGCGACCATCGCGAGCAGCGGGTGCCACCCGCCGTCCAGGGTCAGCCAGGCACTGGCATAGGCGCCGATCGCGAAGAACGCGCCCTGGCCCAGCGAGACCAGGCGGGCATGACCGACCAGGAAGTTGAGGCCCACAGCCGCGACCATGATCGCGCAGATGGAGCCGAGGATCTGGCTGTCGGCAAGGGTGATGCCCTCACCCGACATGGCTGGGCGCGAGGCCCAGAAGGCGATCAGGCCGAGGGCGAGGACCCAGAGCAGATCGCGCAGTGCGGGGCGCTTGCGCACCGTCGCTGCGAGTTCGGTCAGCCGCGCCATCACAGCTTCGCCTCCATACGTCGACCCAGCAGGCCCTCAGGTCGGATGACCAGGACCACGATCACGAGGAGCAGGCCGAAGACCTGACCCCACAGCGCACCCACCTGGTACGAGCCGACCTGGACGACCACGGCGAAGAGCGCGCCGCCGACCAGGGGCCCCCAGAAGGAGGTGAGTCCGCCGATGACGCCGACCGCGAAGGCCGACACCAGGATGTGCACGCCGAGCCCCGGCGTCGCGCCGACCTCGGCCGCCCACAGGATGCCCGCGAGACCGGCGATCGCCGAGGCCAGGGCGTAGGCCATCACGCCGACCCGGCGCGGGGAGACGCCCATCAGCGAGACCGCCTGCGGGTCCTCGGCGGTGGCACGCATCAGCACGCCCGCCGAGGTGAAGCGCGAGCCGAGGACGAGGGCGACGGTGACCAGCACCGCGACCAGCGCGATCCACAGCTGCTGCTTGTTGACCGCCACCCCCAGCAGGGAGGTGGTGCCCTCGGCACGGGCGAACGGCAGCTTCTGCGGGTTCGCGCCCTCGGCGTGGGTCAGCAGGTTGAGCAGCACGTAGGACAGGCCCACGGTGCTGAGCAGCCAGCGGCTGTCGTGCTCACTGCGGGCGAAGGGGACCACCAGCAGCCGATAGGCGATGGCACCGATGATGCCGGCCGCCACGACCCCGACCGCCACCTTGCCCGGGGTGGGGAGCCAGCTCCAGCTCCCCACCCCCAGGGCGACGAAGGCGCCGATAGCGAGGAATTCACCCGAGGCGAAGTTGATCGTCCGTGATGTGACGTACGTGAGGACGAATCCTTGCGCCACCAGGGCGTACAGGCCACCGAGGACCAGTCCGCTCACTATCGCGTCCATTGTTGCCTTCCGTTTCTAGCGATGTGCGTTGGGCGTCAGCAGGTGCCCGAGAGGCACTCTTCGAGGTTGCCGCGCATCTCGAGGTCGCCCTTGTCGTTGAAGCCGAAGACGTTCCAGGCGGACGGGTCCTCGGCCTCGTAGAGCTCGTGGTCGCCGGCGGCGAACGGAGCGTCGATGGTGTCGGCGCCGACGGAGACGGAGGCGATGCCCTCCATCGCCTTGCGCACGGCGTCGTAGTCGCCGGCGTCGCCGGCCTCGGCCACGCCCGCCAGGTAGGCGTCGATGGCGGCCATCACGCTGTACACGTTGGTGGGCAGGATCGGCGCCTCGTCGAACTTCGCCTGGTAGTCCTTGGCGATGGTGGCGAGGTTCTCACCGACCAGGTCGCGCGGGTCGACGAAGACCAGGTTCTCCCACTGGCCCGGGTCGGCCAGCTCGGCGAAGTCGGCCATGATCGTGGCGTTGGTGACCACGCGCTTGGGCTTGAGGCCCTGCTGCGCGATCGTCTTGGTGACGGTCGAGGTGTCGGCGCCCGCGGTGATCGCGAGGAAGACGGAGTCGACGCCGGCGGCCTTGAGGCGCGAGATGCCGGCGCTGAAGTCGGTGGCGCCGGGCTGGATCGCCTCGACGGCGGCGACCGTCTTGCCGAGCTTCTTGGCCTCGGCCTTGACCGAGTCGACGCCGCTCTGGCCGTAGGCGTCGGCCGAGTGGACGACACCGACCTTGGCGTCGTCGGCGAAGAGCAGCGAGGCGACGACCTCACTGAGGTCGGCCGAGTTGTAGTTGGTGCGGAAGAGCCAGTTCTGCTCGAGCGACTCGTCCATGATCTCCGGCGCGATGGCCGGGGAGAGCCACGGGCGACCGGTGCGCTGGATGACGTCGGCCACCTGGAGCGCGTTGCCGGACAGCGGCGGACCGAGGATCGCGTCGACGTTCTCCTCGTTCAGCAGCTTCTGCACCGCACGCGACGCGCCGTCGGGGGTGCCCTGGTCGTCGACCTCGACCAGCTCGACCTTGAGGTCGTACTTCTCAGCGAGCTGCGCGACTGCGAGCTCCGCCGGACGGATCAGGTCGGTGTAGTACTGCGGCGCCGGGCCGGTCTCAGGACCGACGACACCGATCCGCACGGTGCCATCCGACGAGCCACCTTCGCTCGATCCGCCACAGGCCGACAGGGCCAGGGCGGCGGTGGCCAACGCGACAATCGCGAGCTTCTTCATGCCGAACTCCTCATTCATCCACACCCCAAGCGAGCGTGATCGGCCTCACCTTAGGACGCAGGTCACAGGAAAAACAATACCGAACGCTCGTTAAAAATATTTTCTTGGGTCGAAAGCCTGCTCAGAGCACCCCGAAGCAGCCGTCGAACGGGGTGGGGAGACACCCCCTCGAGAGGTCCGGGAGTGGAGCAAGGGCACCCGTCGGCGCGCAGATGCAACTAGAGTCGTGCCTGATCCAGACACAGGAGGACCCACAGGTGGCCAAGCAGGCTCGCGGAGGACGCAGCGTGATCCTCAATGCGGCAACGACGTTGTTCTACCGCGTGGGGTACCACGGAGCGTCGATCCGCGACATCGCCCGAGAGGCCGACATCACCGTCGCCTCGATCTACTACCACTTCGCCTCGAAGCAGGAGATCCTGCAGGAGATCATGGTCGCCCTGCTCTCCGAGGTGATGCAGGAGACCCGCGCCGCAGTCCTTGGCGCAGGCGAGAAACCGGAGGATCAGCTCAGCGCGATCATGCGGGCCTGGGTCGCCTTCCACATCCGCGAGCAGGCGAAGGCGACCATCGGCGCCACCGAGATCCGCAGCCTCGACGACGAAGGGCGGACCAAGGTCGTGGCCCTTCGCGACGAGCAGGAGAACCTCTTCCGCGCGGTCATCCAGCACGGCGCGGACCAGGGTCGGTTCGCCACCCCCGACCCGGTCGAGGCGGCCCGCGCCGTGGTCAGCCTGGGCCGCAACATCGTGAGCTGGTACCGGCCCGACGGCCCGAAGTCTCCCCAGCAGTTCGCCGACGACTACGCACGCTTCGCCGTCGCCCTGGTGGAGTTCGTCGACCTGAACTAGTTCACCCCCAGGCCCGCGATCTGATCGGCCCCAGGGTCTTCCATTTATAGCGAGCGTTATACATACTGGCCGTTATGAGCTTCATCGACGACCATGCTGCCCGGACCCCGGAGAAGGCCGCGTACATCCTCGGCGACCAGGTGGTCACCTACCGCGAGCTGACCGACGCATCGATCCAGATCGCGAACTTCATCCGGGCGCAGGACGTCGGGCCGGGCGACGTCGTCGCGCTGCTGCTCCCCAACGCAGTCGGCATCCTCGAGGCGGCCTGGGCCTGCCAGCGCTCCGGCCTGCGCTACACCGCGATCTCCGACCGGCTCACCGCCGCGGAGATCGAGTACATCCTGCGCGACAGCGGCGCCAAGCTGCTGATCACCGCGCAGCGCTACGACGCCGTCGTCACCGCGGCACTCGCGGCGTCGTCGTCACCGATCCCCGCGTACGGGATCGACGGTGCCGGCGAAGGCTTCGCAGACCTGCGCCCGCTGATCGCCGAGCAGCCGACCACGCCGACCGGCCCGGAGAGCGAGGGCGTGGACCTGCTCTACTCGTCGGGCACCACCGGACGCCCCAAGGGCGTTGCGGCTCGCCTCGACAATCTGCCGCTGGGCACCGCGAGCGGCACCGGGCCGTTCCTCCAGGCGACCTGGGACTTCAACGAGGAGAGCATCTACCTCTCCCCCGCGCCGCTGTACCACGCAGCGCCGATGCGCACCTCGATGACGGTGCAGCGCTTCGGCGGCACCGTCGTGGTGATGGCGAAGTTCGACGCCGCCGAGGCGCTGCGGCTGATCGAGAAGCACCAGGTGACGCACACCCAGATGGTGCCGACCATGTTCGTCCGGATGCTCAACCTGCCCGCCGAGGAGCGCGACCGGGCGGACGTCTCCAGTCTCAAGGCCGTGATCCACGCCGCCGCACCCTGCCCGCCGGCGGTGAAGCGCGCGATGATCGAATGGATGGGTCCGATCGTGGATGAGTTCTACTCCTCCACCGAGGCCATCCTGATGACGCTGATCCGCTCCGAGGAGGCGCTGCGCAAGCCGGGCTCGGTGGGCCGCGCGATCCTCGGCACCCCGCACATCCTCGACGAGAGCGGCAACGAGCTGCCCGCCGGCGTGCCCGGCATCATCTGGTCGGAGGGTGGGCTCGACTTCGAGTACCTCAACTCGCCCGAGAAGACCGCCGGCACCCGCAACGAGCAGGGCTGGCGGACCGTGGGCGACATCGGCTACCTCGACGACGAGGGCTACCTGTTCCTCAGCGACCGGCGTGAGGACCTGATCCTGGTCGGCGGCGTCAACGTCTACCCGCAGGAGGCCGAGAACCTGCTGCTCGAGCACCCGCTGGTCCTCGACGCCGGAGTCTTCGGCGCCTCCCACCCGGAGTACGGCCAGGAGGTGCGCGCCGTGGTCCAGCTCAAGCCCGGCATCGAGCCGAGCGAGGCACTGGCCGAGGAGCTGATCGCGTTCACCCGCGAGCGGCTCGCCAAGGTGAAGTGCCCGCGGGTCCTGGAGTTCAGCGAGACGCTGCCCCGCACCCCCACCGGCAAGCTGCTGCGCCGCGAGCTTCGCCGCGTCGCCGACGAGGCCTGAGCGCCCCGTCCCCCGATCCGTCCGTCGCCTCGCGCCGTTCCCCACAGTTCGAACGCGGCGGACGCACTGACGACGGACCCCGAGCCCCACGGGGTCCGTCGTCCCCACGCTCAATGTGACCTCAGCGTCCGGTTACAGCCCTGAAAGCCGCCCTGAGGTCACATTGAGCGGGCCGGGCGGGTTGCGGTCGCCCACCGCGCACCCCAACCGGCCACGATCAGGCCGAACGCCAGCAGCACTGCCGCGGTCGGGATGACGTGGTAGGCGTAGAGGCCCGCCACATCGCCGTCGCTGCTGTCCGCGACGTCGGCAGCGGCCTCAGGCCGCACCACCTCCGCGACCACGTTCATCAGCACCAGCACCGCGATGCCGACTCCCACCAGGATCGACCACCGCACCAGACTGCGCTCCATCACGTCACTTCCTTCTGACCTCGGATGCTCGGATCATCGCAGCACCGGAGCCGACGCGGAGCGGGAACGCATTCTGCGGCGGGGAGCCGCCTCCTCTACTAGCGTGTGCCTTCCCCCGTCCAAGGAGGCTGCATGATCGACGACGACGCGTTGCTCGCCGCCGAGCAGCGACGGATCGAGACCGTGCTCCGACGGATCTGCTACGCCCTTGCGCTGATCGGGCTGCCCTGGTTGGTTTTCATGCGCGTCGAAGGCACCTGCCCTGAGGATGCCAGCGACTGCCATGTACTCATCTTCGAGGGCCTGTTCTGGGCGTTCTGCACCTTTGTTGCGACCGCGGCCGTCTGCACGATCATCGCCATCCGCATCGACCTGAAGCGGCGGTTCGGACCGAAGCGACCAGGGTGAGCCCGGGTCGCGACAGGCTCAACCAACGGGCCGAAAACGAGAGAACCCGCCTGGTCTCCCAGGCGGGTTCTCTGCTGGCGGTGCCGGAGGGATTTGAACCCTCGGTGGACTTGCACCCACAAACGCTTTCGAGGCGTTCTCCTTAGGCCGCTCGGACACGGCACCGCGGAAGAATCTACCGGACGACGGCCCGCACTTGAAATCGGGGGCTCGCCCACGGACGCCACAGGTCGAGTCAGCGGTGCCCGTCGAAGAAGTCGAGCAGCAACCGCTGGGCCTCGGCCTGCAGGACGCCGGCGACCACCTCCGGGCGGTGGTTCAACCGCCGATCGCGGACGACGTCCCACAACGAGGCGACGGCCCCCGCCTTCTCGTCGAACGCGCCGAAGACCAGGCGTTCCACCCGCGACAGCACGATCGCGCCGGCGCACATCGTGCAGGGCTCGAGCGTGACCACCAGCGTGCAGCCCGAGAGCCGCCACTCGCCACGGGTGCGTGCGGCCTCGCGCAGCGCCACCACCTCGGCATGCCCGGTCGGGTCGGCGTCGGCCTCACGGGTGTTGCGACCGCGACCGATCACCGCGCCATCGGCGTCCAGCACCACCGCGCCGATCGGCACGTCCCCGGTCGCCCGGGCAGCCTCGCCCTCGGCCAGGGCAAGACGCATCGCGGGCTCGAACTCTCGACTCATCAGGAGGAAGTCAACCCGACGGCACGGTCGAAGGCCGCACCGAACCCCAGCAGCGCCGCCACCTCCGAGAGCACCTCGTCGGCGTAGCGGTCCTCGTCCACCAACTGCGCGAGCGTGTCGGCGTCGACCCCGAGGTCGCTCAACAGGGTGAGGTCACCGGCCGGTGCCTCCTCGTCGTCGTCCTCGGGGAAGGGCAGGCCGAGGTGCTCCACCGCGGTGCGGGCCAGCTCCCACTCGTCGGCGGTGGTGATGTCGGAGAGCAGGAGCCGGGTCTGCGCCACCGAGGTGCGCACCACCAGGAACGCGTCCTCGTCGAGCCCGATCAGTGCCAGCGCGCCGCCGTCCGCGGGGAACCGGTGCAGGCCCGCCGCCAGCGTCTCGACGTCCACGAGCACCGACTCGGTCAGCTGCTCGACCTGCCACTCGCCGTCGCGGTGGAAAGCAGCCAGTGCGAACTCGACGCTGGTCAAGCCAACCATGGTGCCTCCCTGGACCGCGCGGACCTGTGATCCAGACTGGCAGAGGTTGGTAGCAGTTCCAAGCCCAACCTCGGCTAGGTTTGAAGCCATGCGCACCCACGTCGTTGACCACCCGCTGGTGGCCCACAAGCTCACCACGCTCCGCGACAAGTCCACCGACAGCCCGACCTTCCGCCGTCTGACCGACGAGCTGGTCACGCTGCTGGCCTACGAGGCGACCCGCGACGTCCGCGTCGACGAGGTCTCGATCGAGACCCCGGTCGCGTCCACCAGCGGCATCAAGCTGGCCTCCCCGAAGCCGCTGGTCGTGCCGATCCTGCGGGCCGGCCTGGGCATGCTCGACGGCATGGTCCGGCTGCTGCCGACCGCCGAGGTCGGCTTCCTGGGCATGATCCGCAACGAGGAGACCCTGGAGGCCTCCACCTACGCCGAGCGGCTGCCCGACGACCTCTCCGGCCGCCAGTGCTACGTGCTGGACCCGATGCTCGCCACCGGCGGCACCCTGGCCGCCGCGATCCGGTTCCTGGTGGACCGCGGCGCCGACCACATCACCGCGATCTGTCTGCTGGTCGCCCCCGAGGGCGTGGCCCGCCTCGAGCAGGAGCTGGCCGACATCGACGTGCCGGTCACCATCGTCACCGCCGCCCTCGACGAGCGGCTCAACGAGCTCGGCTACATCGTGCCGGGCCTCGGCGACGCCGGCGACCGCCTCTACGGTGTCGCCCACTGATCCGAGGGCTCAGGAATAGCGCCCGAGAGCGCACAAATGGTCCCCGAGGGCGCACAAGTAGCAGACGAGATCGTTCTCTCGCTTGCCATTTGTGCGCCCTCGGCGCTTGGTCAGGAGCCGGCGAGCGGAGCGACCGGCTCCGACTGCAGCACCCGGAAGGTGTACGCCGTGCCGACCACGGTGATCGGGTAGGCCACCACGATGCCGACGCAGCAGGCCAGGACGCCCAGCACCGAGACGCCGACCGCGAGCAGCGCGAAGAGCAGCACCGCGCCGAAGTTCGCCGCGGTGAGCGAGACGCTCGACTTGATCGCGGTGATCGCGTCCTGCTCCTTGCCGATGATGAAGTACGTCGTCAGGTAGGTCAGGAACATCACCGCCACGCCGGGCAGGATGCAGAGCATCAGGCCGAGGGTGGTGAGCGCGCCGAGCACGATCGAGGCGATGATCAGCTGCCCGAAGTTGATCCGGTCGAACATCGTCGACAACGACGGTTGCCGGCCGTCGACGACGTCGAAGGCGATCCGGATCGCACCGGCGGACAGGATCATGGTCAGCACCGCCGAGGCGATGTTGAAGACCAGTGCCAGCGGGTTGAAGTCGAAGGCGAAGCTGCCGCCGTCGGTCGAGCCGCTCGCCTCGAAGACCGAGCCGCCGGTGATCACGGAGCCGATGCCCTGGACGATGCCCGGCACCACCAGCGCCAGGATGCCCGCCACGATCAGCGGTCCGGTGAAGGTGGTGAACGCCTTCCAGCCGTAGCCGATCGCTGCGGTCGCGCTGTAGCTCGCCGGGCCGGGCGCACCGCCGTAGGGCGGCTGCCCCCAACCGGGCGGACCGCTCGGCGGCCCGCCCCAGCCCGGGGGCGGAGGCGGGGGCGGAGCACCCCATCCGGGGCCGTTCGGCGGAGGCTGTTGACCCCAGTTCGGCGGCTGCTGACCCGGGTTCGGGTCCTGCGGCGGGTAGGGAGGCTGGTTGCTCATGCCGCTGAGCCTAGGGACATCTCCCGCTCAATGTGAGCACAGCGCGCGCATCCCGTCGGAAAGTGCGCGCTGAGGTCACATGGAGACGAGGGACAGCAGCTGGGTCGCGCGGGTCAGCACCACGTACAACGTCGCCCGCCCGGTTGCGGACTCGTCCTCGATCTCCTGAGGCTCGACGACGACGATGCCGTCGAACTCCAGGCCCTTGGTGTCCAGGCCGGTGAGCACCACGATCCGGTCCTCGCCACTGGGCACGTCGCCGGGGTTCACCGCACCACGCGCCTCCTCGGCGAACTCGGGCCAGGAGGCCAGCCAGCCGTTCACCTCGGCACGGCGCGAGACCGGGACCACGATGCCGACCGTGCCACCGACCTCGGCGGCCAGCCGCTGCACCTCGGCACGCACCGCCGCCTCGATGTCGCCGACCCCGCTGTGCACGACCGGGTCGACGCCGGTCGAGCGGACCGCCGTCGGCAGGTCCGCATCCAGGCCGACCCGCTGCGCGTAGGCCGCCGCGTAGGCGTAGATCTCCGACGAGTTGCGGTAGTTGGTGGACAGGTGGAAGGCGTGGATCTCCTTGCCGGCAAGGGCTTCGGCCCGCGCCTCGTCCGCCTCGGCAGCGACCGGCCACGACGACTGCGCCGGGTCGCCGACGATCGTCCACGACGCCGTCCGCCCGCGCCGCCCGACCATCCGCCACTGCATCGGGGTGAGGTCCTGCGCCTCGTCGATCAGCACGTGCGCGAACGGGTCGTCCTCGATCCGGTTCGTCGGCGGACGCCAGCCCGGCCCGGTCGCGAACTCGCGATCCGACGCGGTGGTGAGCTCCTGGATGTTGCCGCCGACGTGGTCGGAGTACTCGTCGCCCTCCGCCGCGTTCTTCTCCGGCAGGTCGCCCAGCGCATAGCGGGCCTCGTCGAGGAGCGGGATGTCCTCGATGGAGAGGCCGTCGTGCTGCCACGACTTGTGCAACAGTGCCTGCTCCTGCTGGTCGATGACGCCGTCGCCCACGCGCGCCAGGAAGTCGGCGTCACGCAGCCAGGCCATCACCTGGCTCGCCTCCAGCGGCGGCCACCAGCGCAGCGCGAACTCCACGAAGACGTCGTTGCCGAGCATCTCGGCAGTGAACTCCTCTTTGCCACGCTCGCGCCCGCGCTCGCTGCGCACCTGGCGCCACAGCGCGTCGATCAGCGTCGAGGCCACCCGCGGGATCTGCTTGTTGCGCTTGCCCTGGCTGAGCAGCTGACGGCGCAGCCGGCCGAGCAGCTGACGGTCGAGCCGCAGCACGTCGTCGCGGTAGAAGATCTGGAACTCCCGCGGCCCGCCGGGCACCGCCTGGCGGGCGGCGCGGCGCACCACCTCGGCCATCCGCGCGGCACCCTTGACGTCGGCGACCCGCGGCTCGTCGTGCCGGGTCGCGCGGACCCCGTCCACCACCTCGCCGAGCGAGCGCAGCGCCACCGCCGTCTCACCGAGGCTGGGCAGCACCCGCTCGATGTAGCGCATGAAGACGCCCGACGGGCCGACGATCAGCACGCCGCCGCTCTCATAGCGCCGGCGGTCGGTGTAGAGCAGGTAGGCGGCGCGGTGCAGCGCGACCACCGTCTTGCCGGTGCCGGGGCCGCCGGAGATGGAGACCACGCCGCGCGAGGGGGCACGGATCGCCTGGTCCTGCTCGGCCTGGATGGTCGCCACGATCGAGTGCATGGAGCGGTCGCGGGCCCGCGAGAGCTGCGCCATCAGGGCGCCCTCGCCGACGATCGGCAGGTCGGCCGCGTTGTCGGCGTCCGGGTCGAGGAGCTCGTCCTCGACGCCGATCACGGTGCGGGCCGCGGCCCGCAGGACCCGGCGGCGCACCACGTCGTGCGGGGTGGCGGCGGTCGCCTGGTAGAAGACCGCAGCAGCCGGGGCGCGCCAGTCGATCAGGAGGGAGTCGCGGTTCTCGTCGCGCAGGCCGATCCGGCCGATGTAGCGCGGCTCCGGGTCGACGTCGCCGCGCAGGTCGAGGCGGCCGAAGACCAGGCCCTCGTGCGCGGCGTCGAGCTGGGCGATCCGCTTGGCCGCCTGGAAGACCATCGCGTCGCGCTCGACGAGGCCGCCCTCGTGGCCGAGCTGGCCTCGCTCGTGACCCTCGCGGGCGAGCTCCTGGGCGTTGCGGGTGGACGAGTCGAGCTGGGTGTAGACCCGGTCCACGAAGCTCTGCTCGGCAGCGATCTCACGCTGCGCGACGGCGTCGGCGTCAGTGGGGGCGTTGGGCTCGACCTCGGGCACTGCAGGTCCTCATCTCCAGGTGACAGGAACGATCAACTTTACCGAGGTCACCCACCCCGTGCGACGCCAACGTCGCCATTCAGACGGTTGCTGGAACCCGCGGGCCGCGCTCGGCCATCCAGAAGGCGGCCAGCCCGCCGCCGATCGCGCCGAACAGGTGGCCCTGCCAGGAGACGCCCGGGGTGCCCGGGAAGACGCCCCACAGGATGCTGCCGTAGATCGCGAGCACGACCAGGCCGATCAGGATCTGCCCGACGCTGCGGTTGAAGAAGCCGCGCATGATCAGGAAGACCAGCCAGCCGAAGATCAGCACCGACGCACCCAGGTGCAGCGTGTTCTCCCCGCCTGTCAGCCAGGTGCCGACGCCGCCGACCACCCAGATGATCGCGGTCGCCCTGGCCCACACGGTGATCCCCGACATCAGGATCAGGAAGCCCAGGATCAGCAGCGGGAGGGTGTTCGCCGCGAGGTGCCCCCAGCCGCTGTGCAGCAGCGGCGCGAAGAGGATCCCCCACAGGCCGTCGGCCTCGCGCGGCTCGATGCCCAGGCCGTCGAGCCGGTTGTTCGCGATCTGGTCGATCATCTCCAACAGCCAGAGCACGCCGACGAAGGTGCCGATCACGGTGGCGGCGTCCGCCCAGCGCGAGCTCTCTTGCTCCGACGTCATGCCGACCAGCGTACGCACCGCTCAATGTGACCTCAGCGCGCATCTCAGCGCGCAATCTGCGCGCTGAGGTCACATTGAGCGGCGTGTCAGGAAGGCGGTCATCGCCTCGCGGGCCTCGTCGGAGCCGAAAAGCCGCGCCGACAGCTTGGCCAGGTCGCCACCGTGCTCGTCGATGTTGCGCACCAGGTGACGCCCCAACAGCAGCTTCGTCTCGCGCAGGCCCTGCGGCGCGCCGGTGGCCAGGGCCGCGCAGACGGCGTCGACCTCGGCATCCAGCTCGGCCTCGGGGACCGCCTTGGTGACCAGGCCCATCGCGGCCGCCGCGGCACCGTCGAAGGTCTCACCGGTCAGGAAGGTGAGCGCTGCGGCCCGGTCGGTCATCCGCGGCAGCACGGTCAGCGAGATCGCGGCCGGGGTGAGCGCGAGCTTCACCTCGGTGAAGGCGTAGCTGGCGTCGTCCGCGCTGATCGCGACGTCGGAGGCGGCGACGATGCCGATGCCGCCGGCCCGCACCGCCCCGTGCAGGCGGGTGACCACCGGCTTCGGGCAGGTGACGATCCGGCGCTGCAGGTCGACGATCCCCAGCGCGCCCTGCTCCATTCCGCCCGACGACGCCTCGGAGAGGTCGGCGCCGGAGCAGAAGGTCCGGCCCTCGGCGCGGATCACGATCACCCGGACGGCGGCGTCCGCCTCGGCCGCATCGAGACCGCGGTACAGCTCGCTGACCAGCTGGCGGGAGAGCGCATTGCGGTTGTGCGGCGAGTCGAAGGTGATCGTCGCGACGGCGTCGACGGTGCGGTAGTGGACGAGCTCAGCCTCAGTCATGGCGCCATCCTGCCAGCGGCTCCGCGCGCCGTCATGCGTTGCCCGCAAGCGGGTGCGCCGTCCTGACGCCGTCTCGACGACGTCCCGGGACGGTGGGATGCCCGGCGATGGGGACAATGGTCGGGTGAGCACTGCTTCTGCCCCGTCGCGTCCGATCCGCTACCCCGTCGCGCTGATCGCCGACGCGCTGGTGCTGCTGGTCTTCGCCGCCGTCGGACGCCGTGAGCACGACAGCGGCAACCCGGTCCTCGGCGTCTTCGACACCGCCTGGCCGTTCCTGGCCGGCGCGCTGGCCGGGCATCTGATCGTGCTCGCGTTACGTCGCCCGCCGGGCGCACTCGGCTCCGGCGTGGTGGTCTGGGTGACGGCGGTGGCCGGCGGCATGCTGCTGCGCCAGGCGACCGGGGACGGCACCGCCTTCTCCTTCATCGTGGTCGCGACCTGCTTCACCGGCTTCTTCCTGCTCGGCTGGCGGCTGGTGGCAGCGCTGGTCGCGCGCCGCCGGGGGTAGTTCGCCACGAGCGCCCGGCCGCGGATCAGCCGAGTAGCGCCGCCTCCTCGTCGGTGAACAGCCGCGAGCGGATCAGGAAGCGCACCCCTTCGGGTGCCTCCAGCGAGAAGCCCGCACCGCGGCCCTTGACCACGTCGATGGTCAGGTGGGTGTGCTTCCAGTACTCGAACTGAGCCGCTGACATCCAGACCGGGACCGTGCGCTCCAGCCCGACGTCGAGGTCGCCCAGGTGGACGTCGGCGGCGCCGGTCTTGAACTCGCCGTCCGGGTAGCACATCGGCGAGCTGCCGTCGCAGCACCCGCCGGACTGGTGGAACATCACCGGCCCGTGCTGGCCGACCAGGCGGCGGATCATCTCCGCCGCCTGGTCGCTGACAGCGACCCGCTCGACGGCGGGGGTCTGCCCCGCTTGCGAGCCGCCGGTCATCAGAAGAACCCGAGCTTGTCCGGGCTGTAGGAGACGAGCAGGTTCTTGGTCTGCTGGTAGTGGTCGAGCATCATCTTGTGGTTCTCGCGACCGATGCCGGACTGCTTGTAGCCGCCGAACGCCGCGTGCGCGGGGTAGGCGTGGTAGCAGTTGGTCCAGACCCGGCCGGCCTGGATCGCCTTGCCTGCTCGGAACGCCTGCGCGCCGTCACGGCTCCAGACGCCGGCGCCGAGGCCGTAGAGCGTGTCGTTGGCGATCTTGAGCGCATCGGCCTCGTCGTCGAAGGAGGTCAGCGAGACGACGGGCCCGAAGATCTCCTCCTGGAAGATCCGCATCGCGTTGTCGCCCTCGAAGACCGTCGGCTGCACGTAGTAGCCCTCGGCGAGGTCCCCGTCGAGAACCAACCGCTCGCCGCCGGTGAGCACCTTGGCGCCCTCCTGCTTGCCGATGTCGAGGTAGGACAGGATCTTCTCGAGCTGGTCGTTGGAGGCCTGGGCGCCCATCATCGTGGTGTCGTCGAGCGGGTTGCCCTGCTTGATCGCCTTGACCCGCTCGATCGCGTCCGGGATGAACTGGTCGTACATGGACCGCTGGACGAGGGCGCGCGACGGGCAGGTGCAGACCTCGCCCTGGTTGAGCGCGAACATGGTGAATCCCTCGAGAGCCTTGTCGTAGAAGGCGTCCCGCTCGGCGGCGACGTTGTCGAAGAAGATGTTCGGCGACTTGCCGCCCAGCTCCAGGGTGACCGGAATGATGTTCTCGCTGGCGTACTGCATGATCAGGCGTCCGGTGGTGGTCTCACCCGTGAAGGCGATCTTCGAGATCCGCGGGTTGGAGGCCAGCGGCTTGCCCGCCTCGACGCCGAAGCCGTTCACGATGTTGACCACGCCGGCCGGGAGCAGGTCGCCGACGAGCTCGAACATCTTCAGGATCGACCACGGGGTCTGCTCGGCCGGCTTGAGCACCACGCAGTTGCCGGCGGCGAGCGCGGGCGCCAGCTTCCAGACCGCCATCAGGATCGGGAAGTTCCACGGGATGATCTGGCCGACGACGCCGAGCGGCTCGTGGAAGTGGTAGGCGATCGTGGTCTCGTCGATCTCGCTGATCCCGCCCTCCTGGGCGCGCAGGGCGCCCGCGAAGTAGCGGAAGTGGTCGATCGCGAGCGGCAGGTCGGCGTTCAGGGTCTCGCGGACCGCCTTGCCGTTGTCCCAGGTCTCGATCACCGCCAGGTCGGCCAGGTTCGCCTCCATCCGGTCGGCGATCTTGAGCAGGATGTTCGACCGCTCGGTGGTCGAGGTGCGGCCCCAGGCGTCAGCGGCGGCGTGGGCGGCGTCGAGGGCGGCTTCGATGTCCTCGGCGGTGCCGCGAGCGATCTCGGTGAACGGCTTGCCGTTGACCGGCGAGATGTTCTCGAAGTACTGACCCTTGACCGGGTCGACCCACTGGCCCCCGATGAAGTGGCCGTAGCGGCTCTCGACCTTGATGTTCGAGTCCGCGGTGCCAGGCGCTGCGTAGACGGTCATGCTCGATCTCCCAACGTGGTGGCGCCGAGCGCCTCGTCGGCGTCGGCAGTGACGTGCCTCACACGCTAGAAACAGCAACGTTGCATCCCCGTTGCATCGGTTCGCGGCGCGGACGAGCGCAAGTTCGGGGGTTAACAAGCGCAAGTTCGGGCTAGGTGAGCTCGCGGTCGAGGCGGGCCAGCTGGCCGGCGATCAGCGGCAGCAGTGGAGAGGTCGCGCCGACGGCGTCGCGTTGGGCGAGCCACATCTCGTAGTCGTCGGCACCCCACGAGGAGCGGGTCCAGGCCGACATCAGGTCGGCCCGGCCGCCGTGCAGGACGGCGCTGCGCACACTGGCCTCCACGCCGGCACGCAACCGCACCACCCCGGGCGCGACCGAGCGCGGCAGCACCGGACCGCGGTAGCTGCGCATCGCGCCGACCACGTCGCCGGCCGCGAGCTGGGCCTCCACCCCGAGCCAGTCACCGGCCACCTCGGCCGTGAGCCGGTACGGGCGCGAGGCCAACAGCTCCTCGCCCAGCAGGTTGCGCAGCCGCTTGAGCTCGGCACGCAGGGTCGAGGCGTTGCTGTCCTCCTCGTAGAGCAGGGCGTTCAGCTCGTCGCCGGACATCCCGCGCGGCGCCGCGGCCAGCAGCAGCACGATCTCGCTGTGCCGCGGGCTCAGTCGCAGCGAGGCCGAGCGCCCGGACCGATCCTCCAGGTGCAGCAGGGCCTCGTGCCGGCCCATCGCCTCGATCCGCAGCGCACGCCGCGGCACCACCGGGCCGACCGCCTCACTTCGCCGGTTGTAGGCCAGCTCCGTCTCCGCCATCCGGACGGCGGCCCGCACCATCGCCATCGTCTGCGGCACCACGATCTGGTCGCCACCGGTGATGTCGAGGACCCCCAGCAGCTCGCCGCTGTGCGGGTCGTGGATCGGCGAGGCGGCGCAGCTCCACCGCTGCACCGAGTGCCGGAAGTGCTCCGAGCCGATGATGCTGACCGGCTGGTCCAGGGTGAGCGCCGTCCCCGGCGCGTTGGTGCCGGCGAACCGCTCGTCCCAGTTCGCGCCCTCCACGAAGCCGATCCGCTCGGCCTTGCGCAACGCGGCCGGGTGCCCGCAGACCCAAAGCAGCTGGGCGGCGGCGTCCGAGACGGCCATCACCGCATCGCAGTCGCGCGCCGCCTGGCCGAGCACGTCGTCGAGCAGCGGGAAGACGGCGGCCAGCGGATGCGCCTCACGGTGGTCGCGCAGGACGTCGGCGTCGAGGGTGATCGGCGCCTCGGGGGCGTCCACGCTCACCCCGGCCGCGGCCGAGCGCTGCCACGACTCCGCGACCTGAGCGCGCATCTCCTGGTTGCCCACGCTCCCAGTGAACCCGACGGAGGTCTCCTACGCCACCACTCAATGTGACCTGACGGCCGTCAAAGTGGCCTCGACACGACCCTCAGGTCACATTGAGCAATCCGGATCGCGGTCGGCGACGAATCCCTCGGTATGGACCCCTCTTCAGGATCGGGCAGCCGCTGGCTGTGGGCGGGCTTCGGCCTGCTCGCCTCCCTTGCCGGCATCGCCGCCGCACATCTGGTCGCCGCCGCGACCACCCCCGCCGCCTCGCCGGTGCTCGCGGTCGGCTCCGCCGTCATCGACCGGACCCCGACCCCGGTCAAGACCTGGGCCATCCGCGAGTTCGGCAACGCCGACAAGCCGATCCTGATCGGCTCGGTCTTCGCGGGCGTCCTGCTGCTGGCCGCGGTCGCCGGGCTGCTCGCCCGGCGCCGGGTCGAGCTCGGCGTCGCGCTCGTCCTGGTCCTGGCCGCCGTCGCCGGCTATGCGGCCCTGGCGCGTCCGGTCGCCACCACGGTCGACCTGCTGCCCGCGCTCACTGCGGCTCTGGTCGGCGCGGGGGTGTTGACCTACCTGGCCCGGT
This sequence comes from Nocardioides dubius, assembly GCF_039528155.1. NCBI lineage: Bacteria > Bacillati > Actinomycetota > Actinomycetes > Propionibacteriales > Nocardioidaceae > Nocardioides > Nocardioides dubius. The sequence continues at coordinate 166,922 of NZ_BAAALG010000008.1, read as the reverse complement.
TGGCCCGCACCGGCGAGCCCCGGCCGGAGGCCGAGGAAGTCCAGCCAGGAGCCCAGGAAGCCCAGGCCGCGGCCGAGAAGCCGAGCGCCGCCACCTCGCCGGGAGACCCGGGTGACCCGGGCGGCCCGGGCCCGGACCAGGAGCCCACGGCAGGCGTGCGCCGTCGCAGCGTGCTGGGCGCTGCCGCGGTGATCGGTGCCGCCTCGGCGCTGACCGCCGCCGGCGGCGAGTGGCTGGCCCGGGTGCGCACCCGGATCACCGACATCGCCCTGCCCAAGCCGGCCAGCGCCGCACCACCGCTGCCGGCCGACCTGGCGAACCTGAACCCCGAGATCTCGGCGCTGCAGACCCCGCGCGGCGAGTTCTACCGCGTGGACATCAACCTCAGCCTGCCGATCGTGCCCGCCGACGACTGGGACCTGCGCATCGACGGCGACGTCGACAAGCCGTACCGGCTCACCTTCGACGAGTTGCTCGCGATGCCGTTGATCGAGCGCGACATCACCTTGACCTGCGTCTCCAACGAGGTCGGCGGACGCTACGTCGGCGGCGCGCGCTGGCTCGGGGTGCGGCTCGGCGACCTGCTGGAGCGGGCCGGCGTCCGGGAGGGCAACGACCAGCTGCTCAGCACCGCCGAGGACGGCTTCACGATCAGCACTCCCCTGGAGATCGCGCTGAAGAACCCCGACGCGATGGTCGCGGTCGGGATGAACGGCAAGTCGCTGCCGGGCGAGCACGGCTTCCCGGCCCGGCTGGTGGTGCCGGGCCTCTACGGCTACGTCGGTGCGACCAAGTGGCTGCGCCGGCTCACCGTCACCACCTACGACTCCGAGGAGGCCTACTGGACCCAGCGCGGCTGGTCCATCGACGGCCCGATCAAGGCCTCCGCCCGGATCGACACACCGCGCCCCTTCGCCGACCTCGACGCCGGCACCGTGGTCATCGGTGGCGTCGCCTGGGCCCAGGGCCACGGGGTCGCCCAGGTCGAGGTGCAGATCGACGACGGCCCCTGGCAGCGCGCGATCCTGGGCGGCGACGTCGGTCTCGACTACTGGCGCCAGTGGTACCTGCCGTGGGAGGCGACCAGCGGCAGCCACAGCCTCAGCGTGCGCACCACCACCCAGGACGGCGAGGTGCAGACGGCGGCGCGCGCCACCCCGTACCCCGACGGGTCGACGGGCATCCAGCAGATCCAGGTCAAGGTCGGCTGATCGCCGTCCGGGCCGACGGCGAGAAGAAGTCCGAATCTTCTTGCCAGGTAGACCAATCCGCCGCTGCGACGGCACCGAATCACCTACGACATCCCCCAAGAAAGGCTCCACCGATGAAGCGCACCTTCACCCGCAACGCAGCCGTCACCGCAGCCGTCTTGACCTTGAGCCTCTCGCTCGCCGCGTGCGGTGACGACGATGATTCCAACGACAACGCCAACGACTCGAGCAACGACTCCTCGATGACGTCCGACGACCCGATGACCGACACGGAGAGCCCGTCCATGACCGGTGCCGAGCCGTTCGGCGAGGGCTGCAAGCTGATCCCCGCGGACGGCGCAGGCTCCTTCACCGGCATGGCCAGCGAGCCGGTCGCCACCGCCGCGTCCGCCAACCCGCTGCTCAAGACGCTGGTCAGCGCGGTCCAGACCGCCGGCCTGGTCGACACCCTCAACGGTGCCGAGGCCCTGACCGTCTTCGCACCCACCGACGACGCCTTCGCGAAGATCGACAAGAAGACCCTCGACGGCGTGCTCGCCGACAAGGAGACGCTGACCACGATCCTCACCCATCACGTGGTGGCTGGAAAGCTGAGCCCCGACATGGTCGCCGGCGAGCACGAGACCCTGGCAGGTGACACCATCAACGTCAGCGGTTCCGGCGAGATGTTCACCGTCGGCAAGGAGAAGGCCTCAGTCCTCTGCGGCAACATCCAGACCGCGAACGCCACGGTCTACGTGGTCGACACCGTTCTGATGCCCTGACCTGCTCTCTGAGAGAACAAGGAACGAATCGTGACCGAGATCGGACCGGCCTTCGGTGCATCGCCACCGGACACCGCGCCCCACGATCCCCTCATCGAGCTGCTTCGGCGCTCGGCCCGGGGGGATGAGGCCGCCTTCGCGCAGCTCTACGACGCCACCGCGTCCCGGCTGCACGGACTCGTGCTGAGGGTGCTGCGCGATCCCGCGCAGGCCGACGAGGTCACCCAGGAGGCGTTCCTGGAGATCTGGCGCTCCGCCGCCCGCTTCGACCCGGCCCGAGGCCGCGCCCTGTCATGGCTGATGACGATCGGCCACCGAAAGGCCGTGGACCGGGTTCGGGCGGCGGAGGCCGCCTCCCAACGCGAGCACACCTACCAGCACCGCAATGCCGAGGTGGAGCACGACACCACCGCCGACACGGTGCATGACGACCTCGAGGCCCGGCGGGTCCGGGCAGCACTGGACGACCTGACGCCGATCCAGCGCCAAGCCATCGAGCTCGCCTACTTCGGCGGCTACACCCACACCGAGGTGGCCGCCCTCCTCGACCTGCCGGTCGGGACCGCCAAGACCCGCATCCGCGATGGTCTGATCCGCCTGCGCGACACGATGGGAGTCGGCCAGTGAACGACATCCACGCCCTGACCGGCGCCTACGCCATCGACGCCCTAGACGACGCCGAGCGCATCGCCTTCGAGGCACACCTCGACGAGTGCGAGGACTGCCGGACCGAGGTGGCCGAGCTCACCGAGACCGCCACTCTGCTCAGCGGGCTCGCCAGCACCGAGCCGCCGGCCGGACAGCGCGCCGCGGTGCTTGCCGCGATCAGCACCGTCCGCCCGCTTCCGCCGCTGCCGCAGCAGGACGCTCCGGCGAAGGAGGAGCAGGCCCAGCCGATCCCGCTCGCCCCGGCCGCGCGCCGCCGTCCGGTGCGCCGCTTCGCCACCTGGGCCGCAGCCGCCGCCGTGATCGTCGGCATCGGCACCGGCGTCGCCGTCACCCAGCCCTGGGCCGACGACCCGGAGGGCTTCACGCCCAGCGCCAGCACCCAGGTGCTGACCGCCGACGACGCCGAGCGGGTGACGCTGAGCTTCCCCGACGGCGCCCAGGCGACCCTGGTCCGCTCGGTGACCGAGGGCCGCGCGGTGCTGATCACCAAGGACATGCCGGCCCCGCCGGAGGGCAAGGTCTACCAGGTCTGGCTGCAGAGCCCGACCGGGCCGATGGAGCCCGCCGCGGTGATGCCGATCCGTCCCGACCAGACCGTCCTGCTCGACGGCGACGCCTCGACCGCGACCGCGGCCGGGATCACCGTGGAGCCGACCGGCGGGTCACCGGAGCCGACCACCGAGCCGATCGCCCTGTTCGACCTGGCGGGCTCCGCATGAGCCCGGCCGCGGGCCAGCGGGTCGCGGTCGTCGGCAGCGGAGTCGCCGGATTGGTGGCGGCCCACGAGCTGGGCCGCCACGTCCGGGTCACCCTCTACGAGGCCGACGACCGGCTCGGTGGGCACGCCGACACCCACGAGGTCGACGGTCTGGGCATCGACACCGGGTTCATCGTGCACAACGCCCGCACCTACCCGCACCTGCTGCGCATCTTCGCCGAGCTGGGCGTGGAGACCCAGCCCTCGGAGATGTCGCTCTCGGTGCGCGACGACGCCTCCGGACTGGAGTGGGCCGGAGCGCTCGGGTTGCGGGGCCTCTTCCCCACCTCGGCGAACCTGCGCGACGCCGACTACCTGCGCACCCTGACCGAGATCCCGCGCTTCCACCGCGCCGCCAAGCGGCTGCTGGGGCGGGACGGCACCCCGGGCCACGAGCAGACCCTCGGCGACTTCCTCGACCGCGGCAGGTTCAGCGCGCACTTCCGCCGGCACTTCATGGCGCCGCTGGTCGCCGCGGTCTGGTCCTGCGACCCGCGCACCGCGCTGGAGTACCCGGCCCGCTACCTGTTCACCTTCCTGGCACATCACGGGATGCTCCAGGTCTTCGGCTCCCCGCAATGGCGGACCGTCACCGGTGGCTCGCGCGGGTACGTGGAGCGGATCGCCAAGGAGATCGACGAGGTCCACCTCGGCACCGCGGTGCGCGCGATCAGCGAGTCCGCCGACGGCGTCGTCGTCCGCGACGAGTACGACAACGAGCGGACCTTCGACGCGGTGGTGATCGCCGCCCATCCCGAGCAGGCATTGACGATGCTCACGGAACCGAGCCCGGCACAGCGCGAGATCCTGGGCGCGATCGGGTACACCCCGAACACGGCGGTCCTGCACACCGACACCTCGCTGATGCCGCGGGCCCGCAACGCCTGGGCCTCCTGGAACCACCTCGCGCGCCCCGATCGCGAGGGAGTCACGGTCACCTATGACCTGACCCGGCTGCAGCGGCTGGCGACCGACACCCACTACCTGGTCACCTTGGGCGGCGAGGACCTGATCGACCCGGCCCAGGTGATCGCCCGGCGCGAGTACGCCCACCCGAGCTACACGCCCGACTCGGTCGCCGCCCGCGACCGCCAGCGCGAGCTCGACACCGCCCGGATCCACTTCGCCGGCGCCTGGCAGGGCTGGGGATTCCACGAGGACGGCGCCCGCTCCGGCGTCGAGGCCGCCCGGCGGGTGGCCGCCCTGCTCAGCGAGGCACCGCGGCGCACCGCCTCCCCCTCCTCCGAGCCCACCCTCGGGCTCTACCGCACCACGGTGCGGCACACCCGCCGCAAGCCGTGGCGCCGCAGCTTCACCCACCGGTCGCAGCATTGGCTGGTCGACCTGGATGCGCTGCCCGACCACGGCGTCCTGGGGCGCTTCGTCGCCCGCGACCATCTCGGCGACCCCGAGGCCTCGATCCGCAGCAACGTGGACAACTTCCTCGCCCAGCGTGGGATTCAACTCGACGGCGGTCGGGTACTGATGGCAGCCCAGCCCCGCGCGTGGGGCTTCTGTTTCAACCCGATCAGCGTCTTCTGGTGCTTCGGCGGCGGCGGACGCCAACACGTCCTGGAGGCGGTGGTGGTGGAGGTGCACAACACCTACGGCGACCGGCATGCCTACCTGGTCCGGCCGGACCACCACGGTGCGGCCGCCACCGAGAAGGCGATGTACGTCTCGCCCTTCCACGACGACCGCGGACAGTACCGGCTGCACGTCCCCGTCCCCGAGGGCCGGCTGGACGTCGGCGTGCAGCTGACCACCGCCGACGGCGCCACCTTCTCCGCCTCCCTGGAGGGGGAGCCGGTCCCCACCGGCGCGGGTGCGCTGCTCCGCTCCTCGCTGGCCTCTCTCATCGGCGCCGCACTGATCCGGATGCACGGCATCACGCTCTGGCTGCGCCGCCTGCCGATCCAACCCCGTCCCCAACATCGCCCCCAGCGAGGAGTCCGATGACTAGCCTCGACACCATGACCGCCACTCCGACCGACGTGCCGGACCCGAGCCACTGGCCGGACCTCGCGGACTACCCGCGCGGGCTGCGCGCCGACGTGCAGGCCGCGGTGGTCCGCCGCCTTCTCGACGCCGCTGCCAAGCGGGCCGGGGTGAACGTGGTCGAAGGCCTCGACGCCTATCCCCTCGACGGGCGGCCGGTGCTGGTGATCTACCGACCGGAGGAGTTCTTCGCGCGGGTCGGCAGCGACGGCCTGATCGGCTTCGGCGAGGCCTGGCAGACGGGCGCCTGGAGCTCACCGGACGTCGTCGCCCTGCTGACCGCGCTGGCCCGGCATCTGCCCGAGCTGGTGCCGCCGTTCCTGCAGCGGTTGCGCCACGCCTACGTGGCCCGCCCGCCGGTCGCGCACCGCAACGAGGTCGGCAACACGCGGAGCAACATCTCCGCCCACTACGACCTGTCCAACGACCTGTTCGCCAGCTTCCTCGACCCGACGATGAGCTACTCCTCGGCGCTCTTCACCACCGCGCCGTTCGACCAGCAGACCCTCGAGCAGGCGCAGAGCCGCAAGATCGACCGGATCCTGAACCAGGCCCGCGTCGGCGAGGGCACCCGGCTGCTGGAGATCGGCACCGGATGGGGCGAGCTCGCGATCCGGGCAGCGCAGCGCGGTGCGGAGGTGCTCTCGGTGACCCTCTCCGCCGAGCAGCAGCACCTGGCCCGCACCATGGCGCATGCAGCCGGGGTCGACGACGCCGTCCGGATCGAGCTGTGCGACTACCGCGAGGTCGAGGGCAGCTACGACGCCGTGGTCTCGGTGGAGATGATCGAGGCGGTGGGCCACCAGTACTGGCCGACCTACTTCGCCACCATCGACAAGCTGCTGGTGCCCGGCGGGCGCGCGGTGATCCAGGCGATCACCATGCCGCACGACCGGATGCTCGCCACCCAGAGCACCTGGACCTGGATCAACAAGTACATCTTCCCCGGCGGCTTCCTGCCCTCGGTGCAGGCGATGGACGAGGTGGTCGCCGAGCACACCTCCCTGCAGCGTCTGGAGGATCTCGCCTTCGGCCTGCACTACGCGGAGACCCTGCGCCGCTGGCGTGAGCGGTTCATCGCCAAGCAGGAGCGGGTGATGGCGCTCGGCTTCGACGAGACCTTCTGCCGCACCTGGGAGTTCTACCTGGCCTACTCCGAGGCCGGCTTCGCCGCCGGCTACCTCGACGTGCACCAGTTGACCCTGCAGAAGGAGGACGCGTGATCGGCGACCTGCTGACGGTCTCCGGCGCCTGTCTGCTCGCGACCGCGGTGGTGATGACGATCGCCGCGGTGATCGGCCGTCGTCAGGGCCGGTTCGTGGTGGTGGACACCGCCTGGGGTGCGGGGTTCGTCGTGGTGGCGATCGTGGCCGGCGTCCTCGGCGACGGCGACCTCGTCCGGCGGCTGCTGCTGACCGCGCTGGTGGCGATCTCCGGCTCCCGCCTCGCCTGGTACATGTACCAGCGCACCGCCGCGACGGACCAGGAGGACAAGCGCTACGCCGACCTGGTCGCGGGCCTCTCCTACCCGACGGCGGTCCGCAAGGTCTTCGTCACCCAGGGCCTCGCGCTCTGGTTCGTCTCGCTCCCGGTCCAGGTCTCGGCGGTCGTCGACACCCCGGTCAGCGGCCTGCCGGCAGTGGTCCTCGGTCTGGGAACCGCCTTGTGGGCAACGGGATTCGCCTTCGAGACCATCGGCGACCGGCAGCTCGCCGCGTTCAAGGCGGACCCGAGCAACCGGGGCAAGGTCATGGACCGCGGACTGTGGGCCTGGACCCGGCATCCGAACTACTTCGGCGACTTCTGCGTGTGGTGGGGCGTGTGGCTGATCGCGGCCTCCGCCTGGCCCGGCGTGCTCACCGTCCTCTCGCCGATCGCGATGACCTACTTCCTGGTGGTGGCCACCGGCGCCCAGCGCCTGGAGCGCTACATGGCGCAGCGGCCCGGGTGGGACGCCTACGCGGCCCGCACCCCGATGTTCGTCCCGCGGCCGCCCCAGCGCGCCTGACCACGCGCTGAGCAGCGGAGCAACGCGGCGCTCGCCGCCGCGCGCTCCGCTGCGCTCTCGCCAACGTTGAGTGGCGCAAGGGGGCACCACTCAACGTTGGCCGGCGCAGGGGTGCACCACCCAACGGGTGGGCGTCGTCAGTCGGCGAGCGTGCGGTTCGCCCAGCGGTAGTCCGCCTTGCCGCTCGGCGAGCGCAGCACCTCGTCGACCAGCACCACCTTGGCCGGCACCTTGTAGCCGGCCAGCGTCGCGCGGGTGAAGGTGCGCAGCTCCTCGACGTCGAATCCCTCGACGCCGTCGCGCAGCTGGACCACGGCACCCACCCGGTGGCCGAACCGCTCGTCGGGCACGCCGGCCACGAGCACGTCCATCACGTCGGGGTGCGCCTTCACGGCCTGCTCCACCTCCTCCGGGAAGATCTTCTCGCCGCCGGAGTTGATGCAGCCCGAGCCTCGCCCGTGGACCACGATCGCACCGTCCTCCTCGACCTCCGCGAGGTCACCGAGGATCGCCCAGCGCACCCCGTCGATGACCGGGAAGGTCTCCGCGGTCTTCTTCTCGTCGCCGTAGTAGGCCAACGGCACATTGCCCTTGCGGGCCAGGCGGCCGAGCTCGCCGGAGCCGGGAGCCACGTCGCGCAGGTGCTCGTCGATCACCCGCACGTTCGGCGACGGCTGGAGCCGCATCTTGCCGTCCTCGCCGGTGGCGACCGTGCCATCCGCGCCGGACTCCGAGGCCCCGAAGCTGTTGCGGATCATCCGGTCCGGGAGCAGCGCGAGCAGGTCGGCCTGCACGCTCGCGGAGAGGATCGCGCCACCGGAGCCGACCACGAAGACCGAGGAGAGGTCGTACTCGCCCTCGTGGGCCCGGATCGCGTCGACGATCGGGCGGGCCTGGGCATCGCCGACCAGCGCGATGATCTGCACCTTGAGCCGCTCCGCGTCACGCAGCGCCTCCACCGCGTCGAAGGTGCGCAGCAGCGCCACGTGTGCGCCGCCGAGCAGCCCCATGAAGAGGGTGTAGCAGGCGGCTCCGTGCATCAGCGGCATGCAGAGCAGGTAGGTGAGCGGGAAGCCGTTCTCCAGCCCTGCGACCACCTCGTCGACCGAGCCGTACGGGTCGCCGTAGGGGTTGCCGCCCATCAGCGCGGCGAAGTGGAAGTCCTCCTGGCGCCAGACCACGCCCTTGGGCAGGCCGGTGGTGCCGCCGGTGTAGATGATCAGCTGGTCGTCGGCGCTGAGGTCATCGCGCGGAGCGGTCGCGCCGTCGAACGGCGCCAGCGCCTTCTCGTAGTCGACCACACTCACCTGGGACGACCAGGTGACCGCAGAGGCCTCGGCCTCGTCGACGATGACGACGTGACGCAGGTCGGGGCTGGAGTCGACCAGCGGGGCGATCCGGTCGGCGTACTCGGCGCCCGCGATCACCGCGACCAGGTCGCCGTCGGTGAACAGGTGCAGCAGCTCGTGCTCGGTGTAGCGGTAGTTGATGTTCACCGGCACCGCGCGGGCCTTGAAGCAGCCGAGCAGGCTCTCCACGTACTCGACGCCGTTGAGCATCTGCAGGCCGACGTTCTCGCCCGGCTTGATCCCGGCCTCGACGAGGTGCTGGGCGAGCCGGTTCGCACGGCGGTCCAGCTCGGCGTAGCTCAGCGTGGTGGGCCCGCAGGTCACCGCCGGGCGGTCCGGAACCGCCTTCGCAACGGCTTCGATCATGGTGGCGATGTTGAGCGTCATGGCTTCCCTCGTTGTGGCGCGCGATCGGATGCGGCGGGCCCACTCCCGAGGGAGGCCCACCATGGCAGAGATTAGACCCTGATCCAGAAATTTTTTAGAACGCGTTCCAGTGATCGGGACCACATCGCACTAGGCTGACCGGCACCCGACCAGGACCGGACCGACCCGAGGGAGCCTGCGATGGCACCGAGCTACGACCCGTTCGATCCGGCGTTCCGCGCCGACCCCTACCCGGTCTACGCCGCCCTCCGAGCCGAGCAGCCGGTCGCCCACCATCCGGCCGGCCCCGGCCGGCCTGAGTTCTGGGCGCTCACCCGCTTCGCCGACGTCTGGGACGCCGTGCGCGCACCCGAGACCTTCTCCTCGGCGTCCGGATTGACGTTCTTCCCCGACGAGATCGGCAGCCTCGGCCTGCCACCCACCCTGGTGATGCTCGACCCGCCGGTGCAGACCCGGCTGCGCGGCCTGATCGGCCGGGCCTTCACGCCGCGCCGGATCGCCGAGCTGGAGCAGAAGATCCGGGGCTTCGCCAAGGAGCGGATCGCCGAGCTGACCGCCCGCGCCGCCGACGGCGAGACGCCGGACCTGCACCAGGTCCTCTCCGCGCCGATCCCGGTCTTCGTGCTCGCCGACCTGCTCGGCGTCCCGGAACGGGACCGGGCCAGCTTCACGCCGTGGGTCTCCGCCCTGACCGAGATCCAGAACGACGGGTTTGCCGTCGACCTGAACGACGGCGAGAGCACCGGCCTGCACGCGGTCACCGAGATGATGGGCTACTTCAGCGACGCGATCGCGCATCGGCGCACGTGCGAGCACGACGACCTGATCGGGGCCCTGGTCGCCGCCGAGCTGGACGGCCAGCGGCTCACCGACTGGGACATCCTCGGCTTCTGCTTCGTGATGGTGGCCGGCGGGAGCGACACCACCGCGAGCCTGATCTCGCACGCGATCACCCTGCTCACCGAGGCCCCCGCCCAGCGGGAGGTCCTGCTCGCCGAGCCGGAGCGGATCGGCACCTCGGTGCTGGAGTTCCTGCGCCTCGAGTCGTCGGTGCAGGCCCTGGCCCGGACGACGACGCGCGAGGTGAGCGTCGCCGGCGTCACCATCCCGGCACGCGCCAAGGTGATGATGGTCTACGGCTCCGCCAACCGCGATCCCGAGGAGTTCGGACCCGACGCCCACCTGCTCGACGTGCGCCGCTCCCCCGACCGGCACCTGGCCTTCAGCAGCGGTCCGCACTTCTGCATCGGCAGCCACGCAGCCCGGCTGCAGGCCACCGTCGCCCTGCAGGAGCTGCTCGCCGCGCACCCCCGGATCACCGCGGACGCCGACGCCGGAGTGCGCCACGACTCCTACTTCGTGCGGGCCTGGAAGAGCCTGCCCTGTGGCGACCTGAGCGCCTAGCGGACGTCGTGGCGACCTGAGCTGTTAGTGGACGTCGCGGCGCGCGAACGCCGCCTGCGCCGCCACCCACAGCACGATGACGACGCCGCCCAACGCGATCACCGGCGTCCAGGCGAACGCCTCCACCGGCACCAGGGCCGGGTGCCGGTACGGGGACAGGTCCATCACCAGCGAGGGGAACGAGAGCACCTCCCCGAAGAGCATCACCACGACACTCAGTGCCAAGCCCGCCCAGGCCCACGGCGCCCAGCGCGCGGAGAGGCCGTAGAGCAGGCGGGCAACCCCGACCCACACCAGCGAGGCCAGGCTCATCGTCGACGCGTTGACGAGGAAGTCGCCCCACCGGTCCCACTGCGAGGTGACCAGCCCGAAGCCGAGCCCGAGGCCCAGGGCTCCCGCCAGTCCGACCAGCACGGTGCCGACGACGGTGACCACGCCGTGCCCCGCGAACCAGCGGCCCCGCGGCAGCGCCGTGGCCAGCAGAGACTCGACCCGGCCGCCCTCCTCCTCGACCCGCGGGCGCAGTGCCGAGGAGATCGAGAACCCCGCTGCCACCAGGGCCAGCATCCAGGCCGAGGAGGCGAGGAACCCGTCCACCGGGTCCGCCAGTCCGGCGGCGAGCATCGCGTCGGAGAGCTCGGAGTCACCGAACATGTCGGCAGCGTCGTTGCCGATCGAGCCGTAGGCCAGGCCGCAGACGAAGAGGCCCACCAGCCAGCCGTAGAGGGAGCCGCGCTGCAGGCGCCAGGCCAGGCCGAACGCACCCTGGAGATCGCGGCCTGCCGTCGCCGGGCCCGGGCGTGCGGCCAGCACCCCACTGCCGACGTCGCGGCGCTCGAAGATCGCGAAGGCCAGTGCCACCGAGCAGATCAGCGCCGCGACGAAGAGCAGGGCCGGCCAGAGACGGTCGCCGGAGAAGGCCCACATCGCCTGGCCCCAGCCGATCGGCGAGAGCCAGGAGAGCCAAGGCGTGCCGACGTCACCGACGGCGCGGAGCAGGTAGGCCAGGCCGATCGCCACTCCGGTCAGCCCGTACATGCCACGCACGCTCTGGGTCAGCTGCGCAGCGACCAGCGCCACCCCGGCGAAGGTGGCGCCGCTGAGTCCGGCCTGGAGGCCGCTGGCCAGCGAGCCCATGCCCGGCAGGCCGTACGCCCACAGGCTCAGCCCGACGCCCAGACCCACCGCCAGGTTGGCGATCAGGGCCACCAACAACGCCGCGGTCTGCGGTGCGTGGCGGCCGACCACCGCCGAGCGCAGCAGTTCGTCGCGCCCGGACTCCTCCTCGGCGCGGGTATGCCGGCCGATCAGGAACATGCTCATCAGCCCGGCGGTGATCGCGCCGAAGGCGGCGGCCTGCCAGGTGACCTGGCCGCCCACGGTGTTCAGTGCCCGCGCCGGGCCGGCCATCGCGATCAGCGCCGCGTTGCGCTCCATCGCCTCCGCCGCACGGTCGAACTCGGCCTGGTCGGCATAGAGCCCCTCGACGCCGATCGCCTGGGAGACGTAGAGCAGGCTGATCCCGGCCGTCCAACAGCCGATCATCAGCGCGTCGCGCCGCAGGAAGGCCGGCAACAGGACCCGCAGGCCCACCACCTCGCGGCCCAGCAGGCGACTCATCCGACGGCCTCGGGCTCCGTGGGGATCTCGTCGCCGTAGTGCCGCAGGAAGAGCTCCTCCAGCGTCGGCGGCTGACAGACCAACGACGTGATCGTGAAGCCACGCAAGGCTCCCAAGGCCGCATCCAGCTGCTCGGTGTCGATCTCGAACGCCACCCGATGGCCGTCGACGGTCAGGTCGTGCAGGCCGCTCAGCGTCTCGAGCCCGTGCGGAGGCTGCGCCAGCTCGGCCTGGATCGAGGTACGGGTCAGGTGCCGCAGCTCGCTCAGGGTTCCGGTCTCGACGGCGACGCCGTTGCGGATGATCGTCACCTTGTCGCAGAGCCGTTCGACCTCGGCCAGGATGTGGCTCGACAGCAGCACGCTGTGGCCCCGCGAGCGGAACTCCCGCACGCACTCCTGGAACGCGGCCTCCTTGATCGGGTCCAGCCCGCTGGTCGGCTCGTCGAGCACCAGCAGCTCGACGTCCGAGGCCAGCGCCGCGATCAGGGCAACCTTCTGCCGGTTGCCCTTGGAGTAGCTGCGCCCCTTCTTGGTGGGGTCCAGCTCGAAGAGGTCGATGAGCTCGGCCCGGCGGCGGGCGTCGAGACCGCCGCGCAACCGGCCGAGCAGGTCGATCACCTCGCCGCCGGTCAGGTTCGGCCAGAGGTTGACGTCGCCGGGGACGTAGGCCAGCCGGCGGTGGATCGCCGCTGCGTCACGCCACGGATCGCCGTCCAGGATCCGCACGGTGCCGCCGTCCGCCCGCAGCAGGCCGAGCAGGATCCGGATCGCGGTGGACTTGCCGGCGCCGTTCGGCCCGAGGAAGCCATGCACCTCGCCGGGGCCGACCTGCAGGTCGAGGCCGTCCAAGGCGGTGAAGTGGCCGAAGCGCTTGACCAGGCCGTGGATCTCTACGACGTCCATGCATCGACGGTAGTCGCCCGGGCCCGCAGGATTGGGGATGACCGGAAACCTCAGGCGGTCGCATCGTGAAGGAACCAACCAAGGAGGCGACGATGCCTGAGTTCATGGACGTGCACACCGGGATGGCCGGGATCACTCCGGAGGGTCTGCTCGAGGCCCACAACGCCGATCTGGCGATCCAGGGTGAGGAAGGCGTGGACTTCAAGCACGCCTGGGCCGACCCCGAGTCCGGCATGGTCTTCTGCCTGTCCGAGGCGCCCGACGCCGAGGCAGTGCAGCGGATCCACGAGCGCGCCGGTCACCCGGCCGACTCCATCTATCAAGTTCCCGTTCAGGCCTGACCCGGCTCGGGTGCGGCGTCGGGGCGCTGCACCTGCGCGGCCAGGCCCTCGGGCGCCTGCAGGCAGTAGGAGTCGAGCAGCAGCTCGCCGACCTCGGACCAGTCCGTGCCGTCGTCGAGCACCATGCCGATCACGTTGTCGCCCCAGCCGGCCCGGAAGTAGGGCCCGCCGAGGTGCTCGAAGGCAGCCACCTCGTCCGGCTCGCCGCGCAGGGTGATCCGGATCAGGCCGTCCTCGCCGCCGAAGAGATGGGCGACGGTGGCGCTCCCGATCCGCCACCGCACGCCCACCCAGGCACTCTCCTCGTAGGCGCGCGGCAGCGGATCGACGATCTTGCGGACCTGTTCGACCATCCAGACCGGCACTTCGGCACGCTGCTTCTTTCCCACAGGTCCAGAGTGCCACCCGCCCCCGACAACAAGCGCAGGGTCGAGCGTTAACAAGCGCAGGTTCGGGGGTGAACAGGCGCAGGTTCGGCTAGTAGGACTTGGGGAGGCCGAGGCTGTGCATGGCGACGAAGTTGAG
>NZ_BAAALG010000008.1:137266-152934 GCF_039528155.1 Nocardioides dubius | reverse complement strand
TGTTGGCCAGGCCGTACTCCACGGTGAGGCCGTTGCCGCCGTGGGTGTGCACCGCGACGTCGGTGGCGTTGCAGGAGACCTCGCCACCGGCGTACTTGGCCATGTTGGCGTACTCGCCGGCAGCCATGTCGTCACCGGCGTCGTAGAGCGCTGCCGCCTTCTGCCACAGCAGCCGCGCCTGCTCCAGCTCGATCTTGACCTTGGCGATCGGGTGCGCGATGCCCTGGTGGGCGCCGATCGGCTGGTCCTTCCAGACCGTACGGGTCTTCGCGTAGTCCACCGCCTTGTCGAGGGCGAACTGCGCCATCCCGCAGGAGAGGGCGCCGCCCATGATCCGCTCGGGGTTGAGGCCCGCGAAGAGCTGCCACAGGCCGCCGTCCTCGTCGCCGACCAGCGCCTCGGCCGGCACCCGGACGTCGTCGAGGAAGAGGGTGAACTGCTTCTCCGGGGCCGCCCACTGCATCTCGATCTGGGTCTTGGTGAAGCCCGGCGCATCGGTCGGCACCACGAAGAGCGCCGGCTTGAGCTTGCCGGTCTTCTCGTCGGCGGTGCGGGACACGATCAGCACCGACTGCGCCTCGTCGACGCCGGAGATGAAGGTCTTCTGACCATTCAGCACCCACTCGTCGCCGTCGCGGGTCGCGGTGGTGGTGATCTGGTGCGAGTTGGAGCCGGCATCGGCCTCGGTGATCCCGAACGCCATCAGCAGGGTGCCGTCGGCGATCGGGGGCAGCCACTGCTTCTTCTGCTCCTCGGTGCCGCAACGGCTGATGATCGAGCCGCAGATGGCCGGCGAGACCACCATCATCAGCAGCGGCGCACCGGCCGCGGCAGCCTCCTCCAGGACCGCCGCCAGGTCGGCCATCCCACCGCCGCCACCGCCGTACTCCTCGGCGATGTTGACGCCGAGGAAGCCGTTGCGGCCCATCTCCAGCCACATGTCGGTCATCTTGCCGCCGGAGCGGGCCTGCTTCTCCACGAACTCGCGGCCGTACTTGCCCGCCAGCTTGCGCACCGCCTCACGCAGTGCCTGGCGCTCCTCGGGCTCGGTGAACATCGTCGACATCACTGCTCTCCTTCGGCTGCTTCGTTGTCCGGTGCACTGACCACCGCGAGGACCGCTCCGGCCTCGACCTGATCTCCTTCTGCGGCGCCGATCTCGGTGACCGTGCCGTCGTACGGGGCGGCGATGACGTGCTGCATCTTCATCGCCTCCATCACCACCAGGGGCTGGCCCTCGGTGACCGTCTCGCCTGCGGCAACCCGGACCGCGACCACGGTTCCCGGCATCGGCGCGAGCAGCGAGCCTGCGGCGACCTGGGTGGAGGGGTCCACGAAGCGCGGCACCCGGCGCAGCGCCACGTGCCCGGTCGGCGTCTCGACGTCGATCCGCTCTCCGGCGAGGAAGACCCGGTGCGCCGCCGCTACGCCACCGTGCCGCGTGACGACCTGCCACGCCCCCGGGACGCCGGCAAGCGGGGTGGGATCGTCAGCGGCGATGCCCTCGACCTCGTCGTAGAGGTCGACATGCTCCAGGCCGCTCGACGTGCGCCGCCAGCCGATCTTCACCTCGGTGCCCTCGTACTCCAGGGCGGTCACCAACGGGCCCGCGTCCACGTTGCGCCACCCGAGCGGCGCCCGGCGCTGCACCGGACGGCGTCCGGCAGCGTCGGCAGCGCAGGCGAGGGCGGCAGCAAGAAGCGTCTGCACCTGCGAGGGCAAGGAACCGGTAAGGCCGCTCAGGCCGACCAGCGCGTCGTCCTCATCGGCCAGCAACGCGGTGGTCATCGTGCCGGCGATCACGTCGCGGTGCCCGAGGATCTGCACCAGCTGGTCCCGGTTGGTGCGCAGCCCGTGCAGCTCGGCGCGACGCAGCGCACCGACCGTGCGACGCAGCGCCCCCTCGCGGGTCGGCGCCCAGACGATCAGCTTGGCCAGCATCGCGTCGTAGAAGGTGCTGACCACATCGCCGGTGCCGAAGCCGGAGTCGAGACGCACGCCGGCGCCGGGCAGCGGACCGAACTGCACGTCGGCGTCGATCTCGAAGCGGGTAAGGGCTCCGCTCTGTGGCTGGTAGTCGGCGGACGGGTCCTCGGCGTAGAGCCGCACCTCCACCGCATGCCCGCGCGGCGCGGTCTCGGCGACGTCGATCCGCGCGCCCTCGGCGACCAGCAGCTGCAGCTCGACCAGGTCGACACCGTGCACCAGCTCGGTGACCGGGTGCTCCACCTGCAGGCGCGTGTTCATCTCCAGGAAGAAGAACCGGTCGGCGTCGGCGTCGTAGAGGAACTCGACCGTGCCGGCACCGCGATAGTCGATCGCGGCGGCGGCGGCGCGGGCGGCCTCGTGCAGCGCGGAGCGGGTGGCCGTGGGAAGGTTCGGAGCCGGCGCCTCCTCGACCACCTTCTGGTGACGTCGCTGCACCGAGCAGTCGCGCTCGCCGAACACCGCGACCCCGTCGGCGTGGCCGAGCACCTGCACCTCGACGTGCCGACCCCGTTCCACGTAGGGCTCCACGAAGACGGTGCCATCACCGAACGCCGACTCAGCCTCGGCAGCGGCGGCCTCGATGGTTCCGGCCAGCGATTCGAGCCGGTGCACGACCCGCATGCCGCGGCCCCCACCACCGGCGGATGCCTTGACCAGCAAGGGCAGATCGGCCTCGGTGGCCGTGTCGGCGGTGTGGTTGGTGAGCACCGGGACGCCGGCCGCCTCCATCAGCTTCTTGGACTCGATCTTCGAGCCCATCTGCTCGATCGACTCCGGCGCCGGGCCCACCCAGATCAGGCCGGCCTCGGTGACGGCGCGCGCGAAGTCGGCGTTCTCACTGAGGAATCCGTAGCCCGGGTGGATCGCGTCCGCCCCGGTCGCCTTGGCGGCGGCCAGGATCAGGTCGGTGCGCAGGTAGGTCTCGGCAGGCGTGTTGCCGGGCAGCCGGACCGCTACGTCGGCGTCGCCCACGAACGGGAGGCCCGCGTCGGCGTCGGAGTGCACGGCAACGGTCTCGATGCCCAGGCGGGCGCAGGTGGCGAAGACGCGGCGGGCGATCTCGCCACGGTTGGCGACCAGGAGTCGGGTGATCATCGTCTGCCTCTCACATCCGGAAGACGCCGAAGTTCATCGCGCCCTCCACCTGCTGGTTGTTGATCACCGAGAGGCAGATGCCCAGCACGGTGCGGGTGTCACGCGGGTCGATCACGCCGTCGTCGTAGACCATTCCCGAGAGCACATAGGGCAGCGACTGCTCCTCGATCATCTGCTCGACCATCTGCTTGGTGGGCGCGAAGCCGGCCTCGTCGAAGGGCAGGCCCTTGGACTCAGCGGACTGCCGAGCGACGATCTCCAGGACGCCGGCCAGCTGGGCCGGGCCCATCACCGAGGACTTCGCGGAGGGCCAGGTGAAGAGGAAGCGCGGGTCGTAGGCGCGACCGTTCATGCCGTAGTTGCCGGCGCCGTAGGAGGCGCCCATGATCACCGTCAGGTGCGGCACCTTCGAGTTGCTCACCGCGTTCAGCATCTGGGCGCCGTGCTTGATGATGCCGCCCTGCTCGTACTCCTTGCCGACCATGTAGCCGGTGGTGTTGTGCAGGAAGAGCAGCGGCGTGTCCTTCTGGTTGGCCAGCTGGATGAACTGCGCGGCCTTCTGCGCCTCGTTGCTCATCAACACACCGCGGGCGTTGGCCAGGATGCCGATCTGGTGGCCGTGCAGCCGCGCCCAGCCCACGCACAGCGCCGAGCCGTAGAGCGGCTTGAACTCGTCGAAGGCGACCTCGTTGTCGGTGCCGACGCCGTCCACGATCCGCAGGATCGCCTCGCGCGGGTCGAACGGCTCCTTGAGGTCGGTGGGGATCAGGTCGAGCAGGTTCTCGGGGTCGAGCTCGGGCTCGGCATAGGTCGGCGCCGGCTCATCGCCCTGCTTGCGCCAGTTGAGCCGGGCCACCACCCGCCGGGCCTGACGGATCGCGTCCCGCTCGTCGACGGCGAGGAAGTCCGACGAGCCCGAGACCCGCGAGTGCATCTCGGCGCCACCGAGCGACTCGTCGTCGGTCTCCTCGCCGGTGGCCATCTTCACCAGTGGCGGGCCGGCCAGGAACACCTTGGCCTGCTCGGCGACCATGATCACGTAGTCGCTCATGCCGGGCACGTAGGCACCGCCCGCCGTCGAGTTGCCGAAGACCACCGAGACGGTCGGCACCTTGCGTGCCGAGGAGCGGGTCAGGTCACGGAAGCCGCGGCCGCCGGGGATGAAGATCTCCTTCTGGGTCGGCAGATCCGCACCGCCGGACTCGGTGAGGTTGATCGTCGGCAGGCCGTTCTGGGCGGCGATGTCCGCGGCCCGGAAGCTCTTCTTCACCGACCACGGGTTGAGCGCTCCGCCCTTCACCGTCGGGTCGTTGGCCACGATCATGCACTCGACGCCCTCGACCACGCCGATCCCGGTGACCATGCTCGCGCCGACCGCGAAGTCGCTGCCCCAACCGGCCAACGGCATCAGCTCCAGGAACGCCGAGCCCTCGTCGATCAGCAGCTCGACGCGCTCGCGCGCGGTCAGCTTGCCGCGGTCGCGGTGACGCTGGATGTACTTGCCACCGGCCTCGACGGCCTTCGTCTGCTCGGCATGCAGGTCGGCGATCTTCTCCAGCATCGCCGTCCGGTTGTCGCTGGCCATGCTCAGCTCCTCTCCGCGGGACCGCCGTCGGCGGCTCCTGGTTCGTGGGACTCCAGCACCTGCTTCATCCGCTCCAAGGTGGTGCGCATCCCGCGCTCGTTGGTGCGCCCACGCAGCCGGCCCAACAGCAGCCAGTACAGGCGGACCGGCAACGACGGCTCGAGCCGGAAGTACTCGGTCACCTCGGTGCCGCCGTCGGTGGCGCGCAACCGGTAGCCCCAGTTGTTGACCGCCACCGCGTCGGTGCCGACCGCGAACTCGAAGACCTCGTTCGGCACGCACTTGGTGACCCGGCACGGCGACCAGTAGGTGGGCCCGACGCCGTTGCGCTTCACGTGCCCGGCGAAGGTCGCCCCGACCTCGGGCCCGGTGGAGCCACGCGTCCACTTGGCCTCGAAGGTCTCCGGCGAGAACTCGCCGATCCGGGTCACGTCGCTGACCAGCGCCCACACCGCCGCCACGTCGGCGTCGATCTGCACGCTCACCTCGCCGCCGAGCGGCTTGCCGATGCCCATCAGCGGGTGTACCCGAGCAGCTTGGCGGCCAGGTCGGTCAGCACCTCGGTGGCGCCGCCGCCGATCGGCAGGATCCTCGCGTCGCGGTAGTGCCGCTCGACCTCGGTGCCGTGCATGTAGCCGGTGCCGCCGAAGAGCTGGACCGCCTCGCTGGTCACCGCCACCGCCGTCTCGACTGCGGTCTGCTTGGCCAGGCAGACGTCGGCGATCACGTTCTCTCCCGCGATGTGCCGGCGCGCGACGTCGTGGGTGTAGGTGCGCGCCACCTGCACCTGGCGGTGCATCTCGACGAGCTTGGCCTGCACCACCTGGTTGGTGATGATCGGCTTGCCGAAGGTCTGGCGCTGACGGCAGTGGTCGGCAGCCAGAGCCAGCGCGCGGGCCGCGTGCCCGTAGCCGATCAGGGCCAGCGCGATCCGCTCCACCACGAACTGCTCCGCGATGTAGTAGAAGCCCGCGTTCTCCTCGCCGATCAGGTGACTGGCCGGGACCCGGACGTCGACGTAGGAGAGCTCGGCGGTGTCGGAGCAGTGCCAGCCCATCTTCTTCAGGCTGCGGGTGACCGTGAAGCCAGGGGTGTCGGTCGGCACCACGATCAGCGACAGGCCGTGCGCGCCGGCCTCGCCGGTGCGCACCGCCGTGGTCACGAAGTCGGCCCGGACACCGGAGGTGATGAAGGTCTTCGACCCGTTGATCACGTAGTGGTCGCCGTCGCGGATCGCCTTGGTGGTCAGGCCGGCGACGTCCGATCCGCCGCCCGGCTCGGTGATCCCGAGCGAGCCGATCAGCTCACCGGCCAGGGTCGGGCGCACGTAGCGATCGATCAGCTCCGGCGAGCCGTGCGCGATCATGTGCGGCAGCGAGATCCCGTGCGTGAAGAGCGAGGCCAGGATGCCGCCGGCCGCTCCGGCCTCCATGAAGCCCTCCTGGGCGGCGATCACGTCGAGCAGATCGCCGCCGTCACCGCCCGCCTCCTCGGGGTAGCCGATCCCCATGAAGCCCGCCTTGGCGGCCGCGAGGTGCAGCTCGCGCGGCAGCTCGCCGTCGTCCTCCCACTGCTGCAGCTGCGGGATGATCTCGCGGCGGGTGAACTCGGCGGCCGACTCCTTGAGGGCGACCTGCTCTGCGGTGAAGCTCATCCGATGTCCTCTCTCCGGGCGAGCAGCCGCTCGTCCACGTTCACCATCCGCGAGCGCACCCACTCGCCGAGTCCCTTCGCCTGCGGGTCGAAGCGCACCGACGAGGCGACGCCGTCCCCGAGCAGGCCGTGGATGACCACGTTCACGCCGCCCAGGTTGGGCAGCAGGTAGACCTCGATCGGCAGCCCGGCAGCCTCGGGGACCAGCTCACGGACCTTCGCCGGGGTGATCAGCTTGGCCAGCCAGTTGACCCTGGCCAGGTAGAGCTCCTCGGGGATCGCCTCGCCCTTCGCGACCCACAGGCCGAGGTTGGCGTCGCCGCCCTTGTCCCCGGAGCGGGCGTGCACGAACGTGCCCAGCGGCATCCGCCGGGTGAGCGCGTCGTGCGGCGCCGGGAACGGCGAGGGGCGCAGCCCGATCGGGTCGGTGGCCTCGGCACCGCCCTCGCTGAAGACGCTCGGCTCGGTGATCGCCTCGCGACGGCCGTCGGCATGCACCACCGTCTGCACGACGGCGTCGCGGGCCACGTAGGCCGGCCGGTACAGACCGTAGGGAGCGGCGGCCGACGGCGGGCCGGTCATCGTGAAGCCCGGGTAGGAGGCCAGCGCCAGCTCCACTGCGGCACTCGTGAACGGCTTGCCGACCGGACCGGGCTTGCTGTCCTTGACGGTGCAGCGCAACAGGATGCTCGCCGCCTCCTCGGTGTCCGCGTCCTGGTGCGGGCGGGTGGTGCCCGACCAGTGCACCGTCGACGGCGGGTCGACGGCGAGCGCCGCGTTCATCTGCTCGCGCACCCAGTCGGCCTTGGTCTCGGTCTCCAGCCCGGTCAGCACGAACTCGACGCTGTTGCGCCAGCCGCCGAGCTCGTTGACGCAGACCTTGAGCGTGGCCGGCGGCGCCTCGCCGCGGACGCCGGTGATCGCGACCCGGTCGGCGGCCTCCTGGCGCAGCTCGATCGAGTTCAGCAGCGTGGTCACGTCCGGGCCCAGGTAGCGGGTGGACTGGATCTCGTAGACCAACTGGGCGGTGACGGTGTCGACGGTGACCGCGCCCCCGGTCTCGCCGCGCTTGGTGATCACCGACGAGCCGTCGGCGGCGATCTCGGCGATCGGGAAGCCGATCGGGCTGTTGAAGTGGCCCTGGCGCGCGAGGTCGCGGAACCCGGAGAAGTTCCCGCCACAGGCCTGGGTGCCGCACTCGATCACGTGGCCGGCCACCACGGCACCGGCCAGCTGGTCGTAGTCGGTGAGACCCCAGCCGAAGTGGTGGGCGGCCGGGCCGAGGACCACCGAGGCATCGGTGACCCGCCCGGTCACCACGATCTGCGCTCCGGCGTCGAGCGCGGCGGCGATCCCGAATCCGCCGAGGTAGGCGTTGGCGGTCAGCGCGCCGTCCAGCCCGAGCTCGCCGGCACGAGCCCGCAGGTCGTCGCCCTCGACGTGCGCGATCGCGACGTCCAGGCCGAGGCCGGTGCTGACCTCGCGCAGTCGCTCGGCCAGCCCGGCCGGGTTCAGCCCGCCGGCATTGCTGACGATCCGCACGCCCTTCTCCAGAGCGAGCCCGAGGTTCTCCTCGACCTGCCGCACGAAGGTGCGCGCATAGCCGAGGCTGGGGTCCTTCATGGTGTCCTTGCCGAGGATCAGCATGGTCAGCTCGGCGAGGTAGTCGCCGGTGAGCACGTCCAGCTCGCCGCCCTCGAGCATCTCGCGCATCGCGGAGAAGCGGTCGCCGTAGAAGCCGGAGCAGTTGCCGACGCGCAGCGTGGCCTTCATCGGTTGGTCTCCTTCTCGGCGGCGTCACGTCCGGTCCCGGGCGGGCCGGCGAAGCATTGGGCGATCCCGAGCCAGGTCTCGGCGTCCGCGCCCCTGGCCCGGAGTGCGGTGTCGGCCCGGTTGATCCGCTGGGTGGCCAGCAGGCAGAGGTCGAGTGCCGGGCCGGTGACCTGCTGGGCGGCGTCCGGCTCGCCCCAGGTCCAGTGCTCCCCGGACGGGGCGACCAGGTCGATGTGGAAGGCGTCGGTGGGCGGCTCGAGGCCGCGGGTGACGAAGGCGAAGTCCCGGGTGCGCACGGCGAGGTGCGCGACGTGCTTGATCCGGTCGGTGGCCTCGGGCTCGGCTCCCAGGGCCTCGTGCACGTCGAGCGCGTGCGCCCAGGTCTCCATGAACCGGGCGGTGGCCATCGAGGTGGCCGACATCGGCGGGCCGTACCAGGGCAGCTTGGTGCCGGGGGGCAGCTCGCGCAGCACCCGCTGCAGCTCGCGGCGCGCGGTGCGCCACCGGGCGAGGAGCTCGGATGCCGGCACTGCGGCACCGCGCAGGGCGGCGCCGTCGACGAACCGCTCCGGGTCCTGCAGCGCCTCGGTGACCAGTGCGTCCCAGCCGGCCTTGTCGGTGGCCGCGGTGACGGCGGACTCGTCGGTCCAGGCCAGGTGGGCGATCTGCGCGGCGACGTCCCAGCCGGCGGCCGGCGTGGCCACGCGCCAGTCTGCGTCCGGCCGGTCGGCGAGGAGGGCTTCGAGCCGCGCGCCCTCGGCGTCGAGATCGGCCAGCACCTGGCCGAGAAGGTCACTCATCCCTGCTCCTGTCGTGCGATCACGGTGTCGAGCTCATCGGCCCAGCGGTCGAGGATCCGGCGGCGGCGTGCGGTGTCGTCGGAGATGGTGTTGGCCAGGCCGAGGCCGCGGACCAGGTCGAGGGTGGCCTGCACCAGCTCGCGGTTGCCGGGCACCGACTCGTCGATGCCGAGCATCTCGACGCAGGCCTGGTGGGTCTCCCGGCCGACCCGCTGCTCCAGCGGCCCGACGACCTGCAGCAGCTCGGCGTCGGTGCGCGCGGCCACCCAGAGCTCGAGCGCCGCGGTGAAGACGTCGCTGGCGAAGTGGTCGCCGAAGGCGTTGAGCACCGCGCGGGTGCGGCCGGCTCCCTGGGGAAGCCCCTGGGAGACCTCCTCCAGCAGGTGGTGGCGGCGCTCGGCCAGCATCTCGACCGCGGCGACCACCAACGATGCCTTGGTCGGGAAGTGGTGCAGCTGCGCGCCACGGCTGACCCCGGCCCGCTGCGAGACCAGCGTGGTCGAGGTGCCCGCCCATCCCTTCTCGACCAGGACGGCGACGCACGCCTCCAGCAACCGCTCCCGCATCGCCCGGGTGCGCTGCTCCTGCGGCACGCGTGTCGTGGTCTGGCTCACAACGTCATCCTGACGCCCCACAAACAAACAGTCAACCCTGACTTTTTCTCCTCAATGTGACCTCAGCGCTCAAAATCCGGCCAATTCCGAGCGCTGAGGTCACATTGAGCGGTTTAGCCGAGGCGGTCGGCGATCCAGTCGTCGGCGGAGCCGTTGTCGATCGCCTCGATCAGGGAGTCCAGCTCGCTGTCCGGGAAGTTGCCGACGATCTCCTCCAGCCAGGCGACGGCGGTCGCGAACGGGTCGACCTGCCAGCCGCCGTCGGTCTCGCGCACCATCACGAACGCCTCGCTGATGCCGCTGGCGTCGACCAGCCATTGCGGCGTGCAGCCCTGCTCCACCTCGCCGTAGTAGGTGGCGAGCTCGGCACACGCGCCGCTCAGGGTGAACCGGTTCGGGTACGGGTCGCCGCTCTCCTTCCCGTTCAGGTCGCCGGTGAGACGGTCGATGTCCACGCGCACCAGTCCGTCCTTCGCGTCCCCGGCACGCACCTCCTGCTCGTCGATCGCCAGATCGAAGCCCGCACCGGCCGCCTCCAGCTCCCGGTTGGCGAGCTCCACGAACGGGCGCAGCAGGGCGCCCTGTCCCGACGGCAGCGCGTCCAGCATCCCGTCCAGGTCGTCACCGCGAGCAGCGTCGGCCAGCACCTGCAGCGCGTCCTGCGGCACGTCCGCGGTGACCGGGTCGCGGTCGCCGCCGTCGGCGTAGGCGCTCCAGTCGCCGCCCTGCCCGAACCAGTCCCGGGCCAGGTACTCCGCTGCGGTCGCCGTCGGCGAGACGTGCCACTTGCCGTCGACCTTGACGGTGATCACAAAGAGACCGGTCCCCGGCTCCCCGCCGATGTAGAGGTCGTCGGCGAGATCGCTCAGGTCGATCCGCTCCTGCCAGGAGTCGCCCAGCTCGGCACGCACCTGGTCGGCGACGCCGGAGAGCGCGGCTGGGAACTCCTCCGCCTTGAGCTCGACGGTCATCGTGCCGTCCTCGAGGTAGACGATCGCGACATCGTCGCCGAGCTCGCGCACCCGCGTCTCGACGTCGTCGAAGGTGACCGCCCCGGCCTCGAAGACGCCGTCCTTGCTGGCCACGCCCGCCTTCACCAGACGCTGGTGCAGCTGCTCATAGACCTCGTCGATGCCGGCGGACTCGGCCGGGTTGAGCATCCGGATCGCTGCGACCGGGTCCTGGCTCTCGGCCGCCTCGAGGATCTCGGTGACGGCGTCCTCCGGCTTGTCGGCACCGGTGTCGGCGCCGCCGAAGACCTGCCAGGCGGCCACCCCGACCACGCCGAGCACCGCGACGCCGACGCCGGCGATCACCAGCCCACGCACCCGCTTGCGACCGGACGGCGGCGGGAGGGGAGCACCGGCGTGCGAGCCGAGCTGCTCGTACGCGGAGACCTGGGGAGCGCCCACAGGCTGGCCGGGCACCGGCGACGGCGGCGCACCAGCTGCAGCGGCACCGGCCAGGGCGAAGCCGCACCCGGTGCAGAACCGCTGCTCCGGCGCCAGGCTCGCGCCACACTCAGGACAGAACTTCATCACGACTCCTGGTCTTCGACTTCGATGGTCTGGTCGTCCATTCCGCGCAGATCGCCACCACGACGGCGACGACCCCGAGCACCCCGAGCCAGGCGCCCGTGCCGAAGCGCGCCGTCTCGAAGTCGGTCAAGGCACCGGTCAGCACGGCGACCGCCCCGACCCCGAGCAGGCCCAGCGACCACCGGCCGATGAGCGCAGCGCGCCCGCGCAGCAACGCGAGCACGGCCAGCCCCGCTGCCAGCACCGGCAGCGCCAACGCCAGCCCGACCGTCCATCGCGGCACGCTGACCAGGATCCGGTCCTGGATCAGCGCGGCGAGGTCCAACAGCGTCGAGCGCGACAACGGCCCCCGCGAGGCCCACGGCACGAAGGCCTGACTCAGCCAGGCGAGGGCGGCGATCAGCCAGGCGCCCGTGGCCACCTGTCGATAGCGCTGCACCGCGACTCCTGATCGTGAACCGACTACGCCCCCGTAGCGCAAGACGCGATCAGTATGCCGCCGCTGCAGGCCGCCGACAGCGGAATCGCCATGGCCGCACTAGGCTCAGGCCGCTCCACGATCCGGACCGGGCCGGATCTTCCCACCCCTGCAGGAGGCACTTCCTTGATCTGGACCAAGCACGGCGACGGCGGCGACGTCGCCCCCGACGCGATCGTCAAGCCGCTCGAGCGGCTCTCGTGGCCGCGCACCATCGGGCTCGGCGCCCAGCACGTGATCGCCATGTTCGGCGCCACCTTCCTGGTCCCGCTGATCACCGGCTTCCCGCCCAGCACCACGCTGCTCTTCTCCGGTGTCGGCACCCTGCTGTTCCTGCTGATCACCAAGAACCGGGTGCCCAGCTACCTCGGCTCCTCGTTCGCGTTCCTCGGCCCGGTCGGCGCGGCGATGGGCACCCAGGCGGCGCCCGGCCCCGGCATGGGCGCAGCCCTCTTCGGCATCGTGGTCACCGGTGCGCTGCTCGCCATCGTCGGCCTGATCGTCCAGGCCGTCGGCACCACCTGGATCCACGTGCTGATGCCGCCCGCAGTGATGGGCGCGATCGTGGCGCTGATCGGCTTCAACCTGGCCCAGGCCTCGTGGGCCAACGTCACCACGGTGAACCCCGACAACGGCGTCACCCTCAACGACAGCCTGATCGTCGCCACCGTCACCGTGCTGGCGATCGCGGCGATCGCGGCCCTGTTCAAGGGCCTGCTCGGCCGGATCGCGATCCTGCTCGGCTTCGTGGTCGGCTACCTGGTCTCGCTGAGCCTGGACCTGGTCTCCTTCGAGGCAGTCAAGGCCGCCGACTGGGTCGGCTTCCCGGAGTTCAACTCCCCCGAGGTCGACTGGTCGGTCATCCCGATGTTCCTCCCGGTCGTCTTCGTGCTGGTCGCCGAGAACGTCGGCCACGTGCGCAGCGTCGCCCACCTCACCGGTGACGACAGCATCAACGACCTCACCGGCAAGACCCTCTTCTCCGACGGCGCCGCCACCATGCTGGCCGGCATCGGCGGCGGCTCGGCGACCACCACCTACGGCGAGAACATCGGCGTGATGACGGCGACCCGGGTCTTCTCGACCGCCGCCTACTGGGTGGCCGGCATCGTCGCCATCCTGCTGTCGCTGTCGCCGAAGTTCGGCGAGCTGCTCTTCACCATCCCCGGCGGCGTGATCGGCGGCGTCACCCTGGCGCTGTACGGCATCATCGGCCTGATCGGCGTGCGGATGTGGATCGACAACAAGGTCGACTTCGGCCAGCAGAAGAACCTCTTCTCGGTCGCCGTGGCCCTGATCATCGCGATGGGCATGGGCAACGCCGTGCTCGAGTTCGGCGACATCAAGCTCGGAGGCATCGCCCTGGGCACCGCCGCCGTGCTGGTGATCTACCACGGCATGAGCGCCCTGGAGCGCCTGCGCAGCAAGAGCGCCTGACCTCACCCCACCACCGATGCCGCCGCCCCAAAAGGGCGGCGGCATCGGGCATTTTCCGACTCCACCCATGATCCCAGAACGCTGCCAGCTATCTAGACGGGGTGAGAAAGATGAAGTATTTGAGCACGTGGACTGCGCCAGTGGCATGTGGTCTTTCTCTCGTCACCTGCCTGACGACGACACCCTCTGCGCAGGCGGGCGAGGAAGTCAGCTAATCGAGGGCGCAATACGCCGAACAGGCAATGCGTTGAGTGAGAGCTATCAGCCCATACTGAGGTTCTTCCCACGCGCGCCGACCAAATCCCAGCACTTGTCCGTTGCCAATCCGAGGAAGTAGCTCCAGCGATCTGGGGACAGAGCAAGCCGGCGCAACGTGGATCGGCGACTTGGTGCACCAGGTGAACATCAAGACGGCCTGGGACTCTCACGGCGGAACGTACGCCATTCGTTCGGTGGCCAACTGGACCCAACGTTCAATACTGGAGCAACGTAACCAGCCAAGTCGCTATTACGGAGCGTCGTATGTTGAACCCCGAGACTTCACAACCAATGGTATTCGTACCTATCGACAGCAGGTGTCTACGGAGGAGCAAGGCACTGGACGCGAATCAAGCCAACCAGAACAACATCGGAATGTAGTGTCGGTGTTCAAGTTCCCGCGAGCCTTGGTACCCGCCGTCTGTGCCGTTCTCCTGGCGAACGGTTGTTCCGCAGGCGGATCAGAGACAGAGCGGTCGAAGGCCGCGCCCTCCAGCACGCCCCAGACCGACACGGGAACGGCCACCGACACGGAAGGCGCCGACACCTGGTCGTGGCGGGTCGTTGCTCAGGACCCCCGCACCAACCGCGGGTACCTGCATGCCAGCAAGCGGTATCTCCTTGAAGCGGACTCCTCGCAGACGATGCGAGTCAACGACCGGAAGAAGGAGTCACCGGTCGCCGCTGTGACCGTTCCGCCCGGTGAGCACCTTGAACAGGTCGACTTGTCCGAGCGCTGGCTCACCTGGGTCACGGTCGAGAACTCCGACGATCCGTCAGTCACACACTGGGTACGCCGTCTCCCGCATGGTTCGCCACAGCGGATCGAGGACATCGCGAAGGCACCTCGACCGCAGTGGCCACCCACTCAGGCCCTCGCCGGATCGCTGTTGACCTACACCGCCGGGGCGATGCACAGACGCTGCGCGGTCACCCTCGACCTCGAGACCGGTACCCACGAGAAGGTCATGTGTGTTCGTCACCGGAAGACCGGGATCGGCATGCCTCGGCTCAGTGAGGCCGGCGTGGTGGTGAACACGCAATCTGAGGACGGAACCCCCAACGGATGCAACCGGGCCTGGGTCCGCAGAGCCGACGACGCGACAGCCACCGAGCTCCCGGCCCAGTTGCCGTGCGCGGCATTCACCGGCGCTGTGAGCAGCTCGACGACGGTATGGAACGAGCAGTACGACGAGGACGCCCCAGACGTCGGAGCCTTCTACGGGCTGGATGGACCGGAGGTCGTACCACTGGGCGACGGTGACGCGGGCTCAGAGATCGCCTGCGGCGACTGGGTCTACTGGACCGACCACGCAGGTGAGGTCGGCAGGCTGAAGCGCTGGCGGCCGGGGACGGATGTCGAGGTCGTCTATCGCAATTCGAAGAGATGGCTCCTGGTTGCCAGCCCACGATGCCGCGACGACCGGATCACCCTGCTCCAATCGGCGAACGGCCAGGGTGAGGACCAATTGATCGAAGCCTTGATTCCCGACGAGTGAGCCATCGCCGACCTCTGCCAGCGCCTCCGCAGCAAGAGCGCCTGACCTCACCCCACCCCGTTGAGTGGTGCCCTGCTGCACCACTCAACGGGCATCGGTGCAGAACGGCACCACTCAACGGGGCGGCGACCTAGGGTGAGCGGACCGACTCCGACGACGTGAGGAACGCAGATGCCGAAGACCGTCCTGATCACCGGCGCCAGCTCCGGCCTCGGCGCGGAGATGGCCCGTCAGCTCGCCGCGCTGGGCTACGACCTCGCACTCTGCGCGCGGCGCACGGAGCGGCTGGAGGAGCTGCGCGACGAGATCCTGTCGAGCAGCGCCGGACGGCGGATCGAGGTGCGCGCGCTCGACGTCACCGATGACGACGCCGTCTTCGACGTCTTCGCCACGTTCGCCTCCGAGTTCGGCACCATCGACCGGGTCGTGATCAACGCCGGCCTCGGCAAGGGCGCACCGCTGGGCACCGGCCGCTACGACGCCAACCGGGAGACGGCGATGACCAACTTCGTCGCCGCCCTCGCCCAGGCCGAGGCCGCGATGCAGATCTTCCGCGCCCAGAACGCCGGGCACCTGGTGATGATCTCCTCGATGTCCGCGATGCGCGGCATGCCGAAGACGCTGACCACCTATGCCGCCACCAAGGCCGGCGTCGCGCATCTGGCCGAGGGCCTGCGGATGGAGCTCGCCGGCTCGCCGATCAAGGTCAGCACGATCTACCCGGGCTACATCGCCTCGGAGATGAACGACCGGCTCAAGAAGAAGCCCGCCTTCATGGTCTCCACTCGCGACGGCGTCACCGCGATGGTGGCCGCCATCGAGAAGGAGAAGCCGTCGGCGCGGGTGCCGGTCTGGCCCTGGAGCGTGCTCGGCACCGTGATCCGCAACGCCCCGCTCGGCATCGTGCGGCGACTGGTCTGACCAGCCGCCGCACATGACGGCGGTCGAT
>NZ_BAAALG010000008.1:130209-137214 GCF_039528155.1 Nocardioides dubius | reverse complement strand
CGACCGCCGTCCCACCCCTCACTGGTCGCGGGCTGCTCCTGAGTGGGTCGCCGGGCCTTCGCGGGTCGCCCCGCCCTCCGAGCTCCAGTCGGCACCGGACTGCTCCTCACGCTGGGCGTCAGGTGCCTCCAGGCTGGGGTCGCTCACCGTGTCGGCGTCGACGCCCTTGCCCTGAGTGGTCTCGGTCTCTGCCTGAACGTCCGCGCCCCGATCAGAGCGCTGCGTCTCCTCCATGACTCTCCTCTCCGGCGGCGCGGTTCGTGACACGCGCCGTCTCCTCACCGCAGTACCCGATCCGCGTGCTCCCGATGCGGTTCGCGAACCGGCGATCACGATCGCCGCGAACGGGTACAGGCACGACATGCGCACAGTGGCACTTGCGGTGGCTGCGCTCCTCCTCGCTGCCTGCGGGGTGGTCGGGCAGCCCGATCAGGCATCCTGGCGCGAGAGCGCCCTCCAGACCGTCGAGGACACCTCAGCGGCTCTCGCAACCACCAGGACCGTCGTCCTCGAGCTCCGCAAGGACCACCTCCCCGAGCGCTACGCGATCACCGTGCTCGCGACCAAGGAGGAGGGGCTGGCCACGACCGAGGGCGGCCTGTCCAGCCTGCAGCCTCCGGACGCCGAGCGCGTGCGCTCCGAGCGGCTGCTCGCCCTGGTCGGCAGGGCGAGCGACGCCCAGCGCCAGGTGCGCACCCTGGTGGTCGCTGGCCAGGAGGTCCCGGGCTGGCTCCTCGACGAGCTGGACGGACTGATCCGCCTGCTCGACCGCACCGCGGAGGAGCTCTCGTGAAGCGGTATCTCGCCGTCGCGCTCGGGGTGCTGACCGCCATCGGCGGATTCGTCGACATCGGCGATCTGGTCACCAACGCCCAGGTCGGCGCACGCTTCGGCATGTCGCTCGGTCTCGTGGTCGTCATCGGCGTGCTCGGCATCTGCGTCTTCGCCGAGATGTCCGGGCGGATCGCCGCCGTCAGCCACCGGGCCACCTTCGACCTGGTCCGCGAGCGCCTCGGCCCCAGGATGGGGCTGCTCAACCTCTTCGGCTCGATGGCGGTGACGCTGCTGACCTTCATCGCCGAGATCGGCGGCGTCGCGCTGGCGCTCGCCCTGGTCACGTCCGTGCACCACCTGCTGATCATTCCCTTCGTCGCCCTGCTGCTCGCCGTCCTGCTGTGGCGGGCCCGGTTCTCCTTCCTGGAGAACGCGTTGGGGCTGCTCGGCCTGGTCCTGATCGTCTTCGCGGTCGCGCTGTGGCAGCTCGGGCCCGACTGGTCCGAGCTCGGCCGGCAGATGACCACCGCCGACAAGCCCGGCTCCGAGACCTGGGTCGACTACTCCTACTTCGCAGTGGCGCTCTTCGGAGCCGCGATGACCCCCTACGAGGTGTTCTTCTTCTCCAGCGGCGGCGTCGAGGAACGCTGGAAGGTCAAGGACATCGCGGTGATGCGGGCCAACGTCTTCATCGGCTTTCCCCTCGGCGGGCTGCTCTCGCTGGCGATCGCAGGCTCCGCTGCGGTAGCGCTGCAGCCGGCCGGGATCACCGTCGACAGCCTCGGCGAGGTCGGCCTGCCGGTGGCGATGGCGCTCGGCAAGATCGGCATCGCGCTGGCCATCGTCGGCTTCGTGGCCGCCACCTTCGGCGCGGCCTGCGAGACCGGCCTCTCGGTCGGCTACAGCCTGGCCCAGTACCTGGGCTGGCAGTGGGGCAAGTACGTGCGCCCCGACAAGGCCGGCGCCTTCCACGTCACGATGCTGGCGTGCACCCTGATCGGCGTCGGGGTGCTGATGACCGGGGTCGACCCGATCCTGGTCACCGAGTTCTCGGTGGTCTTCTCGGCGGTCGCCCTGCCGCTGACCTACTTCCCGATCCTCGTGGTCGCCAACGACCCCGACTACCTGGGAGAGCACGTCAACGGCCGTCTCGCCAACACACTCGGGTCGGTCTATTTGGTCCTGGTCTGTGTGGCGGCGGTGGCCGCGATTCCGCTGATGATCGCAACGGGGATGGGCCAATGACCGCAGAGATGGAGTGGGCGGACGGCGACTACGACGCCGCGCTGCACCTGCTGGACCGGCAGATCGTGGACGTCGACGGTCTGGCCGTAGGGAAGGCCGACGACGTCGAGTTGACCCCCGTCGACGACGACCTCGTGGTGACCGGCCTGCTGACCGGACCCGCCGCGCTGATCCCGCGTCTCGGCGGCCGGGCCGGTGGATGGCTGCTGCGCCACTACGCGGCGATCAAGGTCGCCCGGGCACACCCCACCGAGCCCGAGGCGGTCGACATCGCCCAGGTGGCGCGGGTGACCTCGCAGATCGAGCTCGCCGTCCCGCGGCGCGGCCTGCTCCGCTCCCGCGAGGACGGCATCCGCCGGCACCGGATCGGCGACCTGCTGGACGCCCCGGTCCGGCTGCCCGACGGCTCGCGTGCGGGCCGGGTGATCGATGTCCGCCTCGCCCAGCGGGCCGACTCGGGAGCCCTGGTGGTCTCCGCTCTGGTGGTCGATCGGCACAACGTCGGCGGTCTGCTCGGCTATGACCGCGCCCAGGTGGACGGCCCCGTCGCCGTGGCGGCCCTGGTGCGCTGGCTGCACCGCCGCGCGCGGCTCGTCGCCCTGCGGCATGCCGACGTCGACTGGCAGCGGCGCGAGGTCGTCGTCGACCTGCCCCGGCACGGCGAGCCGCTGACGCCGGCGAGGTAGCCGGACCACGTGTGCCGGCTCGGTGACTGGGTACCGCCTGGGTGTCCACCACCAACGAAGGAGGCCTCTCATGGGTTTCGATGACAAGATCCAGAACAAGGCGCAGGACCTCACCGGACGTGGCAAGGAAGCCGTCGGCGCAGCCACGGACAACGAGTCCCTGAAGTCGGAGGGTCAGGCCGATCAGGCCGAGGCCGGCATCAAGGGCAAGATCGAGGACCTCAAGGACAAGGCCAAGGAGGCCAAGGACGAGGTGACCAAGAAGGTCAACGACATCCTGTGATCGATCGGGCCGACGTCGGCCGGGCGGGCGCCGCGATGCGTGATGGCGCCGCCCGGCTCGGCGGCCGGCTGTTGTCCACCGCGACCAGCGGCGTCGCCAAGGCACGCAGCGCTGCCAAGCCACTGCATCCCCGCGGCGAGGTCTGGACGGCGCGCCTCGCCGCAGCACCCAATGTCGTGGCAGAGCCCGAGGTCGCGTGGCTCGGTGACGTGATCACCGACCGGGTCGAGGTCCGGGTCTCCACCGCCATCGGACTGCGGCCCGGCTGGCCCGACATCTCCGGGGTCGCCGTGCGCCTCCCCCTCGCCGATCGCCCTGCGGGCGGTCGGCATGTCGCGTTGAGCAAGGCCGATCTGCTCTTCGCCAGCACCGGCACCGGACCGCTGGGCCGGTTCCTGCTCGCGCCCACCCTGCACCCCGACCAGCACCCCCTCTCCACCCTGCTGCCCTACCGGGGCACCGAGCAGCCGGTGCTCTTCGCGCTGCGGCCCGCCGGCCCGCGCGTCGGCGGCGTCGCCCTGCAGTACGAGCTGGCCTTCGCCCACGGCACCGGGCCGTGGCAGGTCTGCGGACGCCTGCACCTGCAGGAGCAGGTTCCGCGCTCCCTGGAGTTCGACCCGATCGGCAACGTGCCGCCCGGGTTGACGCAGTACCGCTGGGTCCGGCTGCTGCGCAGCCCGGCCTACCGCGCCGCACGCCGCGAGCGACACCACCGATGACGCGGCTGCGGCACACCTCACCCGACCAACCCGGCTGGACCCGGCGCCGCAGCGGGCGCGGATTCCGCTACCTCGACGCCGACGGCGCCTCGGTGCCCGCCGAGGAGCGCGACCGGATCCAACAGTTGGCCATCCCACCGGCCTGGGAGGACGTCTGGATCTGCCCGCAACCGAACGGTCACCTCCAGGCGGTGGGCACCGACCAGGCCGGACGTCGTCAGTACCTGTACCACCCTTCCTGGCGCGAGCAGCGCGACGCCGAGAAGTTCGAGCGCTCCACCGAGCTGGGGAGGCGCCTGGGCCGCACCCGGAGCCGGGTGGCGGCCGATCTCGACACCGACGGCGTCCCGCTCGAGCGCGCCTGCGCGGCCGCGTTCCGCCTGCTCGACCTGGGCTGCTTCCGGGTCGGCAACGACATCTACGCCGACGAGCACGGCAGCTTCGGCCTGACCACCCTGGAGCGGCGCCACGTGCGCAAGCGCGGCGACGCCCTGGCCTTCCACTTCGTGGGGAAGTCCGGCGTCGAGCATCACCTGACGATCTCGGACCCGGAGTCCGTGGCGGCGCTCAGCGCGATGCGCCGGCGACGCAGCGACGATCCGTCGCTGCTGGCGTTCCGCGAGGGCCGGCGCTGGCGCGCCCTCAACTCGACGCTGGTGAACGCCTACATCAGCGAGGTCACCGGGCTCGGCGTCAGCGCCAAGGACTTCCGCACCTGGCACGCCAGCGTGGTGGCGGCCTCATCGCTGGCGATGAGCGGCGTCCAGACAGCCGCAGCGCGCCGGCGTCGTGCCATCCGGCAGGCGATGGACGATGCCGCCGCCCTGCTGGGCAACACGCCGACACAGGCCCGCACCTCCTACGTGGACCCGCGCCTGGTCGACCTCTACGAGGAGGGCAGCACGATGGATGCCCGGCTGGCCGCCCGGGCTGCGGGCGAGGCGATCTCACGACCCGCGGAGCTCGCGGTGCTGCGGCTCCTGGGCTGAGTGCACCGGGCAGGCGAACGGGCCACCGGGTCGTCCCAGTGGCCCGTTCGCGGTGCGGGTGTCAGTCGTTGCGCTTGTCGGTCAGCTCACCGGTCCGCAGCCGGCCGCCCTGGTCCTCCAGGTGGGCGCGGACGAACCAGTGGAAGAGCTCCAGCTTGTCGGCCTGGCCGATCAGCATGTCCTGGGTGACCGGGTCGAGCTCCTCCAGGGCGGTGATCCCGTCGCGGTGCGAGGTGACCATGCCCTGGTAGACGACGTCGAGTGCGGCCAGGTGCTCCTGGGTAGGCGCCCGGCCGATGTCGTAGTCGTTCCAGGTGCGCGCCTCGACCAGCGCGCCGGGGGTGCCCCACGGCGCACCGCCGAGGGTGGCGATCCGCTCCGCGGTGGCGTCCGCCATCGCACGGACCTCGTCGACCTGCGGGTCGATCATCTCGTGGACCGCGATGAAGTGCGGTCCGACCACGTTCCAGTGCACGTGCTTGAGCGTCAGCTGCAGGTCGTTGAGGGCGTGCAGGCGGCCCTGCAGGATGTCGATGATCGTGCGGGCGGTCCCTTCGTCGAGACCCGGCACGGTGTAGTTCAGGTTCGCATCGGTAGCCATGACCAGGCGGTACCCGGCACCGCCGTCGTCATGCATCCGAGCCGGAGATCAGCGGTAGGTGAGCCCGTCGCCCTCGAGGTGGGAGTGCTCGTTGAAGGAGACCACGCTGGTGCCGCGGCCACCCACCACGACCTTGGTCACCGAGGTGTTCACCACCACCTTGTTCAGCTGCGACCACAGGCTCGGCCGGGCGCCCTCCGGCTCCAGCAGCGAGGCGGCCACGGTGGCCACCGGGCCGCCCGAGGTGATCACCAGCACCGTGTCGGTGCGCTCCATGCCGAGCACGACCCGGCGCAGCGCGCGGTTGACCCGCTCACCGAAGGCCGCGAAGCTCTCCACGTACTCCGGGCCGGCGACGGCACCGCCGACCGCGGCATCAGCACCGCCGACCGCGGCACCCGCGGTGATCCAGCGGTCGGTGGCCATCTCGAACCAGGCCTGGAACTCAGCCCGCGTGGGCGACTCGCCCTCGAACGGCGCCGGCACCAGGTCCAGCATCGCCAGATGGTCGAACTCGTCCCAGCCGTCGTCGCTGCGGGCCGCGATCGCACCCCACCCCGCGCCGTCGCACAGTGCCTCGCAGGTCTCGCGGTGCCGACGCATCCCGCCGATCACCACCCGGTCCGGCTTCACGCCACGGCGCGCCATGGCCGCACCGAGGATCCGGCCCTGCTCCCATCCCAGGGGAGAGAGCACGTCGTAGTCATCGGTCCCCCACGACGCTTGGCCGTGGCGGACCAACAGCACCTGACCCATGGACGGCATCAGTTCCTCTGCCTCTGTGTGCGTGGGGCCACGCACGTTCGCCGTCGTCATTCTGTGGCATCAGCCACAGCGCATGGAGCGTTTCGGGAAAGTTACCGAGCGTTCAACTTCGCTGCCTGACGACGCATCACCGCGTCGTAGCGGTCCCGGTCGCCGGCCTTCAATGCGATCGCCGAGCGGGCAGCATCGTCGGGAACGATCACCTCGTCGCCACGCTCGACGGCGCTCAACACCTCGCGTGCGATCGCCTCGGCGCTGAGCGGCGAGCCGGCCACCAGGGAGCGCATCACCTCGGTCAGCGCGGTGTCGGCGC
The DNA here is from genome assembly GCF_039528155.1 of Nocardioides dubius. Classification (NCBI taxonomy): domain Bacteria; kingdom Bacillati; phylum Actinomycetota; class Actinomycetes; order Propionibacteriales; family Nocardioidaceae; genus Nocardioides; species Nocardioides dubius. Next base: position 130,839 of record NZ_BAAALG010000008.1, on the reverse strand, counting down.
CCGCCACGTCGTCCATCAGGTTGGTCCGGAAGTAGGACGGCGCGACCACCGAGCAGGCGACGCCGTACTCGGCGAGCTCGTGGCCCGCGGTCTCGCTCAGGGCGACCACCGCGGCCTTGACCGCGTTGTAGGCGCCCATCCCGGCGGGGTGCACGAAGCCTGCCAGCGAGGCGACGTTGACGATCCGCCCCGAGCGCTGCTGCTTGAACAGGGGCACGAACTCGCTGAGCCCCGAGACCATCCCGAACAGGTTGATCTCGAAGATCCGCCGCCACTCCTCGACGCCGGCCACGTCGAGCCGCCCACCGCCGGCGATCCCGGCGTTGTTGACCAGGACGTCGAGGCCACCCCACTCCTGCTCCACCCACGCCCGGGCTGCGGCCCAGTCGCCGCCCGAGGTGATGTCGAGGGCGAGGTGCTGCGCCCGGGAGGCGACCCCGGCAGGGTCACGGTCGGTGGCCAGGACCAGGTCGCCGCGGGTCTCGAAGGCGTCGGCGAGCGCCGCCCCCAGACCCGACCCGGCACCGGTGATCAACACGCGTTGGGGAGTTCCGCTCATGCGGCGACCCTACGCGTCGGCCGCAGCGCAGGGCGTCGCGACAGGCTCGACCGACGGGCACCTGCCCCGGG
>NZ_BAAALG010000008.1:124212-130182 GCF_039528155.1 Nocardioides dubius | reverse complement strand
GGGGGCGTTCGTCAGCAGTGCGGAGGTCAGGCCGGCAGGCCCTCGCCGGCAGCGCGCTCACGCAGCCAGGCGGTGGGCGCGAAGCGCTCACCGTAGGTGACCGCGAGCTCGTCGGCGCGCTTGATGAAGGCGCCCAGCCCGATCTCGCCGTCGGCACCCTCGTAGCCGGTCATGAACTGCGCGGCACCACCGGTGTTGGCCGGGAAGCCGATGCCCATGATCGAGCCGATGTTGGCGTCGACCGACGAGGTCAGCACGCCCTCCTCGAAGCACTTGGCGGTCTCCAGGGCCTCGATGAACATCATCCGGTCCTTGACGTCCTGGAACGGGATCTGCTCCTCGGCCGGCGGGAACGCCTCGCCGATGCCCGACCACAGGCCGGTGCGACGACCGTCCGCGTAGTCGTAGAAGCCACCACCGGCCAGTCGCGACGGGCGACCGATCTCGATCATCTTGGTGATCACCTCACCGGCCGGGTCGACGCCCAGCTCGATGCCGTCGCGAGCGGCCGCGTCCGCGGTCGCCTTGCGGATCTTGGCCATCAGCTCCATGTTCAGCTCGTCGCTGATCTGCAGCGGACCGACCGGGTAGCCGGCCTGGGTGGCCGCACGCTCCACCGACATCGGGCGCACGCCCTCACCGAGCATGGCCAGACCCTCGTTGATCTGGGTGCCGATCACCCGCGAGGTGTAGAAGCCGCGGCTGTCGTTGACCACGATCGGGGTCTTGCGGATCTGCTGGACGACGTCGTAGGCCTTGGCCAGCGCCTCGTCGGAGGTCTCCTTGCCACGGATGATCTCCACCAGCGGCATCTTGTCGACGGGCGAGAAGAAGTGCAGGCCGATGAAGTCGGCCGGGCGGTCGATGCCGCCGGCCAGCTCGGTGATCGGCAGGGTGGAGGTGTTCGAGCACAGCAGTGCGTCGGGGTTGACGTGCTCGGCGATCTCGGCGAACACCTTCTGCTTGAGCGCGACGTCCTCGAAGACGGCCTCGATCACCAGGTCGCAGCCCTTGAGGTCGGCGGCGTCGGCGGTCGGGGTGATCCGGGCGAGGAAGGCGGCCTTCTTCTCCTCGGTGCTGCGCCCGCGCTTGATCGCCTTGTCCAGCAGCGCCTCGCTGTAGGCCTTGCCCTTCTCGGCGTTGGCGAGCTCGACGTCCTTGAGCACGACCTCCATGCCGGCCTGGGCACAGGAGTACGCGATGCCCGCGCCCATCATGCCGGCGCCCAGGACGCCGACCTTGACGGCCTTGTAGCGCTCGATGCCCTTGGGGCGCTGGGCCCCAGAGCCGATCGCCTGCATGTCGAAGAAGAAGGCCTGGATCATGCCCTTCGACTGCTGGCCCACGACCAGCTTGGTCAGGTAGCGCGACTCGATCCGCGAAGCGGTGTCGAAGTCGACCTGGGCGCCCTCGACGGCGGCCGACAGGATCGCCTTCTGCGCCGGGAAGTCGGCACCCTTGAGCTGCTTGCGCAGCAGTGCCGGGAAGGCGGGCAGGAAGCCGGCCAGTGCGGGCGAGGAGGGCAGGCCGCCGGGCATCCGGTAGCCCTTGCGGTCCCACGGGTTGAGCGCCGCGTCGGCGTTCTCCTTGTTGGCGTTGATCCACGCCTTGGCGGCGGGGACGAGCTCCTCGCGGGTGGCGACCAGCTCGTCGATCAGGCCCTTCTCCTTGGCCGCTGCCGGGTTGAACTGGGGGCCCTGCAGCAGCACGTCCATCAGGCCGCTCTGCAGGCCGAGCAGGCGCACCACGCGGGTGACGCCGCCGCCACCGGGCAGCAGGCCCAGCGAGGCCTCCGGGAGGCCGACCTTGACCGAGCGGTCGTCGACGGCGATCCGGTGGTTGGCGGCCAGGCAGATCTCGAAGCCACCGCCGAGGGCGGCGCCGTTGATCGCGGCGACCACCGGGCGGGGGTACAGCTCGATGCGGCGCAGGCCGGCCTTGACGTCCTCGGCCATCGCGAAGACGTCCGCGGCGTCGTCCTTGGTCGCCTGCACCATGCTCTTCAGGTTGCCGCCGGCGAAGAAGGTCTTCTTGGCCGAGGCGATCACCACGCCGGTGACGTCGTCGACCTCGGCGTAGAGCCGGTCGACGGCCTCGTTCATCGAGGAGCGGTACAGCTCGTTCATGGTGTTGGCGCTGGCGGTCGGGTCGTCCAGCGTGAGGGTGACGATGCCGTCGGCGTCGCGCTCGTAGCGGACCGCGCTCTGGTTGTTCTCAGTCATCTTCTAGTGAGTCCTTCGAGGTTCCGGGTCCGGGTCAGACGAGTTCGACGATGGTGGCGATGCCCATGCCGCCGCCGACGCAGAGCGTGGCCAGGCCGCGCTTCTGGTCGCGACGCTCGAGCTCGTCGATGAGGGTGCCGAGGATCATCGCGCCGGTCGCACCCAGCGGGTGACCCATCGCGATCGCGCCACCGTTGACGTTGGTGATGTCGGAGGTGATGCCCATGTCGCGCATGAACCGCATGGCGACGGCGGCGAACGCCTCGTTGATCTCGAACAGGTCGATGTCGGAGACCTTCAGGCCCGCCTTGTCGAGCGCCTTGCGGGCCGCCGGGGCGGGGCCGGTGAGCATGATCACCGGGTCGGCGCCGGAGACGGCGGCCGAGACGATCCGGGCGCGCGGGGTCAGGCCGAGGTCCTTGCCGACCTGCTCTGAGCCGATCGCGACCAGCGCGGAGCCGTCGACGATGCCCGAGGAGTTGCCGGCGTGGTGGACGTGGTTGATCCGCTCCAGCCAGTGGTACTTCTCCAGCGCGACGTCGTCGAAGCCGGCGTCGGCACCGAGCTGGGCGAAGCTCGGCTTGAGGGTCGACAGGCTCTCCACCGTGGTGCCGGGGCGGATGAACTCGTCGTGGTCGAGGACGGTGAGGCCGTTGAGGTCCTTGACCGGGACCACGGACTTGGCGAAGTAGCCGTTGGCCCAGGCCTTGGCGGCACGGGCGTTGGACTCGGCGGCGTAGGCGTCGACGTCCTCGCGGCTCCAGCCCTCGATGGTGGCGATCAGGTCGGCGCCGATGCCCTGCGGCACGAAGCTCGCCTGCAGCGCGGTGGCCGGGTCGGAGGCCCAGGCGCCGCCGTCGGCACCCATCGGAACGCGGCTCATCGACTCGACGCCACCGGCGACGATCAGGTCCTCGAAGCCGCCGCGCACGCGGGAGGCGGCCTGGTTCACGGCCTCCAGGCCGGAGGCGCAGAAGCGGTTCAGCTGGACGCCGGCGGTGGTCTCGGGGAGACCGGCCTTGAGTGCGGCGGTCTTGGCGATGTCGCCGCCCTGGTCGCCGATCGGCGAGACCACGCCGAGGACGACGTCGTCGATGCGCTCGGTGTCCAGGCTCGGGTTGCGCTCCCGCAGCTCGTCGATCAGCCCGACGACCAGATCGACCGGCTTCACCTCGTGCAGCGAGCCGTTCTTCTTACCCTTGCCTCGCGGCGTACGAATGTGGTCGTACACGAATGCTTCTGCCATGACCATCCCTAGAGTCGGTGCCTGTCTGCCGGCGCCACCATTCGGCACCGCCACCACTGATTGTGACACTATTGGTGTCAGTATGGTCAAGAGTGGTGGCCTGAGTCACAGATTGAAGGAGGTCGCATGGTCGATCAAGGCGAAGCCGACGCAGGCCTGTTGACCCTCGACGACCTCTGTGACCGGATCGGCATGAGCGTGCGCAACGTGCGCTTCTACACCTCGCGCGGCCTGGTTCCGCCGCCGATCAAGCGTGGTCGCCAGGGCTACTACGACTCCACCCACGTCGCCCGCCTGGAGCTGGTCAACGAGCTGCAGGCACACGGCTTCACGCTGGCCGCGATCGAGCGCTACGTGACCCGGATCCCGCACGACGCCACGCCGGAGGCGATCCGGCTGCACCGCACCCTGCTCGCGCCGTGGGCGGCCGAGCACCCCGAGCTGATGCGCCGCTCCGACCTCGACGCCCGTGCCGGACGCACCCTCACCGACCGCGAGATGCAGGTGCTGCGCGCCCTCGACGTGATCACCCCGCACGAGGACGAGGAGCAGGGCGAGGACGAGGTCTACGACGTCACGATCAACAACCTCGACGCCTCGCTCGCGCTGATCCGCTACGACTACCCGGCCGAGGCCGCGGACGCCGCCCGCAAGATCTTCGACGAGCACGCCACCGCGATCGCCGATGCGCTCAACGAGCTCTTCCACACCACCGTGTGGCCGGCCTACCGCGCCTCCGGGGCCAGCCCCGAGGACCTGCGCAGCGCCGTGGACGCGATCAAGCCGATCACCACCGCGGGCCTGGTCGCCGCCTACGAGAAGGCGGTCACCAAGTCGGTGCGCAACCGGATCGAGAAGATGGTCGCCGAGACCGAGCAGGCCTAGGGGTCAGCCCCGCAGCACCGAGGTCGTCCGCGCCAGCCAGGCGCCGAGCTCGGTCGCGGTCTGCATGGTGACCTCGTGGCCGTCCGGGTCGTGGCGCTCGGTGACGACGGCACCGGACTCCGCCACCAGGTAGCGCCGGGTCTGCTCGGTCAGCTCGACCGGGATGATCCGGTCCCGCTCGCTGCGCGCCAGGAACACCGGGACGCCGTCCCAGCGCCCGGGTGCGACCTCGGGGCCCTCGAACCACGGCAGCGAGCCCGAGAGCAGGGCCGCGCCGGCGAAGCGGGACGGCTCGTCGCCGACGACCCCGGCGGCGAAGGCGGCGCCCGCGCTGAACCCGACCATCACAACCGGGCGCGGAGCCGGGGCGAACGCGTCGAGCCAGGAGCGGAACCAGGCCCGCGCCTCGAGCAGGGTGTCGCGGCGCATGCTGGCGTCCGGGTTGAGGTCGAACCAGTTGTACCCGCCGTTGATCGCGACCGGACCGCGCACGAAGACATAGCCCAGCTCAGCGGGACCGGCGTCGGCGACCTGCTTCAGCGCGCCCTCGTCCTGGCCGATCCCGTGCAGGCAGACGACCAGCGGGGCGTCCGGCTCCGCGGAGCCGGCGGTGACGATGACGGGGGGCTGCTGGGACACGGAACGACCTCTGCTCGGGCGGCGTCCACCGAGGCGTGGACCGGGGCGAGAGTAGCCCTCTGCGCCGACCGCCGGGACAACCCTTGCGGGTGACTGGGACGATAGGGCGCGTGAGCACGAAGAAGATCGCCTACCAGGGCGAGCCGGGCGCCAACTCCGACATCGCCTGCCGCGCCGTCTACCCCGACTGGGAGACGCTGCCCTGCGCCTCGTTCGAGGACGCGTTCACCGCCGTCCAGGACGGCGTCGCCGACCTCGCGATGATCCCGATCGACAACTCCCTGGCGGGCCGGGTGGCCGACATCCACCACTTCCTGCCCACCTCGGGGCTGCACATCGTGGGCGAGTACTTCCTGCCGATCCACTTCGACCTGCTCGCCCTGCCCGGCGCCACCCGCGAGACGATCACCACCGTTCGCAGCCACGTGCACGCGCTGGGCCAGTGCCGCAAGATCATCACCGAGCTCGGACTGCGCGGCGTGATCGCCGGCGACACCGCCGGCTCGGCCCGCGAGGTCGCCGAGTTCGGGGACCCGACCGTGGCCGCGCTGGCGCCGCCGCTGGCCGGCGAGGTCTACGGCCTGGTGCCACTGGCCTCCAACGTGGAGGACGCCGAGCACAACACCACCCGCTTCGTGGTGCTCGCCCGCGAGCACGACATCCCGCCCGCCAACGGCGAGCTGACCGTGACCACCTTCGTGTTCCGGGTGCGCAACCTGCCGGCCGCGCTCTACAAGGCGCTCGGCGGCTTCGCCACCAACGGCGTGAACATGACGAAGCTCGAGTCCTACATGGTCGACGGCGAGTTCACCGCGACCGTCTTCCTCGCCGACGTCGAGGGCCACCCCGACGAGATCGGCCTGGCCCGGGCGCTGGAGGAGCTGGAGTTCTTCACCACCGAGCTCACCGTGCTCGGCGTCTACCCCGCGCACCCGTTCCGGCTGGAGAGCCGGGGCTGAGACGCGACGAGCCCGCCGT
>NZ_BAAALG010000008.1:88545-124185 GCF_039528155.1 Nocardioides dubius | reverse complement strand
GTGCGTGCATCGCAAGGCGGAGGACCGAAGGCGGGCCGGAGGCCCGTCGAGTGTTCGACAACGCCGCGAGGTGCGTGCCCCGGGCGCGCGAACCGCCCAACAACATCCGACCCGGGACACTCGGTGGGGCTCAGCGCCCCGAGCGGCGTCCGCTGCTGAAGGACGCGGCGCTGTGCCCGCCGCCCTGACCGGACCCGCCGCCCTGGCCACCGGCGCGACCGCCGGAGCGGCCTCCGCCACGACGACCGCCCGAGCCGGCACCGGCCGGCTTCTGCGAGCGCTGCTGGCCCTCGCCACTGCGCTGGCTGCGGCCGGGGCCGCCTGCGGCACGCTCTCCGCCGCTGCGGCGTCCGCCCTCGCCCGTGCCGGACTTGGCACCGCCGCCAGCCTTGTTGGCGTTGGCAGCCGACCGCCGGGCGCGTCGGCCGTTGCCGGCCGACGTCTTGGGCTGCGAAGCCTGCGCGCCCTCGAAGACGATCTCACCGGGACGGCTGCGCTCGCCGGGAGCCAGGTCGATCAGGATCGGGTGCGCCGGACCGTCGATCCGGGTGGTGGTGGGCTTGATGCCCGCGGCCCGGGTCAGGTCGCGGACGTCGCGCACCTGCTCGTCGGTCATCAGGGTGATCACCACGCCCTCGTTGCCGGCCCGCGCGGTGCGGCCCGAGCGGTGCAGGTACGCCTTGTGCTCAGCCGGCGGATCGGCGTGCACGACCAGCGCGACGTCGTCCACGTGGATGCCACGCGCGGCGATGTCGGTGGCGATCAGTGCCGTGGCCTGGCCGCTGTGGAAGGCGTCCATGTTGCGGGTACGGGCGTTCTGGCTCAGGTTGCCGTGCAGCTCGACGGCGGGCACGCCGTTCTTGTTGAGCTGGCGGGCCAGCGCCTTGGCGCCGTGCTTGGTCCGGGTGAAGACCACGGTGCGACCGGGCGCACTGGTCAGGTCGACGAGCACCGGCAGGCGCTGGTCGCGGTGCAGGTGCAGCACGTGGTGGCTCATCGTGGCGACCGGCGACTGCGCCGAGTCGGCCTCGTGGGTGACCGGGTCGACCAGGAACCGCTTGACCAGGACGTCGATGGCCTTGTCCAGGGTGGCCGAGAAGAGCAGCCGCTGGCTCTTCGGCGGGGTCTTGTCGAGCAGCCGGCGCACGGCGGGCAGGAAGCCGAGGTCGGCCATGTGGTCGGCCTCGTCGAGCACGGTGATCTCGATGTCGGCGAGGGTGCAGTGACCCTGGCTGATCAGGTCCTCGAGGCGGCCGGGGCAGGCGATGACGACGTCGACGCCCTTCTTCAGCGCCTGGACCTGCGGGTTCTGGCCGACGCCACCGAAGATGGTGCGCGAGGTGAGCCCGGCGGCGTAGGCCAGCGGCTCCAGGGAGGCCTCGATCTGGCCGACCAGCTCACGGGTCGGGGCCAGGATCAGGGCGCGCGGGGCACCGCTGCGGGCCTTGCGGCCGGAGGCGGCGAGGCGGGCGACCAGCGGCAGCAGGAACCCGTAGGTCTTGCCGGAGCCGGTGCGGCCGCGACCGAGCACGTCGCGCCCGGCAAGCGAGTCCGGCAGCGTCGCTGCCTGGATCGGGGTAGGGGTGGTGATGTCGATCTTGGAGAGTGCGACGACCAGGTCGGTGGGCACGCCAAGATCGGAGAACGTCTGTGCAGGCAAGGGAAATCTCTTCGTTGGTGGTGTCTCACCAAACTCATTCGCTGTGACAGCGAGAAAGTGCCTCGTGATCGAGGGATCGTGGCGCCCGGTGGCCTGGAAGGACCGATGGGGGCCTACGTCGATCGGGCCACGGCAAGACTGGTCGGCCCGATTGCCTTCCACGGTAGTTCATCGCGCACCACAAACCCGAACCGGCGCGACGTGAGGTCGCCCACGCCGCGCCGTCCGCGCTGTCTCAGCTGAACTGCAGGACGCCGTCCTCGAGGTCCGACTTCCGGATCGAGCGGACGTCGTGGAAGTAGCTCTGCTTGAGCTTCCAGGGCGCCACCGACCCCTGCTTGGGCAGCCGGTCGACGGCCCGCAGCACGTAGCCGGCGTCGAAGTCCATGAACGGCTCCTCGCCGACCGACGGGTCGCGGCGCGGGACCACGGTGCTGGTCCGGGTGGCGTCCATGTGGGCCAGCACCCGGCAGACGAACTCGGCGACGAGGTCGGCCTTGAGCGTCCACGAGGCGTTGGTGTAGCCGATCGTGTAGGCGAAGTTCGGGATGTCGCTGAGCATCAGCGCCCGGTAGGCCATCGTCTCCGGCAGCGGCTTCTTCTCGCCGTCGATGGAGAGCTCCATGCCGCCGAAGGCGAGCAGGTTGAGACCGGTGGCGGTGACCACGATGTCGGCTTCGAGCTCAGCGCCGGAGGTGAGCCGCAGCCCCTTCTCGGTGAAGGCCTCGATGGTGTCGGTGACCACCGAGGCGTCGCCCTTGCTGATCGACCGGAACAGGTCGCCGCTGGGCACCAGGCACAGCCGCTGGTCCCAGGGGCCGTAGGTGGGCTTGAAGTGGACGTCCACCGGGTAGCCCTCGGGCAGCATCTTGGTGGTCATCGAGCGGATCGCCTTGCGCACCAGCTTGGGCTGCTTCTGGCTGATGTTGTAGAGCGCGCTGGCCTGGGCGACGTTCTTGAGCCGGACCAGGTCGTAGGCACGCTTCTCACCGACCAGCTTGCGCAGGCGGTTCGCGAGCGGGTCCTTCGAGGGCACGGCGAGGATGTAGGTGGGCGAGCGCTGCAGCATGGTCACGTGCGCGGCGGCGTTCGGGTCGCCCGGCTTCAGCATCGACGGCACCAGAGTGACCGCGGTGGCACCGGAGCCGATCACCACGACCCTCTTGCCGGAGTAGTCGAGGTCCTCGGGCCAGGCCTGCGGGTGCACCACGGTGCCGGTGTAGCTCTCCTGGCCGGCGAAGGTCGGCGTGTAGCCCTGGTCGTAGTCGTAGTAGCCGCTGCAGCACCACAGGAAGCTCGCGGTGTAGGCGACCTCCTCACCGTCCACGGTGGCGCTCACCGTCCACAGCCGGCGCTCGGAGTCCCAGTCCGCACCCTGCACGTGGTGGCCGTAGCGGATCTTCTCGTCGACGCCGTACTCCGTGGCGGTGTCGCGCACGTACTGGAGGATCGACGGACCGTCGGCGAGCGCGCGGTCGTCGGTCCAGGGCTTGAACCGGTAGCCCAGGGTGAACATGTCGGAGTCGGAGCGGATGCCGGGGTAGCGGAAGAGGTCCCAGGTGCCGCCGCTGGCCGCGCGCCGCTCCAGCACCAGGTAGCTCCGGTTCGGGTGCTCGGTGCTGAGCATCGCGGCGGCACCGATCCCGGACAGACCGGCACCGATGATCAGGACGTCGACATGCTCTGGAGTGCTCACCTTGCCGAGACTACTGAACGCGATTCAATTTCGGAAGGGTGTCGCGGCACGCACCGCCACCGATGATTCCGTGCGCTGGGAGCGGTCCACCTGGTACCGACCACCTCTGGAGTGAGCATGCCCGCACGACCGACCGCCCGGCTCGATCCCCGCTTCAGCACCGAAGGCGCCGAGGCCCTCCCCTGGCCGACGGCGTCCGATCGCTTGAGGGCCGCATCGCTCTACTGGCTGACGACGGTGCGTGCCGACGGCCGCCCGCACGTCACGCCCCTGGTCGGCCTCTGGTCAGACGACACCTTCGTCTTCTGCACCGGCCCCGACGAGCAGAAGCGGCACAACCTCGCGACGTCGCCCGCCCTGTGCGTGACCGTCGGCGACGACACCTGGAACGCCGGCCTGGATGTGGTCGTCGAGGGCGAGGCCAGCCAGGTCCGTGGCCGCGACGCGCTGGCACCGTTGGCTGCGGACTATCTCGCCAAGTACGGAACCGACTGGGCGTTCGAGCCGACGGAGCGCGGCTTCGGCGAGGGCGACGACCACGCCGACGTCTTCGTCGTCCGCCCGCGCAAGGTGATCGCCTTCGCCAAGTCCCCGCACGGGCAGACCACCTTCACCTTCTGAGGCGCCCGCCCGCGGACGTCATGCGAACGGAGCGCCCGCACCCTCGCAACGCATGACCTCCCGGGGAGGGCGCGGGCAGCTCACTCCGCAGCCAGGCTGGCCCGCAACCGGACGGCGTCCGCCTCGGCCAGCGCGCAGCCGCCGGTGAAAACGACCCGGCGCAACCGGCCTGTCCAGGCGAACGGCGGCACGTAGTCCGCGCTGACCGGGAAGCCGGCGTCGTGGCCCAGGCGCAGGCCGCCGCCGCCGATCTGCATGCCACTGGCGCCCATCCCCTGGGGCAGGCCGGCCCGGGCCACCTCGACGCCGTCCACACTCAGCACGCCGACGCCCTCGGCACCCAGGAACCGGAAGCCGACCACCCGCGCGCCGGGCGCCAGCGTCTGGGTGGCGCGGACCCGGTACGGCGTGCTGGTCGTGTTCAGCAGCAGCTCGGGCCGGCCGTTGCGGACCAGCAGCGCCCAGCCGTTGGACCAGTCCCCCATCGCCGCCAGCACGCCCTCGCCGCCGCCCTCGGGCACCTCGATCTCGGCCTCCAGCAGGGTCCCGGCCGCCAGGGACGGCACTACCTCATCGACCGCCGGGCTCGCGCCGGGCACCATCACCACCCGGTCGCGGATCGGCCACAGCGCCGGCTCCAGTCCGCCCAAGTGACCGTAGAGCCCATCGGTCAGTGGAAGCACGTCGTTGGCCTCCGCCTCCGCCCACCACAGCCGCTCCAGCTCGGCACGTCGCTCGGGATGCTCGGCGGCCACATCGTGCTGCTCGGCGAAGTCGTCGGGGGCGAAGAGGTGCCAGGTGTCGGTGGCGAAGTCACGGCTGCCACTGATCATCGCCTCGTCGTCGACGCCGAGCGAGAGGTGATCGGTGGTCGCCTTCCACCCCTGGTGGATGATCGAGCGCGAGCCCAGCGTCTCGAAGTACTGCGTCTCGCGGGCCGGCGACACCGCACCGTCCCGCACGCTCGGCAGCAACGAGGCCCCGGCCAACGGCTGCTGCGCGACGCCGTCCACCGTCGCGGGCGGCACCACGCCACAGGCCTCGAGGATGGTCGGTGCGAGATCGACGACATGGCACCACTGCTCGCGCACCGCGCCGGCATCGGCACTGCCGCCGGCAGGCTTGAGGATCATCGGCACCCGGGTCCCGCCCAGCCAGGAGTAGCGCTTCCACAGGTGGAACGGGGTGTTCCCCGCCCAGGCCCAGCCCCACGGGTAGTGGTTGTAGGCCCCGAAGCCCCCGATCTCGTCGATCGCAGCGAGGTTGTCGGCCAGCGAGTCGGCCACCCCGAAGCCGAAGCGGTGCTCGTTGAGCGAGCCGTGCCGACCACCCTCGGCGCTCGCGCCGTTGTCGCTGGTCAGCACGATCATCGTGTCATCGGCGATGCCCAGCTCCTCCAGCCCCGCGAAGAGCCGCCCGAGGTGGTGGTCGAAGTGGCTGATGAAGCCGGCATGCGCCTCGGCGTAGCGGGAGTAGAGCCGGCGCTCGTCGTCGCCCAGCTCCTCCCACGCCTGGATCCAGTCGGGGCGCGGGCTCAGCTCGGTGCCCTCGGGGACCACACCCGCCGCCACCTGGCGAGCGAAGACCCGCTCGCGCAGCGCCTCCCAGCCGTCGTCGAAGCGGCCCGCGTACGTCTCGATCCACTCCTTCGGCGCCTGGTGCGGCGCATGGCCGACCCCTGGAGCGAAGTAGCAGAGGAACGGCTTCTCCGGCGCGGCATGCTTCTGGTCCCGCACCATCCGCAGCGCCTGGTCGACCAGGTCCTCGGTGAGGTGGTAGCCCTGCTCGGGAGTGCGTGGCGCCTCGATCGGCGAGTTGTCGCGGTAGAGCGTCGGCGTCCACTGGTTCGCATCGCCATGCAGGAAGCCGTAGTAGTGCTCGAACCCCTGCGCCAGCGGCCAGGTGTCGTAGGGGCCCGCGGCGCTGCGGTCGTTGCGCGGCGTGAGGTGCCACTTGCCCACCGCCATCGTGCTCCAGCCCTGGTCGCGCAAGGTGCGCGCGATGGTGGCGGCGGAGCGCGGGATGCGGCCGCTGTAGCCCGGGTAGCCGGTCGGCATGTCGGCCAGGAAGCCGACCCCGACGGCATGCGCGTTGCGACCAGTCAGCAGGGCGGCGCGGGTCGGCGAGCACATCGCCGTCACGTGGAAGCGGTTGTAGCGCAGGCCCTCCGCGGCCAGCCGGTCGATGTTCGGGGTCTCGATCTCGGCGCCGAAGGCGCCGAGCTGGCCGAACCCGACGTCGTCGAGCAGGACCACCAGCACATTGGGCCGACCGGCAGGGCGCGGCCGGGGTGGGTGCCACGGGGTCGACTCCTCGGCACGCAGGGCGATCCGGGGCCCGGCCGCTGCGGGATCTGCTGCCTGCTGGTCGGTCATCGCCCACGCTCCTCGGCTCGATGCAATGCGTCGGCGCTAACTCTGGCGCTGCGCGGCCCGCTCGCGCAGGGGTTCGCAGAAATGCCGAACACCCGCCCCCGGCGAACCGGGGACGGGTGCTGCATACAGGGCTCAGGCGGCCTTGGCGGCCTCACGCTGCTGGCGCTCGGCCCGACGCTGCGCGGCGTCGTGGGCGCGGCGGACCTTGGGGCCACCGGTGGTCAGCTTGTGCAGGACGCCGAGCTGCTGCGGCAGGTTCTTGGCGTTGGTGGCGGCCAGCCAGCCGTTGGGCAGCGAGAGCCGGAAGATCTTGTGCCAGGCGCTGGCGACCTGCTTCGGCAGCGGCGCCTCGTGGTAGTTCAGGCCGTACTGCTCGAAGAGCGCCTTCACCTTCGGGGCCACCTCGGCGTACCGGTTGGACGGCAGGTCCGGGAAGAGGTGGTGCTCGATCTGGTGCGACAGGTTGCCGGTCATCAGGTGCATCGCCTTGGAGCCGGAGATGTTCGCCGAGCCCAGCATCTGACGCAGGTACCACTCGCCGCGGGTCTCCTTCTCCGGGATCGCTGCCCGCTCGAAGGTCTCCACGCCCTCGGGGAAGTGACCGCAGAGGATCACCGAGTTGGTCCACAGGTTGCGGACCAGGTTGGCGGTGAAGTTGGCGGCCAGCGTCGGCAGGAAGGAGCCGGTCGGGATCGACAGCGCCGGGTGCACGACGTAGTCCTTGGTGGCCTGCTTGCGGATCTTCTTCAGCGTCGACTTGACGCCGCGCTTGAACTCCTCGGAGCGCTTCTCCTTGGGGATCTTCAGGTTCTTGCCGAGCTGAAGGTCGTAGGCGGCGATGCCGTACTCGAAGAAGCAGGCGTTGATGAAGCTCCACAGCGGCTGGCCGAGGTGCATCGGCGCCCAGCGCTGGTCCTCGTCGACGCGCATGATGCCGTAGCCGAGGTCGTTGTCCTTGCCGACGATGTTCGTGTAGGTGTGGTGCACCTGGTTGTGCGAGTGCTTCCAGCTCTCGGAGGTGGAGGCGTTGTCCCACTCCCAGGTGGTGGAGTGGATCTTCGGGTCGCGCATCCAGTCCCACTGGCCGTGCATGACGTTGTGCCCGATCTCCATGTTCTCCAGGATCTTGGCCACGCTGAGGCCGGCGGTGCCGACGATCCAGGCAGGTGGGAAGACGCTGAAGAGCAGGACGGCACGGCTGCCCAGCTCGAGCTTGCGCTGCACGTCGACGACCTTGCGGATGTAGCGGGCGTCGCTCTCGCCCCGGGTGTCCAGCACGTCCTGGCGGATCGCGTCGAGCGCAGCCCCCAGGGCTTCGATGTCAGCCGCGGTGAGGTGCGCGGTGGGGTTGACGGGCTTCCGGGTGATCGTGGTCATCTTCGCTACTCCGCTTCTGCCGGTCCGGCAGTCTGGTTCGGGTGGATCGGGTGGTGTGATCGCGGCGGGTGGCCGCCGATCGCGGTGCTTTCGATCTAGTGCTCGATGTGGCAAGCCCCCGCAGGTGCGCTGATGCAGGTCTGGATCATGACGCCGCCCGGGTCGGTCTCGCCGGGGGTCGCGGTGGTGATCTCACCGTTGCGCAGGTCGCGGACCGCGCCCTGCTTCATCGGCAGCACGCAGCCCATGCAGATGCCCATCCGGCAACCGCTCGGCATCAGCATCCCGGCCTCTTCGGCGGCGTCCAGGATGGTGGTCGCGCCGTCGAGCTCGAGGTCGACGCCGGAGACGCCGAAGCTCACCGAGCCACCCTCGCCGGCGACCACCGGAGCGGCGCGGAACTTCTCGGTGAACAGCTCCAGGCCGCGGGCCTCGTGGTGCGCGCCGAGGGCGTCGAGGAGCCCGGCCGGGCCGCAGGCGTAGGTGGTGCGCTCGGCGAGGTCCGGCACCAGCGCCTCGAGCTCGGCGACGTCGAGCACGCCGTGCACGTCGTCGTAGCGGGCGATCAGGTCTATCGCGCCGGCCGCGTCGAGCTCGCGGAGGTTCTGGATGAAGATCGAGTCGGGCTCACTCGGCGCGACGTGCACGACGGTGATGTCCAGGCTGGCGCTGCGCGCGAAGCGGACCACGCCGGAATCGGTGACCGGGAACAGGTTGCGCAGCATGCCGATCACCGGGGTGACCCCGGAGCCGGCGGTGACGAAGAGGAACTTGTGCGCCTGCGCGGCCTCCAGCTCGGGCAGCACGAAGTCGCCGGTGGCCTGCTCCAGGTGGACCAGCGTGCCGGGGCGTGCCTGGTGCACCAGGTGGTTGCTGACCAGGCCGTCGGGGACGGCCTTGACGGTGATCGAGATGTGGCCGTCGCGGCGCGGGCCGTGGGTCAGCGAGTAGGCACGCCACTGGCGGACGCCGTCCACGTCGACGCCGATCCGCAGGTACTGGCCGGGAACGTGGCCGGCCCAGTCCGCGCCGGGCTTGATCACCAGGGTGGCGGCGTCGGCGGTCTCCGCCTCGACCGCGACGATCCGGCCGCGCAGGTCGGCGCCCGAGCGCAGCGGTGCGAAGAGGTCCAGGTAGTCGGCGGGGAGCAGTGGCGTCGTCGCGGCCTCGACGGCGCGGACGACGACGTCACGCATCCGGCGAGGTGCACGGTGAGCATCCAGGGTGGCCATGGAGCAATCGTGCCTAGTGAAGCGCTCCGACTCATGACCTTGCCCGCGTGAATCCGGGCTAGTCTTTTGTTCATCCCGCATGAAAAAGGAGGCCATCCATGACGAGCCGCTCCACTTCTGGCCTCCGATTGCCCGATCCGGTGGTCGCCGCGATCCGTGCCGAGCTGCCCGGCGCGGCCGAGCGCTGCATCGCCGCGGTGATGCGGGAGGTGCCCCAGTACTCCGAGCCGTTCCGTGGCCGGATGGGTCGCAACATCGAGAACGCGGTCACCCTGGCCTTGGGCGGCTTCCTCGACATGGCCACCACCGACGCCGGGATCGAGCCGGGCTCGATGGTCGAGTCGGTCTTCGAGGCGGCCTACGCGCTGGGCCGCGGCGAGGCCCGCAGCGGGCGGACCATGGACGCGCTCGCGGCCGCCTACCGGGTCGGCGGCCGGGCCGCCTGGCACGACCTGTCCGCGAGCGCGGTCGAGAACGGCCTGCCGGCGGCGGAGGTGGCGAAGTTCGCGGAATTCGTCTTCGACTACATCGACCAGCTCTCCGCAGCCAGCGTCTCCGGGCACGCCGACGAGCTGGCCACCTCCGGACGGGTCCGCGAGCGGCACCGGGAGCGGCTGGCGCACAGCATCCTGACCGGTGTCGACCGGGCCAGCCTGACCGTGCTCGCCGAGCGTGCCGACTGGGCGCCGCCGGCCACGCTGACCGCAGTGATCGCGCCCTCCTCGGCGAGTGCCGTGCTGCGCTCCCAGCAGGAGGCGCGCACGCTGCACGCCGGATCCGACGCCCCCGGCCTCGACGACCACCCCGACCTCACCGTGCTGCTGATCCCCGACCTCGGCGATCGGGCCCGCACCGCGCTGGTCGCCCAGCTCGCCGATCGCCAGGCGGTGGTCGGCCCGACCCGCCCGTGGGACCAGGCCCGCACCTCGTACCGCCGCGCGCTTCGCGCGATCATCCTCGACGTCGCCCGCCCCGGCGCCTCCGCGGACTCCGAGGACCACCTGGTGCCGCTGGTGCTCACCGCCGACCGGGCGGCCCTGGCCGACCTGCGCGAGCGGGTGCTCGCGCCGATGCAGGGACTGCGCCCGACCACCATCGAGAAGCTGACCGAGACCCTGCGCGCCTGGGTGCTGCACCAGGGCCGGCGCGACGAGATCGCCACGGTGCTCTTCGTGCACCCGCAGAGCATCCGCTACCGCGTCGGCCGGCTCCGTGAGCTCTACGGAGACCGGCTCACCGACCCGCAGTTCATCCTGGAGGCGGCCGTCGCGCTGGGCCTGTCCGAGGGCTGAGGCACTCGCCGGACGTCATCCGCCCCGAGCCACGGGGCCACGAAGCGCATGACGTCCCGCGGCTCAGCGCGCGGCAGCGACTCAGCGCGCGGCAGCGAGGCGACGTCGGCGCATCACCAGCAGACCGGCGGCGAGCAGGAGCAGGCCCGCGCCGATCGCCGGGCGCAGCGTCGCCGGGGCGCCGGCGTCCGGGAGTGCGTCGGAGCCCGACGGCGACGGATCGTCCGTCTCGTCCGTCTCGTCGCCGGGATCGCTCGGGTCGCTCGGGTCGGTCTCGTCGTCCGGGTCGGTCGGCGCCACCGGGGCGGCTGCGATGGTGAGCGCCGCGCCGTCGACGTTGTTGCCCTGGGAGACGTCGGTGGAGCCATCGGTGAACGCGACCACGGCAGAGATCGAGCCGGTGCCCGCCGAGACCGCCGTGCCCTTGAGGGTCACCGTCGGCAGCGCAGCACCGGGCAGAACCGGCTCGGCGCTGAGGCATTCGGCACTCTGGCCCGTGGTCGTGCAGGTCCAGTCGTCACCCTCCGCGGTGTCCGGACGCAGACCCGACGGCAGCGTCACCGTGAGCCGCACGCCCACCGCTGGCGAGGCGCCGCGGTTGGTCACGGTCGCGGTCAGTCCCACGGTGTCGCCCACCTTGACGCCGGACCCGGCCTTCAACCGGGCCGAGCCGGCAGCCTTCGCGGCGCCCTGCTGCAGCTGGAGGTCGACGGCGAGGTCGTCGGCGCGCGCAATGAGGCCGGCATCGATGTCGCGCAGGTGCGCGGTCGCGTCGCTGGCGAAGGTGAGCACGAGCTCGCCGCTCAGCGCGCTGATCCAGTCGACGTCCGAGCCGGACTGCGCGTCGCCGCGCCCGGGGACGGTGAGCGCCTGACCGGCGGCGAGCTCCACCCCGACCTGATAGGAGCCGGGGGCGAGGTCACCGAAGGAGTAGTCGCCGTCAGCGTCGGTCAGCATGGTCGCGACCGGGGTGCCGGCGTCGGAGACCGACGTCGCAGGAGCCGAGGGCGTCGCCGCGTACAGGTTCACGGTGACGTCCTCGACCCCGTTCTCGCCGGCGTCCCGGACGCCGTCGCCGTCGCCGTCGGCCCAGACCGATCCGGCCAGCGTCCCGCGCTCCAGGCCGAACAGGTAGTCGGTGGCCCGCTCGGCCGGATCCAGGTCGATCCCGGAGATGACGGTGGACGACGCCACGGTGCCGCCGGCTGTGCCGAGTGTCGGGGCGCCCTCGCGATAGCCGGACGGCGGCGTCTCGGTGATCGTGTAGCTGCCGGCCAACAGGTCGTCGAACCGGTAGCTGCCGTTGGACCCTGTCGTCGCCTGGATCGGGGTGATCGATCCGCTCGGGTCGGTCCCGGTCAGCGTCACGGTGACGCCCCCGATCCCGGACTCGCCGGGGTCACGGGCTCCGTTGCGGTCGTCGTCCGCATAGACCGTGCCGGCGAGCGAACCGACGGTCTCACCGAAGAGGTAGCCGGTGCCCGCCGTCCGCGCCGCCAGGTTGATGGCGGAGATGGCGTTGGTGGTGGCGCTGCCGCCTGCGGTGCCCGCAGCCGTCGAGCCGTCTCCGTAGCCGGTCGGCTGCATCTGGGCGATCTCGTACGTGCCTGCGCGCAGGTTGGCGAAGTCGTACTCTCCGGTGGCGGGATCCGAGACGGTGCTCAGCGTCACGGCGTTGCCGTCCGTGTCCTGACCGTTCAACAGCATGGTCACACTGCGGAGTCCGGGCTCGCTCGGCTGCTGGGCGCCGTCGCGGTCCCGGTCGATGAAGACAACTCCGGCCAGACTCGAGGTGGGCCGCTCCGCGAAGAGGTTGCCGGCGCTGCTCTGACCGTCGGTCAGGGTGACCACCATGCTGTCGTTGCCGTCGAAGACGGCGTTGCTGCCGGGAGTGTCGATGCCGTCGTCGTAGGCCGCCGGCTGGGACTCGGTGAGGGTGTAGGTACCGGCTGCGACGTTGTCGAACGTGTACCCGCCATTCGGTCCCGAGGTGGTGACCCGGGTCGGAGCAGCCGCTCCGACGAGCGTCAGGGTGACGCCGCTGATCCCGGTGTCACCGGTGTCGAGCTGGCCGTTGCCGTTGCGGTCCGCGAAGACCCGGCCACCGATGCTGCCGACCGTCGGCACGGCGACGGTCGAGCTGTCATCGACGGTGCCGACCGACGAGGTGGCGGTCACCGAAGCGGTGTTCGAGTTCCCGAGGACGGGCGCAGTGGCCGAACAGGTGTAGTTGTACGAGGCACCGATCGCCAGCGAGGCGGTGACGGCGTTGCACGCCGGGGTGATCGCGTCGGTGACCTGGATGTCGGTCAACGGAACATCCCCCGCGTTCTCGACGACGATCGTGAAGGTGATCGTCTCGCCGGCCTGATAGCTGCTCTTGTCGACGCTCTTGGTGATCTCGACCGCCGGGTGCACCACATCGATCTCGGTGGCGCTGCTGGCGGTCAGGGTCTCTCCGAACGAGCTCTGCGCGCTCGCGGTGTTGACCACGTCGGCGTCATCGGCGGGAGCATCGGCGGTGCAGGTGTAGGAGGCGTCGGCGCCGGCGGCGATGCTGCCCAGGGTCCGGTCGCAGGCGGCGATGGGGCTGTCCACCACGACCCCACTGACCGCGACGTCGGGGGAGCCGACCGTGATCGTGTAGTCGATCGGGTCGCCCTCCCGGTAGGGCCCGGCGGGGCTCGGCACGGTGGTCAGGGTCAGGGAGGCGACAGGTACCGAGAGCACCAGCCCGGTCGCCAGGAAGGTGTCGCCCGCGGTGGTCACGGCGAGGGTGGCCGAGGTGGCACCGGGCGCGATCGGCGCAGCCATGCTCTTCGCATCGACGCTCAGGTTGCGGGGCACCGCAGGGCTCGTCCCGTGGTCTGCCCGGCCGTCGAAGAAGTTCGTGGTCGCAGCGGTGGCGGGCTCCGCAACGCTGGTGCCGTTGATCAGGAACTGGTCGCCCGAGATGTTGGCGTCGCCCTCGTAGCCGGTCACGCCCACCCGCGAGCCGCCGGCCGCGGCCCGGAAGCCGGTGACGCTCACCGTCGTCGTCGGGTCCACCGAGGACTGCCGGACATGCCCGTCATAGAGGACGACCCGCTTCTTCTGGGGCGCCTGGGCGGTGGGGCCGGCGTAGGAGTAGACGACGGCGAGCGACCAGCCGCTGTAGCAGCCGAAGCCCTGCGGACTCCAGACATTGCCGAGGGTGATCGTCAGCGGCTCACCGGTCGGCGCACTCGCGAACTGGTTGGTCACCGTTGCTTGGGCGGCATAGAACTGCGGCTGACTGTTGGGAACGTTGGCCAGGGCATCGCGGGAGATGACCTGCGGCGCGACCGTGGTGGTCGCACCGGCACCGACGGTGAGCCGGGTCGAGGTGCTCTCCGGCGTGCCCGACGGCAGCACGGCCGTGCCGGCCCCGGCCAGGAACTGGCGGGTGTTGCAGCCGGGCGAGGTGGAGATGGTCCCGTCGGCGAGGCGGATCGTGCCGGTGTCGCCACTCCAGCTCAACCGGGCGAAGGCGACCCTGGCGCCGTCCGGGATGGTGATCGTGGCCTGACTCGAGTTGTAGGTCGCCGCGCTGGCGTCGACATCGGCCCATCGCATGTAGTACGAGTCGTTGATGCCGGTCGCTGCGGCGTAGGTGCCTGCCTGGGTCTGCGCGCAGGTGGCGATCGGCTCGCCGAAGGGGTCGACCGGACTGGTCAGCGACGGGCAGGCCTGGTTGCCGTTGCCGGCCAGGATGAAGTCGCCGTAGACGGCCTCGTTGTAGTTCAAGGCGAACGGCCGCACGACGGCCGCCTGCGCCGGGGCCGGTGCGGTCAGTGCGACGAGCACAGAACCGAGGGCGGTTCCAAGGCCAAGCGTCGCCGCGGTCAGGACACGACTCGTCTTCGTTCTCACGGGGGATCCTCTGCGCAGGGGTCGCGCGGAGCAGTCAGCCGACGCCCGAGATCCGCACGGGAACAGACCACAACCTACCGCCTTCAGCGTCCCGAATCGGACGAAGTCCAAGAATCCGAGAGCCACGGCGGTCGGCGCCCGCCGGGCGAACACCACCCGAAATGCCGCGGACGGCGGGTGGAGTGCTCCACCCGCCGTCCGCGATGACGACTCAGCCTCAGCTGGCCTGGCCCTCCCGGGCCTCGACCAGGTTGAGCGCGATGTCGATGATCATGTCCTCCTGGCCACCGACCAGACGGCGGCGACCGCACTCCATCAGCACGTCGCGGACGTCGACGCCGTACTGCTCGGCGGCGCGCTCGGCGTGACGCAGGAACGAGGAGTAGACGCCGGCGTAGCCCAGCGTCAGGGTCTCGCGGTCCACGCGCACCGGGCGGTCCTGGAGCGGACGCACGATGTCGTCGGCCGCGTCCTGCAGGGCGAACAGGTCGCAGCGGTGTTCGAAGTCGACCAGGTCGGCCACCGCGATGAAGGCCTCCAGCGGGCAGTTGCCGGCACCGGCGCCGTGGCCGGCCAGCGACGCGTCGACCCGGTAGACGCCGTTCTCGACGGCGACGACCGAGTTGGCCACCGAGAGCGAGAGGTTCTCGTGCGCGTGGATGCCGATCTCGGTCTCCGCGTTCAGCACGCCGCGGTAGGCCTTGACCCGCTCCGCGACGTCGGTCATGGTGAGCCGGCCGCCCGAGTCGGTGACATAGACGCAGTGCGCACCGTAGGACTCCATCAGCTTGGCCTGCTTGGCCAGCTCCTCGGCCGGCGCCATGTGCGAGAGCATCAGGAAGCCGGAGACGTCCATGCCCAGCTCGCGGGCGGCGTCGATGTGCTGCGCGGAGACGTCGGCCTCGGTGCAGTGGGTGGCGATCCGCACCGAGCGAACGCCCAGGTCGTAGGCCTTCTTGAGGTCGTGGATGGTGCCCACGCCCGGCAGCAGCAGGGTGGTCAGGCGGGCCCGCTCGAGGACGTCGGCGGCAGCCTCGATCCACTCCCAGTCGGTGTTCGAGCCGGGGCCGTAGTTGACCGACGAGCCGGCCAGGCCGTCGCCGTGCGCGACCTCGATGGCGTCCACGCCGGCGTCGTCGAGCGCCTTGACGATGCGGCGCACGTCCTCGGGGGTGATCCGGTGGCGCACGGCGTGCATGCCGTCGCGCAGGGTCACGTCCTGGACGAAGATGGGGGTCTTGCTCATGCCTGGGCCGCCTTTCCAGCAGCGATGCGCTCGGCGACCTGCAGGCCGGCCGACGTCATGATGTCGAGGTTTCCGGCGTAGGCCGGGAGGTAGTGCGCGGCGCCCTCGACCTCGAGGAAGACCGACACCTGGTGCGTGGGACGCTCGGTGGCACCTTCGGCGAGCAGCGTCTCGACCGGCTGGTCGGCCGGGATCGGGGTGATCTGCACCTTCTGCTTGAGCCGGTAGCCGGGCACGTAGGCCGCGACGTCGGCGACCATCTTCTCGACGCTGGCGCGGATCTGCTCCTGCACGTCCTCGCCCTCGGCGTTGACCAGGCAGAACACCGTGTCGCGCATGATCAGCGGCGGCTCGGCCGGGTTCAGGATGATCACGGCCTTGCCGCGAGCAGCGCCACCGACGGAGACGATCGCGGCCGAGGTGGTCTCGGTGAACTCGTCGATGTTGGCGCGGGTGCCCGGGCCGGCCGACTTGGAGGCGATCGAGGCGACGATCTCGGCGTAGGCCACCGGGACGACGCGGGAGACGGCCGCGACGATCGGGATCGTCGCCTGGCCACCACAGGTCACCATGTTCACGTTCGGGGCGTCGAGGTGCTCGTCGAGGTTGACGGCGGGGACGACGTAGGGGCCGATCGAGGCCGGGGTGAGGTCGATCATCCGCTTGCCCAGCGGCTGCAGCTTGGCGGCGTTGGCCACGTGCGCCTTGGCCGAGGTGGCGTCGAAGACGATCTCGATCTCGTCGAAGTTCGGCAGCGCCATCAGGCCGTCGACGCCCTCGTGGGTCGTCGCGAAGCCGAAGCGGGCCGCCCGGGCGAGGCCGTCGGACTCGGGGTCGATGCCGACCATCGCACCCATCTCGAGGTGCTGGCTGGTGCGCATGACCTTGATCATCAGGTCGGTGCCGATGTTGCCGGAGCCGATGATGGCGACCTTGGTCCGTGGTGCAGCGCTCATGCTGCTTCCTCCTGGAGTGGGACGGGCGGGCAGTTCATTGCCCTACCCTCACCCGGATCCGGGCGCACAGCCACCTCCGAGTTCCGGTGACTAGAACCCCTCAATGTGACCTCAGCGCCGCCTTTCGGCGGATTTGGCGACGCTCAGGTCACATTGAGGGCGTCTCCACGGGCGAGCAGCGCTGCGATGCCCGAGGCGGCCACCTTGATCGCCGCGGCGTGCCGCTGCGGCTCGAAGCGGGTGATCGGGCCGGTCACGCTGATCGCGCCGACCGCGCGGTCGCCGTCGAGGAGGATCGGCGCGCCCACGCAGACCACGCCGACCCGCGACTCCTCGAACTCGAAGGCGACGCCGCTCGAGCGCACCTCGGCCAGTTGCGCGGCCAGCCGACCGGGAGCGACGATGGTGCGTGGCGCGAGCCGGGCCAGCGGCTCGCCGAGCACCTCCCGGCGCACCGCCTCCGGCGCGTAGGCGAGCAGCGACTTGCCGAGCGCGGTGGAGTGCAGCGGCTGCCGCCCACCCACCCGCGACGGCGCGTCCACCCGGCGGTGTCCGGTCACCTTGGCGACGTAGACCACCTCGGTGCCCTCGCGCACCGCCAGGTGCACCGTCTCGTGGGTGCGCTCGTAGAGGTCCTCCAGGAACGGCGTGGCCACCTCCAGCAGGGTGCGCTCCACCGAAGCGCGCATGCCGAGCTCGAAGAGGTTGACCCCGAGCCGGTAGCTGCCGGCGTCGTCGCGATCCAGCAGCCGCGCGATCACCATGTCCCCGAGCAGCCGGTGCAAGGTGGCCTTGGCCAGCCCGGTGCGCCGTTGCAGCTCCGCGAATCCGACGCCGTGGTCCTCGTGGGTGAAGGCGTGCAGCACCTTCATCACCTTCGCCAGCACGCTGGACTCATCCAGCCGCCCCTCCGGCACCGCCCTCACCTCCGCTCGCCTCGCCGCCGATCATCGTGCGCAGAGTACCGCCGAGCGCCGATCCCCAGGCCCGGCGGAACAGCGACGCCGCCGTCCGATGCCCCCGAGGACACGGACGACGGCGCGAGAGAGTCACGCGAGAGGCGTCACTTCATCTTCTTGGCGGTGACCTTGGCGAGCTTGGTCATCTTGGCGCTGGAGACCTTGGTGCTGTCGAACGCGGCGGCGACGCCGATCCGCTTGCCCTGACGGATCACCACGGTGCTGCCGTGGCTGTTGATGCCCGAGTAGGAGGTGACCTGGGTCAGCGCGAGGCGCTCCTGGCCGACCTTCGGGGCCTTCGCCGACTTCACCGTGACCTTGACGCCGGAGACCGTGTAGGTCTTGCACTTCTTCACGACAGCCTTGTACTGCTTGAAGAACTTCTTCGCAGCGGCGACGGAGCCGAACTCCGCGACGCCGGCGCTCACGGTCACCGTTCCCGTGCTGCCCGCGGTGCTGAAGGAGGACTTCACCTTCACGGTCTTGATCGTGCCGCACTTGGTGGTGGGCGTGGTGACCTTCTTGCTCTTGTCCGTGGCGAACTCGCCCGCCTTGACCGCCGGGAAGATCTTGACGATGTCGGCCTTGCTCGGGACGTCCTTGGCCTTCACCGCGGCGTTGGCCGTGCCCGGGGCGCCGAGCGCCAGGCCGAGGGTCAGGGCGCCGGTGGCGGCGACGGTCGAGAGACGCTTGATGTTCATGGGGTTCCTTCCGATTCAGTGCAGATCGCAAGCACTCCTACCCCACCGCGCACTCCTGAAACGCAAGAAGCCCCCGCCAGTGGCGAGGGCTTCTTGGTTCTGTGCGCCTGTAGGGATTCGAACCCCAAACCTTCTGATCCGTAGTCAGATGCTCTATCCGTTGAGCTACAGGCGCTCGTCCGCGGACTTGAGAACAATAGCCGATCGGGGGCCCGGCAGCGAAATCGGGTGCGCCGCCGAGCGGCAGGGCACAATGTCCCCAGGTGGGACAGACGGAGGGTTGAGGTGGCTGATCACGAGCTTGGCCAGCGACGCGAGCGGTTCGAGACCCTCGCCGCGCCGCTCTTCGAGGAGATCGCGCAGCGCGGCGGCGTCGCCACCAACGACCCGCTCCTGCGCAAGGCCAAGGACGCCGTCCAGATCCTGCTCGACGCCGGCCTGCTGCGTCAGGAGGGCGAGCGGTACCACGCGGTCGACCCCAACACCGTCCAGGCGCAGGTGATCGCCCCGCTCAGCAGCCAGGGCGCCCAGCTGATCGCGGAGTCCAGCGCGTGGTCCCAGATCTATGCCGGCCTCGGCCAGACCTACCGCCGCTCGCCGTC
The DNA here is from genome assembly GCF_039528155.1 of Nocardioides dubius. Taxonomy (NCBI): domain Bacteria; kingdom Bacillati; phylum Actinomycetota; class Actinomycetes; order Propionibacteriales; family Nocardioidaceae; genus Nocardioides; species Nocardioides dubius. Next base: position 105,577 of record NZ_BAAALG010000008.1, on the reverse strand, counting down.
CACCCAGAGCGGTCAGATCACCGAGCTGCACGGCGACGAGATCGACCACTTCCTCGCCTCGGTCGTCCCGAACGCGCAGACCGAGCTGCTCACCGCCCAGCCGCAGACCGGCCACAGCAACGCCGCCCAGAAGGTCGCCGCCGAGCGCGACGTGGCGGCGATCAAGCGCGGCGTCTCGATGCGGACCATCTACCAGCACGCTGCGCGTCGCAACCGGGCCACCCGCGCCTACGTGGCACAGGTGACGGCGTCCGGCGGCGAGGTGCGCACCCTCGACGAGTTCTTCAACCGGCTGATCGTGGTGGACCGCGAGGTGGCCCTGATCCCGCACGGCGACAACCTCTCCTTGGCGCTGGCGATCCGCGACCGCGGGCTGATCGCCTACCTGGTCGACATGTTCGAGCGGTCCTGGGAGCGCGGACGTCCCTTCACCAGCCGCGACACCTCGGTGATCCAGAGCATCGCCGAGGAGCAGCGCGCGATGACGATCCGACTGCTCATCGAGGGGCACTCCGACGCCACCTGCGCGAAGCGGCTCGGCGTCAGCCCCCGCACGTACGCCGCCTACGTGGCCGACCTGAAGCGCGAGTACGACGCGGAGACCCGCTTCCAGCTGGGCTACCTGCTCGGCCAGGAGATGGCCAACGAGGACCCGGGCGCCTGAGCGCTACCGCTCAGGACAGACCGCGAGGGCAACGACGATGTCGCTGCCCTCGCATCTGAGACGGGCCGGGGGATGGCTCTGGGACCGAACATGTGGGGGGTTGAGTTGGTCCCCGTCTCAGGTCTTCAGTTGTCCAGCCGCCCCGACGGCGACACGTCAGCTGGCGTACTTCTTGCCGCGCGGCTTGGGAGCCACGACGGGGGTCGAGGTGTCGGAGTCGTCGCCACCGACGAACTGGCCCCAACCGGTGTCTGCAGTGGTCTGTGTGGGAACCGCGACATTGCTGCCGATCGCAAGACCTGCGGCGACGGCGATGACGGCGATGGTCTTCTTGATCTGCTTCATGGCTTCTCCCCCAAGTGGTCCGCACGGATGGAACGGGTCCCGAAATCCAGTGTGCTGCATTCCCGTGCAAACGCACCATAAATCCGGACTGCACAAATGTGCATTGCACGAATCTGCAGATGTCGGGTCTTGACTATGCGACGGCGCCCGACCCTGCAGGCAGGGCCGGGCGTCGTCCACAACTGGCGGAGGCGGAGGGATTTGAACCCTCGATGGGGTTTTAGCCCCAAACCCGCTTAGCAGGCGGGCGCCATAGACCAGACTAGGCGACGCCTCCAGATGCGCGAGTCACTCTAGCGGCCCGGTGGCGATCCCGCAGAATCGACCCCCGGTCTTGGACCATCGCGCGAGGTCAGCGCGGCAGGTAGGTGCTGATCTCCCGCACGAACTGCTCGCGATCGACGGCCAGGACCTCGACCGGGATCACGGTCGCCTCGCCGTTGCGGAGGCGCAGGATCAGGCACGGCGCACCGGCCACGGTGTCGGTGACGACCTCCTCGACGTCGCCCCAGCGCGCCTGCTTCGCGCCGGCACCGCGCACGAAGCGGACCTGGTAGCCGTCCGGACCGAGCCGCACCACCCAGGCGCGCTGCGTGAGGTACCAGCCGATCGAGAAGAGGCCGACGATGGTCACCACGATCGCCGCAGTGAGCACCAGGATCGAGGTCGCGAAGAGCATCACGATCGCCGTCGCGACCAGCACCACCAGCGCGAACCCGACGATGATCAGGCCCAGCAACCGGGCTGCGAGGGACGGGGCGAGGCGGTACTCAGAGAACATGGGGTGAATTCTCTCCCGCGGCCCGCGGCACCCCCAAACCGACCCTTGCGCCGGCACGTGACCTACGCCACACTCGAAGCCCCGATGAGGGGAGGTTGCCATGGAGGACCGGCTCGCACATTCGATGGCCGAGCTCGCCCAACTGCTCGATGCGCCACGCCAGAGCGGGACCGCGCTGGGCAACTGGCGCTGGACGGTGCGCCAACGTCTCGCCGCCGTCCGCGACGACCTCGCCCACGAGTCCGGCTTCGCCACCAACGGATGGCTGATGGCGCGCGAGGGTCACGTGCTGCGCGAGCGCAACTCCCTGCTGCACCGGATGGCGACGCTCTCGCCGTTCGTCCTGGAGACCCCGGACCCCGACGACGTGCGCCACGACCTGCGCCGGCTGCTGGCCGACGTCACCCACCACCGCCAGCGCATCCACGACCTGGTCTACGACGAGGTCGAGATCGAGCTCGGCGGCTCGGAGTAGGAGACCGCACGGGTGCCACTAGACTCACCCCTGCGTCGGCTCGCCGGCGCGTGGAGGGGTGCCGGAGTGGCCTATCGGAACCGCCTTGAAAGCGGTCGTAGGGAGACCTACCGCGGGTTCGAATCCCGCCCCCTCTGCCACGTACCTCGCCTCTGACCTGCACTAGACACTGGTCGGAGGCCGTGTTCTCTTCCGCCGTATCAACGGCGTATCAACGCGGCCCGGGGAGGATGTTCCAGTGGCGAGCGTGCAGAAACGAGTGTCGAAGGCGGGCCTTGAGTACGGCCCAGACCGCACACTGTGCTGCCTCGCCGAGCAGAACGAGCTCAGCGGGGATGCGCTCACCGTCGAGCAACTCGCGCGCGACAACTAGGGATGACCTCCCTCGTTGTCCCAAGCACGAAGGTCTCCTTCGTCGTGCCAATCGCGTAGCCCGAGGCCATCCAGCACCACCCGCAACGCCACCGGGTCAGGAGTGTCGGCCGCGATCTCGTCGAGAACCCGAATCGCCTCCGCCTGCGACGACGCTGGCGCGATGATCCGCAACGTGAGCTCATCTCCATTGGACATCGTGAGCACGAGGCACTGGGTGTCGTCGCGCGGGAAGCAACCTGTCTTCACGACTCGACTTCCCACGAGCACTGCGTGCGGGCGATCATCCCAGTCCGGCGGCGAGTACAGGACGCGGGCGATCCGCCCTGCCTTGGGCGGCCACAGCGCGAAGAGCGTGGCCAACTGATCACCAAGGTGGCGGCTCTCTGGCCACCACGCCCCATCGATCTGGCTTGGATCACGGCTCAGATTCAGCTCGAGTCGACTTCTGCGTGTTCCAGTGACCATGGGGTCACCGCCTAACCACTTGCTGCCTTGCCGAACTCACGATGGAGACGGGTGATCGCAGTCACCTTCAGCCTACCTCGATCAGACCAACCTTTTGGATTGGACTGGCTCGACGTCGTGGTCGACAAGGTAGCCGAAGGCTTCATCAGCGCGGTGATGAATCGCCTTGCTTCGTGCGGCCGTCCCTTCACTCGCCCGCGAGTCGAGGGCTAGTTCACCCGGGCTCGGTCCGTGCCGTGCCAGATCGGCGATCCACCTTGCGAGGTCGCCGGGAGAAACCAGGTACCTACCTCCCGCCCAGTCACTGCCCCAGGGAGACCTGCCCGGCGTCGGGGAACGGGTTCGCTTGGCCGGGTGGCGTCCAGCCTGGATCACGTTGCACACGTACTCCCGCTCAACACCGGCCATTCGGGCCGCCTTGCCGACAGTTACGCACACGCGCGCCGAAACGTAACGAACGTTCCCACTCGGAAACCAAGAGGCGAAAACACCTTGGTCCGATTCCCGCCCGTCTGCCACGGATCTGGAACCATCGCCGCGATCGATGCGGCACCGCAGACGGGCAAGCAGGGTCAGGCGACGGTGACCAGGACGTCGCCCTCCTGGACCACGTCTCCCGCCGTCACCCGGATCTGCCGCACCGTGCCGCCGACCTCGGCGAGCACCGGAATCTCCATCTTCATGGACTCCAGCAGGATCACCTGGTCACCGACCGCCACCTTGTCGCCGACCTGGACAGTCACCGACATCACGTTGGCCACCATCTCGGCGACAATGTCTGTTGCTTGCTCCCGCATGGGGTCGAACCTACTCTCCGTCGCGCGTTACCCGCAGGTACGCGAGCCGGTGACTGAGTCACACTCCTAGAGCAGCGGGCTGAACCGGCGCGGCTCCGGTCGCACGGCCAGCGCCTCCTCGGCGCGACGTGCCCGCGCACCGCGCGGTCCGGTCAACCGCTGGTCGAGCCGCACCACGGCGTAGCCCAGCGCGAGTCCGGGGAGCACCGAGTAGACGACGATCAGCAGCGCCTCCAGCCAGCCGGTGGCCGGGTTCAGCAGCACGGTGGCCACGTTGGCACTGGCCGCGACGCCGAAGATCGCCACCCACCAGCCCTGACGGCGCCGGGCCCGCATGTGGCAGCCCCACACCAGGCCGGGGACGCCGACGAAGACCACCGTCGGCCGCGGCACCGCGCCGAACTCGGCACGCCACCAGCTGACCGCGTCGAAGACCGGCTCCAGCAGCCCCGGCGAGCCGTAGCGGCGGAACACCTCGGCATAGGTGATCGCCAGGATCACCAGCACGGTGCCGACCAGCAGCATCACCACGCCGCGCCGTCCGGCGCCATGGAAGCCGGCACCCAGCCGGTAGACCAGGCCCAGGGCCAGCGCGAACGCCAGGCCGAGGGTGACGAAGTCGAAGGCGTCCAACGAGACCTGGGGGCGCATCCCGACGACGGCGAACGCACCGACGCCCGCGACCGCCAGGCTGATCAGCATCTCCCGGGCGGCGTAGCGGAACCTGGCCGCGGGCACGGTCAGCATCACCGCGAGCACCGAGGTGACCACGGCACTGCCGATCGCGGCACCGGCCAGCACCGTCTCGTTGCCCCAGACCACCGCGACCGCACCGTAGAGCCCGGCCAGCACACCGGCCACGACCGGGCGCCCTCCGGTGCGCGCGGCCAGCGCGGTGGTGAAGCCGGCGGTGATCGCCACCGCTCCGGCCTGGTCGAGCCACCGCGGCCCGAGCTCGGCGATGCTCAACAGCTCGGCGGCGAAGCCCACGATCACCAGGGCCGCGACCACGCCCCACAGCGAGAGCGCACGATGGTGGCTGGTCCCCACCCGGTTCTTGGCCAGACGTGACGGCGGTCGCTCGGCCGCGCGCTTCCCACTGGCAGATCGGCTGGACACAGAGGCAGATTATCCGGGGAAGGCCCGGCGGTTGGCGAGTGAGGGGTTGGCCGCGCGCGCGGTAGCCACGGCGTCGGGGTCCAGCAGCGCCGAGATCACCTGCTCCCCCGCACCAGCGCGCACCATCACCTCGCCGCGCGGATCGACCACCATCGAGTGGCCGGTGTAGCGCGGCCCCGGCTGTCCGACGGCTGCGACGTAGCAGACGTTCTCGATGGCGCGGGCGCGCACCAGCGTCTCCCAGTGGTGGATCTTCAGCTTGTGCTCGGCCTCGTCGCGCCCCGCCACCCAGGCCGCCGGGATCACCAGCAGGTCGGCGCCGCGCTCCACCAGCGCCCGGGCGAGCTCCGGGAAGCGGAGGTCGTAGCAGGTCAGCAGGCCGACGGTGAAGCCGCCGAGGGCGAAGGTCACCGGCTCGAGCGGGCCGGCCGTCAGCCGGTCCGACTCCCGGTAGCCGAAGGAGTCGTAGAGATGGATCTTGCGGTACTCGGCCTTCGCCGCGCCCCGCACCAGCAACGTGTTGAACGGACGGGCCGGATCCTCGGAGCGCTCGAACATGCCCGCCACCACGGTGCGCTGCTCACCCGCCAGGCCGCTGACCGCCTCGGTGAAGGGCCCGCCGACCGGCTCCGCGTACCGGGCCAGGTCGTCGCGTGGGGAGCCGAAGTCCCGGGCGAACGCCTCGGGCAGCACCACCAGGTCGGCCTCGGCCACCGGGCGGTGCCCGGCAAGCTCGGCGACGGCGACGCGGTTGAGCTCGGGGTCCAGTGCCGAGCCCTGCTGTACCAGCGCGATCTGCACCTGCTCACCAGTTCCGCTCATGCCCCCAGGGTGCCACCTGCAAGGATGCCGCCATGACTTCGCCTCCTCTCGCGCTCGGGGCCGTGATCCTGGCCGGCGGAACCGCCGCCCGCCTCGGCGGCGCTGACAAGGCCTCCATCGAGCTGGCCGGACGCACCCTGCTCACCTGGGCCCTCGACGCGGTCATCGACGCCGGCGAGGTCGTCGTGCTGGGCGACTGGGTGCCCACCGAGCGGCCGGTCACCTTCACCCGCGAGGACCCGGTCGGCGGCGGCCCGGCGGCCGGGCTGATCGCCGGACTGGAGGCGTTCAGCCGCCCGCCGGCGAGCCTGGCGGTGCTCGCCGTCGACATGCCGTTCGTGACCATGCGCACCTTCGACCGGCTCCGCGCCGGCGCCCAGGGCCGTGACGGCGCCGCCCTCACCGACCTGTCCGGACGCCGGCAGCTGGCGATGGTGCTCGACACCCAGCGCCTGCGCTCGGTGATCCCCGCCTACGACGAGCGGCACGGCCTGCCGCTGCACCGGTTGCTCGCCCCGCTCGACCTGGTCGAGGTGCCCGGACTCGACCAGGAGTACGCCGACATCGACAGCTGGCAGGACCTCGCCTCGGCTCGCGAGCGCTTCGAAGCGCCGTGACCCCTTGTCAGCAACCCACACCGCGTACGAATGTGAGTTCCATGAACCTGCACGACTGGATCGATGAGCTGTGCGATGTCCTGGACATCGAGATCGAGGTCGATGAGGCGCTGATCCTCGATCTGGCGCGCGACGCCGCGCACAACGTGGTCCGCCCGGCCGCCCCGATCTCCACCTTCCTGCTGGGGTACGCGGCAGGTGCCTCGGGCGCGAGCGTGGAGCAGCTCGAGCAGCTGGCGGCCCGCGCCACCACGCTCGCCGTCAACTGGGAGCGACCAGCGGGCGCGCCGGATCCCGACGACGTCGACGACCCGATCCCCGACGACAGCGCCGTCGACCACAGCACCGAGAGCGCCGACGACCTCTGATCCCGGCGGACGGCGTGGCTGGTGGCGCGGGTCGGAAGTTCTGGAATGGTGGCGTGCTCGGGGTGCGTGCATCGCAAGGCGGAGGACCGAAGGCGGGCCGGAGGCCCGTCGAGTGTTCGACAACGCCGCGAGGTGCGTGCCCCGGGCGCGCCAACCGCCCAACAACTTCCGACCCGGGACACTAGTCTCACTGTCATGCGTGCCGTGATCGCCACCGAGCCGGGTGGCCCTGAGGTCCTGTCCGTCGTCGACCTGCCCGGCCTGGCCCCCGGGCCCGGCGAAGTGGTGATCGACGTGGTCGCCGCAGGCGTGAACAAGGCCGACACCCTGCAGCGCCAAGGCCTCTACCCGCCGCCGCCCGGCGAGTCCGACGTCCTCGGCCTGGAGTGCAGCGGCACCATCGCCGCCGTCGGCGAGGGCGTCACCGGGTGGCAGATCGGCGATCGGGTCTGCGCACTGCTGGCCGGCGGCGGCTATGCCGAGCAGGTACGGGTCCCTGCCGGACAGGTGCTCCCCGTCCCCGACGGCGTCGACCTGGTCGAGGCGGCAGCGCTGCCCGAGGTGGCCTGCACCGTGTGGTCCAACGTCTTCATGCTCGCCGGCCTGCAGCCCGGGGAGCGGTTCCTGGTGCACGGTGGTGCCGGCGGCATCGGCACGTTCGCGATCCAGCTCGCGACCGCACTCTCCGCGAAGGTCTTCACCACCGCCGGCTCCGCCGAGAAGCTGGCAGTCTGCGCCGAGCTCGGCGCGGACGTCACCATCAACTACCGCGAGGAGGACTTCGTCGAGGTGCTGAGCGCCGACGGCGGCGCCGACGTCATCCTCGACAACATGGGCGGCAAGTACCTGGACCGCAACGTCACCGCATTGGCCACCCAGGGCCGGCTGGTGATCATCGGCATGCAGGGCGGGATCAAGGGCGAGCTCAACATCGCCAAGCTGCTCAACAAGCGCGGCGCGATCCTGGCCACCTCGCTGCGCTCACGCCCTGCGGAGGAGAAGGCCGCGATCTGCGCCTCGGTGGCCGAGCACGTGTGGCCGTTGGTCGCCTCCGGCGAGATCCGCCCGATCGTGCACGCCGTGCTGCCGCTGACCGCTGCCGGGCAGGCCCATCGCCTGCTGGATGAGAGCGCGCATGTCGGCAAGGTGCTGCTCAGTATGGTGGAGGCATGAGCGAGCAGCGCGAGACCGACCAGCACGTCGTGGTGGTGGGCCCGGACGGCCAGCCGATCGGAACCATCCCCGCGGACGCCCTCGAGGACGCCGGTGCCCCGGAGTCCGACGAGGACAGCGAGCGGCACATCACCGAGCTGGTGGAGCAGCCCGCCAAGGTGATGCGGATCGGCAGCATGATCAAGCAGCTCCTCGAGGAGGTGAAGGCCGCCCCGCTGGACGAGGCGAGCCGCAACCGCCTCAAGGAGATCCACCAGTCCTCGATCAAGGAGCTGGAGGCCGGCCTGGCCCCGGAGCTGGTCGAGGAGCTGGAGCGGCTCTCGCTCCCCTTCGCCGACGGGACCACGCCGAGCGAGAGCGAGCTGCGGATCGCCCAGGCGCAGCTGGTGGGCTGGCTCGAAGGCCTGTTCCACGGCATCCAGACGGCGATCTACGCCCAGCAGATGGCATCCCGTGCGCAGCTGGAGCAGATGCGTCGCGCGCTGCCTCAGGCCCTCGGCCAGCAGGCGCACCCGCAGCAGCCCGGCGGGCCTGGCCTTCCCGGCCAGGCACCGCAGGCGTCCGAGGACGGCAAGGAGCCGCCGCACAACGGCGGCATGTACCTCTAGCGGCGGCGGGCGCAGACGCTCAGCGCTCGCGGCGCCCGAGCACGGTGCCGACGCCGAGCAGCAGCGCGCCGAGCAGCACGCCGATCGCGGCCGGGGTGACGGCGTCGGCCAGCTTCGGGGCGTCGCCATGCTCCAGCACGGTGCTGGTGGGGTTCAGCTCCACCGGCTCCGGGGCGGGCTCAGCAGCCGGAGTGGGCTGCCCGAGCAGCGCGGTGACGTCACGGCGCAGCGACGGCCGGGCCGGCGCCGTGCCCTCGTAGCTCAGCGCCTGGATCCGTCCGGCGCGCTCGGTGTCGGCGAAGAAGAGGTAGCGCTCGCCCTCGCGGATCCCGCTCAGCCCACAGTCGACGACCCGGGCGGGCGAGGCGACCTTGACCGAGGCCGGGACGTTGCCGCTCCACCACGACTCGACGGCGACCGAGTAGACCTTGGTCCGAGCGCCGTCCTTGGAGCTGAGGGCGACGTCGGTGACCTCGCCGGTGAAGACGAAGTTCAAGGCGGTCTGCTGCGCGAGGGTGAGCTCGGGCGTGGAGCAGGCCGGAGCGGGTGCGGCGAAGGCCGGCGCGGCACCCAGGGCAGCGAACGGTGCGGCGACCAGCGCCACCGCGGCTCCTACGGCGATCCTTCGCATCCTCACCTCCACGTCGCGTTCTCCTCGACCTGTCTCAACCTGGCCCCGCGCGGGACCAGGGGCAACCCTCTCACAACGTTCCACGCCGTCCGGTGTGCACGAACCTGCCGACCGGCGCCGGCCCTACAGCCCGAACAGCTCCCGCAGCACCTGGGCGACGCCGTCCTCGGTGTGTGCCGGCGCGACCCGTTGGGCGGCCTCGCGGGCCACCGCGTGCCCGCCGGCCATCGCGTAGGAGTGACCGGCCCACTCCAGCATCGGCACGTCGTTGGGCATGTCGCCGAACGCGACCACGTCACGCGCCTCGACGCCGAGCTCGGCGCACAGCTGGGCCAGCGTGCTGGCCTTGGTGACGCCCGGTGCCGACATCTCCAGCAGCGGGTAGCTGGAGGACCAGGTGACCTCGACCAGCCCCTCCAGCAGTGCCTGACCGCGGCGCCAGTACTCCTCAGGGCCCAGCTCGGAGTGCAGGGCCAGCACCTTGACCACCGTGTCGTCGTAGATCGCCTCGAAGGTTCCGGTCGGGATGCCCGTCACCTCGGGGAACCGGGTCGCGAACCCGGTCTCGCGCGCGAATCCGCCGGTCTTCTCCAGGGCGAAGTGGGTGCCGGGGATCTCCTCGCGCAGCATCTGCGCGACCTGCATCGCCACGTCGCGCTCGACGGTCAGCGCCGAGCGCACCCGGTGGGCCTCGACGTCGTAGACGATGCCCCCGTTGGAGCAGACCGCGAGACCGTGCCCGCCGACCTCGCCCCACAGCGACTCCATCCAGCGGATCGGGCGACCCGTCACGAAGACCACCGGCACGCCGCGGGCGTCGAGCTCGCGGAGCACCGCACGGGTGCCGTCGCTGACCGTCCCGTCGGCGTCGAGCAGAGTGCCGTCGAGGTCGGTGGCGACCAGCTTGGGGGCGCTCATCGCGCCACCGGCCGGACCATCACCAACTGGCCGTCCTCGTTGGCACCACGGAGCTGGGTGAAGCCACACTGGGCGAGCACCCGCAGACTGCCGGCGTTCTCAGCAGCCACACTGGCCCGCACCCGGACGCCGGCCGCATCGGCCGCCGCCGCCAGCGCGCTGAGCGCCTCGGTGGCCACCCCGCGCCCACGCGCGTCCGGCACCAGGCCGAAGCCGACCTCGACCTCGAGGACGCCGTCGTCATGCGGGGCCGGGAGCCCGAAGAAGCCGGCGGTTCCGCAGACCAGCCCGTCCACGCCGCGCACGATCAGCCGCGGCCCCCAGGGCTGGACCTCCTTGACCAGGCTGCAGGCGTCGAGGTCGTCACGTCGCGGGAAGCCGGGGGCGAAGCTGGAGTGCCGGCGACCGCCGATCAGATCGGCCGCCTGCGCAGGGGTGATCAACGGCAGCCGGAGCCGGGCCGTGGTGATCAGCGCCTCCGGCTCGCTCACCCGAACCACTGATCCAGCTCGACCGCCGCCCCGTGCTCGTCGACCGGCAGGGTGATCGCGGTGGCCGCCGCGGTGACCTCCGGCACGGCCTGGCCCATCGCCACGCTGCGCCCGGCCCAGGCGAACATCTCCAGGTCGTTGCGCCCGTCACCGATCGCCAGCGCGTCGGCGGCGTCGATGCCGAGCTTGCCGGCGACCAGCGCCAGCCCCGAGGCCTTGGAGATGCCCATCGGCGCCAGATCCATCCACGCCGTCCAGCCGATCACGTAGTCGGTTCCGTGCAGACCCAGCTTCTCGGCGAGGATCTGGAAGTCCTCGACGCTCGCCTCGGGGTCGCGCACGATCACACGGCTGACCGGCTCCGCGACGATCTCCTCGACGTCGGTGATGATCATCTCGCCGTTCAGCTCGCCGGGCGGGAACGGCCGGTTCACCCGGTACCCGCGGCCCCGCTCCTCGACGCCGATCAACGCTCCGGGGTGGTGCTTGAGCACGTTGCGCACCGCCTCGCTGGCGTCGAACGTCGCCTCGTAGACGACCTCGACCGGCGGGTAGCGCAGCACCACGGCACCGTTGGAGGCGACGATCCACGAGCGCTCCTCGGCCAGCGGGATGCCCAGCTGCTCGGCGATCGGCGTCATCCCGTGCAGCGACCGACCGCTGGACAGCACGATGTGGGCACCCGCCTCAGCGGCCCGCTGCACGGCGGCGCGGACCACCGGGTCAACCTCGCCGTGCACCGTTCCGGAGCCCTCGACCCAGCGCAGCAGGGTGCCGTCGATGTCGAGCGCGATCAGCTTCGGGCGCCAGTCGGTCACGGTCGCGCCACCGGCTCCAGGAGCTCGCGGCCACCGAGGTAGGGCCGCAGCGCCACCGGCACCCGGACCGATCCGTCCGCCTGCTGGTGGGTCTCCAGGATCGCCACGATGGTGCGGGTGATCGCGCAGAGCGTCCCGTTCAGGGTGGCCACCGGACGCACCTCGGTGCCGCCGTCCTCGGCGCCGGTGGCGAACCGGCCGCGGGTGCTCAGGCGCCGGGTCTGGAAGTCGGTGCAGTTCGAGGTCGAGGTGAGCTCGCGGTACTTGCCCTGGGTCGGGATCCACGCCTCGCAGTCGTACTTGGCCTGCGCGGAGAGGCCGAGGTCGCCGGCGGCGACGTCGATCACCTGGTAGGCGAGCTCGAGCTTGTCGAGGAACTCCTTCTCCCAGTTCAGCAGCCGCAGGTGCTCGGCCTCGGCGTCCTCGAGCGTGGTGTAGACGAACATCTCCACCTTGTCGAACCAGTGCACCCGGATGATGCCCTTGGTGTCCTTGCCGTGCGAGCCCGCCTCCTTGCGGAAGCACGGGCTGAACGCGGCGTAGCGCAGCGGGAACGTGTTCGCGTCCAGGATCTCGTCGCTGTGGTACGCCGCCATCGGCACCTCGGAGGTGCCGACGAGGTACATGTCCTCGCCCTCGATCCGGTACACGTCGTCGGCGGCCTGGCCGAGGAAGCCGGTGCCCTCCATCGCCCGCGGCTTCACCAGCGACGGCGCGATCACCTCGGTGAAGCCGGCCTCGCGGGCCTGGTCCATCGCCATGTTGACCAGCGCGCGCTCCAGCTGGGCGCCGACGCCGGTCAGGAAGTAGAAGCGGCTGCCGCTGACCTTGGCGCCGCGCTCCAGGTCGATCGCGCCGAGCAGCTTGCCGAGCTCGATGTGGTCACGCGGCTCGAAGCCCTCGGCGGCGAAGTCACGGGGCGTGCCGACCGTCTCGATCACGACGAAGTCGTCCTCGCCACCCTCAGGGGTGTGGTCGGAGGCGAGGTTCGGGATGCTGCGCAGCGCCGCGTTCCAGGCGTCCTCGGCGTCGTTCTGCGCGGCCTCGGCGGCCTTCACCTCGGCGGCCAGCGCCTTGGTCCGGGTCAGCAGCTCGGCCTTCTCCTCGCCCTGCGCCTTGGCGACCAGCTTGCCCAGCTGCTTCTGCTCGGCACGCTTGGCCTCGAAGGAGACGATCGCCTCCCGGCGGGCGACGTCGGCGGCCAGCGCGGAATCGACCACTTCGTCGGAGAGTCCACGCTTGCGCTGGGCAGCACGGACACGGTCGGGTTCGTCGCGAAGCAGGCGAGGGTCGATCATGGCTCCTAGGCTATCGGCAGACTCGACGCAGGCCCGCGCGCCCCGGCGGGGCATACTGCTGAACGACCGCTCGATGATCACTCGCCGCTGAACTGTGATCGCTTGATGATGAATGGACTGACGTGATCGACCGCTCCCGCGCCCGATTGTTGACCTGGGCCTCGATCCTCACCGGCCTGCTCGCCCTGCTCACCGTGCTGGTGATCGGCGAGTGGCAGCGGCTGATCGACTTCGACGTCGAGACCTCCACCGAGCTCACCGACTGGACCCGTCAGCACGACGGCCTGGTCGACGTGCTGAAGATCGTCGAGACCGCCACCGACACCATCGCCGCGGTGATCGTGACCGCGCTGATCGCCCTCATCCTGCTGGTCAAGGGGCAGCGCCGAGCGGCGATCTACACGGTCGGCGTCGTCGCGATCTCCTCGGGCATCACCCACCTGATGAAGTGGCTCGTCGACCGCGACCGGCCGAGCTGGCACCTGCTCACCGAGCAGTACACGAACGGCTCCTACCCCTCGGGGCACGCCACCTACATCGTGGCGATCGCCGGCGTGCTGCTGGTGCTGAGCCAGATGTTCCTGCGCCGCGCCTCCGCCCGGCACCTGGTCGCCGTGCTGCTCGTCCTGCTCGTGCTGCTGGTCTTCGCGGACCGGGTGCACCTGGGCCGGCACTTCATCTCCGACGTCGTGGCCGGTGCGCTGGTCGCGATCGTCTGCGTGCTGGTCGGCCTGGTCGTCTTCTCACCGCAGCCCAAGCTGCAGGTGGAGGCGGCGGCAGCCCCGCTGGTCTCCTCGGTGCCCGCCTCCAGCCGCGACCTGCACGTGGTGCTCAACCCGATCAAGGTCGACGACGTCGGCCAGTTCCAGGCGATCGTCGGCGCGATGGCCGCCGAGGGCGGCTGGAACGAGCCGGTCTGGCACCTGACCACCATCGAGGACCCGGGCACCGGGATGGCGCATGCCGCCTCGGTGGCCGGGGCCGACCTGGTCATCGTCTGCGGCGGCGACGGCACCGTCCGCGAGGTCTGCGCCGAGCTCGCCGGCACCGGCATCCCGGTCGGCATCGTGCCCGCCGGAACTGGCAACCTGCTGGCCCGCAACCTCGACATCCCGCTCTACATCCGCTCCGCGATCGACGTCGCGCTGACCGGCCAGGACCGCGCCATCGACATGGTCGACGTCTCCGGCGACGGCTTCGACGACACCCACTTCATGGTGATGGCCGGGATGGGCTTCGACGCCGCGATCATGGAGGGCGTCAACGAGGACATCAAGAAGAAGGTCGGCTGGCTCGCCTACGTGCTGAGCGGGATGAAGTCGCTGATGTTCCCCGCCGTCCGGGTGGAGATCTCGGTCGACGACCAGCCCTTCACCAAGCACCGTGCGCGCACCGTAGTGGTCGGCAACGTCGGCTTCCTGCAGGCCGGGATGCCGCTGCTGCCGGACGCCAGCATCGACGACGGCGTCCTGGACGTGGTGATCCTGCACCCGAAGCGGTTCCTGTCCTGGCTGCCGATCGTGTGGCGGGTGATGGCCAAGCGGAACAAGACCGACGAGACGCTGGACCGGATGACCGGTCGCAAGGTCGTCGTCCGGGCCGCCAGCGACACCCCGCGGCAGCTCGACGGCGACTCCATCGGTCCCGGTCGCGAGCTGGTGATGGAGTGCGTGCACGGCCGGCTGCTGGTGAAGGTCCCGCGCTGAGCCGACTCAGGCCGCTCAGGCAGGCGTGAGCTGGAAGACCCGGATCCGGCGGTCGGTGCGCTGGGCGTACTTGCCGTAGTTGGGCCAGGTCCGGTTCATCACGGCCCAGAGCCGGTCGTAGTCGGCGCCCTGCGCCTCGGCCGGGATCACCCGGTGGTCGTGCCCGGCGAAGTTCACCTGCGCCTCGCTGGCGGCGGCCAGGTTGGAGACCCAGGCCGGCGGCTTGGGGTGACCCCAGTTCGAGCCGGCGATCAGCCACCCGCCCTCGTGCGGCACGCAGAGCAGGGGCGTGGTCCGCAGCAGACCGCTCTTGGCGCCGCGCACGGTGAGCATCAGGCCAGGCAGTCCGGCGATGGTGACCAGCCCGACCCGGCCCCGGGTCAGGCGCTGCAGCCGCTTGTCCACGCCGACCAGCTGACGGTTGATCCGCGGCAGCCAGGACTGGCCGCCGATCAGGATGGCCAACGGGCGGACGAGCCGGGCATACAGGGCGTACATGGGCGGTGAGCCTACGTCGCCCGGAGGCGGCGCGTCCCGGCTTCGGCGATGACCTGGGCCACGCCGTCAGGGGCGCGCGTGCTCGATCGCCTCGGTCTCCTCCGGCGAGAGCTGCGTCTCGCTGACCCAGCCCAGCACGTTCTTGGCGTAGGTGCGCGCCTCGGAGCGTCCGTGGATGGAGGTCAGCACGACCCCGTTGCCGGCGTCGTCGAGCAGCGCCAGCGACCAGCTCAGGTGCCCGCCCATGTCGCCGAACGCGTCGTAGCGGACCACCGCGAGGTGGCGCAGCATGTCGTGCCCCTCGGCGCGCAGCGCGGCGACCTCGCGGCGCAGCCCCTCGACGTCGCCGGGCAGGCCTTCACCCGACAGCGCGGTGCTCGCCGGACGCCGTGACTGGCGCAGACTGATCCCCAAGGCCGCGAGCGAGATGACCAGTGCCAACAGGGCGAGGGTGAGCGACATGGTCAGCAAGCCTAGTGGCCGGCGGGTGCACCGCCGGGGAGGGCGAGGCCGCCTGTCCGCGGGTGCGCACCGCGAGCGCGGCACAGCCGATCACCGCGAGGCCGCCGAGGACCGTGGTCGCCGCGATCGGCTCGTGCAGCAGCAGTGCGGCCCAGCAGATGCTCATCACCGGCTGCGCGAGCTGCACCTGGCTGACCTGCGCCATCGGGCCGATCGCCAGCCCGCGGTACCAGGCGAAGAAGCCGAGGAACATGCTGATCGCACCGAGGTAGGCGAAGCAGAGCCAGTCCTGGCCGGCCGTGCCGGGGGGCTGGTCGAGGACGGCGACGACGGTCAGCACGACCATCACCGGAGCGGCCACCACGAGGGCCCAGGAGATGGTCTGCCAGGAGCCGAGGCTGCGCGCCAGCAGCCCGCCCTCGGCATAGGCGATGGCGCAGACGATGACACCGGCGAAGAGCATCAGGTCCGCCGACCCGGGCGCCGCGAGCCCGCCGCCGGCCAGCGACGCGAAGCCGAGCGCGGCGACGGCGCCGGCACCGGCCGCCAGCCAGAACGAGGGTCGCAGCCGCTCTCGGGTGCGCAGCACGGCGACGACCGCGGTTGCGGCGGGCAGCAGCGCCACCACCACCGCGCCATGGCTGGCCGAGGTCCGGCTGAGCGCCAGCGAGGTGAGCAGGGGGAAGCCCAGCACCACGCCGAAGGCCACCACCGCCAGGCTCAGCCACTGCCTGCCGCGCGGGAGCCGCTGGCGGGTGAGCAGCAGCGCACCGGCCGCGAGGGCGGCGGCCAGCACCGCGCGGCCGGCGCCGACGAAGAGCGGGCTCATCCGGCCGTTCTCGACCACGATCCGGGTCAGCGGCAGGGTGAAGGAGAAGGCGGTCACGCCGAGCAGGCCCCACCAGATGCCCGGCGCGGCGGCGAGTATCGGCTTGCGTCGCGGGAGAGTAGCGCTACTCTTTATCGTCATGAACTACGGTAGCAGTGATCGGATCCTCGCGGAACTCCGTGCGTGGATCGCCGACGCGCCGCCTGGCGCCCAGCTGCCGTCCACCCGCGCCCTGACCGCCCAGCACGCGGTCAGTCCGGTGACCGTGCAGAAGGCGCTACGCGCCCTGGCCAGCCAGGGCCTGGTCGAGTCGCGACCCGGGGTCGGCACCTTCGTCCGCTCGCTGCGCACGGTGCGCCCGCACGACTACGGCTGGCAGACGGCGGCACTGCGCGCCCCGGCGCACCCGCTGCCGTCGCCGGCCGCGGCGCTGCGCACCACCGGCAACGACGTGATCGCGCTGCACTCGGGCTACCCCGACCGCGAGTTGCTTCCCGAGCGATTGGTGCACAGCGCACTGGTCCGCGCCGCCCGCAGCGACGCTGCCGTCAGCCGCCCGCCCTCGGCCGGGCTGCCCGAGCTGCAGTCCTGGTTCGCCGGCGAGCTCGGCGCGGCGATGCCGGCCGAGCTCTCCGCACCCACCGCGCGCGATGTGGTGATCCTGCCGGGCAGCCAGATCGGCCTCGGCTCGCTCTTCCGCAGCGTGGTCGGCGCCGGGCGCACGCTGCTGGTGGAGTCGCCGACCTATTGGGGCGCCACCTTGGCCGCGGCC
>NZ_BAAALG010000008.1:69250-88509 GCF_039528155.1 Nocardioides dubius | reverse complement strand
TGGTGCCGATCCCGTCCGGCCCGCACGGCCCCGACCCCGACGAGCTCGACCGCGCCTTCGCCGAGACCGGCGCCCGGGCCTTCTACGCACAGCCGACCTTCGCCAATCCGACCGGTGCGCACTGGTCGCCGGAGCACGCCGGCGCCGTGCTGGAGATCGTCCGCAGCCACGGCGCCTTCCTGATCGAGGACGACTGGGCGCACGACTTCGCCATCGACGCCGATCCGGTCCCGCTGGCCGCCCTCGACGACAGCGGGCACGTGATCTACCTGCGCTCGCTGACCAAGAGCGTCTCGCCCGCGATCCGGGTCGCCGCCCTGATCGCCCGCGGGCCGGTGAAGGACCGGATCCTCGCCGACCTCCAGGCCCAGATCATGTACGTCGGCGGCACCCTGCAGGCCGCCGCGCTCGACGTCGTCAGCCAACCCGGATGGCGCACCCACCTACGGGGCCTGCGCCAGCAGCTGGCGGCGCGCCGCGACCTGCTCGTCGACGCCGTCACCCAGCACCTGCCCAGCGCGCACCTGGAAGCGGTCCCCCGCGGTGGCCTCAACCTGTGGCTGCGCCTTCCCGACGACACCGACCTGCCCCGGCTCGCCGCGGCCTGCGAGGCGCGCGGCGTGCTGATCGCGACCGGCGACGACTGGTTCCCCGCCGAGCCGACCGGCCGCTACGTGCGGCTCAACTACGCGGGCCCCAACCCCGGCGCCTTCACGGGCGCGGTGCAGATCATCGGCGACTGCCTGACCGGGTGACCGGAAATGCAAAGCCCGGCCGCTGTTGACGGGGGATACAACAACGACCGGGCACCGCAAAACCTATTGCAAGTGACAACTTCACACAACCGCTCTCACCTAAAAGGTGAGCACTTCTCGTCTCAGCGGATGGTTACCTGACGGTTCGCCAGACCGGAGCGCGCAGCGCGCTCCTCAGCACTCAGCTCCGGGCCTGCCGCGACGGCGTCGGCCAGTGCTCGCGCGAACGCCGCGGCCGGCTCCTCGAGGATCTCCGCGCCGGTTCCGACCGGCAGATCCCACACCGGCACGAGCAGGCCGTGGGCGCGGAACATGCCGACCAGACGCGCGCCGTCGGCGATCACGTCGTCACCGCTCACGTGCAGCCGGGCGAGACCGGCCAGCAGGTCGTCCTCGGGCTCGGGCATCACCCAGCGCAGGTGCTCCTTGGCGCCGAGACGGGTCCAGTAGGCGGCGTCGACCGAGCCCAGTCGCACGGTGGGGCTGGCCGCAGCGTTGGCCTGCTCGAGCGCAGCGGCCATCGCCGGGCCCTGGTCCTCGATGTCGTCGACCCAGAACTCGAAGCCGTCGTGGACGGTCACCTGCAGCGGCTCGTCGACGACGAGGTCGGTGAACCTCGGGCCCTCGCCCGGCGCCTCGGTCAGGCCGACGATGCCGGCCTCCGACTCGAGTGCCTTGAGCAGCACCGCACCCAGGTCACGGCCCGGGTCGCCGAAGTTGTGCTGGACCTGCAGGCCGAGCCAGATCTCGCCGGTGTCGCGCACCATCGCCGGCGCAGCGCCCGGGAGCAGGCTGTTGAGGCGGATCACCTTGCCCGCATGGCCACTGGCCTCGCTCAGCGTGAGCGGCGCGGTCGCGGCCGGCACCAGCTCGCGCATCGCGATCAGGTCGCACTCACCGGCGTACGGGCCGAAGGGACGTGCGTTGAAGACCGGCGGCGGACCGTCGGTCGCTCCGTGGCACGCCTTGTAGCGGCGACCCGAGCCGCACGGACACGGCTGGCGGGGGCCGACCTCGCCCTCGGCAGTGGCGACGGCCTCCCGGCCCTTGTTGCGTGAGCGCTTACCCATGCCGCGCAGGCTACCTGCGCAGCAGGTCCATGATGTAGCCCGGGCGGTCGGAGATCACCGCTTCCACGCCGAGCGACTGGCACAGCTCCAGCTCCGCCTGGGTGTTCACCGTCCAGACGTGGATCCGCCGGTGGTGCAGGTTGAGGTGCTTGCCGAGTCCGGGATGGTCGCGCAGCTCGCCGATGCCCGGGCCCATGATCCAGCTCGGGTCGACGATCCGGCGCAGCATCGGCCAGTGGTGGGCCTTGTCGATCAGCTGCACCAGCTGCAGGCCCGGGGTCAGCTTCTGCATCCGCTGCAACGCGGTGAAGGAGAAGCTCATCACCCGCACCGGCGACTCCGGGCCCGTCCAGCCGAACTCGGCGAGCAGGTGCGCGACCCGGCGCTCGACGAGGCCTCCGTACCGGGTGGGGTGCTTGGTCTCGATCGCCAGCTCGACGCGGCGGTCGGCGTCCGCGACCATCTGCAGCAGCTTGCGCAGGGTGAGCACCTTGCCACGGTCCGGGTCGAGCACCGGCGCCTCGTCGTCGAGGTCGCGCCAGGGGTCCTTCCAGCTCGCCAGGTCGAAGGCGTTCAGCTCCTCCAGCGTCATCGCCGAGATGATGCCGCGCGAGGCCGCCGTCCGGCGCAGGTCGCGGTCGTGCACGCAGACCAGGTGCCCGTCGGCGGTCAGCCGGACGTCGCACTCGAGGCCGTCGGCGCCGATCCGGATCGCCTCGGCGTAGGCGTCGGTGGTGTGCTCGGCGATCTCGTGACTGGCGCCCCGGTGTGCAACGACCTGCATGCGAACATCATCGGTCCGGCCGGGCGGCGGGCGGACGGCGACCCGCCGGGTGCCGATTTCGGGGCTCCACCTTTGTGGCCGTGGCGTCTATGTTGGAGGACATGACCGATGACGCAAGCCGCAAGTCGAACGCAGAACTCGCCTCCGATCTGCTCGCGCTGCATCAGCCGGGCAACCCCGTCGTGCTCCCCACCGTCTGGGATGCCTGGTCCGCGAAGGTGGCCGCCGAGGCCGGCTTCGCCGGGCTCACCGTGGGCAGCCACCCGGTCGCCGACTCGATCGGCCGCCCCGACGGCGAGGGGATGGCCTTCACCGAGCTGATCACCCGCGTCGAGCAGATCACCCGAGCCGTCGACCTCCCGGTCTCGGTGGACGTCGAGGCGGGCTACGGCCTCGACCCGGCGGCCGTCGTCACCGGCGTCCTGGGTGCCGGCGCGGTGGGGCTCAACATCGAGGACACCGTGCACTCCGAGGGCGGGCGACTGCGCTCGGCCGAGGAGCACGCCGAGTACGTCGCCGGCCTGCGCGCCGCGGCGGTGCGCGCCGGCGTGGACCTGGTGATCAACGCCCGCACCGACTGGTTCAAGGGCCAGCACGGCGACGAGGCCAGCCGGGTCGACGAGGCGATCAACCGGATGGCGCTCTGCGCAGAGGCCGGCGCATCGGCGCTGTACCCGGTCGCCTTCCACTCGGAGGAGACGCTGGCCCGGATCTGCCTCGAGCTGCCGCTGCCGGTCAACGCGATCGCGCGCCCCGACGTCGACGACCTGGAGATGTACCGCCGCGCAGGCGCCGGCCGGATCTCGTTCGGTCCGACCTGGCAGATGGCGCTGGCCAAGGTCTCCGCGGAATGGCTCGCCCGCTGGCGGGGTTGAGCCCGACATGGGTGAATACGTTCCGAGCACGCAGAAATGGGTCCGCGATCAGGTCGAGCTCTATGAGCGCACCGGCGGGGAGAAGGGCAACACCATCAACGGGATGCCGATCGTGGTGATCACCTCGGTGGGCCACAAGTCCGGCAACCTGCGCAAGAACCCGGTGATGCGGGTGGAGAAGGACGGCGTCTACGCCGCCGTCGCCTCGAAGGGTGGCGCACCCGAGCACCCCGACTGGTTCCACAACTTCCTGGCCGACCCGCAGGTCCAGCTCCAGGACGGCCCCGAGCCGCACCGCTACACCGCCCGCCTGGCGACGCCGGCCGAG
The DNA here is from genome assembly GCF_039528155.1 of Nocardioides dubius. Lineage (NCBI taxonomy): Bacteria > Bacillati > Actinomycetota > Actinomycetes > Propionibacteriales > Nocardioidaceae > Nocardioides > Nocardioides dubius. The sequence continues at coordinate 84,697 of NZ_BAAALG010000008.1, read as the reverse complement.
CGGCAGGAGTGGTGGCCGCGCGCCGTCGAGGCCTTCCCGCCGTACGCCGAGTACGCCACCAAGACCGACCGGGAGATCCCGGTCTTCCTGCTCGAGCGCTCCTGAGCAGGAACGGGATCTGCGGCCCGGATCCCGCCCGGGCGCACCTACGATGCGGCGATGGAGATCATCGCCTCGCTGCCGGGTCGGATCGAGCTGGCGTCGGTGGCTGCTGCGGCCCGCCGGATCGAGGCACTCGGCTTCGACACCCTGCATGTGCCGGAGACCATCCATGACCCGTTCTCGGTGTCGGCCCTGGCCCTGCAGGCCACCTCACGGCTGACCGTGCGCACCAGCATGGTGCTGGCGTTCACGCGGAGCCCGATGGTGACCGCGGTCGCAGCCTGGGACCTGTCCCGCTTCTCCGGCGGGCGGTTCCAACTCGGCGTCGCCTCGCAGGTGCGCGGCAACATCGTCGGGCGCTACTCGATGCCGTGGACCGATCCGGTGGCGCAGCTGGGTGACTACATCGATGCGTTGCGGGCGATCTTCGCCAGCTTCCAGACCGGCGCCGAGCTGGACCACCAGGGCAGCCACTACCGGTTCACCCGGCTGCAGCCCTACTTCAACCCCGGGCCGCTCGACCATGAGGCACCGAGCATCTGGACCGGCGGCGTGAACGCCCAGATGACGGCGCTGGCCGGCACCCGCTCGGATGGCTTCGTGGCACACCCGACCACGTCCCATCCGCGGATGCTGCGCGAGCACGCCCTGCCGGCCCTGCACCGCGGAGCAGAGTCGGTTCAGCGTGCCGGACTCCCCCGGATCGTGGCCGGACCGCAGCCGGTGCTCGCCCCCGACGCCGGAGCGCTGGCCGCCCAGCGCGAGGCCCGCCGCGCCGAGCTGGCCTTCCTCTACAGCACCCCTGCGTACCGCCGTCAGCTCGAGGTCTTCGGCCTGACCGGGCTCGGAGAGACGCTGAGCGCCATGGCGCAGGCCCAGGACTGGGCCGGCCTGGGTGAGCACCTCACCGACGAGGTGATCGACACCCTGGTGCCGCACGGCACCTACGCCGAGCTGCCCGCCGTCCTGAACGACTGGTACGCCGGACTCTGCGACGGCATCGTGCTCGCTGCCCCCGCTGACCTTGCCGACGACGGCGCCTTCCGAACGCTGGTCGCGGCGTGCAAGGAGATCCCGGGGCGCTGACGCCGTCACGAAAGATGGCGGTTGTCTACTGTCACCAGGTGACACCGAAGAACCGCTATCTGGTGGCGGGGCTGCCTGGCTGCACCAGTCCGTGCTCGTAGGCGTAGACGACGGCTTGAATCCGGTCGCGCAGGTCGAGCTTGCGCAGCACTTCGCTGACGTGCGACTTCACGGTCTCCGCACCGATCACCAACTCCCCGGCGATCTCCTGGTTCGAGAGCCCGCGCGCCAGGCTTAGCAACACGTCTCGTTCACGAGCAGTCAGATCCGGCGGGGCCTCGACGAGCGCCGTCCGCCGTTCGGCGAAGTCGGCGACCAACCGCCTGCTGACCTCCGGCCCCAGCAACATCGAACCCTCCGCCACCAGACGCACGGCCTCAACCAGTCGATCAGCGGTGATGTCCTTGAGCAGGAAGCCGCTGGCGCCGGCTCGGATCGCGTCGTACACGTACTCATCGAGGTCGAAGGTGGTCAGGATGAGGACTCGAGTCGCGGCGCTGCGCGCGATCTGCGCGGTGGCCGCGATCCCATCCAGAACCGGCATGCGAATGTCGACGAGTGCCACGTCCGGCTGCACCCGCTGCACGAGATCGACCAGGTCACGGCCGTCAGCGGCCACCCCCACCACGGCGATGCCGTCCTGCGCCTCCAGCAATGCGGCGAACCCTTCGCGGATGACAGGCTGGTCATCAGCGATCACGACCCGCAGACTCATCGTCCCTCCGCCGGGATCTCGGCGTGCACGACCAACTCCGGCCCGGCGGTGATCGTGAGCACGCCCCCGAGTGCCTCGACGCGTTCGCGCATCCCCACCAATCCCCGGCCTTCGACCACCTCGGTTCCGTCGTTTTCTTCCTGCCGGTTCACGATCTGGACCACGATGCCGCCGTTCGCCGGCAGCGTGAGCACCTGGATCGGGGCGCCCGGGCTGTGCCGGCGCGCATTCGTCAATGCCTCTTGCACCACGCGATAGGCGACGTGACCCGCTGACGGGGTCACCGCGCTGAGGTCTGCCGGTTGCCAGGAGACGTCACCGCCGGCTGCGCGGGCCTGCTCGATCAGGTCGCCGATCTGGTCAGCCTGGGGCAACGGCGAGAGGGCAGGCGCTTCGTCAGAGCGCCGCAGCACACCGAGCACCCCACGAAGTTCGTCGAGCGCCGTGCGGGAGTCGCTGGCGATCTCCTCCAGCACGCCGGCAGCGGCCGGACTGAGGTCGTCAACGGTGTAGGGCGCCGTCTCGGCGCGCACCGCGATCAGGCTGACATGGTGCGCGACGACGTCATGCAGGTCTCTGGCCAGTCGTGCCCGCTCGGCACTCGCGATCGACTCACGCTCCATCTCCTTCGAGCGTGTCTCCAGCTCCTCAGCCCGGCGGTCCTTCAGCACGCCGCGACGAAGCAGTTCAGCGATCCCGAGCGCGATCCCGAGCACGACACCGTAGGCAGCGAAGGTGACCAGGTTGCTCCCCACGGTGGCGTACTGACTGTCGACCTGATCGCCGAAGGGGAGCAGGAAGGCGTGGAATCCGAGGCAGTAGCCGGCCACCGGGACCAGATAGGCGACGGCGAAGGCCGCAGCCACTCGCTTGGAGTGCCAGACCCCGACCATGGCGGCGAAGGCCACCGCGACCAACAGCGTGATCGGCACCGCGCGCCCGGACCCGAGGAGTGCCCAGATCACCGGGATCTCGTCCTGGACGGAGACCACGCAGAGCAACAGATAGGGCACCAGAGCAGCGCAGAGGGCGAGCCAGGGCCGGAGCAGCGCGACCAGCGGAACCACTGCCCACACCAGGGTCGCGACGTCGCCCACCAACTCGGCCCACCCGGGCGAGAGGCTGTTCTCCGTCCCCTCCAGCCAGGGGTTCCACCAGGTCCGCTGGCCCAGGTACCAGGTCGCCACCGCCCCGATCACCGCGAGCGCGATGAACCGGCGTGGGATGTCGCGCAGCCGTTCCGTCATGGCGGCAAGCGTGCCGTGTGCCGACGGTGGTCGCCACCCCCGCGCGGGGGAATCGGCAGGTGTCAGGCTGATCGCTCACGCACCGGCGCGCAATGCTTCCACGGGAGAGACTCGGGCAGCGCGCAAAGCCGGGTAGAGACCGGCCAGGACACCCAGACATAGCCCGAGCGGCGCAGCGCCGAGCGTCACGAGCGGCTCCAGGGTCGTCGTCCACCCCTGCCACTTGCTGACGGCGACCACTGCGAGTTGGCCGACCGCACCACCCACCGCGCCGCCCATGATGCCGACGATGCCTGCTTCCACGACGAACTGCATGACGATGTGGCCCCGACGCGCCCCGAGGGCGCGGCGCAACCCGATCTCACGCCGCCGTTCAAGGACCGCCATCAACGAGACGTTGACTATGCCGAGCCCAGCTATGCCCGTCGATATGAGCGCCAACATCAGGAAGAGGCTTCGCAGCTCCGCCGATACCGCGTCATCGACTACTCGCGGGCGGGCCGTGTAGTGCGCGACCGCCGACTCCGGGCGGAACGGCGCAACCGCGGTCGCGACCTGCGTCGCAACAGCCTCGCCTGCGCCGACCTCGGTGACCACCAGCATCTGCTCTGTGTAGAGGTCCGGTGGCAGCCAGTCACGGACGAAGGCGTGCGGGATCGCGATGTCCCCGGCCGTCACCTGGTCGCGGGAGGCAGGACCAGTGATGCCGATGACGAGGAACCGCACTCCACGAAAGGTGATCATCACCTGATCGGCAACGTCAGTGACCCCAAGCCGCTGCGCAGTCCGTTCTCCCAGAACTGCGACTGGCTCTCGTGCCAGACGAGCATCGATGAGCCTGCCTTGCAACAGGGGAGCATCGACGGTTCGCCAGTAGCCCACACTCACCCCCGCTACTCGCGGCGATTCACTGCCCGGGTCCGGCGCTCCGGGGTGTAGTTGCGCTGGCTCACCGTTGTCGATCGTGGCGACCACCGCAGCGTCGACAACGCCCTCGATCCCGTTGACTCGACTGATGGCCCTGCGCGGGAAGGTGCTCGCGCCCACCGCCTCATTGACGTCCACGCGGATCGAAGTCGAGGAGAGCTTCGTGAAGGACTCGTCTATCTGACCGTTCGCCGTGGCAGTCAGGCCGAGAACGGTGACCACCGAGCCGACTCCGACCAGTGTGCCCATTGCCGCCAGAATGGAGCGGGCCGGACTGCTGCCGAGGCCGGCAATGGCTTCGGTAAGTACCCGACGCCAGGCCACCCGGTTGGGTGATCCACCGCTCATCTCAGGACACCGTCGATGATCGCCAGCCGCTGGCTGCCGAGGGAGGCGACCGCCTCGTCGTGCGTGATCACGATGATGGTGGTGCCGTCTCGGTTGAGGTCAACCAAGAGATCCATCACCAGGCCGCTGTTGGTCGAGTCCAGACTTCCGGTGGGCTCGTCGCACAGCACGACGTGCGGACCTCCGACGACCGCTCGTGCGATCGCCACGCGCTGGCGCTCACCTCCCGACATCGTGCGGACCCTTTGGTCGGCCCGATCGCCCAGCCCGACGCGCTCCAACGCGCCTCGCGCGCGCTCGGCCGCGCTCCGCGCGCCGACGCCACGGTAGAGCAGTGCGAGTTCCACGTTCTGACGTGCAGTCCTGCCGTCAAGAAGGTGGAAGGATTGGAATACGAAGCCGATCGCCGTCGCCCTGAGTCCGCACCGGGCGCCTTCGGTCAACTGGGCGGTCTCGCGCCCGCCAAGTCGGTAGCTGCCGGAGGTTGGCGTGTCCAGCAGACCGAGAAGTTGCAGGAGAGTCGACTTGCCCGACCCCGAAGGGCCGACCACTGTAACGAAGGCACCACTCTGAACTGTCAGGTCAACCTCTCGCAACGCATGCACCGGGATTGGGCCTGCGAAGGTTCGGGAAAGACGCCGAGCCTCGATGACGGGGGCAGCCTGCATGCTCATGGTGCCGCGAGGCCAACCGCGACGCGATCCCCCACCGCAAGGGCGCCGCGCTGTCGCGCTTCTACGATCGCGGAGCCATTCCCCGTGACCTTGACCTGGACCGGCGCGACCGCGATCGAGCCGTCACCGCCTAGGACCCTCACGAAGTCCCCGCTCTCGGCCGAGACGAATATGGCCGAGAGGGGAACTTTGAGTCCCTCCGGCCCCTTCCGTTCGCTGATCTCGACCTGGACGCCGGCATCGAACGCTCCCGGTCGCAATCGTCCCACGACAGGGCTGAGCCCCACTCGGACCAGCCGCTCGCCGTCCACAAGATGCGGCCGACTGAAGCCGGTCACCTGCCCACGAAGTCGCCTGCGTCCTGCACCCTCGATGGTGATCCTCACCCGGTCGCCACCCTGCTTCAGGGCCGGCAGCCAATCCGCCGTCATCTCCGTGGTGACGACGAGCCCTCCCATGCCGAGCGTGGCCACGGCGCCTTCGACCTCCTCTCCCAAACCTGCGGGGTAGCTGAGGAGTGTGCCGGGCAGCGACGGCACGAACGTCAACTCCGATGCCAAGGCGACTGGCGCGCGGGGGGCCGCATTTTCACGGCCCCGACCGGAACGCAACGGGACGGTATAGCCGGCCGCCTCGTACACACTCCTGAGAGCCGCCTCGGTCAGCGCTCCGAATCGGCCGTCGACGACCCCGTGGTAGTGGCCAGCGTCTGCTAGCGCCTCTTGCAGTCGCGTGACGTCGGGGCCGCGAGCACCAGACGCCAGGTCACGCAACATCGGCACCGAGCCCTGGAGCGCGATCACCGGCCTGTCCGCAATCTCGAGGAGAACCGCGCCGGCGTCGAACCCGACGTTCTTCGCAAGCGGCACCCGAGTCACGATCGGACGAGCCGCCGATCCCACGGTCGCCGACTCGACGCTGAACTCTTTGTGCCACATCACCGCGCCTTCGAACCGGGCACGATGCTGAATCGAGCCCTTCCGCACCTCCACGAAGATCTCCGAAGTCGCCGGTGGCCTCGCCGAGGCCGCCGCCTCCTGAGGCGAGCGGACCCGCGAGCCGGCGATGTAGCCCATCGCTGTCGTGAGGAGCGCAGTGACCAGGACGCCCGCCACCCACACAGAATGCCGTGAGGGCCCCTCACCGCGCACGAGCGAGCTCGGCTTCGATGGCGAGAAGACGGGCCTTCTCTGACTCCAGAGCGCCCTCAAGGAGATCGGGCGTGCGTTCGATGGCTTGACGTTGGTAGTCGGCGACGGCTGCGTAGAAGTAGTCCGCCCAATGACTCTGCCGGGTGCACCGAACGTCCGCGACCGCCGTCTCCACCTGGACTTGAGAGACCGGCGCGGTGCCGTACCTCTGGCTCGCCTCCCAGACCTGGGAATACCGGTATCCCGACTGTGCCATGCACTCGACCCACGCACGCATGGCGCTCTCGACTCGGGGATGCTCGCGCGCCAGCTGGCTGACGTCAGAGCGCAGGTCGATGAAGTCGACGAGGCTCACGCCGATCTGCTCCTCCACCCGATCTACGCAACCGGAATCGCCATCCGCGCCGTAGTAGGCCCGTTCTGCGGGGGCCAGCTGGTCCTCCGTGATCTTCCCGGTCTCCAGGAAGAGGTGACCCGGATTGCTGAGATAGAAGCCCGGGCCTTTGACGAAGGGCCCGTCCTTCTCTGGTTTGTAACCGTAACGACGGGCGTGCTCCAGAGGCATCGTCCCAAACGGCCCACCCCACATCGCGGGATCCATCACGCCGTCACGTTGGTGACCGAGGACGAAGTCACCCGCCACCGCCACGGAAAACCCCCGTTCTGACATGCATCTCTCCAGTAGGCGGGCGTGTCCCACTTGCATCCGTTGACGTTCCGCGAACGAGAGCTCGTACTGCTGAAACGGAACCGTGAGACTTGACTCGACAACCGGCACTGATTCCAGCTCAGGCGTCCGATAGCTGCGGTCGCCGTCAGAGGCGTCTCCGGCGCAGGCCGACAACAGGACCGAGAGCACCGCCGGCAGGAAACAGGACGCCAAGATCCGCCGACACCGACTCACGTAATGATCGGCTTCACGTCGCCGGAACCGCGGAAGTCACCGTTGTCGACGGAGCGGGCGAGGATCTCCCCGAGAATCCCTTCGGCGAAGTTGTAGTTGCAGGTCACCGTGGTGCCATTGCCGCTCCCGTTGTAGCAGAGCCGATAGGTACCGGTCTGGAGAAGGAGTTCACTCTCTGCTCCCCATCCGTCGGCGCAGTCATCTATCGCCTTGAGATTGTCGGTGTCATGCACGAAGCGAGCACGGTTTCGCAGGTTGTCCGAGCACGCCGAGGAGCCGGTCTCCCGATGCACACTCGTGTTGCTCAGTCCTGCCATTGCGGGGGACATCGTTAAGCACGACGCCATGAGCACCGCTGCTCCGCTCATCCCCAGAATCACCTGTATGCGCATTGCCAGTTCCTTCGCCGTCCCGAATCGACCGGGCCCTCCGGCCGAGCAGGATCTGACGCTAGCCACGGTGCGGGCCACGGGAAATGCGAAGTCAGGCGCCGGCAGCAGATAGATGCGGAACTTGTGACCGCCATGACAATCATCGTCAACCAGCGGACAAGGTACGCAAACCTGCCCTTGTGCACGACGTGGGCAAAGCTTCGCCCCCGCGTCCTCAGCGGCCGGTCAGCGTGAGGGCGGCGTCCACGATCGAGGCGGTGTCGATGCCGTGCAGGGCGTAGGCGTCGGCGAGGCTGCTGGACTGGCCGAAGCCCCGGACCCCGAGGTTGATCGAGCGGTCTCCGCGGATCGCGCCGAGGAAGCTGAGGGTGTGCGGGTGGCCGTCCTGGATGCTGACGATCGGCGCCCGGTGCTCGGCCGGGAAGAGCACGTCGACGATCGAGCCGTCCGCCTGCGCCGCCACCCGCCCGCGACTGTCGAAGGAGCGGTAGACGAGATCGGGGCTGGTCAGCACGATCACCCCGACCCGCACTCCGGCACCGGCCAACGAGTCCGCGGCCGCGCAGACCTCCGGCAGGATCGCGCCGACGCCCACCAGGGTCACCTCGTCCTGCGCCGCGTCGCCACGCAGCCGGTAGCCACCGGCCAGGGCATGCCGGCGTCGACGCTCGACCAGATGCGCATCCTCCGGAATCGCTGCCAGCTCCTGCGGCACCGGACGCGTCGTCAGCCGGAAGTAGGCCGACGTCCCGCCGGGCACGCCGACCTGCCCCATCGCGTGCAGCATCGTCCACTCGAGGTCCTGGGCGAAGGCGGGCTCCCAGGCCACGCAGCTCGGCTGCTCCAGCCCCACCGACGGGGTGGTGATCGACTGGTGCGCGCCACCCTCCGGCGCCAGCGTCACACCTGACGGCGTGCCGACCAGGATCGACTGGCCACCGGCGTACATGCCGTACGACCACGGCTCCAGCGCGCGGGTGACGAACGGGTCGTAGATGGTGCCGATCGGGATCAGCCGCTCGCCCCACCGGCTCCAGGTGGCTCCGAGCTCGCCCAGCAGCGAGACCAGGTTGACCTCGGCGATGCCGAGCTCGATGTGCTGTCCCGAGGTGGCCTCCGACCACCGCAGCACCCCCTCCTTGTCGTCGGCGAACCAGTCCCGGCGATCCGCGGCCGACCACACGCCGGTCTTGTTGATCCACCCACCGAGGTTCGTCGACGACGCCACGTCGGGGCTGCAGGTCACGATCCGCGACGCCGTCTCGGGCGCGACCCGGGAGATGTCCGAGAGCAGACGACCCAGCGCCGCCTGGGTGGAGATGACCGCCTTGTGCGCGTAGCCGAGCGACGGCGGCAGAGTGCTCGCCGTGGTCGGCGACAGCGACGCACGCTCCAGGGCCCCGGCGCGTTCCACGCACAGGCGCTCTTCGACGCTGCCTGCGGCGAACCGTCGCCAGGGGTCGTCGAGCGAGCTCCCCGTGCGCTCGGCGAGCTCGCCGATCTGCGCCTCGGTCAGCAGCGCCGAGTGGTTGTTGGGGTGACCCTCGATCGGCAGCCCGCGCCCCTTCACGGTGTAGGCGAAGATCACCGTCGGGCGCTCGTCGTCGACCTGGCGGTAGGTGTCGAGCAGCAGCCCGATGTCGTGTCCACCCAGGTCGCGGACGGCGACCGCGAGGTTCTCGGGCGCGATGCCGCCGACCAGCGCCTGGAGTGCGGCGCTGCTGGTCTCGCCCAGCAGCCGCTCGGCCACCTCGGCAGCGTCCGCGCGCAGCATCCGCTGGTACTCCTCGTTCGGCATCGACTCCAGTCGCTGACGCAGCTCGGCACCGCCCGGCTGCTCGAAGAGTGCGGAGACCGTGCGTCCCCACTTGAGGGTGATCACCTGCCACCCCGCCGCCTCGAACATGCCCTGGAGCCGAGCGATCTGGATGTCGGGAACCACCCGGTCCAGCGACTGCCGGTTCAGGTCGACGATCCACATCAGCTCACCGAGCTTGGCCACGGCGGGGTCGGCGACCGCCTCCCAGATCGCGCCCTCGTCGAGCTCGGCGTCACCGAGCAGGCTGATGAACCGCCCGGCGGTGGGCGTGGAGGCGAAGCGGGAGCGCAGGTAGCGATGCGAGAGCGCCGCCCACAGCGGAGCGGTGGCGCCGATGCCGACCGAGCCGGTGGAGAAGTCGACCGTTCCCGGGTCCTTGAGCCGGCTCGGGTAGGACTGCAGGCCACCCTTCTCGCGCAGCCGCTCCAGGTAGCCCTCGTCGAGCTGTCCGAGCAGGTAGTTGATGGCGTGCAGCACCGGCGAGGCGTGCGGCTTCACCGCGACCCGGTCGGTGTGGTCCAGCTCGGCGAACCAGAGCGACGTCATGATCTCCACCATCGAGGCACTCGAGGCCTGGTGCCCGCCGACCTTCACTCCGCTCGGGTTGGGGCGACGCCTGTTGGCGGCGTCCACGATCGAGGTGGCCAGCCAGCGCACCTTCTCCGCGATGGCGTTCAGGGTCTGCTGGTCGGCGACCGGGCCGGCGGCGGTCTGGAGCTGCGACATCTGTTCGTCCCATCAGGAGAGGAGGCAGGTGCGGGGATCACGCCTCACCGATTCCACACCCTGACAGTGGAGCCAGGAATGCGGCAGTCGCACGCAAGGAATCCGCCAAGGCCGCAGGATCGGCGACTGAAGACACGCATGAGTGTGCGCACGATTCATGCGTGCAGCGCGTGAATCATTCGCTCAACCCGTAGGCTCGCCGCATGGACGCCACCGACGTCGAGATCCTCCGCCTGCTGCGCAGCAATGCCCGGATGCCGTTGAGCGAGATCGCCCGCGAGGTCAGGCTCTCCCCCGCACCGGTGGCACGCCGGATCGCCCGGATGGAGTCGGACGGCGTGATCCGCGGCTACACCGCCGTCGTCGACGTGGCTGCGGCCGGCCTGACCGCCTTCACCGAGGTCCGTCTCAACGGCTCCACCGAGACCGGCGAGCTGCTGGAGATGTTGCGTACGGTGCCCGAGGTGGCCCAGTCCTTCACCATCTCCGGAGATCCAGACCTGTTGATCAAGCTGCAGGTGCGCGACGTGCACCACCTGCAGGAGGTCGTCAACGGCTTCCGTCGCACCGGTCTCGTCGCCGGCACCAAGACGCTGATCGTCATGGACGAATGGGACAGAGCCCACCAGGTCGACTGATCGCGGCGACGCGCACCTCAGCGAAGACCGCCAAGGTCAAGCGCTGATCCGGCCCGGCGGGGCGGGGGCGCGTGCGTTATAGCGATGGCCGGTCGGGGTGATCGTCTCGACCTGCAGCGGCTCACCGGGAGCGCGGAGGGGCTGTTGGAACCAGCCGGCCGCCTGCTTGGCGTAGTTGCAGGCGGCACAGAGCCCCTGACCGTTCTGGAGTGAGGTCTGGCCGCCGTACTCGGCACCGACGATGTGGTCGGCGTGACGAACCGGGGCGTCGCAGTACGGCGTGGCACAGATCCCGATCCCTCGCTGGCAGAGGAACTCAGCCATCCCGTTCGGGAAGGTGCGCTGCCGACTGGTCATCGCGACCAGCGCGCCCTGCGGGCTCAGGTAGAGCCTGCGGAACCAGGCGGCGACCCCGGACTCCAGGGCACGCCCCGCCAGCAGGCGGGCGATCTCGGCAGGAAGCACCTCGGGCGCCACCCCCGGTGCCGTCAGGTCCGCTGCCGCATGACCGCCGGCCAGCGTCTCGTCCGAGAGGGTGATCGTGAGTGCCACCGGGACCGCCGGGGCGGAGTCGGCAGAGCCGGTGTCGGCCACGCCCGTCAGCCGCGTCAGGAGGAGATCCGCCATCAACTGCCCCAGGGAGCGCGGATCACCGGCAGCCCTCGCCGCCTCGGCCGCCTTGCGCAGAGACGCATAGGCGGACACCGCTTGGGCGACCGGCATCAGGCCGGTCAGGTAGCCCATCGTGTCGGGCGCCGGCCGCACGGTGACGGTGCGATCCACCTCCGCCTTGCGAGCCCGGCGAACCACGGCAGCCGGATCGAGCTCGGCGACCAGCCGGCGCGCGAGCACCATGAGCTCGCGGGTGCCGACACCGATCAGGCACGCCGGATCGGCACAGAGCTCCTTGTCGAGCAGGATCCGGTGCTCCACCTCGAGGCACGCCGACTCGCGCACGAGCAGCATGGCGCGGAACTCGCTCAGCGAGCCGTCCCGCAGGCGGTCGAGGGTGTGCGGCATCTCGGCAGACAGCGCCTTCGCCATCCCGAGCAGGGCCTGCCCCCGATGCGGTGACTCCCGACGGGCGAGCGCGACCTCGTTCGCGACCCCGACTCCACGCCGGGATGCGGGGACGCCCGCGGCCGCCGCCTGGGAGCGCCGGGCCGCGTCGAACGACGTCGCGGCCTCGGCCTGCGCCGCACAGCTCGCGGACTTCAACTCCTCCAGGGCGGTGATCAGGTCGATCAGCCCCGCCGGGTCGGCAGCCGGGAGGCGGCCTGCCTGCCCGCGCTCACCAGCCAGGAGGCGGGCCCTCAGGGCCTGCACCTCCTGGACCAGGGTGGTGACGACAGCTGCCATGCATCCACCATGATCGAACACCTGTTCGACGTCAACCCTCGACTTCGGGGCTGTGGAGGAGCTACTCCTCGCACTCCCCGTCTGCGGCGTCGAACTCGTCCTCACCCGCGAGCGGGAGGAAGACGGACTGCTGGCGCTGGCGCGGCGGAGCCACCGACTCCTCACCGAAGAGCCGGCGTCGCAACGGCGCGCTCAGCACGCCCAGCGGCGCCGTCAGCACGTAGCAGTAGGCCACGACGAAGGTGGTCGCCGCCGGCGTGACCACCAGGCCGATCACCACGGCCGCGATCACCGCGCCGGTGATCGCCCGCGCTCGCGGCGTCTGCGGCGAGAGCAGGTTGCGGAACGAGCGGAACCGGATCGTGCTCACCATCAGCCAGGCCGGGACCACGCTGATCAGCAGCGGCACCAGGATCGACGGACCGACGCCGAGATCGGCGACGTCCGGGCTGTCCAAAGCGAGAACCGTCGACATCACCACCGCGGCGCCGGCCGGGCTCGGCAGCCCGGTGAAGTAGCGCTTGTCGTCGGTGGGGTCGATGGTGAAGTTGAAGCGCGCCAGGCGGAAGGCCGCGCAGGCGACCCACAAGAACGCCACCGCCCACGCCAGCCACGGGTGGTCGGGCAGCACCCAGGTGTAGACCAGGACCGCGGGAGCGAGTCCGAAGGAGACCAGGTCGGCCAGCGAGTCGAGCTGGATGCCGAACGGCGACGTCGCGCCGACCAGCCGGGCCACCGCGCCGTCGGCGATGTCGAAGATGATCGCCAGCGCGATCAGCGCAGCCGCCCACAGGCTGTGCCCGTTGGTCGCCAGCAGCACCGAGGAGAAGCCACACGCCATGTTCAGCGTGGTGATCAGCGACGGCGCGGTGACCCGCAGCTGCTCCTTCGCGCCGAGCTGACGCAGGGAGACGACGTCGGCGCCGGAGTGCGACTGGATCCGCCAGCGCGCGAACATCCGCCGCCGACGCAGAGTGCGCCCGGTCATGGCGCTCAGACCGCCGCTCCAGGCCAGTGCGCCACGACCGTCTCACCGGCCACGGTGCGCTGACCGGTCTCGACGGTGAGCTTCACCTCGGGCGGAAGGAAGATGTCCATCCGGGAGCCGAACTTCATCAGGCCGATCCGCTCGCCGGTGGCGACGGTGTCCCCCGCCTTGACCCGGGTGACGACGCGGCGCGCGACCAGGCCGACGATCTGACGGAAGACGTAGCGGCGCTGCTCGCCGCGCACCGTGCGGACCATCGTGATGTCGCTGCGCTCGTTCTCGAAGGCGCTCTCGAACTTGTAGGCGGCCAGCCACTTGCCGGGGCGGTAGTGCACCGACTCCACGGTGCCGCCGTACGGCGCCCGGTTGATGTGCACGTCGAAGACCGACAAGAAGATGCTGATCTGCTGCCATTCACCCTCGGGCGCGACCTCCGGCTGACCGGGGCCGGCGTACATCACCTTGCCGTCAGCGGGAGCGAGCACGGCATCCTCGTCGACGGCGGCGACGTCGGCGCTGCGCTGCGGGTCGCGGAAGAACGCGACCAGGCCGGCCGGCAGCGCGAGCAGCGCGGCAGCGGTCCGGCGACGGCCGGTGGCCAGCGCCACGACACTGGGAATCGCCCCGACCACAGCAGGCACGATGGCCTCGCGATCGATGGTGGTTGCCTTGCCGTTCACGCGCGCTCCTCGACTTGGGTGGGCCCGGGGCGGACCCGGGACACCCGCGTGACAACCTACCCGGCCCGCCCGGAAGAAGTGGCCTCACCGACACATGTCACAGATCCGGACCGGCCGGTGTCTGGTGTTCGAGCGCGGCGATCCCCGCCGCCGAGCACCGGAGGAAGCGATGACGAACACCGAGACGATCACCCGCCGCAGCGAGGCTCGGGTCCCGATGACGGAGCCGCGCGGCGCCGTCGGCCGCCTCGTCACCTGGTTCAGCCGGCGGGCCTACGGCGGCGAGGTCCCCGACGTCGTGCTGACCACCTGGAACCACCCGGGCGTCTTCCGGGCCTCCGCCGCCATGGAGTTCGGGGTGAGCCGGCTGAAGGCACTCGACCCGGACCTCAAGACGCTGGCCGTGATGAGCAGCGCGGCGGTGATCGGGTGCAGCTGGTGCCTGGACTTCGGCTACTACGCCGCGCACTCCGAGGGGCTCGACACCAGTCGGCTGCGCGAGGTGCCGCGCTGGCGGGAGTCGGCCGTCTTCTCCGAGCTGGAGCGCCAGGTGATGGAGTACGCCGAGGCGATGACGGTGACGCCGCCGGAGGTCACCGACGAGATGGCCGCGACACTCCGGGACGCGATCGGCGTGAAGGCGTTCGTCGAGTTGACGATGATGGTGGCCGTGGAGAACGAGCGCTCCCGGATGAACGCCGCCCTCGGCCTGCGCAGCCAGGGCTTCGCCGACCAATGCGAGGTACCCCGTTGAGCCCTGACCACGAGACCGGTGCGGACCCGTTCCTCACCCATCGCAACCTGCTCTTCACGGTGGCCTACGAGATGCTCGGCTCGGCAGCGGACGCCGAGGACGTCGTCCAGGAGACCTGGCTGCGCTGGTCGGAGGTCGACCGGGGCGCGGTCCGGGATCCGCGCGCCTACCTGGTCCGGATCGCCACCCGCCAGTCGTTGAACCGGATGCGGGCGGCCACCCGCCGACGCGAGACCTACGTCGGGCCCTGGCTGCCCGAGCCATTGCTCACCCGCGGCGACGTCGCCGACGACGTCGCCCTGGCCGACTCCGTCTCCTTCGCCATGCTGGTGGTGCTGGAGTCGCTCTCCCCGCTGGAGCGGGCGGTCTTCTGCCTGCGCGAGGTGTTCGGCTTCGACTACGACGAGATCGCCGCCACCCTGGACCGGACGCCGGCCGCGGTGCGTCAGCTGGCCAGCCGGGCCCGGGCGCACGTCAGCGAGCGTCGTCCGCGCGGGGAGGTGAGTCGCAGCGAGCACGAACAGGTGGCCCGCAGCTTCAGCCTGGCGGTGCAGACCGGCGAGATCGAGCAGCTGCTCGGCCTGCTCGCCCCGGACGTGGTGCTGCACTCCGACGGCGGCGGCAAGGTGAAGGCGGCACTGCGCCCGATCCACGGCCAGGACAAGGTCTGGCGCTTCCTGCTGGGCGTGTGGCCGCAGGACGCCGAGTTCACTGCCGTCGAGGTGAACGGCTGGCCGGGCTTCCAGATGACCGTGGCCGGCCGGGTCGACCTGATCGCGACCTTCCGGGTGGAGGGCGGCCTGGTCACCGAGCTGTACGTGCAGCGCAACCCCGACAAGCTGGCCCGCCTGCAGAGCTGACGCCAGATGTGACCTCAGCGCTCGGTTTCGCGGCAAAAGGCGACGCTGAGGTCACATTGGGTTGTCGAGCTGGGGCG
>NZ_BAAALG010000008.1:57200-69158 GCF_039528155.1 Nocardioides dubius | reverse complement strand
CCTGGACGGCGGCGCCGCTCTCCAGGAGCGCGTCGACGTCGCCGACACCCCAGGCGGCCAGCGCCTCGCGGGTGTGGGCGCCCGGCTGGGGCGCCGGCGGGTGGGACAGGGTCGCCGCGGTGCGCGAGAAGCGCGGCGCGGGCTGCGGCTGGACGATGCCGTGGTGCTCGACGAAGACCTCGCGCGCCGCCATGTGGGGGTGCTTGATCGCCTCGCTCATCGGGATGATCCCGGCGACACAGGCATCGGTGCCCTCGAAGATCTCCACCCACTGGGCCTGGGTCTTCGACTTGAAGGTCTCGGTGAACAGCGCGCGCAGCGCCTCGCCGTTGGCCGGGTCGTAGCGGTCCGGCGCGGTCTCGCGGACGCCGAGCAGGTCGATCAGGACCTCGTAGAACTGCGGCTCCAGCGAGCCCACCGACATGTGCTCGCCGTCGGCGGTCTCGTAGATGTCGTAGTAGGGGACGCCGCCGTCGAGCAGGTTCGAGGCGCGCTCCTCCTTGAAGCCGCCACCGGCCAGGAACGCGGCGCCCATCGCGTTGAGGTTGGCGGTGCCATCCACGATCGCGGCGTCGATGACCTGTCCCTGACCGGAGGCCTTGGCCTCGAGCAGGGCGGCCAGGATGCCGATCACCAGGTAGGTCGAGCCGCCACCGAAGTCGCCGACCAGGTTCCCCGGGAACTGCGGCTTCTCCTTGACCTGCCCGAGCCCGTGCAGGGTGCCGGTGATCGCGATGTAGTTCATGTCGTGGCCGGCCACGTGGGCGAACGGGCCGGTCTGGCCCCAGCCGGTCATCCGGCCGTAGACCAGGCGCGGGTTGCGGGCGAAGCAGTCGTCCGGGCCGATCCCCATCCGCTCGGTGACGCCGGGGCGCATGCCCTCGATCAGCACGTCGGCGTCCTCGACCAGCTGGAGCACGGTCTCGACGGCAGCCGGGTCCTTGAGGTTCAGCGCGACGCTGGGCCGGCCACGGTTGAGCAGGTCGTGGCTGCCGCCGGTGAGCGCCTGGCCGCCGGGCCGCTCGATGCGGATCACGTCGGCGCCGAGGTCGGCGAGCATCATGCAGGCATGGGGGCTGGGGCCGATTCCGGCGATCTCCACGACCTTGACGCCGCGCAGCGGGCCAGTGCCCTGACCGAGTTCGAAAGTCATGCCGCGATTGTGACAGATCTGGTGTCAGAGTTGCAGGGCCGACCAACCAGTAACCTGTTCTACTTCACTGTGACGCGGGCCACACCTGCTATGCAACTAGTTGCATAGCAGGCATTCTCGTAGCGTGGCCCTCGAACATGCCCTCCTGGTCTCCCTCGCCGAGCGCGCCGGCGCCGGAATGGAGCTGACCCGCCGCTTCGACGCCTCGATCGGCTTCTTCTGGCAGGCCACGCACCAGCAGATCTACAAGGTGCTGGCGCGGATGCAGGAGCGCGACTGGCTCTCCTCGCAGGTGGTCGCCCAGGCCGACGGCCCCGACACCAAGGTCTATGTGGTGACGCCGGCCGGGCACGCCGAGCTCCGCCGCTGGCTGGCCGAGCCCACGGCACCGCTCGCTGCGCGCAGCGACCTCGCCGTCCGGCTGCGCGGCGCCTCCTATGCCGCGGACCGCACCGCGATCCTCGACGACGTCCGGCGCCTGATCGCCGACCATCTGGCCCGCCGCGAGCTCTACCAGCAGCTATGTGCTCGCGACTACCCCGAGCCCGCCGAGCTGACCGGCCAGGACCTCGACCACTACCTGGTCCTGCGCGGCGGCCTGCGCCTGGAGCAGTTCTGGATCGACTGGCTCACCGAGTACCTCACCGCGCACACCGCCAAGGAGTGACCATGCCCTACCCCCACCTGCTCGCACCGCTGACGATCGGCGGCCTGCGCCTACGCAACCGCGTGGTGATGGGCTCGATGCACACCGGCCTCGAGGACTTCGCCTGGAACCTCCCGAAGCTGGCCGCCTTCTACGCGGAGCGTGCCGCCGGCGGGGTCGGCCTGATCATCACCGGCGGCTTCGCGGTGAACCGGCGCGGCTGGCTCAAGCCCCTGGCCGGGGAGATGCGCACCCGCCTGGACGCGGAGCGGCACCGCCAGATCACCGCCGCCGTGCATGCCGAGGGCGGCGCGATCGCGCTCCAGGTGATCCACGCCGGCCGCTACGGCTACAGCCCGTTCAACGCCGGCGCCTCCGACCGCAAGTCGCCGATCACCCCGTTCCGTCCCAAGCGCCTCTCCAGCAAGGCGATCGACCGCACCGCCGACGACTTCGCACGCAGCATCGCGCTGGCCAAGAAGGCCGGCTACGACGCCGTCGAGGTGATGGGCTCGGAGGGCTACTTCATCAACCAGATGCTCGCCGCACGCACCAACGACCGGACCGACCAGTGGGGCGGCAGCGCGGAGCGACGGATGCGCTTCCCCGTCGAGGTCGTCCGGCGGGCCCGCGCGCTGGTCGGCGACGAGTTCCCGATCATCTACCGGATCTCCCTGCTCGACCTGGTCGAGGACGGCCAGACCTGGACGGAGATCGCCGCCCTGGCCACCGCGCTCGAGGCGGCCGGCGTGAGCGTCTTCAACACCGGCATCGGCTGGCACGAGGCACGCGTGCCGACGATCATCACGCCGGTCCCGCAAGGCGCCTGGGTGCCGTGGACGGCCCGACTCAAGGAGGTCGTGTCGGTCCCGGTCTGCGCCTCGAACCGGATCAACACCCCCGAGCTCGCCGAGCAGATCCTCGCCGACGGCGACGCCGACCTGGTCTCGATGGCCCGCCCCCTGCTGGCCGACCCCGACTTCGTGAACAAGGCGGCCGAGGATCGCGCGGCGGAGATCAACACCTGCATCGCCTGCAACCAGGCCTGCCTGGACCACGCGTTCCGCAACAAGACCGCCTCCTGCCTGCTCAATCCGCGTGCCTGCAACGAGACCACGCTGCTGATCACCCCGACCCGGCACCGGCGCTCGGTCGCCGTCGTGGGCGCCGGACCGGCCGGCCTCTCGGCAGCGGTGACGGCGGCCGAGCGCGGTCTCGACGTCACCCTCTTCGAGGCGGCGGCGAGCATCGGGGGCCAGTTCCGCTACGCGGCGGCGATCCCCGGCAAGGAGGACTTCCGCGAGACGATCCGCTACTACACCGCGCGCCTGGCCCGGCTCGGCGTCGAGATCCGGCTCTCCACCACCGCGACGGCCGCCGACCTCGCCGGGTTCGACGACGTGGTAGTCGCGAGCGGCGTCCGTCCGCGCGAGCTCGACCTGCCCGGCATCGACCACCCGAAGGTGCTCCGCTACCCCGAGGTGCTCAGCGGATCGGTGACGCCGGGTGCGCGGGTCGCGGTGATCGGGGCCGGCGGGATCGGCGTCGACGTCAGCCACTTCCTCACCCATGACCCGAGCGAGACCACCGACGACTGGCTGGCGCACTGGGGCGTGAGCCGCGACGACGACGTCCCCGGCGGTCTGGTCGCCAAGGCGCCACGCAAGGCGGCCCGCGAGGTCTTCCTGCTGCAGCGCAAGACCACGCCCATCGGCGCCGGACTGGGCAAGACCTCCGGCTGGGCGCACCGGGCGGTGCTCAAGGACTCCGGCGTCACCCAGCTCTCCGGCGTCCGCTACCAACGCATCGACGACGAGGGGCTGCACATCACCGTCGACGGGCAGGCACAGGTGCTCGACGTCGACCATGTGGTGATCTGCGCCGGGCAGGAGTCCGTGCGCGGCCTCTATGACGAGCTCGGCGCCGACCGCGGCGCCCACCTGATCGGCGGCGCGGAGCTGGCTGCCGAGCTGGACGCGAAGCGCGCCATCGACGCCGGCACCCGGCTCGCCGCCCGGCTGTAGCCCGCATCGGCGGACACCGCTTGCGATGCCGGTGGACATCACCATCCACGACACCGCCCGACGTGATACAACACACGTCACGGGCCCTGGAATCACCGGACGGCACCCGTTAAAGTTTCAATAGTTGGACACCCTCGTGTGTCCCCCCAAGCTGCCCCGGACGGACCACACCCCCCGATTGGTCCGTTCGGGGCTTTCAACATTTCTGGATAGGTTCACCCTCGTGTTGATCCTGCGCAGCGGCCAGCGCACCGCCGAACGCGTCGAGGGCAGGCTGACCCGCCACTCGTTCTCCTTCGGCAGCGCCTACGACCCCGACAACCTGCGCTTCGGTCTGCTGGTCTGCCACAACGACGACCTGCTCGCGCCCGGCCACGGCTACGCCGAGCATCCGCACTCGCATCTTGAGGTCGTCACCTGGATGCTGGACGGAGCCCTCACCCACCAGGACTCCCGGGGCCACCGGGGCGTCCTGGAGGCCGGCAGCGCCCAGGTCATGTCGGCGGGCGACGGCCTGCGCCACAGCGAGACCGTGGACCCGGCCGCGGGCCCGACCCGCTTCATCCAGGCCTGGGTGCTGCCTGACGAGCCGGGCGGCGAGCCGCGCTACTCCAGCGGCGCCTTCGCCCCCGACGCCCAGTGGACGCCGGTCGCCTCCGGGGCCGGCCACGACGCCGCCGCGCGGCTCGGCTCCGCCGGAGCGACGCTGTGGGCCGCGCGTCCGGGGCCCGGCGATCTGCTGACGGTTCCCGCAGCCGCCTTCGCCCATCTGTTCCTGGCACGGGGCAGCGCACGGATCCACCACGCCCAGGGCGTCACCGAGCTCGGCGAGGGCGACGCCGTCCGGCTGCGCGACGAGCAGGTCGAGGTGACCGCCCAGGTCGCGTCGGAGCTCCTGCTGTGGACCTTCACCCGATAGCATCCAGTCCACGAGGTCAGGTCTGACACCCGGTGTCAGTCCTGACCTGATGACGAGAGTGGCGCCAGGAGGCAGTCGATGACGACGTTGCGCGAGCGGACCCGGCAAGCGGTGCGCGATGAGGTGCTCACCGCAGCCTGGCGCCTCTTCGCCCGTCACGGGTTCGAGGCGACCACGGTCGAGCAGATCGCCGAGGCCGCCGGCATGTCCCGGCGCAGCTTCTTCCGCTACTTCGCGACCAAGGAGGAGCTGATCCTGGTCCGGCTGATCGAGCACGACGAGAAGATCGCCGCCCTCCTCGCCGCGCGACCGGCCACCGAGGGCGCCTGGACCGCGATCCGGGCCGCCGTGGCTCCGATCATGGAGTCCCACGAGCAGCACCACGACCGCAGCCTGGCGCTGATCCGGATGATGCGGGAGCCGGGGCTGCGCAGCACGATCGCCGAGCGCGAGCGGCTCTGGATCGGCCTGATGGCGCCGCTGCTCGCGAAGCGCCTGCCGCGCACCTCGGTGCCGTTCGACCAGGACCCTCGCCCGCTGGCGGTCGCCGGCGCCGCGGTGATGGCGCTCTCCTCCGCGCAGGCGATCTGGGCCGAGCACCCCGACAAGTCGCTCTCGCGACTGTTGGACCGCGCGATGAGCGCCTTCGACTCCTGAGCGCCGTTGGGCTAGCTCGGGCCCGGCCGGTAGACCGAGGAGCGGCCGATCAGGTTCCGCTCCCAGTCGTCGTCAACGCCCATCGTGGTCTCCGCAGCGCCCAGGAACAGGTAGCCGTCGGGAGCCATCACCTGCCGGACCCTACGCAGCACGTCGCGCTTGGTCGAGCGGTCGAAGTAGATCAGCACGTTGCGCAGGAAGACGATGTCGAAGCGCCCGAGCATCGGGAACGGCCGGGTCAGGTTGAGCGGACGCAGCTGCACCCGGTCGCGGATCGCCTTGCTGATCCGCCAGTTCGCCCCAGTCCGCTCGAAGTGCCGGACCAGGCTGGTCGCGGGCAGCCCGCGGTTCACCTCGAGCTGGGAGTACTCGCCGGTCGCGGCACGCGCCAGCATCTCCTCGGAGAGGTCGGTGGCCAGCACCTCGATCCGCCAGCCCGCCAGCTCGGGTGCGTCCAACGCCGTCATCACGATGCTGTACGGCTCCTGGCCGCTGGAGCACGCCCCCGCCCAGATCCGCAGCGTGCGGTCGGCCCGTGAGCGGGCGAGTGCGGGGAAGACGGTGCTCCGCAGTGCGGCGAACGGCTCGGCGTCGCGGAACCAGGACGTCTCGTTGGTGGTCAGCGCCTCCACGACATGCTTGAGCCCGGACGGCGTCCGGCGTCGCGACAGCTCGCTCACGTAGGCGTCGACGTCGCGGTGCCCGGCGGCGCGCGCGAGCGGCACCAGGCGGGACTCGACCAGGTACTCCTTGCCGGCGCCCAGCACGATCGCGCTCTCCGCTCGCACCAGCTCGCGAACGAAGCTGAACGAATGGGTGCTGATGCTCACCGAGCGACTCCCGGAAGCGGCGGGATGCGCCGGCTGATCTCGGTGGCGAGGTCGCGCAGGGAGAGGATCTCCTCGGCCAGGCCGGCGGTGGCCACAGCGCCGGGCATGCCCCAGACCACCGAGCTGGCCTCGTCCTGGACCACCACGCTGCCGCCGCGATCGACGATGTCGCGGGCGCCGCGGCATCCGTCGGAGCCCATCCCGGTCAGCACGACGCCCAGGACGCCGTTGCCGGCCACCCGAGCGCCGGAGCGGAAGAGCACGTCCACGGCAGGACGACAGAAGTTCTCCGGGGGCTGCTGGTTGAGTCGCGCGACCAGCTGACGCCCCTCGGCGACCACCTCGAGGTGGTAGTCGCCCGGTGCGATGCAGACCGTGCCGGGGCGCAGCACCTGGCCGTCGGTCGCCTCGGTGACCTCGACCCCGAGCAGCCGGTCCAGGCGCCCGGCGAACTGCTGGGTGAAGACCGGCGGCATGTGCTGCACCACCGCGATCGGCACCGAGAGTGCGGGCAGGCGTCCGAGCAGGTTGCCGAGCGCCTCCGGACCACCGGTCGAGGAGCCGATCGCGAGCAGCCGGTAGCCGCCCGGAGGACGCGGCGCGGCGGCCCGCTTGCTGATCGCCGGCTTCGCCACCGGCACCGCGCCCAGCGTCGCCGGGCGACTGGCCCGGCGCGGGACCAGCGACTTGATCCGGGGGATCAGCGCCTCGCGCACCTGCTCGATCGAGCGCCCCACGCTGCCCACGTTGGCCGGCTTCGGCACGTAGTCGGAGGCACCCGCAGCGAGCGCGTCGAAGGTGGCCGACGCGCCTCGCTCGGTGAGCGTGCTGAACATGATCACCGGCACCCGGTTGCCCGACGCGCGCAGCTGGCGCACCGCCTCGATGCCGTCGACCTCAGGCATCTCGATGTCCATCGTCACCAGGTCGGGCTTGAGCGCGGCCACCTTCTGCAGCGCGGCCCGACCGTTGACGGCGGTGCCGACGACCTCGATGTCGGGATCAGCCGCAAGCAGGTCGGAGACCAGCTTGCGGATCACCACGGAGTCGTCGACGACGAGCACCCGGATTCCGGTCATCGCGGTCAGTTCAGCCGGAAGCGGGAGAGCTGGTTGCGCAGGCCGCCCGACATCTCGGCGAGCTCGCCGATCGCCGCCAGGGTCTGGTTGACCGCTTGGGTGGTCGAGGTCGAGGCGGTGGCCACGCCACCGATGTTGACCGCGATCTCGCCGGAGCCGGTCGAGGCCTCCGCGACGTTGCGCGACATCTCGTTGGTGGTGGCGGTCTGCTCCTCCACGGCCGAGGCGATCGTCAGCTGGTAGTCGTTGATCGAGGTGATGATCGTGGCGATCTCGCCGATCGCGTCCACCGCGCCGGTGGTGTCGCCCTGGATCGCCTCGACCCGGCGAGCGATGTCCTCGGTCGCCCGGGCGGTCTCCTGGGCGAGCTCCTTGACCTCGTTGGCGACGACCGCGAAGCCCTTGCCCGCCTCGCCGGCACGAGCGGCCTCGATGGTCGCGTTGAGGGCCAGCAGGTTCGTCTGCTCGGCGATCGAGGTGATCACCTTGACGACGTTGCCGATCTCCTGGCTCGAGGTGCCGAGCTTGCCGACCGAGACGTTGGTGGTCTCGACCATGCCGACGGCCTGCGAGGCGACCCGGGCGGCCTCGTTGGCGGAGTGCGCGATCTCGCGGATCGAGGCGCCCATCTGCTCGGCGCCGGCCGCCATGGTCTGCACGTTGCGCGACACCTCGTCGGCGGCACCGGAGACGACACCGGCCTGGACCGAGGTCTCCTCGGCGCCGGCGGCGATCTGCTGCGAGGAGGCGGAGAGCTCCTCGGCCGCGGCGGCGACGGCGTCGGCCGAGCCCTGCGCGGTGGTGACGATCTCGGCGACCGAGGCCATCGAGGAGTTCAGGGCCCGCTCGAGCTCGCCGAGCTCGGCCGCGGAGCGCTCCTCGACGCGCTGGCTGAGGTCGCCCTCGGCGAAGTGGGTGAGCACGTCGACGCTGTTGCGCAGCGGACGGGTGATCGAGCGCGTGATCAGGTAGGCCAGACCGCCGAGCACGATCAGGCCGAGCGCCGAGGCGCCGTAGAGCAGCATCGAGGCCTGCTTGCGGGTCTCCACCCGCTCACCGCGTGCCTCGATCGCGCGCTCCTCCAGCGCGTCGATGGTGCCGCCGATCAGCACGTCCATCTCGTCGTTGGCCTTCTGGATCTCGTCGACCCGCTTGCGGGTCGCGGTCCGGTCCTCGATAGCGGCGTCGACGAAGGTGTCCATCGTCTCGATGTACTTCGCCCAGGCGGCCTGGAACTGGGCCACCTGCTCGTCGGTGCCCGGCAGGTCCAGCGTGCCGATCTCCTCGACCAGGCTGTTGATCGTGTCGGTGTCCTCGTCCACGTCGTCGGCGAACTGGGCGTTCTCGTCGTAGGCCACCGACTTGAGGGCGGTCACCTTCAACTCGCTGGCGCGGGTGTCGAGGGTGTGCATCAGGGTCAGCGCACTCTCGTAGGTCTGCAACCGGTCGGCGTCGTTCTGGAGCTCGCGGAAGCCGATGAAGGCGACGGTCGAGACGACGAGGGTGGTCGCGGCGCCGATGCCGGCGATGGCCGCCAGCCGGCGGCCCACGGTCCAGGTGATGTTGACAGACAAGGCAGATCCTCAGGGGTCGGTGCAGAAAGGTGAAGGAAGAACAGGGATCGCGCGCGACTCAGGCGGCGACGGCACGCTCGACGTCGAGCGCGAGCAGCAGGTGCTTGTCGAGCTTGTAGGCGCCGTGCAGGAACTCGCGGGCCGGGCCGGCCAGGGTGTCCGGCGGCGGCTCGAACTGGTCCTCGTCGACGTCGATGACCGCGCCGATCGTGTCGACCAGCAGGGCGATCGTCTCGCCGGCCACCCGGACCACGACGAGCATCGGCTCGACGTCGGGCGCCCGGGCGGGCAGGTCGAGACGGGCGCGCAACTCGATCGCGCTCATCACCTGTCCCCGCAGGTTGATCAGTCCGGCGATGGTGTCCGGCGCCAGCGGGATCCTGGTCCGGGGCTGGCCGCGCAGCACCTCCTGCACGGCGTGGACGTCGACGCCGTAGAGGTTCCCCTCCAGGGTGAAGGTCACCAGGCGGCTCCTCACATCGCCTCCCGGAAGTCGTGGCCGGCATCGCCGTCCAGGTAGAAGTCCGGGTCGACCGCCATGATCGCGGCGCGGACGTCGAGCACCTCGACGAGCCGATCGCGAACCAGGGCAGAGCCCAGCACGCCGCGGTCGGTGACGTCGTCATGGAACTCGGTGACCTCGTCGACGATGTCGACGATCGCGTCGACCACCATCGCCACGCTGCGGGTGCCGACGGTGTAGATCACCACCACCAGCTCGCCGCCGCTGCGCTCGCTCATCACGCCGTAGTAGGAGCCGAGGCGGACCACCGGCAGGATGCTGCCGCGGTAGCGCACCACCTCGCGACTGCCGACCCGCTCGATCGCGGTGTGCGCGAAGGTCTCCAGGCGGGTGACCGACGAGAGCGGGATCGCGACCCGGCGGTTCTCGCCGAGCCCGGCGACCAGCAGCCGCAGGGTCTCGCCGGCCCCGGAGCCGCTCTCCGACTCCCCGTCGTCCGCGGTCTCCAACGCCTCCGTGTTGAGCACCCGGCGCGCCAGCGCCTGGACGTCGAGGATCAGCGCGACCCGACCGTCGCCGAGGATGGTGGCGCCCGAGTAGGTGCCGATCGCCTTGAGCTGCGAGCTCAGCGGCTTGACCACGATCTCCTCGGTGGAGAGCACCCGGTCGATGACCAGCCCGAAACGCTTGCCCTCGGCCTGCAGCACCGCGATCAGCACGTGCCCGTCCGAGCGGTCGGACTCGACGCCGAGGACGTCGGCCAAGCGGACCAGGGGAAGCAGGGTTCCGCGCAGCCGGTAGACCGAGGCGCCGTTGACGTCCTCGACCGCGTTGGCCGCACGCTCGGGGTCGAGCGCGACCAGCTCCAGCAGGCTGAGCTGCGGGATCGCGTAGCGATCGCCCGCGCTCTCCACGATCAGGGCAGGCACGATCGCCAGGGTGAGCGGGATCCGGAGCCGGCAGGTGGTGCCGCGGCCGACCGAGGACTCGACCTCGATGGTGCCGCCGATGCCCTCGATGTTGGTCTTCACCACGTCCATGCCGACACCACGCCCGGAGACGTTGGTGACCGCAGCGGCGGTGGAGAATCCGGGCTGGAAGATTAGCTGCAGGATGTCCGACTGGGTCATCAGGGCCAGCTGCGCCGACGTGCGCAGGCCGCGCTCCAACGACTTGGCGGCGACCAGCTCCGGGTCGATCCCGGCGCCGTCGTCACTGACCTCGACGACGACCTGGCCGCCTTCGTGGTAGGCCCGCAGGGTGACCATCCCCTCGGCGGTCTTGCCGGCCGCGACCCGTGCCTCGGCGCTCTCCAGGCCGTGGTCGACGGCGTTGCGCACCAGGTGGGTGAGCGGGTCTTTGACCGCCTCCAGCAGCGAGCGGTCGAGCTCGGTCTCCCGGCCGACCATGGTCAGCGAGACCGACTTGCCGCACTGGGCGCCGAGGTCACGCACCACCCGCGGGAGCTTGGCCCAGAGGTTGTCGATGGGCTGCATGCGGGTCTTCATGACCCCCTCCTGCAGCTCGGAGGCGATCAGGTTCAGGCGCTGTGCCGAGCGGATCAGCTCGACGTTCTGCTGGTCGCCGGCCTGGCGGACGATCTGGTTGCGGGTCAGCACCAGCTCGCCGACCAGCTGCATCAGCGAGTCGAGCAGGTCCACGTCGACGCGGATCGACGACTCGGAGATGCTGCGCCGGCCGTTGCTCTCCTCGGGATGCTCGGGGGCGAGCTCCGCAGGGGCGGCCTCGGCGATGGGCGCCGGGAGGGCGGTGGGCACGGCAGGAGCGTCCAGGACGGCCGGAGTCTCGTCCGGCGCGGGAAGCGCCGCCGGTGCCGCGGGGACCGCGAGCTCTGCTGTCGGCTCGCTCTCGCGGCCCTCCAGGACGGCGGTGATCCGCTCGACCACCGGGCTGACGTCGGTCTCGCCCTCGTCGCCGCCCTTCTCGATGCAGGAGAGGAGGTCTCGCACGATGTCGACCATGTGCAGCAGCACATCGGTGGTCAACGGGGTCATCGACATCTCGCCGTCCCGCAGCCGGGCGAGCAGGTTCTCGCCGACATGGGTCACGGCCTCGAGGCGCCCGAAGGCCAGGAAGCCGCTGGTGCCCTTGATCGTGTGGATGGTGCGGAAGATGCTGCCCAGCAGCTCCCGCGAACCGGGCTCGCGCTCGAGCGCGACCAGGTCTCGGTCGAGCTGGTCCAGGTTCTCGAGGCTCTCCACGAGGAATTCCTGGACGATCTCGTCGATCTCGTCCAACGGGGTGTTGCCTCTCATCGTCATTGCGCGCAGCAGCCTCCTGCGCAGCAGGACGGACGGGCGCTCTCGGTGCAGGGTGGGCCGGGACCTCCCGGCAGGGGTCAGTGCCGGGGCGTGCCGAGCGGGAACGGCTCGATCTGCTCGGCCCGCGGAGCCGGGATGCGGCCACCCGAGCGGACCTGCGCCATCGGCACCCATGCCTTGCGACCCGTGGAAGCGAGGTAGACCCACGCATACCGCGTACGGTCGCCAGAGAGCCCTTCATCCAACATCACGCCATCCGTGACGTCGCCTCCCTCGAGGAGGACTTCGACTTCGAGCTCTCGACGCATGGGCCGTACGTTAGTGCGGAAAT
>NZ_BAAALG010000008.1:30767-57153 GCF_039528155.1 Nocardioides dubius | reverse complement strand
GCTCAGATCCCTGTCACGTAGGCCGATCTATGACTTTCTGCGACCGCGCGAGAGCTACTGACGAGTTCGCGTCAATGCGAACAAAACGGACTCTACCCCACCATGTGGACGGAGGCCGGAAATGACACTGAGTGCCATTGACGTCACTTGAGGACGTTGAGGGCACCTGGGCGAATCGCGATCCGGAGCTCGTCACCAGGACTGAGCAGACCCAGCGGCTCACCGTCGCCACCGACCGCGACGGCGCGGTCGGCCGCCAGCACGAGCTCCTGCCCGCGCAGCACGGTGACCTCGTCGAGGTGCACGTGCTCGCCCTCGTAGACCTTGGGCAACGAGCGGATCAGATCGAGCTTGTTCGCGGCCGCGATCATCACGACGTCAAGGCGGCCGTCGTCGACCACCGCGTCGGGCGCGATCTTCATGCCCGAGCCGTAGAAGCCCGAGTTGGCAGCCACCACGGTGGCGACGCCGAGCGAGCGGCGCTCGCCGTCGAGGCTGACCTGCATCTGGACCGGGCGGAAGCTGGCCAGGGCGCGCACCGCGGCGTAGGGGTACTGCAGCTTGCGCGGCAGCCAACGGGCGCCGTCGACGATCTCCGCGGCGCGGGCGTCCACGCCGACGTAGACGGACCCGGCCACCTGCACCTTCTCGCCGGACGGAGTGGTGACCTCGATCAGGTCGACCGCGCTCGGCTCGGCCTCCAGGAGGATCCGGGCCACCTGCTCCGGATCGTCGGGCACGCCCAGCATCCGCGCGAAGTCGTTGCCCCGGCCGGCCGGGATCAGGCCCAGCAGGCCGCCACCGGCGGACACCTGCCCGGCGACCGAGGAGAGCATCCCGTCGCCACCCACCGAGACCACCACGTCACCACGGGCGACCGCCGTCGCCACCAGCTTCGCGATCGCCTTCGGCCCGGGCGAGTAGGTCACCTCCACCTCGGCGCCGGCATCGCGCAGCAGCCGAGCCACCGGGACCACCGCGCCCGGCGCAGCGCCGCCACCGGAGACCGGATTGACCAGCAGACTGAACCGCCGCGCACCGCTCACGGGATCATCACTCCCGGGTTGAGCACGCCGGCCGGGTCGAGCTCGGCCTTGACCGCACGCAGGATGTCGACCCCGACCGGGCCGATCTCGCGGGCGAACCACGGCCGGTGGTCGGTGCCCACGGCGTGGTGGTGGCTGACCGTGGCACCGTGGGCGACCATCGCCTCGGTGGCCGCAGCCTTGGCCGCGAGCCAGGTCGGCAACGGCTCCTCGCCACCAGGGGCAGCAACCGTGAAGTACAGCGAGCAGCCGGTCTCGTAGACGTGGGAGATGTGACACAGAACCAGGGTCTTCTCGCCCAGCTCGGCGATCAGCGCATCGCGCACCGCCTGGTAGACCTCGTCCCGCTTGGACCAGAAGGTCGCGGTCTCCAGGGTCTCCACCAGCACCCCGACGTCGAGCAGGGCATCACGCAGGTACGGCGCCGCGAAGCGGCCCTGCACCCAGGCAGCACCGCGCTCCTCGCCCAGCGAGGTGCCGCCGGAGCGGGTCAGCAGCGCAGAGACGGCGTCACGCTTGGTGGCGACGGCGTCGGCGTCCGTGCCCTCGAAGCCGACGATCATCAGGCAGCCCTCGGTCGCCGCCCCACCGACGTTGGAGTGGCTGGCCAGGTTGAGCGCCGTCTCGTTCTCGTCCGAGAGCCGGATCACGGTGGGCAGCTGACCGTTCTGGGCCAGCAGGCGCATCGCGTCCGAGCCGGCGTCGAAGCTCGGGAATCCCCAGGCCTCGTACGCCTTGACCGTGGGCAGCGCCCGGACCCGGACGCGGACCGCGGTGATCACGCCGAACGCGCCCTCGGAGCCCAGGATCAGCTGTCGCAGGTCGGGGCCGGCCGCATTGGCCGGCGAGCTGCCCAGCGCCAGGGTGCCGCGCGCGGTGGCCACCTCCAGGCCGACCACCAGGGAGTCGAAGCGGCCATAGCCGGCCGAGGACTGGCCGCTGGAGCGGGTGGCCGCGAAGCCGCCGATCGAGGCGTACTCGAACGACTGCGGGTAGTGGCCCAGCGTCATCTGGTGCTCGGCAAGCAGGGCCTCGGCCTCCGGGCCACGCAGGCCGGGCTCCAGGACCGCCGTCATCGAGATCGGGTCGACCTCGCGCAGCGCCTTCATCCGGATCAGGTCGAGGCTGACCACGCCGACGACGTCGTCGCGGCGCGCCACCAGGCCGCCGGTGACCGAGGTGCCGCCGCCGAAGGGGACCAGCGCGAAGCGGTGCGTCTCGGCGAGGGCGATCAGCGCCAGCACCTGGTCGTGGCTCGCCGGACGCACCACCGCGTCAGGGGCGTCGGCCAGGTCGCCGGATCGGGCGCGGAGCAGGTCCGGAGTGGACTTGCCGCGGGTGCGCACACGACGGGTCTCGTCATCGAGGAGCACGTGCTCCTCGCCGACGATCGCCCGCAGCCCGGCGACGATCTGCTCCGGAAGAGCCGCGGCGGGCACCTGCGGGTAGGCCACCGCCGGGCGCTCCTGGAGCCCGAAGGCGTACTCGACGAGCTCGCGGGTGGAGTCGGGCAGCGGGCCGGCCTGTGCGGCGTCTCCCCAGCGGGAGGGGTGCATCTCTCGGGTCACGCGTTACACTGTTACACATGACGTCACTTCGTCACAATAGGTACCTCGACGCAGCCCGCGACTCGATCCTCGACGTCGGGTGGCGCCGTACCACCCTGACCGAGGTCGCCCGCCGAGCCGACGTGTCGCGGATGACCATCTACCGGACCTGGCCCGACATGGAGACCCTGCTGGCGGATCTGATGACCCGCGAGTGGGGCGTGGTCGCCGCGGTCCTGCCCGAGCGCGACGCCGAGCCGCCGACGCCGGCCTCGATCGCCGCCGGCTCGCTCGCGGTGATCGGTGCGCTGCGCACGAACCCGCTGTTCCGCAGGATCCTCGACGTCGACCCCGAGCTGCTGCTCCCCTATCTGCTCGACCGGCCCGGCCGGAGCCAGGAGGCGATCCTGGCCGTGCTCGCCCTGCGGATCCAGGACGGGCAGGCTGCCGGCACCGTGGTGCCCGGCGATCCGCAGACCTTGGCCCGCTCGCTGCTGCTGATCGCCCATGGGCCCGCCCTGTCGGCGCAGACGATGGTCGACGACGACGTCGCGCTGGCCGACCTCGATGGCACCGTGTGCACGATGATCACCAAGGCGCTGCAGCCGTGAGCGCCGTGGCGCGCAGCGCGGCCGGCCGGATCGGCGTCGGCACCGAGGGCCTGCCCGAGCAGGTCGACGTGGTGGTGATCGGGCTCGGCGTGACCGGAACCGGTGTCGCCCTGGACGCGGCCACCCGCGGCCTCTCGGTGGTGGCCCTGGACGCCCACGATCTCGCCTTCGGCACCTCGCGCTGGTCCTCCAAGCTGGTCCACGGCGGCCTGCGCTACCTGGCCCGCGGCCAGGTGGGCGTGGCCCACGAGAGCGCCGTCGAGCGCGGCATCCTGATGGAGACCACCGCGCCGCACCTGACCCACGCGGTCGGCATGCTGCTGCCCCTGCTCCCCCAGGTCTCCCGGGTCCAGGCGACGCTGGCCCGCGCCGGATTCGCGGCCGGCGACCTGCTGCGCCGCGGGGCGCGGACCACGCCCCAGACGCTGCCCCGGCCGAGCCGGATCTCCGCAGCCGAGGTGCTGGCGCTGGCGCCCGGGCTGCGCTCGGCCGGTCTGCGCGGCGGCCTGCTGTCGTGGGACGGCCAGTTGGAGGACGACGCCCGCCTGGTCACCTGCATCGCCCGCACAGCGGCCGCGCACGGCGCGGTGGTGCGCACCCATGCCCGCGTGCTGAGCGCCACCGGCACCCGGGTCGAGGTCCGCGACGAGGTCACCGGCGGCACCCGGGCGATCTCCGCCCGCGCCGTGATCAACGCGACCGGGGTCTGGGCCGGCAGCCTGGTCCCGGTCCGGCTCCGGCCCAGTCGCGGCACCCACCTGGTGCTGCGCCCCGGCACCCTGCCGGGCGTGCGGGCCACGGTCACCGTGCCGGTGCCCGGCTCCCTGAACCGCTATGTGATGGTGCTGCCGCAGCCCGACGGCCAGTTCTACGTCGGCCTCACCGACGAGCCCGTCGACGGCGACGTGATCCCCGACGTGCCCGAGCCGTCCGAGGCCGAGATCGGCTTCCTGCTCGACGTGGTCTCCGCCGCCTTCGACCGGCCACTGCGCCGCGACGACGTGGTCGGCGCCTACGCCGGGCTGCGCCCCCTGCTCGACAGCGACGGCTCGACGGCCGACCTGTCGCGCGAGCACGCGGTGCTCACCTCCGAGACCGGCGTGATCACCGTCGTCGGCGGCAAGCTCACCACCTACCGCAAGATGGCCGAGGACGCCGTCGACGCCACCGGTCTGGCACCCGAGCGGTGCGTCACCGCCACCATGCCGCTGCTCGGCGCCGCACCGCGGGCCGCGTTGGCTGCGCTCGAGGCTCCCCCGCGCCTCGTGCGCCGCTTCGGCACCGAGGCCGACTACGTGCTCGGCGACGCCCGCGCGAAGTCCGGGCTCAGCGATGCGGAGCTGCTGGCGCCGATCGCCGATGGCATCCCGGTCACCCTGGCCGAGCTGATCTTCGGTGTCACCCACGAGGGGGCACACGACGTCGCGGACCTGCTGGAGCGACGGACCCGGGTCGGCCTGGTGGACGCCGACCTGGCCGCTGCCACGCCGGCCGCCGAACGGGCGCTGGCGATCGCGCGCGGCTGACTCACATCTCCATCCAGAGCACTTCCCAGATGTGACCGTCGAGGTCGCGGAACGAGCCGCCGTACATCGGCCCCTGCTCGTTGCGCTCCTCGGTGTCGGTGGCGCCGGCCGCAGCCGCCTTGCTGCACAGCTCGTCCACCTCGGCGCGGCTGGTCGCGGTCAGGCAGATCAAGCTCTCCGTGCCGGTGGCCGGCTGGGTCTTGTGGAAGGAGTGGAAGTAGTCGCTCTGCAGGAGCATCACGCTGGCCTGGTCGTTGATCACCAGGCAGGCGGCGTTCTCGTCGCTGAAGTCGTCGTTGAAGGTGAAGCCCAACGACTTCCAGAACTCGCGCACACGGGCGACGTCGGCAACGGGCAGGTTGGGAAAGATCATCCGGTTCATGCCCAGACCGACCGTGCGGACTCGCGAAACTCATCGTGGCCGCAGCGATGAGTTTTCCGCTGGCCTTCGGTCAGAGCACACGGCAGACTGACCACAGGAGGCAGACGTGAGCATCGAGGCTTCGAGCCAGACCGAGGGCGAGACCCTCGGGGAGCAGGACTTCCAAGACCTGGCCAACCGCTACCGGCGCGAGCTCCTGGCGCACTGCTACCGGATGACCGGCTCAGCCCATGAGGCCGAGGACCTGGTCCAGGAGACCTACCTGCGCGCCTGGCGCTCCTTCCACGGCTTCGAGGGCCGCTCGTCGGTGCGCACCTGGCTGTACCGGATCGCCACCAACGTCTGCCTGACCAACCTGGACGGCAAGCAGCGCCGTCCGCTGCCCACCGGGCTCGGCACCGCCGACTCCCAGGCCAGCGACGAGCTGATCAGCGACCACGAGGTGCCCTGGCTGGAGCCGATCCCGGACGCCGCGGTGCTGGTCACCGAGCGCGACTCGATCCGGCTGGCCTTCGTGGCCGCCCTGCAACACCTGCCGGCGCGCCAGCGCGCGGTGCTGATCCTGCGCGACGTGCTGCGCTGGTCGGCCAAGGAGGTCGCCGAGGCGTTGGAGACCTCCACCGCCGCGGTGAACTCGGCCCTGCAGCGCGCCCATGCCGGGCTGGAGGCGGCCGGGCTGACCGAGGACACCGTCGAGGAGGACCTCGACGTCCGCCAGAAGGCGATGCTCGACGAGTACGTGGACGCCTTCTGGCACAAGGACATCCAGCGGATCGTCAACCTGCTCACCGCGGACGCCGTCTGGGAGATGCCGCCGTTCATCGGCTGGTACCGCGGCGCGGTCACCATCGGCGAGCTGATCGCCACCCAGTGCCCCGGCGGCGCCCACGAGATGCCGATGCGCGCCACCCTCGCCAACGGCCAGCCCGCCTTCGGCCTCTACATGGCCCAGGGCGACGGCACCTTCACCCCGTTCCAGCTGCAGGTGCTGCACCTCGACGGCGACCGGGTGGCGCGGGTCTCGGTCTTCTTCAGCCCCAGCCTGTTCGCGCGCTTCGGCCTGCCCGCGGTGCTGCACGAGTCCGACCTCGCGGTCGCTGCCCCCGCCTCATGATCGCCGCCACCGCTCCGGTGGCACTGCTCGGCCAGGCGATCGCGTTCACCTGCGACGCGCTGGCGCTGGCCGACTCGGTGGCACCGACCGTGCCGACCCCCTGCCGGGGATGGGCGTTGGGCGACCTGCTCGACCACATGGCCGACGGGCTGGATGCGTTCACCGAGGCCAGCAACGGCCTGGTCGCGGTGACGCCGGTGGCGCATACCGGCATCGCGCTGCTCGACGTCCGCGCCAAGGCACGGGCGCTGCTGAGCGCCTGGCAGCAGGCACCGACCGAGGCGGTCCGGATCGCCGACGTCGAGGTGGGCAGCGACGTGCTGCTGCATGCCGCGGCGCTGGAGATCACCGTGCACGGCTGGGACGTCGCGGTCGCGGTCTCCGCTGCCGGCGCTGGGGCCGGGGCCGGGCCACGGATCCCGACGCTGCTCGCCCTCGACCTGATGCCGGCCGCACACCTGCTGCTGCGCGACGCCGACCGCACCGGGCGCTTCGCCGCTCCGGTGCCGGTCGCCCCGGACGCACCTGCCGGGGTGCGTCTGCTCGCCTTGCTCGGCCGCACCGCATGCTCATGAGAGATGGCGGTCGCCCCCTGTCGTCCGGCGACAGTGAACGACCGCCATCACGGGCCGCTCGGTTCTACTTGCTGGCGCAGATCGCCCAGAAGTAGGCGGTGCGGTCGTTCTCACCGGTGTCGTTGGTGACCTTGGTGCGCCAGCCCACCGGCTCCACGCCGTTCCCGGCAGGAGCGGTCCCGGTCGGGCTGAGGATGGTGAACGGGGTGACCGGGATGCTGTGGTCGACCCGGCCCGAGCTGCCGCCCAGGAAGATCACGCCGCTCGGGGAGACCGAGGCTCCGCCACCGATGGCCACCGAGCCCTCGGCACAGCGGACCGAGCGCGTGGTGGTCTCGTCGATGTCGAAGTCCGCGA
The DNA here is from genome assembly GCF_039528155.1 of Nocardioides dubius. Classification (NCBI taxonomy): domain Bacteria; kingdom Bacillati; phylum Actinomycetota; class Actinomycetes; order Propionibacteriales; family Nocardioidaceae; genus Nocardioides; species Nocardioides dubius. Next base: position 49,995 of record NZ_BAAALG010000008.1, on the reverse strand, counting down.
CGCTCTCCCGCACCGTCACGAACTTCGTGTAGCCCCGCGCCGCCGGCGCCAGATCGGCCTTGCCCACCGTGCCGTTCTTGATCTTCTTGCTGGTCACCGCGTTGTTGGCGAGCTTCTTGGTGGTCACCGCACCGTTCTTGATCTGCGCGGTGCCGATCTGCTTGGCCGCCCAGGACGGGAGCGGCGACATCGCCAGCGCGAGGAAGAGCGCCAGGTACGCGACCGCATTGCGGCCGAGGTGGCGCAGCAGACTTCGGGTCCTACTGGTGTTCTCGGGGGATGTGGACATGGATCACTCCTCACAGGAAACGAACAGGAACGTGATCCAGCGCACCGCCCACGGGGTAGCCGCGTCGATAGCCCATCTGCGCCATTTCTGGGTGAGATCTCGCCCCGCCGCGGGAGCTAGGTGAGCCAGTCCAGGGCACGGCCGTGGCTCTGGGTGAGCGCCACCGCCCGGCCGTCGATGCCCAGCACGAACCGGTTGCCGACCTCGATCGCACCCGCTGACGCCGTCACCGACGCCAGCACGTTGGCGCCCTCGTTGCTGACCCAGTGGCAGCGGCCCTCGGCCACCAGCTCGCGCATCATCGCCGCGAAGCGCTCCCGATCATCGGGCTCCAGGTAGGCGATCACCGCGGTATGGAAGACCACCGGGGTCAGCGAGCCGGGCACCCGTTCGAGCAGCCCGGGCAGCTCGGCGAGCAGGTCGCCGCGGACCACCTCGACCGGCTCCCGGCGTGCGATCCGGACCGCCTCACGCAGCCGGTCGCGCCGGTCCTGATGCTCGGGGAAGATGAGATTCTCCAACCAGGCAACGTGATCGGGGTTGGCGACGTCGAGCGGGTTGAGGTCGATGCCACCGCGCCAGCCGATCTCCGGAAGGGCTTCGGGAACCGGCACGGGTCCGCTCACCTGGCACTCCAACACCGGGCCGTCACCGAGCTCTACCTGCGACTGCGCACCCACCCAGCGGTAGCGGTAGCCGTCCGGGTGCAGGCACAGGCCGGCCGAGCAGCCCACCTCCAGCAAGGCGATCGGGCGGCCCTGCGCCACCTGGGCGAAGGCCGGCACCAGGGTGGCCAGCCGGCCCACCTCGTTGGTCTGGGTGGCATGCGTCGTGACCACCGCGACGACGTCCGGCCAGCGACTGATCAGCACGTCCCGGAACCCCGCATAGGGTCCGGGGGCGGGTGCGCCGAGCCACCGGGCCGCGGCGAAGATCAGGTTCGGCTGCTGCTTGATCGGCGGCAGCGCCGCGATCATCCGCTGGAGGGCGACGTCGGCGGCGACCTCCAGGGACCACTCCACGAACGTCGGCGAGTCGGTCGCGTGACGTGCGAAGTCCAGGTAGGCGTCGACCACGGGCTGGTAGGGCTCCACGTCTCGACCCTACGCCCGCTGCCCGGCTACAGCTCGGGGGTGTCCTGGGTGCGCCACGGCCGCTGGAACGGCAGTCGCCAGGCGTACGGCGCGATCAGCTGGTGCATCTGGTTCGGGCCCCACGAGCCCTGCTCGTAGCTGCGCACCGGGGTCGGGTTCTCCAGCATCGGCTGGGAGATCTCCCAGAGCCGCTCGACGCCCTCGGCGGTGGTGAACAGGGTCTTGTTGCCCTTCACCGCCTCCAGGATCAGCCGCTCGTACGCCTCCAGGCTGGCGCCGGTCCAGCCGGTGCTCTCCATCGCGAACTGCATGGAGAGCTTGTTCAGCGCGAACCCCGGGCCGGGACGCTTGCCGTAGAAGGAGAGCGACATCCGCGACGCGTCGGCGAGGTCGAAGGTCAGGTGGTCCGGACCGTCGTCGCCGATCCCCGAGCCGGGCGGGAACATCGACTTGGGCGGCTCCTTGAAGGCGATCGAGATGATCCGCTGACCGGCCCCCAGGCGCTTGCCGGTGCGCAGATAGAACGGGACGTCGGCCCACCGCCAGTTGTCGATGTAGCACTTGAGCGCGATGAAGGTCTCGGTCTCGGAGTCCGGCGCCACCCCGGGCTCGTCGCGGTACCCGACGTACTGCCCGCGGACGACGTCCGAGGGCAGGATCGGCACCATCGAGCGGAAGACCTTCATCTTCTCGGTGGTGATGCCCTGCGGGTCGAGCGACGTCGGTGGCTCCATCGCGGTGAAGGCGAGCACCTGGAAGAGGTGGGTGACCACCATGTCGCGGTACGCCCCGGTGCCCTCGTAGAAGCCGGCCCGCCCCTCCAGGCCGAGGGTCTCCGGCACGTCGATCTGCACGTGATCGATGTTGTTGCGGTGCCAGATCGGCTCGAAGATCCCGTTCGCGAAGCGGAACGCCAGGATGTTGAGCGCCGCCTCCTTGCCCAGGAAGTGGTCGATCCGGAAGATCTGCTCCTCGTCGAAGACCTCGTGGATGGAGGCGTTGAGCGCCACCGCCGACTCCAGGTCGGTGCCGAACGGCTTCTCCATCACGATCCGGCTGCCCTCGACCAGGCCGGCCGCCTCCAGCTGCCGGACCACCGAGAGCGCGGCCTTGGGCGGCACCGAGAGATAGTGCAGGCGCGAGTGCGTGGACTCGCAGGTCGACTCCGCCTCCTCGATCGTGGCGGCCAGCTCCTCGGGACCGGAGTTGGCCCAGAAGAGGCGGGTCGCGAACTCCTCGAAGGCCTGCTTGTCCTCCTCGTCGTCGCTGTGCTTGGCGATCGCCACCCGGGCCAGGTCCACGAAGGACTCCCGGGTCTGCGGCTCGAGCGCCGTGCCGACCACCCGAACCTCCGGCAGCAGGCCGGCGCGCCACAGGTGCAGCAGTCCGGGCAGCAGCTTGCGCTGCGCGAGGTCACCACTGGCGCCGAAGAGCACCACCGTGGTGGGTGGTCCGGGCTTGCCCTGTCGCTCTGCCATGACTCAAGCCTGCCACGGCCGGGTCACTGGGGCAGTGCCTGCAATGCAGACGTAACCCGATCGTCGTCACCGGCGACGAAGACGTACTCCTGGTTGCGCAGGTGCGACACCTTGCCGACCCGCTGACCGAGCGGGCTGAAGATGCCGATCTTCGCGCCGACGTAGCGGCGCGAGTCGTAGGCCAGCGTCTCGACCCGGCGGTGGCCGGCGTCGCGCAGCCACTCCACCACCTGCTCGGGCCCGACCCAGGACTCGTCGCTGTAGGAGACCACCACCATCTCCGCGCGCAGGTTGCCGATCAGCTCCGACATCGCGGAGGCCATCCGCGGCTTGGAGTTGAAGACGCTGCGGGTGACCGCGTCGCGGCTGTCGATCCGCTTGCAGGCCACGCCGTAGAACTCTGGCTCGTCCCAGCGGACCAGCGTCTCCCAGACGTGGTAGTTGGTGAAGTAGCGGTGCTGGTTGTACGGCGGGTCGAGGTAGGCCAGGTCGGTCGGCGGCAGCTCGTGGACGACGTCGAGCGCGTCCCCGTGGGTGGTGTGGCCAGCCCCCGGCAGCAGCTCGGGCATCCGCAGCTGCAACGGCTTGTGCGAACGCGGCGCCCACTGCTTGAGGTAGGCCATCTGCAGTCCGGTGGTGGAGTCGACCCGGTCGGCGGCCAGGATCAGGCTGGTCAACAGGATCGGATACAGCGGACCGTCGCGATGCACCCGCTCGATCTCGGCCCGGATCGCATCCACCCGAGCGCCGTTCTGGGGCTGGAAGAACCGGGCCTGCTCGCAGAAGGTCTCGGTGAAGTAGCCGGGCTGGCCCGGCAGCGCGTTGAGCCGCTCGATCTCCGCCCCGAGCGCGTCGCGGTCGATCGCGTCGGCGTCGGTGGCGATCCAGCAGTCGCTGAAGATCCGGCTGTAGGTGGCCACGTCGTTCGCGGTCACCACCAGCCCGCGCCGCTTGAACTCCTGGGCGACCCGGGTGGTGCCGGTGAACAGGTCGACGGCGCTGCGGGCCTGCGCACCCTCGGCGAGCGCGCCGAGCACCGGGACCAGGGTCCGCTTCGACCCGAGGTACTTGATCATCGCGGCTCAGGGCGCACTGATGCCGACATAGGTGGTGTCGAGGTACTCCTCGATGCCCTCGAACCCGCCCTCGCGGCCGAAGCCGCTGGCCTTGACGCCACCGAACGGTGCCGCCGGGTTCGAGACCAGGCCGGTGTTCACCCCGACCATGCCGAAGTCCAGGTGCTCGACCAGGCGAAGCGTCCGGTCCAGGTCGCGGGTCCAGACGTAGGCGGAGAGCCCGTACTCGGTGTCGTTGGCGAACCGGACCGCCTCCTCCTCGGTGCCGAAGGTGCTGATCGGTGCGACCGGGCCGAAGATCTCCTCACGGCTCACCCGGGCGTCGGTGGCCACGTCGGCCAGCACGGTGGGCGGGAAGAAGTTGCCGCTCGGCTCGCCCCCGACCACCACCCGGGCGCCGCCCGCGACGGCGTCCGCGACCAGGGACTGCACCGACTCGACCGCGGCGGCGTCGATCAGCGGGCCGACGTCGACGCCGTCGTCCTGGCCGCGCCCGACCCGCAGCTGCCCCATCCGCGCGGCGAGCCGCTCGGTGAACGCCTCGGCGACCTCCTCCTGCACCAGGAACCGGTTGGCCGCGGTGCAGGCCTCGCCCATGTTGCGCATCTTGGCGATCATCGCGCCGTCCACCGCGGCGTCGAGGTCGGCGTCCGCGAAGACCAGGAACGGGGCGTTGCCGCCGAGCTCCATCGAGACCCGCTGCAGGTTGTCGGCCGACTGCCGCACCAGCTCCTTGCCGACGGGGGTGGAGCCGGTGAAGGAGATCTTGCGCAGCCGCGGGTCGGCCAGCAGCGCCGAGGTGACCTCGCCGGTGCTGCGCGTGGTGATCACCTGGAGCACGCCGTCGGGCAGGCCCACCTCGGCGAAGACCTCGGCGAGCTTGACCATGGTCAGCGGGGTGGCGCCGGCCGGCTTCACCAGCACCGTGCACCCCGCCGCCAGCGCCGGCCCGATCTTGCGGGTGCCCATCGCCAGCGGGAAGTTCCACGGCGTGATGAAGAGGCAGGGGCCGACCGGCTTCTTCACCGTCAGCAGCCGCGAGCCGCCGGCCGGCGCGGTGAGCCAGCTGCCCCGGACCCGGACCGCCTCCTCGGAGAACCAGCGCAGGAACTCCGCCCCGTAGGCGACCTCGCCGCGGGCCTCCGCGAGCGGCTTGCCCATCTCCAGGCTGATCGTGCGGGCGAACTCGTCGGCCCGCTCGGTGACCACCTCGAAGGCCCGGCGCAGGATCTCGCCACGCTCACGCGGCGGCGTCGCCGCCCAGGCGGCCTGGCCCTGGACCGCTACGTCGAGCGCCGTCAGCGCTGCCTCGGCACTCAGGTCCGGCACGCTGCCGAGAACCGCACCGTCAACCGGGTCGAGTACGTCGAAGGTCTCGGTCATGATGCCAATCTAGTGGCTCGGGTCGGAAGTTCTGGGATGGTCGGCGTGCTCGGGGTGCGTGCATCGCTAGGCGGAGGACCGAAGGCGGGCCGGAGGCCCGTCGAGTGTTCGACAACGCAGCGAGGTGCGTGCCCCGGGTGCGACGGCCGCCCAACGCCTTCCGACCCGAGCCGCTTGGCGTGGACTGGCGGGGTACCCTCTCCCGCGTGAGGAAGCTCCCCGACTGGGTCGTGATCCTGGCGCCTGCTGCGCTGATCACGGCTCTTGTGGTGCTCCTGGGCTACCTGATGGTCGGCGGCGAGGAGCCTGCCGAGAACGCCGCCTCGCGGGCCGGGGGCGGCCCGGTCTCCTCCCAGCCCGGCGTCGATCTGACCGACGAGCCGCTGCCGGAGGACGTGACCACCTCCCCCGCTGCCGAGCCCTCGGCGGCCGGGCAGAGCCCCGGCACCTCGATGCCGAAGCTGACCGGTCCGCAGATCACCCTGCGCCCCAAGCCGAAGGTCAAGGTGATCGAGTCGACGACGATCACCATCTCCAGCTTCAACGTGCTCGGTCACTCGCACACCGAGAAGGGCGGCCACAAGGCGCGGCTCGCGCCGGGCCCGACCCGGATGGCCGACGCGATCCGGATCCTCGACTCGCACCAGGTCGGCGTGGTCGGGCTGCAGGAGCTGCAGACCCCGCAGATGCAGGTGCTCGCGCGGCACGCCAACTGGTCGGTCTACCCCGGGGGCGGCGTGGACCAGCGGCTGACCGCGAATTCGATCGCCTGGCGCAACGCCGAGTACGAGGCGATCAGCACCGAGACCACCCCGATCCCGTACTTCGCCGGCGAGATCCGGCAGATGCCGGTGGTGCTGCTCGAGCACAAGGCGAGCGGCCAGCGGTTCTACGTGGCCAACTTCCACAACCCGGCCAACGCCCACGGCGATGCGTCCCGCTGGCGGGCCGAGGCGCTGCGGCGCCAGATCGCGCTGGCCAACACCCTCGCCGAGAACGAGCTGCCGATCTTCTTCACCGGCGACATGAACGACCGCGAGGGCTACTTCTGCGGGCTGACCACGAGCACCGCGATGAAGGCCGCCAACGGCGGCAGCACCGGCACCGGCTGCCAGCCGCCGCCGAAGCCGATGCCGGTGGACTGGATCTTCGGCTCCGACGAGGTCACCTTCACCGGCTACGTCGCCGACCGCAGCCCGGCCGTCGCCCGCACCACCGACCACCCCGTCGTGGTCGCGCAGGCCGTCCTCCCGGAGCGCCGCGAAAAGGTCAAGCCCTAGCCCGAACCTGCGCTTGTTCACCCCCGAACTTGCGCTTGTTCACTCCCGAACCTGCGCTTGTTCACCCCGAACTTGCAGTCAGGTGACCAGCCGAATCACCGCAGCCGTGACGGCGGCGATCAGCACCACGACCAGGAACGGCGCCCGGAACCACGCCGCAAGCCCGGCTACCGCCACCGCGATCGGCCGCGCCGGGTCCGACCACTCCTTGCCGTCCGCGAATGCGCTGGTCACACAGAGGGCGACCAGCAGCACGGTGGCGGCCGAGGTCATCCACTCCTGCGTCTGCGGGCTCGGCGCCATCCGACCATGCAACAGCGGCCCCGCCACCCGGAAGCCGTAGGTGAACGCGCCCAGCACCACCGCGGAGATGATCAACGTCATCGGCGAGATCACGCGGTACCTCCCGTCCCGGCGTCCGTTCCAGCGTCCGCGGCACGGTGCGGTCGCACCACCAGCAGCGCGGCCAGCGCACACAGCACCGCCAACCCAGCCGGGACGAACGGCGTCAACGCAAGCGCGATGACGGCGCCGAGCAGCGACGCGTTACGGATCCGCGCTTGGCGCATCGCCGGCATCACCAACGCCAGCAGCACCGCAGGGAAGGCGGCGTCGAGGCCCCAGGCGTCGGTATCCGGGATCGCCTGGCCGAGCAGCCCACCGAGAAGCGCACCAACGTTCCAGAAGGTCCAGAGCATCGCGCCGCAGGTGAAGAAGACCAGTCGACGGCGGGCCGGATCGCGCTGCGCCAAGGCGAAGGCCACCACCTCGTCGATCATCAGATAGCCGCCGAGCCAGGGCCGCTTGCTGACCGTGTCCGCCAACGCGAAGCCGAACGGTAGATGGCGAGCATTGACCAACGCGCCCGCCGCCACTGCGGCGATCGGGCTCGCCCCCGCCGCGATCAGCCCGGTGAAGAGGAACTGGCTCGCGCCGCCGAAGACCACGATCGACATCAAGGTCGGCACCCAGATCTCGAACCCCGCGCCCACCGTGATCGCCCCATAGGAGACGCCGACCAGACCGACCGCCACGTTGACCAGCAGCAGGTCGCGCAGGGTCGCCGGCCCGAGAAGGTCGAGGAGGCGGCGCACCCTCAAGGTCTACCTGATCGATCCGCCTGCCGCACGTCCGGGACTCTGCCATGCTCCCCGAGGCAGGCAACCGAATGCCCGCCACGGACGTCGAACCCACGACCCCCACCCCTGGAGCCACCGTGAACCGACCCGCCGTCCACACCCTGAGCTTCGCCGCCGCGGCCGCGGCGCTCGTGCTCACCCTGGCTGCCGTCGCCGGCTGGCGACTGCTCGGCGACGACGAGCCGGCGCCGGCTTCGGGGCCGTCGATCACGAACCCGTCGGCAGACGCCGCGCGGGCCGGCTCCGGGCCCACCACCCCGGTCGACCTGCCCACCAGCGACTGGCGCCCGGGCGACGGCGGGGACGACGCACTGATCACCGGGATGCTGATCACCGACCGCAGCAACTGCGTGGTGCTCGGCCACCGCGGCGGCCGCACCACCTACGCCCTCTGGCCGGCCGGCTACACCGCGGCGATCGGCACCGACGGGGTGGTCCGGCTCCGCGACGCCGAGGGCGAGGTCGTCGCCGAGAGCGGTGACGAGCTGGAGCTGGGCGGCGGGTTCCACGAGGTGTCGGAGCACGCGCACCCCTGCATCCGCGGCAAGGGCGAGGTCGCCGTCGTCCAGTCGGAGGTCACCGTGGCCAGGGAGAGCGAGCACTGGCTGCCCCGCGAGGCCGCGCCGCGGGGTGCGCCGGGCGACCGCGCCTTCCTCGCCTGGCGCGAGCGCACGCCGTTCCGCTCCTGCGGGGAGCAGTTCCTGGCCCCCTTCCTGGACGGGACCGGCCTCGCCTTCGCCGACTGCATGCGCGACGCCCTCCGCGAGCGCCGCACAGCGGAGGCCGTGGTCACCCTGACCACCGTCGAGGGCGACCCGGTGACGACCTACCTGCGGTTGCGCCGCAACGGCACCGTCGAGGTGTTCACCGACGCCACCCAGGACAAGTTCGGCAGCGGCACCTGGGAGCGCCGCACCTGCCGGCGCCTGGACGAAGCGCTGCGGCTCTCCTGCTGACGAGCGCCAGGTCGGCCGCAGCGTCGCCGTCGGCTCAGCTCAGCAGCCCGTTCACCAGCGGCCTGAGCCCCTGGGCGTGCCCGGCCCGGTTCGGGTGGTAGCTCTCGCCGACCGGCCAGGCCAGCCCGTTGACCCACTCGGTGGCGTCGCAGACCGCGTGACCGGTGAACGCCGACGTCGGGTTGGCGAAGCTGAACCCGCGCGCGGTCGCTGCCGCCTTGAGCTTCGCGTTCAGCAGGTCGGCGGTGGCGTTGAGCCGGGTCTCCTCGGCCGGCGAGAAGAAGGTCGCGGCGTTGCAGTCCTCCCCCATGAAGAGTCGCGGGTAGCCGACCACGACCACCTTCGCGTTCGGCGCCTTGCCGCGCACCGAGGCGTACAGCGAGCTCAACCGGGCCGGGAGCGTGGTGTTGATGAACGCCTGCGCGGTGTCGATCGCTCCGTTGCAGTTGCTGGCCCAGCCGGGCTGCGCGCACTCGGTGAGCACCGAGACGAAGCCGGCGTCGTTGCCGCCGACCGAGAGCGTGACGTAGCGGGTGCCGGAGCCGAGGCTGCCCAGCTGGTTGGCGCTCACCGTGGAGGTGGTCGCGCCCGAGCAGGCCTTGAAGTCGAGCTGGAAGCCGCGCGCCGCCGCGATCAGGCTCGGATAGGCGTAGCTGGAGCGCTGACAGGAGGTGCCGTCGGCCAGATAGGTGCGGGTTCCGGTGCCCGAGGCAAAGGAGTCGCCGAGGGCGACATAGACCGGGGGCGCCGCCTGGGCCGGGGCGATCGGGACGACGAACGACAGGACGAGCAGGCCGAAGCCCGAGGCGAGAACGCCGAGAATTCTCTTCACGTGTGATGCTCCTTCATGGACAGCCCCCACATGTGGCGTGGGTCACGTTACTCCCGGGCAACTTGGGAAGGTACGTTCACTTCTCGACACGCCGGTTGACGACCCGGCGCGCGCAGCTGCCTGAGGAGGACCCATGTCCGAGTTCGAACCCGAGGTGATCGTGGTGGGTGCCGGCCTGGCCGGCCTGGTCGCCACCCATGAGCTGGTCAAGGCCGGCAAGCGAGTCCTGGTGCTCGACCAGGAGAACCGCAACAACCTGGGCGGACAGGCGTTCTGGTCCCTCGGCGGGCTCTTCTTCGTGAACTCCCCCGAGCAGCGCCGGATGGGGATCAAGGACTCACCCGAGCTGGCCCTGCAGGACTGGCTCGGCTCCGCCGGCTTCGACCGGCTGGACGACGAGGACGTGTGGGGTCGCCGGTGGGCCGAGGCGTACGTGCGGTTCGCCACCGACACCAAGCGCGACTACCTGCGCGAGCTGGGCCTCAAGGTGCTGCCGTTCGTCGGCTGGGCCGAGCGCGGCTCCGGCTCCGCGACCGGGCACGGCAACTCGGTGCCCCGCTTCCACCTGACCTGGGGCACCGGCCCCGAGGTGGTGCGGGTCTTCGCCGAGCCGGTGCTGCGCGGCGAGGCCGCCGGGCTGGTCCGCTTCGGCTTCCGGCACCAGGTCGACGAGCTGATCGTCGAGGACGGCCGCGCGGTCGGCGTCCGCGGCTCCCTGCTGGCAGCGGACGACGCCCTCGAGCGCGGGGTGGCCTCCTCGCGCGAGGTGGTCGGCGACTTCGAGCACCGGGCCGCCGCCGTCGTCGTCACCAGTGGCGGGATCGGGCACAACCACGAGCTGATCCGGAAGAACTGGCCCACCGAGCGGCTCGGCGCCGCGCCCCAGCACCTGATCTCCGGCGTCCCGGCGCACGTGGACGGACGGATGCTGGGCATCAGCGAGCAGGCCGGCGCCCGGATCGTGAACCGGGACCGGATGTGGGCCTACACCGAGGGCATCCACAACTGGGACCCGATCTGGCCCGACCACGCGATCCGGATCATCCCCGGGCCGTCGTCCCTGTGGTTCGACGCCAACGGCGACCGGCTGGCCTCGCCGAACTTCCCCGGCTTCGACACGCTCGGCACGATGAAGGAGATCCTGGCCACCGGTCACGACTACTCCTGGTTCGTGCTCACCCAGAAGATCATCGAGAAGGAGTTCGCGCTCTCGGGCTCCGAGCAGAACCCCGACATCACCAGCAAGGACCTCAAGTTCATGCTGAAGTCGCGGCTCGCCAAGGGCGCGCCGGGGCCGGTGGAGAGGTTCAAGGAGCACGGCGAGGACTTCGTGGTGGCCGACTCCCTGGAGGAGCTGGTCGAGGGGATGAACAAGATCGCCCGCGGCCCGCAGCTCGACGTGGAGCACCTCCGCCGCCAGATCACCGCACGCGATCGCGAGCTCGACAACGAGTTCTCCAAGGACATCCAGCTGATGGCGATCGCCAACGCGCGCCGCTCGCGCACCGACAAGCTGATCCGGGTCGCCTCCCCGCACCGGATCCTGGATGCCGAGAACGGGCCGTTGATCGCGGTGCGGCTCAACATCCTGACCCGCAAGACCCTCGGCGGACTGGAGACGAACCTCGACTCGCAGGTGATGCGTGCCGACGGGACGCCGTTCCCGGGGCTCTACGCGGCGGGCGAGGTGGCCGGCTTCGGGGGCGGCGGCGTCCACGGCTACAACGCGTTGGAGGGCACGTTCCTGGGCGGCTGCATCTTCTCCGGACGCGCCGCCGGGCTGGCGCTGGCCCGGGGCTGAGCCTGAGCCTGAGCCGACGGAGCCGGCCGCTGCGGCCGGCCCAGGCACGCAAACGAACGAGAGGCCCCTGAATCCGCTGCGGATTCGAGGGCCTCTCGTCGTTGAGCCAGGTCAGTCGTTGCTGCGGTACGGCTTCTTGTCGCCGCGGTAGCCACCGCGGTCGCCGTACTCCTTGCGCGGACCACCGGAGCGCGGCGCGGAGCTGCGGCGCGGGCCGTTGTCCTTGGTGATCTCGATCAGCTTGCCGGAGATCCGGGTGTTGGCGAGTGCCTCGAGGGTGCCCGGGGGCAGCTCGTTGGGCAGCTCGACCAGGGAGAAGTCCGGGCGGATCTCGATCCGGCCGAAGTCCGAGCGGCGCAGGTTGCCCTCGTTGGCGAGCGCGCCGACGATCTGGCGCGGCTCGACCTTGTGCCGCTTGCCGACCTGCAGCTTGTACATGGTCATGTTGGCGTTGCTGTTGCGACCGCCGCGCTGCGGACGCTCGTCGCGGCCGCGAACCGGGCGCTCCTTGCCGTCCTCGCGGAACTTCTCCTGGCGGATCGGACGCTCCGCCTCCGGGTCGAGCAGCATCGGCTCGTCACCCTGCAGCACCAGTGCCAGAGCGGCGGCGACGTCGACCTCGGGAACGTCGTGCTCCTTGACGTAGTGGTTGACCACGTCGCGGAAGAAGGTGACCCGCTCGTTGCCCAGCGCCTCGGTGATCGCGTCGTCGAAGCGGCTCAACCGGGTGCTGTTGATGTCGTCGACGGTCGGCAGCGCCATCTGGGTGAGCTGCTGGCGCGTCGCCTTCTCGATCGCCTTGAGCAGGTAGCGCTCACGCGGGGTGATGAAGGAGATCGCGTCGCCCTTGCGGCCGGCGCGGCCGGTGCGGCCGATCCGGTGCACGTAGGACTCGGTGTCGGTGGGGATGTCGTAGTTGACGACGTGGCTGATCCGCTCGACGTCGAGGCCGCGGGCGGCGACATCGGTGGCGACCAGGATGTCGAGCTTTCCGGCCTTGAGCTGGTTGACCGTGCGCTCACGCTGCACCTGCGCGACGTCACCGTTGATCGCCTGGGCGGAGAAGCCGCGGGCGCGGAGCTTCTCGGCGAGCTCCTCGGTGGCCGACTTGGTGCGGGCGAAGATGATCATCGCCTCGAAGTTCTCGACCTCGAGGATCCGGGTGATCGCCTCGATCTTCTGCGGCCAGCTGACGATCAGGTAGCGCTGGGTGATGTTGGCGTTGGTGGTGGTCTTGTTCTTGACCGTCACCTCGACCGGGTCGTTGAGGTACTTCTTCGAGATGCGGCGGATGCCCGAGGGCATGGTCGCGGAGAAGAGGGCCACCTGCTTGGTGTCCGGGGTGTCGGCGAGGATCGTCTCGACGTCCTCGGCGAAGCCCATGTTCAGCATCTCGTCGGCCTCGTCGAGCACCAGGAAGCGCAGCTCGCTGAGGTCGAGGGTGCCCTTGTCGAGGTGGTCCATGATCCGGCCCGGGGTGCCGACGACGACGTCGACGCCGCGACGCAGCGCGGAGAGCTGGACGCCGTAGCCCTGGCCGCCGTAGACGGGGAGGACCGAGACGCCGTTGAGGTTCGCGGCGTACTTCTCGAACGCCTCCGACACCTGGAGCGCGAGCTCACGGGTGGGGGCCAGAACGAGCGCCTGCGGGGTCTTCTGGCCGCGCTCGAGGCGCGAGAGGACCGGCAGCGCGAAGGCTGCGGTCTTGCCGGTTCCGGTCTGGGCGAGGCCGACGACGTCGCGGCCGTCCATCAGTGCCGGGATGGTGGCAGCTTGGATCGGCGAAGGCGACTCGTAGCCGATCGCCTTGATCGCCTTGAGGACCTTCTCGTCCAGGCCCAGGTCGGCGAACACCGGACCTTGGGGGGTCTCGTCGGCTGCGTCTACGTCTGGGGCGTTCAGGTCACTCACCCTCCAACGGTAGTGCCTGCGGCGGCTCAGGCAAGATTCTGCGGCGACCGATCTTGCCCCTTTGGGAGACGGATCACAGTCAGACGGCGATATCCCGCACCGAGCGCAGGTGACTGATCCCCAGCTGGTCCTGGACGAAGCCACTGATCAGGTCCAGGCAGGCCGAGCTCTCCGGGGTCAGCGCCCCCATCACCGGGAAGGCGTGGATCTGTCCGCTCCAGATGTGCAGGTCGACCGGCGCGCCCACCGCCTCCAGCCGCTCGGTCATCAGCTCGGCATCGTGGCGCAGCACCTCGTCGGCCGCGCAGACGATCAGCGACGGCGGCATGTTGCGCAGGTCCCGGTTGACCGGCGAGAGGCCCGGTTCCAGGATCGAGCGGCCGGTGACCTGGCGGGCGATCCGGCCCAGCCGCGCCGAGGGGATGTAGTGGTCGCGACGCGCATTGGGGTGCGTGCGGCGCACGGTGTTGTCGAAGTCGAGCCACGGCGAGAGGCCGACCACCCCGGCCAGGGGGACGCCCCGCTGAGTCGCCTCGATGGCGACCTGGAAGGAGAGGTGCCCGCCGGCGGAGTCACCGGCCACCACGATCCGCTCCGGGTCGATGCCCCGCTCGATCAGCCAGTCGGTGGCGGCGATGCAGTCGGCGATGCTGGTCTCCACCAGGCCCTTGGTGCTCTGCCGGTAGGCGACCGAGAGCACCGGCAGGCCGGTGCGCAGCGCCAACTGCTCGACGATCCGTCGATGGGTGGCCACCCCACAGAAGAGGAAGCCGCCGCCGTGGAAGTAGACGATCGCGCCGTTCTCGTCGGCCCCTGCGCGCGACTGGACCAGCTCGGCAACCCAGCCCTCGCCGATCACCGGCTCGACGCTGACCCGGCGGTCGCGCGGGATCACCCGCGCACCCAGCTCGAGGACGTTGAGACCGTAGGCGAGGGGCCCGGAGCTCGGGAAGTAGCTGAAGGTGGGCTTGATCAGCGTCCGCGCGAAGGTGCGCACGACCAGGGACCGCGCACTGGAGCCCTCGTGAATCTGCATCGATCCCCCTCCACTTCCTCCCAGGTGGTCTGCGGAGCCTAGACCGCTGTTGTGGTCCGCGTCACCCATTCTGGGGAAATTTCGCTACCGGATCGTCATCTCCCCTGATCGCTCCACCCTTCCACCCCGACCCCTTCAGGCAGGGAGGACAGGCCGACAAGTGAACCCTCCCTGTGACCCAGATCACTCCATGGTAGCGGAATCATCCCGGTACAGTGTTAGTTGAAGATTAAACGAAGCACGACGACAGACCACCACCACGGAAAGCGATTCCGCCATGAGCATCTTCAAGCGCAAGTCCACCGAGACCGTTGAGCCCACCTTCGAGGCCGGCACCGCGGCCATCTCCGACATCTCGGGCAGCTACACCGTCGACGCGAGCCACACCTACATCGGCTTCCAGGCCCGCCACGCGATGGTGACCACCGTGCGCGGCGCGTTCAAGGAGTTCCAGGGCAACGCCACCATCGACGCCGCCACCCCGGCCAACTCGTCGGTCGAGCTGACCATCGCCGTCAACTCCGTGGACACCGGTGTCGCCGACCGTGACGGCCACCTGGCCTCCGCCGACTTCTTCGACGTCGAGCAGTACCCGACGATCACCTTCCGCTCCACCTCCGTCGAGGCCGACGGCGACGACTGGGCGATCACCGGCGACCTGACCATCAAGGACGTCACCAAGCCGGTCACCATCCCCTTCGAGTTCACCGGCACCGCCCAGGACCCGTTCGGCAACGTCCGCGCCGGCTTCGAGGGCGAGATCGCCGTCAACCGCAAGGACTGGAACCTGACCTGGAACGCCGCGCTGGAGACCGGCGGCGTGCTCGTCTCGGAAAAGGTCAAGCTCAAGTTCGACGTCTCCGCCATCAAGAACGCCTGAGCCCCCACTCAGGTCCGCAGGGCAGGGCCGCCGTAGTACCGAATCGTCACTCTCTGACGGCCCGCCCCGCACGATGAACCCCGGCGTCGCCCCAGACGTCGGGGTTCGTCATCTCCCGGGGCAGCAGCCGCTCAGCGACCGCCGGCGACGCGCAGCGTGGTCGCGGTGACGTAGCCCGCCGCCTCGCTCATCAGCCAGGCGACAGCCTCCGCGATCTCGGCAGGCTCCCCCGCGCGACCGAGCGGGATCTGCGGCGCCATCCGGGCCACCCGCTCCGGATCGCCGGTAGTGGTGTGCAGGTCGGTGTCGATCAGGCCCGGCGCCACCCCGACCACGCGGATCCCCTGGTCCGCGACCTCGAGGCCGAGACCGCGGGTGACCGTGTCCAGGCCGGCCTTGGCGGCCGCGTAGTGCACGTACTCGCCGGGCGAGCCGATGGTGGCCGCGCCCGAGGAGATGTTGACGATCACCCCGCCCTGGCCGCCGTGCGCGGTGCTCATCGCCAGCACGGCGGCGCGAGCGATCAGCAGTGGTGCGGTCAGGTTGACCGCGATGGTCCGCTCCACCGACTCGACCGGAGTCTGCGCCAGCGGGGCGAACTCGTAGGTGGCGCCGGCGTTGTTGACGACCCCGCTCAGCCGGCCACGCTGCGCTGCGGCGGCGAAGAGCCGCTCGACGTCGTCGGCGCGGGTGACGTCGGCACGCACCGCCTCGGCGTCGACGCCGAGGGCGCGCACCCGCTCCAGGGTGGCGGCGGCAGCGGCGTCGTCACTGCGGTAGGCGAGGACCAGGTCGTGACCGGCCTCGGCGAGCCGGAGCGCGATCGCGGCACCGATCCCCCGCGTGCCGCCGGTCACCAGAGTCAGCGGCATCGAGGCGCTACTCGGCCTGCTCGTCGGCTGCCGGCGGCGCCGGTACCGCATCGAGGTCGAGGTTGCGGAGCGCGGTGACCAGCTCCTCGAGGGCCGGTGCCGGCAGGGCACCCGCCTGGTTGAAGACCAGCTGGCCCTTCTTGAACGCCATCAGGGTGGGGATCGAGCTGATCTGGGCGGCGGCGGAGAGCTGCTGCTCCTGCTCGGTGTCGATGCTGCCGAAGACGATGTCGTCGTGCTGCAGCGAGGCCGCCTCGTAGATCGGGGCGAACTGGCGGCACGGGCCGCACCACGACGCCCAGAAGTCGACCAGCACCATCTCGTTCTCGGTGATGGTCTGCTCGAAGTTGCTGGCGGTCAGCTCGATGGCACCCATGGCGCCACAGTACGCGGCATCGCCCAGCGCGGCCGGGCTACCCGGTGGCCCGGTAGCGGACGAAGGCAGGCACCAGCGCCGCCGCCAGCAGCACCAGGACGACGACCAGAACGCCACCGCCCGCTGCTGCGGCAGGAGCCCCGACCAGGGAGGCTGCGCCACCGTGACCGACGTCCGCGATCCGGGGGCCGCCGGCCACGACCACGGTGAAGATGCCCTGCAGCCGGCCGCGCACCTCGTCGGCGGCGGCGCTCTGCAGCATGCTGGTGCGGAAGGCGGCCGAGACCATGTCGGCGGCACCGCCGGCCATCAGCATCACCACGGCGACCGCGAGCATCAGGCCCGCGCCGCCGTCGGCGAGGCCGACCGCGAGGCCGAAGAGCGCCATCGCCGCGCCCCAGACCACGATCGCAACGATCACCGCGACGCCGTGCCGCTGCACCCGGGAGACCCAGCCGGAGAAGACGCCGCCGAGCACCGCACCGGCCGGGATCGCGGCGAAGAGCAGGGCGAAGGCGAGACCGCCCTCGGCCGGCCCACCGAAGTTCTCGTGCGCCATCTCCGGGAAGAGGGCACGCGGCATGCCGAAGACCATCGCGATGATGTCGACGACGAAGGACATCATCAGCACCGGGTGCAGGCGCAGGTAGCGGAAGCCGTCGATCACGGACTTGAGGCCGGGCGCGGAGACCACGCCCTCGACCGGCAGTGCGGGCAGCGCCCAGACCGCGCCGAGGGTGGCGAAGAGGGTGATCGTGTCGGCGAAGTAGAGCCAGGAGAAGCCGAGCACCGGGATCAGCGCGCCGCCGACCAGCGGACCGGCGATGGCCCCGGCCATCATCACCGTCATGTTCAGCGAGTTCGCCGCCGGCAGCAGCTCCTTGGGCAGGATCTTGGGCAGCACCGCATTGCGGGTCGGCTGGTTGATCGCGAAGAACGCCTGCTGCACCGCGAACAGGGAGAGCAGCAGCCACACGTCGGTGTTGCCGAGGGCGGCCTGGAGCCAGAACAGCGCCGCCGTCGCGATCAGGCCGAAGGTGGAGATCAGCAGCAGCCTCCGGCGGTCCATGGCGTCGGCCAGTGCGCCGCCCCAGAGCCCGAAGACGACCAGCGGCACCAGGCCGAAGATGCCGGTCAGGCCCACGTAGGCCGATGAGCCGGTCATCGCATAGATCTGCGCCGGCACCGCGACCACCGTCAGCTGGGCGCCGACCACGGTGATGATGTTCGCCGTCCAGAGCCGGCGGAAGCTCCGCACCCGCAGCGGCCGGGTGTCGGCCAACGCATCCCTCAATCCCACCGAAGGATGGTGCCACAGCTCAATGTGACCTCAGCGCCGAGGATCCGCCCGGATCTCAGCGCTGAGGTCACATCGAATGGGGAGTTCGGGCGTGACCTGCGAGAATCGAGCAGTGCACGAAGACGCAGAGCCGCTAGACCGGATCGACCCCGACGAACTCGCGATCGCGGTCAAGGTGCTGCGCCAGATCCCGCAGCTGCACCCCGATCACGACGACGTGCGGACGATGAAGCGCGCGGCGTCCTACATGTACAAGCTGATCAAGAAGACCCGGCGCGCCGAGATCCGGATGGTCCGGCAGAAGCACGACCAGGACATCATCGAGAAGACCGCGACCGGCTCCGCGATGCGCATCGACGACGAGACCGCGGGCATCCCGCTGGTCTCCACCGCCGAGGGCGCCTTCGCCGGCGAGCTGATCACCGCCCGCGGCTGCTACATCTGCAAGCAGGACTTCACCCTGGTCGACGCGTTCTACCACTGGCTGTGCCCGTCGTGCGCCGCGATGTCGCACGTCAAGCGCAACCAGCGCACCGACCTCTCCGGCAAGCGCGCGCTGCTCACCGGCGGTCGCGCCAAGATCGGCATGTACATCGCGCTGCGGCTGCTGCGCGACGGCGCACACACCACGATCACCACCCGGTTCCCCAAGGACGCCGTGCGCCGGTTCGCCGCGCAGGAGGACTCCGCCGAGTGGCTGCACCGGCTCAAGGTCGTCGGCATCGACCTGCGTGACCCCACCCAGGTGATCTCGCTGACCGAGGACGTCGCCGCCGACGGACCGCTCGACATCATCATCAACAACGCCTGCCAGACGGTGCGTCGCCTGCCCGGCGCCTACTCGCACCTGATCGACGGCGAAAGCGCGCCGCTGCCCAGTGCGGAGTCGCTCGGCGTCACCGCGCTGCCGGAGATGGTCAGCTTCGACCGGATCTCCGAGGCGCACCCGGCCGCCATCGCCGGCGCACTGGCCGAGACCGCGATCGCCCATCATGACGGCGAGTCCGCGGAGTCCGCCCTCGCCTCGCACAACGCTGCCACGCTCACCGCGCTCGCGCTCAAGGCGGGCAATGCCTCGCTGGAGGCGCACCTGGCCGGCACCGCGATCGACGCGGGCGGGCTGATCCCCGACATCCAGACCAACAACTCCTGGACCCAGCTGCTCGACGAGGTGGACCCGCTGGAGCTGCTCGAGGTCCAGTTCTGCAACTCGATCGCGCCGTTCCTGATCAACTCGCGGCTGCGCCCGGCCCTGCGTGCCGCCGTCCAGAACGGTGCGCGGCGCGCGTACATCGTCAACGTGTCGGCGATGGAGGGGCAGTTCTCCCGTCGCTACAAAGGCTCCGGCCACCCGCACACCAACATGGCCAAGGCCGCGCTGAACATGATGACGCGCACCTCGTCGGGCGAGATGTTCGAGACCGACAAGATCCTGATGACCGCCGTCGACACCGGCTGGATCACCGACGAGCGCCCGCACCACGAGAAGCTGCGGATCGCCGCCGAGGGCTGGCACGCGCCGCTC
>NZ_BAAALG010000008.1:27601-30717 GCF_039528155.1 Nocardioides dubius | reverse complement strand
TCCAGGGCGAGGCCGGCGAGGACATCTACGGCGTCTTCGTGAAGGACTACAAGCCCAGCCCCTGGTGAGCGCTTATAGACTCACCTGCCGTGAGCACGCCGCCTGAACTCCTCCGCCTCCGCAAGAGCATCGACAACATCGATGCTGCCCTGATCCACCTGCTCGCCGAGCGGTTCAACTGCACGCAGCAGGTCGGCGTCCTCAAGGCGGAGCTCGGGCTGCCTGCGGCGGACAAGTCGCGCGAGGAGCGCCAGGTCGCGCGGCTGCGCGACCTGGCCGAGGAGTCCGGGCTGGACCCGGTCTTCGCGGAGAAGTTCCTCAACTTCGTGATCGCCGAGGTCATCCACCACCACGAGCGGATCGCCGAGTCCTGACCTCCATGTGACCTCAGCGCGCACTTTGACGCCGAAAGTGCGCGCTCAGCTCACATCGAGCGGGGAGTCGCCACAGGCGTGAGGGCTTGGCGGCCGCGGACCTGGAGCGGCTCCAACTGCTTCCAGCAGCTCGCCTCCGCCGGATCCGCGTCCGCGAGCAGATCGCCACGCACCAGGACGGCGGCCGGCACGTTCTTCGCCAGATCGGTCAGCCGGGCCGCCTCGTTCACCGGGTCGCCGATCACCGTGTACTCGGAGCGTTGGTCCGCGCCGATGTTGCCGGCCACCGCCCGCCCGGTGGAGACCCCGACCCCGGCGCTCAGCTCCGGCACCTCGGCCCGCAGGCGTTCGCCCAGGACCCGGGCCGCGCGCAGCGCTAGCGTGGCGCGCTGCGGAACCTCGGCCGGCGCGCCCCAGATCGCCAGCGCCGCGTCACCGGCGAACTTGTTGATCCAGCCGCCGTGCGCATCCACGACGTCGACCACCACCGCGAAGAACCGGTTGAGCAGCGCCACCACCTCCTCGGGCTCACGCTCCTCGGCGATGGTGGTGGAGCCGATGATGTCGACGAAGAGGACCGTCACCTCGCGCGCCTCGCCGCCGAGCCTCACCTCCCCGGCCAGGGCTTGGCGGGCGACGTCGGTGCCCACGTGCCGGCCGAACAGCTCCCTGATCCGCTCGCGCTCACGGAGCCCGGCCGCCATCTTGTTGAAGCCGGCCTGCAGATGACCGATCTCGGTGGCGTCGTAGATCGGCACCGAGGCGGCATAGTCCCCATGCTCGATCCGGCTGACTGCGAGCCGGAGACCGCGCAGCGGGTCGGCGCTCGCCTTCGCCGCGAGGTAGGTGGCCAGCAGTCCGACCACCAGACCGATCCCGCCGAGCACCATCATGGTGACCGCGAGACCGGTGATGGTGGCCTCGCTGCCGGTCACCGTGAAGAGCCCGACCAGGACGGTGCCGAGCAGCACGATCCCGGTGCTCAGCCACCAGGTGAGCAGCTCGCGCCCCACCACCGAGCGGCGGTTGGGCAGCGGCGCGTCACCCTCCAGGGCGCGCTGGGCGAAGGAGCGCAGCGCCCGCTCCGCGGCCAGGTAGCTGAACGCCGTCGTCGACCAGCCGACCAGGGCCACCGTCAATGCGATGTAGGCACCGACCCGCAGGCTCTCCGGTGCGTTGAGAGCGCCGAAGAGCAGCGCCGCGAAGAGCCAGCTGAGGCCTTGGCGGCGGGCCACGATCGCCGGGCCACGGAGCACCACCAGTCGGTCGGGGTCGTCGTGCGGCGCACCGCGCCGGATCCAGCCGACCAACGGAGTGAGCACCGCGTTGAGGTGCACGACGCCCACAGTGACGCCGACGGTGACCGCGATCGCGGCGCCGATCAGGTTCAGCAGCCGCACCCGATCGTCGTCGGCGAGCTGCGGCAACGGCACCGCGAAGGCGAGCAGGCAGTAGACCAGCACCGTGCCCACCAGGTTGATCACAACCAGCCCGATGCTCAGTGCGACGCGGGGTCGCCAGGAGCGGAAGCGCGTCACGCGGCGACCCTACAACTCAATGTGACCTCAGCGCGCCCGTTCGGGCCCAGATGGCGCCGACAGGTCACATCGAAGTGGGGCGTCGGCGGCGGAACCGGCAGCGAGCCGCGCGTTGACGACGGCATCCAGGTCGGGCGTGGGCCGGAGCTGCCACTGCCCGCTCCGGCGCCGGCGCTCGGCGCGCGCAGCCGCCGCCCGAAGCCGGCCGACGACCTCTCCCGGGGCGCTCAGCTCACCGGCCACCACGGTGACCACCTCGATGCCGTGGTCCCGGAGCCGATCCTCGCGGGCTAGGTCGCGCCGGCGCTGCTCGGCGGTGAAGTGGTGCGCCCCGTCGTACTCGCCGGCCAGCCCGAGCTCGGGCGAGAACAGATCGGGCCGCGCCAGGAAGCGGCCGGCCGCGTCGTACAGCTCGGCGTTGCACAGCGGGGTGGGCAGGTCGGCATCGAGCGTCCAGACCAACCGCAGGGCCGTCTCGCGGGGTGACTCGACCCGGTCCGCGGAGAGCCGGAGCGCTTGGCGCATCAGGGGGAGACCATAGGTGCGCGGAACCGTGCGCAGCCATCGCTGCAACCGAGACCGCGACGTGAGCTCGGCATGCAGGACCATGTCGATCGCCGCGACCGCACGCTTGAGGGAGCGCAGCTGGTAGATCTCGTCCAGGAGCGCACGATGGACGTTGAGGCACCGCACACCGCTCCGCAGCACCACCTCGGTCTCGGCGATCCGGTGCCGGGTGAAGGCGGCCCCCGGATGCTCAGGGCACTGCCGCCCGGGCCCGACGGCGACGAGGACGGGCAGCTCCTGGCCGTGCAGGTCCCTGCCGCCGAACCAATCGGCACCTGCCAGATGCAGGCTCGCCCAGCCCGACACGCCGCCGAAGGCACCGAGGTGCCCGCCCGCCTCGACGATCCGTTGCGCAGGTTGGTCGAACTCGGCACCGGAGGGCACGTACAGGCCGGGCGACGTCCGCCGCCACCGACCACCGCGGGCCTCGCCAGGACGTGGACCGGCCACGCCGTCCGGATCGACCCGCACCGGAGGGACGACGCGCGGCGTCGCAAGGCGAGGTGGCTGCATGAAGTCAGCCTGACCCGCCGAAGGAGACTTGCGGCCGCTCTCCACAGGCGAATATTCAATGTGACCTCAGCGCGCACTTTTCGCCGGAAACCCAGCGCTGCGGTCACATTGAGGCGGCGCGGAC
>NZ_BAAALG010000008.1:0-27498 GCF_039528155.1 Nocardioides dubius | reverse complement strand
GGAGCTTCTCCAGGCGCGCGGCGAGGGCGTCGCGTCGGTGCGCGTTGCCGGGGAGGTTCACGTACCGGCTGCCGTGCACGGCGAGGAGGGCGTCGTCCAGGCGGCGCACCGCACCCGGCGGGTACTTGTAGCCCATCTTGGTGGCGATCACCGAGTCGTCGATGGTGGTGATCAGGCCGCTGAGCTCGTCGACCGAGGTGATGCCCAGCTCGTGCAGGACGCCGGCGATCCACTCGTAGTGATCGGTGCGCGACCAGCCGGCCTCGGCATAGTGCGAGCCGAGGAAGGCGGCGAGCTCGTCGGCGTCGATCGGCTCATCGGCGGTGGCCGGCTCCACCCGGATCACCTCGGCCAGCTTGAGCTGGTCGCGAATCTCGGAGAACTCGCGGTCGGCCAGCTCCAGCAGACCGGCCGCCAGGGTGAAGCGACGGTCGAGGTCCGGTGCGTTGTCGTCGGGCACCTGGCCCTTGTAGCGGATGTCGTGCTCGAACTCCGCCCACGCGTGCTGGAGCACCGTGCGCACCTGCACCGAGGCGGCGTGGTCGCCGATGGCCGCAACCAGCTCGGGCGAGGCGTGGGCAGGGTCGAGCGCCACCAGCAGGTGCCGGCTTGCATAGCCGAAGCGCCCCTGGCTCGCCGTCACCTTTCCGAGGTCGCGGTCGTCCAGCACTCGCATCGAGGCGGCCAGCAGATCGGCGACGGCATCCACGTCGGTGCGCACGTAGGTGATCACCCGGACGCCGACCTGGTCGGTGATCTGGCTGAGCGGGTCGTCGTAGACGGGACGGCCGTCCTCGGTGCGGGTGGTCTTGTTGGCGAACGAGCTGACCGACTTGGTGCGGCTGGTGACCGAGAGGTAGTTGATGCCGGCGTCGTCGAGCAGGCCCTGCACGTAGTCGTCGTAGAGGGCGGTGATCCGCCGGAGCTCGTCCTGCATCGCGGCGTACTTCTGCACCACGTCGGTCAGGGGCGAGGCTCCCCGTCGGCTGCGTCGGCTCATGGGCCAACACTGTCACGTCCGCCCGACACGCTGCTCACGGTTCGTTGATCAGGACCGTGGCGCCGAGCTCGTCATCGGTGACGACGGTGGCCGGCAGCCGCGCCCGGGCGAACTCCTCGGCCAGCGCGGGCGCCTGATGACGCGCCACCTCGACCAGCAGCCGACCATGCGGCGCCAGCCAGTCGCGAGCCTCGGCGACGATCCGCCGAGCGAGGTCCAGCCCGTCGGCGCCGCCGTCGTGCGCAGGCTGCGGCTCGTGGCGCCGGGCGTCGCCGTCCAGCAGGGTCAGCTCCGCACTCGGCACGTACGGCGGGCTCGCGACCACCAGGTCGACCCGCCGGGCCAGGGTTGCGGGCAGCGCCGCGAACAGGTCGCCGGCATGGAGGAGCGCCTGCGGCACGTTGCGCGCGGCGCTGGCCAGGGCTGCCGGATCGAGGTCGACCCCGTGCACCACCGCGTCGGGCTCCGCAGCGGCGAGGACGGCCGCCACCGGCGCGACCCCGCAGCACAGCTCGACCACGACCGCGCCGGCCCGCACCCGCTCGACGGCCAGGCGCGCCAGCAGCTCGGTGCGTGGCCGCGGCACGAAGAGGCCGGGGGCGACCGCCAACCGGTGGCCGAGGAAGTCGACCCATCCGATGACGTGGGCGAGCGGCTCGCCGGCGACCCGGCGGGCGATCAGCTCGGCGAGGTCGCGGTCGTCGGCGCGCAGGATCGCGGCCTCCTCCTCGGCCCAGACACAACCCGCGGCCCGGAGCGCGGCAACTACCTCGTCCATCGACCATGAGTCTGGCACAGTGCACGAATGCAGCTTTTCGAGTTCGAGGGCCTGCGTCCCTCCGTCCACCCCGAGGCGTTCGTGGCGCCGACCGCAACGCTGATCGGCGACGTACGCGTGGAGAAGGGCGCGAGCATCTGGTACGGCGCCGTGCTCCGTGCCGACGAGTGCACGATCATCGTGCGGGAGAACGCGAACGTGCAGGACAACTCGGTGGTGCATGCCGCGCCGGAGGTCGTCGTCGAGATCGGCGAGGGCGCCACCATCGGCCACAACTGCACGCTGCACGGCGCGAGCGTCGCGCGGCACGGACTGGTCGGCAACGGGTCGACCGTGCTCGACGGCGCGAGCATCGGTGCCGGCTCGATGGTCGCGGCGGGCTCCACGGTCAGCCCCGGCACCCAGATCCCGGACGGCGTCCTGGCCGCCGGCAGCCCGGCTGTGGTGAAGAAGGAGATCGCCGGGACCTCGGCCGCGTTCTGGGTCGAGGCGAACCCGGTGCACTACCCGCAGCTGGCTGCGCGCCACCGGCAGACGATCAAGCCGGCCTCCCCCTGACCTGATGGCTGGGTACAACTAGCGCGCGGCGGTCAGGAAGGCCTCCAGCAGCGGGCCGGCGGTGGCGGAGCCGGACTGCCCGTCCGCCACGAAGACGGCGACCGCGAGACCCGGGCGCTGGGCGATCATCCAGGCGTGGGTGGCCAGATCTCCCGCGGCGTTGGGCTCGCCGTACTCGGCGGTGCCGGTCTTGGCGCCGAGGTCGCCGCCCAGGTCGGCGAGGAAGCGGCCCGACCCCGAGGTGACCACGCCGCGCATCAACGCGCGCAGCTGCTTGGCCTCCGCCGCGCTCAGCGGCTCGGCAGGATCCTGTTGGGTGACCTCGTGGCCGACGACCAGCTGCGGCAGCACCGCATGACCGGCCCGCACCGAGGCGGCGACCGTGGCCATCGCCATCGGCGAGGCGAGCACCTTGCCCTGGCCGATCAGGTCGGCGGCCTTCTCCGTCGGGCCGGCGGGCGGCGGCACCTGGCCGAAGTAGGCCGGGAAGCCGAGGTCGTGGTCGACGCCGAGCCCGAGCGCCGCGGCGGCATCGGTCATCGCATCGTCGGAGAGCGTGTCGTACTGGCCGACGAAGGCGGTGTTGCAGGACTGGGCCACCGCCTCGCGCAGGGGGATCCGGCCCAGTGACGAGGCCGGGTAGTCGCTGTAGTTCTTGAACGACTTGCCGTCGACGGTGAGCGTCGCGGGGCACTGCACCATCGAGTCCGGGCGCAGGCCGGAGCGCAGCAGCGCCAAGGAGCTGACCACCTTCATCGTGGAGCCGGGGGCGTAGCGGCCGAAGGTGGCCGTGTTCTGGCCGCCCGAGCCCGGGCCCGAGGCGGCGGCGACGATGTCGCCGGAGGCCGGGTCGATGGCCACGATCGCGCTGGCCGGGCCGACACCGGCCAGGATCTGCTCGGCCTCGCGTTGCAGGCCGACGTCGAGGGTGAGGGTGAGCGGCTCGCCGTCGACCGGGTCGGACTCGTGCAACACCCGCGGCTCGGCTGCGTCGGTTTCCGCGTCGGCGTCGGCGTCGGCATCGGCATCGGCGGGATTCGCGCTGATCCGCACGCCCGGCACGCCGCGCAGCTGCTCGTCGTAGCGCGCCTGCAACCCGCTCAGGCCGACCAGGTCACCGGCCTGCACGGCGCCCTCGGACTCCTTGACGATCTCGGCGGTCGCCTCTCCGACGCTGCCCAGCAACGGCAGCGCGAACTCCCGGGTGGGCGCCAACGGGCGGGTGGTGCCGATGCCGACCGCGCCGGGGATGTTTTCGTAGGAGGCCGGCACGGACTGCTTGGCATCCTCGGCGCGCAGCGTGATCGCCTCGACGAACGCCTTCTCCCCCGCCGCCTTGGCCCGCTTCACGAAGGGCGCCACCTCGATGTCGAGGGCCTGGGCGATGCGGCGAGCGCTGCCGGCCACCTGGCCGGGCTCGATCTTGGTCTTGTCCAACCCGTAGCGGATCACGTCACGCTCGGTCACGATCGGCTGCTTCGCCGCGCCCAGGATCTCGCCGCGGCGCGGGGCGAGGCGCGCCAGTGCCAGCGTCTCCCCCTCGACCAGGCTCGGCTCCAGCACCGACGGCTGCCACCTCAGCGACCAGTCGTCGCCGTCCCGGGCGAGCTCGGCCGTCGTCGCGTAGGCCCACGGCTGCTCGCCGGAGCGCCACTGCCACGCCAGCTCGACCTCGGCGCTGTCGCCGTCGGCCTCCACGCCGGCCACCTCCACCTCGACCGGCACCGCCTCGAGCGGCGCGACCAGCGCGGCGTAGGCGGCAGCGTCGCCGTCGACCGCGACCGGGGCGAGGTCGCGTTGCTCGAGCGCGGTGGCCAGGTCGTTGGCGAAGGTGCGGGCGGCGTCCGCGCCGTCGTCGCTGCAGGCGACGAGCGCGGAGGCCGAGAGACCGAGTGCGAGGAGACCAGCAAGGCGCATGCCTCGATCATGACGGGCCCCTCCGACACGACCAAGCGACCCCCGCCGCGGCCGGCGGAACCCGCTCCCGATCGGTGATTGCCAGTCCCTGTGATGCGGACTACGATCTGACCGAACGCTCGATCAAAAGTAGGGAGAGGCGATGCCGGCGACACAGCGAGCCGAAGACGCACCCACCGCCGTGCTCGGCCGGGTGGGCGTGCTGCTCGACGCCTTCAACGGCGCCTCCTCCCTCACCCTCGCCGAGATCACCCGGCGCTCCGGCCTGCCGCGCTCCTCGAGCCATCGCCTACTCGAGCAGCTGGTCCAGCTCGGCTGGGTGAGCCGGGTCGGCAACCACTACGCACTCGGGATGCGGATCTGCGAATTGGGCACCCTTGTCCTGCACCACAACGCGGTGCGGCGCTCGGCGACGCCCTACCTGCAGGAGCTGCACCGGGT
Organism: Nocardioides dubius; assembly: GCF_039528155.1. Taxonomy (NCBI): domain Bacteria; kingdom Bacillati; phylum Actinomycetota; class Actinomycetes; order Propionibacteriales; family Nocardioidaceae; genus Nocardioides; species Nocardioides dubius. The sequence goes on along the minus strand of NZ_BAAALG010000008.1, from coordinate 22,804 downwards.
CAGCGGCCTGGCCGTGCACCTGGGCCTGCTCGACGGCGAGGACGTCATCTACCTCGACCGGGTCGGCGGCGCCAGCTCCTTCCGACTGCCCACCCGGATCGGCGGCCGGTTCCCTGCCCACGCCAGCGCGATCGGGAAGATGCTGCTCGCCAGCTCCGGGCTGAGCGGGGTTCCGGAGCGGCTGAGGCCGGTCACCACCCATACGATCACCCGCCCCGCCGCCCTGATGCGCGCCCTCGACCGGATCCGCGCGGAGCGGTTCTCGGTCGAGAGCAGCGAGGGCGTGCTCGGCATCTCCTGCGTCGCCGTCGCGGTGAGCAGCCCGGACGGCACTCCCACCGCGCTCTCGGTCGCCGGGCCCACCGACACCATCCGGCCCGAGCGCCTGGTTCCGATGCTGCGCGCCACCGCACAGCGGATCAGCCACCAGCTCGACCAGCCCCGAGCCGCGCGCTAGCCGGGTCGCCGCCCGGCTAGCCGGCCCGCCGCAGGTAGCCGTCCAACAGGATGGAGACCAGCTCGTCGGCGATCCGGCGATGGTCGGTCTCCAACTGGGCCCGGTTCCAGCGCACCGAGGCCCAGGTCAGGTGGTTGATCACCTCGCGCACATGCTCCGCGGCGACGTCGCTGCGGAACGCTCCGCTCTCGCGGCCGGCGGTCAGGATCCGGCGCCAGTGGTTGCGCGCCCTCGCCGTCTTCGCCGCGATCTCGTCGTGGTCCGGCAGGATCGAGAGCGCGGACGACTCGTTGCTGTAGATCTCGGTCGCGTTGGGATGACGCGAGGCGATCTCCATCGACGTCCGGATCAGGCGCCGGAACAGCTCGTCAGGGCGGACCTCGTCGATGTCGAGCCCCTGCTGCTCGTACTCCGCCAGCAGCTCGTCGAGGAACCGGTGCAGGATCGCCGAGGCGATGGACTCCTTCGACGGGTAGTAGTAGTAGATCGTGCCCGAGGACATCGACATCTCCGAGGCGATCTGACGGATCGTGGTGCCGGCGACCCCGCGCACCACGAAGAGCGCACCCGCCGTCCTCAGGATCCGCTCGCGGCGATCCCGGTCAGCCATCACGCCTCCCAGTCGCGGCGCCGGCCCGATAGCCCTCGACGAGCAGCTTCAACAGCTCGTCCGCGAGCAGCTCGTAGCGCTCGGCCAGCACCGGCCGGTGCAGCCGCACCGTCAGCCACACCGACTCGCTCAGCAACCGGGTGAAGGCCGCCACGTCGACGTCGTCGCGGAACTCGCCGGCGGCGACGCCGGCCGTGGTCAGCTCGAGCCAGAGCATCTCGTTGCGGCGCACCGCGCGGCTGATGTTCTCGTGGTCCGGCAACGCGACCAGGTTGGTGGCCTCGCGGAAGTAGGTCTCGGTCGCCCAGGGATGGTCGGCGGAGATCCGCAGGGAGAGGACGACGAGCTCGGCGATCCGGTCCTGGAACGAGCCCTCGCTGCGCGCCAGGCGTGCGTACTCGTCCTCCAGCGACCCCACGAAGCGCGAGATCAGCTCGGAGGCGATCGCCTCCTTGGAGGAGAAGTGGTGGTAGATCCCGCCGAGGCTCATCTGAGCCTCGTCGGCGATCTGCCGCACGGTGGTCGCGGCCACCCCGTACTCACTGAAGAGTCGTCCGCCTGCGTCGAGGATGTTGCGCACGGCGCCGTTCACGCGGCCGCCCGCGACGGCGACGACAACGGAGGGGACGTGGTCTGCACGCCAGGCACTTTGCAGTGAGTGCGGTGAGGTGTCAAACCCGGTTCTTGCCCGCCAGGTCCCGCTGCTCGTGCATCAACCGGACCAGCCAGAAGCGCAGGAAGCGCTGCATCGAGCAGACCGCGTAGACGGTCGCCCCCACCCCTGCCAGCACCAGGCCGAAGAGGCCGAGTACCACCATCTCCAACTGGTCGCGCAGGTCGCTGGCCTGCGTCGTCGAGCGATAGGCGAGCAGGACCACGACGGCACCCGCGACACAGAGCAGGACGCCGAGCAGGCGCACCATCCGGTCGCGGTCGCCGAGACCACTGCTGGCACTGAGCTTGGCGAGGTCGGCGGCGAACGCCTCCTGGCCGGCGGCTCCCAGCATGGCGCCTGCGTTGTCGTCGGTCTCGCCGGGAAGAGCGGTCGTGCTCATCGGGGGCTCCTGTCGTCGTGATGCGGAAGGGGTGAGAGGTGTCGGGTCCAGGCGGTGACGTGGCGTCACGAGGCGCCGGCACCGAGGTAGTGGTCGGCCAGGACGTCGGCGATCTCGGTGGGCGGGCCGTCGGCGACGACCTGCCCGTGGGCCAGCACCACCGCCTGATCGGCGATGCCGAGGATGTCGTGCACGAACTGCTCGACCAGGACGATCGTGCTGCCGTCGCGCGCCAGGTCCGCGACGTGTTGGTAGAGGGACTCGACGATCTGCGGAGCCAGGCCCATCGACAGCTCGTCGATCACGATCAGCGGACGGCGCAACACCACCGCCCGCGCCAGCGCCAGCATCTGCTGCTCGCCGCCCGACATCGTGCCGGCCACCTGGTTGCGGCGCTCGGCCAGCTTCGGGAAGACGGAGAACGCGTGCTCCTGCAGGGCCTTGGCCTCCCGGCGGTCCCGCGCCAGCAGCCGCAGGTGCTCGGCGACGCTCAGGCTGGGGAAGATCCCCCGCCCCTCGGGGACGGTGGCGACCCCGGCCCGCGCCAGTCGCTCCGGACGGGCCCCGGTGACGTCGACGCCGGCGACCGCGACCTGACCCGCGGTCGGGCGCAGCTCGCCCGAGATCACCCGCACCAGCGAGGTCTTGCCGGCCCCGTTGGGCCCGAGCACGCCGAGCACCTGGCCGGGCCGGACCTCGACCGAGACGCCATGCAGCACCTCGATCTGGCCATAGCCGGCCCGGATCTCGCGCACCGCCAACATCGGCTCCGTCATCACGCACCTCCAGCAGTGGTGGAACTTCCGAGATAGGCGGCCTGCACCGCAGCCGAGGAGCGGACCTCGGCCGGCGTGCCGGCCGCGACGACCTGGCCGTGGTCGAGCATCACCACAGTGTCGGACAGGCCCATCACGAACGGCATGTCGTGCTCCACCAGCGCGATGGTCAGTCCCTCCTCGTCGGCCAGGGTCCGCAGCAGCGCGGCCATCTGCGCGGTCTCGTGCTCGTCCAGGCCGGAGGCTCCCTCGTCGAGGAGCAGCAGGCGCGGACCGGTCGCCAACGCCCGGCCCAGCTCGACCAGCCGTTGGGTTCCGGTCGGCAGCTGGTCGGCCAACGCCTGCTCGACGCCGCCGAGCCCGAGCCGGGTCAGCACGTCGTCGACGATCGCGTGCGGGCGCACGGAGCGCTCCCAGCGCCGTCGCGACTCGGCTCCCACCAGCAGGTTCTCCCGCACCGAGAGGGTGCCGAAGACCTCCAGGCGTTGGAAGGTCCGGGCGAGGCCGAGGCTCGCCCGGCGCTGCGGCGCGTGCCGGGTGACATCGCGTCCGGCCAGCTCGACCCGCCCACTGGTGGGGCGCTGGATGCCGGCGACCACGTTGAACAGCGTGGTCTTGCCGGCTCCGTTGGGCCCGATCAGTCCGGTGATGGTGCCGGGCCGGATGTCGAGGGAGACGTCGTCGAGGGCACGCAGGCCACCGAAGCGCACCGAGACCGAGGAGACCCGCAACAGCGAGACGCTCATCGGGCGGTCACCTCCGCCGGGAGAGCCGCCGGCACCGAGGACAGGCGCAGCTCGTGGTCGATGGAGATCACCTGCGCCGGGCCGATCGGCTTGCGCAGCAAGGGATCCGGCAGCCGCTCGGCCCGTGCCTCGACCACGGTGGCCAGGATCAACCCGGTGACCGCGGCCAGCACGACCAGCACCACCGCGACTCCGCCGGGCAGGCCGAGCCAGGCCGCCACCAGTGCGGCGAGGACGCCGGTGCCGACCAGAACCGCCCCGCGCGACGGGTGGCGACGGAACAGGTCGGCGAACATCGGGATCTGACCGCGCGGCATGTCGATCAAGGCGAGCACCGCCAGGCCGGGTGCCAGCAGCTCGAGCGAGCTGGTGAACGGTCCGGGCGCCCAGTCCTGGACCAGGGTCGCGAAGAGCACGGTCATCATCGCCGCCGCCATCGGTGCGCTGACGGTGCCGATGCCCATCACCATGGTGGAGAGCACCAGGGTCAGCCCGAAGACCATCGGGAACTGCTCGACCGCGCCGAACCGGGCACCTTGCACCAGCAGCGCACCGCCGATGCCGGCCACCACGCCGGCCAGGCCGAAGACGCTGGCCTTGGTCCACAGCAGCCGGACGCCCACACAGGCAGCGGCGACCTCGCTGTCGCGCATCGCAACCAGCCGTCGTCCGTAGGCACCGCGTCGCACCGCGACCAGCACCAGCGCCAGCAGGAGGTAGACCAGCACCGCATAGCCGAGGAAGTGCCGCGGGTCGGTCAGGTCGACGCCGAAGAATTCGAGGTCGGAGATCCGGCGCTGGTTGCCCAGGATCTCGGGCTGCTGCATCACCAGCGCTCCGAAGACCACCGCGAAGGCGACCGAGCACAGCGCCATGGAGAGCCCGGAGAGGCGGAGCGCCGGCAGCGCGACGAGGATCGCGACCACGCCGGTGGCGGCCCCGGCGAGCAACAGGGTCGGCACGCCACCGCCCGCCCACAGCGCGACGAAGGCACCGACCCCGGCCAGCGCCAGGGGGGCGAGGAACGGGATGCCCGCCCAGCCCATCAGGGGCACCATCCCGAGCAGGATCACCGCCAGCGCGACGCCGTTGCCCAGCCGCCCGAGCAACACGTTGCTGGCGAACATCGCGAGCAACCCGCCGACCGCGAGCAGTACCAGGGCCCAGGTGACCACCGTCCTGTTCGACGGCAGCCGCTCCACCGGATAGCTGCGCAGCGTGCGCCCGGTCGGCAGCTGCGCCTGCGGCAGCGCGAGCAGGACCACGAAGAGCAGGATCAACGGAAGGTTGGAGGGAACGCCGACCCAGCGTCCCTCGAAGGTGAGGAACTGGTTGGCGAAGGTCAGCGAGAGGCCGACGACGAGGGCACCGACGTAGGCCATCGAGATGCTGCGCAGTCGGCCGAACATCGCGGCGGCGAACGAGTTGATCACCAAGAGGCTCATCGCCTCGACGCTCATGTTGCCCACCTCGGGGGCGATCAGGATGCCGGCAGTGGCGGCGGTGACCGAGCCGATCACCCAGGCCAGCGAGGAGATCCGGGTCGGGCTGATCCCGTTGAGCGCCGCCAGATCCTCGTTGTCGACGGCGGCGCGCATCGCCACGCCGAGCCGGGTCATCCGGATCAGCAGGTGCAGTGCGACGGCGAGACCGAGGGTGATGCACAGCGTGATCACCCGCGACCAGGTGAGCACCACGCCGGCGATCTCGATGCCGCCGAGGCTGCCCAGCGGTTGGATCGGGTACGAGTTCTGGGGGCTCCAGACGAGCCGCGCCACACCCATCAGTGCCACCATCAGCCCGACCGTGCCGATCAGTCGCATCATCACCGGCGCGTGCTTGAGGCGCCGCATCAGGACGACGTCGAGCGTGACGCCGAGCAGCGGCGCCACCACGCAGATCACCAGCACCAGCGAGAGCCACAGCGGCAGCTCACGGTTGACGCTCAGCTCCCAGAAGATGAAGGCGCAGATCATGCCGATCGCGCCGTGCGCGAAGTTGAAGATGCCGGTCGCGGAGTGCACGACGACGAGCCCGGCCGCGTTGACCGCGTAGATCGCGGCGACCGGCAGGCCGAACACGAGCAGCTGGAGCAGCGTCTCCCCGGTCACCGGGGTGCCGGCCCAGGTCGCGTTGACGACCAGGCCGAGCACTCCGGCGACGAGGATCAGCGGCACCAACCGGCTGAGGTGGTTGGTCATGAGTGGCGACTAGCCCTTGAACGCGGTGGCGGGGTCGATGGTGACCGACTCGAGCGCACCGCAGTGGAACTCGGCGCTCGCCTCGGGGAAGGCGCGCTCCCAGCTGCCGTCCTCGCCGAGCTCGACGAAGACGCTGCACACGCCGGCCTCCTTGGCCGAGGGGGTGGTCGTGCCGATCATGCCGTCGGCGTTGAAGTCCTTGACCGCGTCGAGAGCAGCGATCAGGTTCGCCCGGGTCAGGCCGTTGACGCCGTTCTCGGCGACGACCGCGTTGACCGCCTCCTCGAAGAGCAGCCCGTCGGCCCAGGCCATCGCGGCGAACAGGTTGTGGGTCTTCACCGCGGAGGTGAACTCCTTCATCGCCGGGTTGGCGTCGGCCTCCTCGAAGGGCAGGTGTGGCACCGGAACCACCGTGCCCGCGCCGGCCTTGCCGGCGGCCTCCACGTAGGCCGGGTCGTAGCAGGAGGTGCAGACCCACTTCTCGACGCTGTCGACGCCCTGGGTGGCGGCCTCCTGGCGCATCTGGATCAGGCCCGGGAACGGCGCGCCCCAGAAGACGAACTGCGAGCCGTGCTTCTTCAGCGAGGCAGCGCGCGGGGTGTACTCGGCGCTGGTGTCGGCGGACTTCACACCGATCATCTGGTCGATCGCCATCCCGTCGTCCGCCATCACCTGGAAGGCGGCGACCGAGGTGGCGATGGTGCCGACGGTGTCGGCCGAGAGCACGAAGGTGCCGTGGGTGTCGCCGCCGGTGGCCTCGGCCATGTAGTCGGAGATCGCCGTCGAGCCGGTCAGCGTGCGCTTGCCCTCGGCTGCCGGGCACGGGTCGCCCGAGGGACCGAACAGGTAGTAGGAGGTGGCGTTGCAGTACTGGGTGGCGTACAGGCCCAGGGTCTGCAGCTGCGGCTGCCCGGTGGTCGCCCCGGCCGCGTCCTTGCACTCGGCCAGCGGGCTGGCGTCGGCGGCCGCCATCATCGTGTCGCCGACGCTGGCGAAGGCGTTCTCACACGAGGAGACCATCGCGTTGCGCGACTCGGTGGGGTCCATCTTCGAGTCGTAGGTCTTCACCTCGATCTGACGGCAGGCAAGGCCTCCAGCCGCGTTGACCGACTTCGCCCACGCCTCCACGGCCTCCACCGATCCCGACGCGAGGCCGGGAGCCGCGGTGGCGCCGGTGTCGGCCGACACCTGGACGACGATCGTGTCCGCGGTCACGCCGGTCTCGGTGGCCTCCAGGGTCTCGTTCGCGCATTCCGCCGCTACCGACGGAGCCGCGCTGGCGGGCTCGTCGGCGCCGGTGCCGCCCTGGCCGTCGTTGCGCTCGGCCTGGCCGCAGCCGGCCAGGACCAGCAGCGAGGTCGCGGCAAGGACCGAGAGTCTGGTGAGTGGACGATTCATGGTTCTCCTAGAGGGGTGTCACCGAGAGGTGTGGTGCGGACGCCCGGCACCCTTGCCGGAACGCCTTTCCCGAGATCGACGGCTTGCCTGATCAGGCCTCCGGGGGCGGGGTGAACCGGTGCCCCCAGAAGGCGCCCTCGGTGATGCCGTAGACCGGTTGCCGGCCCTCGACGCGCTCACCGTCGAAGCCCAGCTCCACGTGGTGTCCCTCCGGCGAGTAGACGTAGAACGACACCATCCGGTCGTTGGTGTGGCGGCCCAGGCTCTGCATCATCGGCACGCCCATGTCGTGCGCGCGGTCCAGACCGAGCCCGACGTCGTCCAAGGTGGCGGCCTCGACCATGAAGTGGTTGAGGCCGGGCGCGGCACCGGGTGCCAGGCCGAGCGAGTGCTGGCGCGGGTTGCAACCGAGGAAGTAGTAGCGACCATCGAGCCCGGGGATGTCCAGCACGTTGCGCTCCTCGAAGCCGAGGACCCCGCAGTAGAAGTCGTAGGCGACCTCGGAGTCCAGCACGCTGAAGATCACGTGCCCCAGGCCCTGGTCCCCGGTGACGAACTTGGAGACCTTGGGGGTGTGCACCGGCTGGTGGTCGTAGACGGGGCCCCAGAAGAGCTCGTTCGGGTTACCGCTCGGGTCCTCGAAGCGGACGAACCCGCTGACCGCCCGGAGCCTGCACTCCTCGGGCGTTCCGGTCTGCACCTCGATCCCGTACTTCTCGACCTTGGCGGCGAGCTCGGCCATGTCGTGGCGATCCAGCACCTCCCAGCCGACGGCACCCAGCTGCGGGGTGTCGGACGGACTGAGCACGAAGCGGGCCGGGTACTCGTCGATCCGGTAGCTGAGCGCGCCGGGCGTGCTGCCGTCGACCTCCATCAGGCCGAGGAAGTCACGCATGAAGGGCTGCCATCGGCCGGCGTCGGCGATGTCGAGACGGATGTAGCCGAGGGAGAGAATGGGCATCGTTCCTCCTGGAACAGGTAGCGGGTGCGGCTCAGACGGGGTAGCTGACGACGTCGCCGGTGAGCCAGTCACCGACCTGCGGCAGGATCAGGTCCGGCACGTTCATCGCGTGGTGCTGACCGGCATGCACGTCGCGCCAGACCCGCTGCAGCGCGCTCGCCGTCTTGATCGAGCGGGGGCCACCGCTCAGGTAGGCCTTGTCGGCGGCGCTGACGGCCAGGTTGACCGCCATGATGTGGTCGCGCTTGGCCCGGTGCCGCAGCTGCATGGAGACCTCGTCGCCCGCGGCGATGGTCTCCACCACGGTGCCGAGGTTGTGGTTGAGGATCAGCATCGCGGTGTCGATCTCGGCCTCCGCCTCGGCCAGGCGGAGGTGGGTGGCCGGCAGCGGGCTCCATCCCGGCGTCGCGGCACGGCGCTCGCGCAGCGGCTCGATCGCCTCCTCGTAGGTGCGCCGCGCCATCCCGACCAGCGGCACCACGACCGCGTTGAGGAAGATCGTGTACCAGGGGATGGAGAAGAGCTCGCCGGTGTTGACCTGGCGGCCGGGGCAGTCGAGGCGGTAGAGGTCCTCGGTGTCCATCGAGCGGTAGTCCGGGACGAAGGCGTCCTCCACCACGATGTCGTTGCTGCCGGTGCCGGTCAGGCCGTTGGTGTCCCAGACGTCCTCCATCCGGTAGTCGGCAAGCGGGAGCAGGAAGTGCCGGTAGGTCGGGCCACCGCCGTCTCCCTCGTCGGTCATTCCGCCGACGAAGGTCCACGAGCTCTGCGGGCTGCCCGAGGAGAAGCTCCAGCGGCCGGTGAGCCGGTAGCCGCCGTCGACCTTCGTCGCGGTGCCGGCCGGTCCGTAGGAGGAGCAGATCCAGGTGTCCGGGTCGTCGCCCCAGACCTCCTGCTGCGCGCGGTCGTCGTAGAGACCGAGGTGCCAGGAGTGGATCCCGACGACGCCGGTCACCCAGCCTGCGGCGCTGGAGAGCCGGGCGATCTCGTACATGGCCTGGTTGAAGATCCGCGGGTCGGCCTCGTAGCCGCCGTAGCGGGCAGGCTGCACCAGGCGCATCACGCCGGAGTCGCGCAGGATCTTGGTCAGGTTCTCCGACAGCCGCCGCTCGGAGATCGAGGTCTCCTCCTCCGCGCGGATCTGATCGGCAGCGGCGGCGATGCGGGACAGCACAACGTGTTCGGGCATGGGGTCCTCCAGGACGACGTGTCCGCCTGGGCAGGGCGGACGAACGGGCTCAGCGGGTGAAGAAGTCGATGCACGCCTGCTCGAAGTCGTGCTTGCGCTCGACCTGGGCCCAGTGGCCGCAGTCGGAGAGGGCGAGCAGGTCGGCGCGCGGCATCCGCCGGGTGCCGTAGAAGGCGCCTTCGAGCGGCAGCATACGGTCGTCGCGGCCCCAGATCACCAGGCTCGGGTGGGTGACCTGGGCCAGGCGCATCGGCAACGGCAGCTGGTCGGTGGGGTTGCCGAGCGAGCCGAGGATGCCGCGCATCCGGTCGATGGCACCGGGTGCCTCGGCCATCGCCGAGCGCTCCTCGACGAGCTCGTCGGTGACCATCGCGGGGTCGTGGACCATCGACTCGATCCAGCGCACCATGCCCTCACGCGACGGAGCGCTCACGTACTCGAAGAGCCGGCGCGCGCCCTCGGACTGGGGCGGGCCGAAGACCTCGGAGTAGAGGCCGCCCGGTCCCATCAGGGCCAACCGGTCGAAGCGCTCCGGAGCGAGCAACGCTGCGGTGAGGGTCACCCAGCCGCCCATCGAGTTGCCGATCACGTGCGCCTTCTCGATGCCGAGGTCGTCCATCGCCCGCACCAGCGCCTCCGCGGCATGCTCGGGGTAGGGCCGCGTCCACTCCTGGTCGGGGCTGACGCCGAAGCCGGGCATGTCGAAGATGTAGGTGCGGAAGTGCTCGGCGAAGACCGGCAGGTTCTTGCCGAAGTTCGACCAACCGCTCACCCCGGGGCCGGAGCCGTGCAACATGATCAGGCTCGGGCCGTCGCCTGCGACGTGGTAGTGCAGGCCGTCGGTGGCAGTAGGTGCTTGTGCGGTCGACTCGTAGGTCAAGGACATCCGTGGGTCTCCAGGGCTCGGGGTGACGTGCATCACCCGGACCGTAGGGAGCGGCCGGCCCGACGACGAAGGAAGTCTCCCGCTGCGCGGGAGACTTTCTGCTTGCACCGCTCGGCACGCGGAAAAGGGTCCGCTGGCCGGGAGATCGGCTCGGCGATCGGCGGGCCCAGACCTAGATTCGCCCACCGTTCCTGCCCGCATCTCCCGTCCTTGGAGGCAGCGTCGATGACCCTCACCGAACCCGAGACCGAGCCGGCGACCGTGACGCCGGCGCGGATGCGCGGCGCGATGGGCGCGTTCGCGACCGGCGTCACGGTGATCACCGGCCTCGACGGCGAGACACCGGTCGGCTTCGCCTGCCAGTCGTTCGCGTCGGTCTCCCTGGAGCCGCCCTTGGTGCTCTTCTGCGCCGATCACCGCGGGCGCAGCTGGCCGCGGATGCGCGAGCACGGCCGGTTCGCCGTCAACGTGCTCGGGGCGAAGCAGGCCGACACCTGTGCGCGCTTCGGCTCCGCCGACGGTCTGCGCTTCGAGGGACTGGACTGGCGGCTCTCCCGCTGGCGCACGCCGTCACTGCCCGGTGTGCTGATGCGTGCCCATTGCGAGGTCGTCGACGTGCACGTGGCGGGCGACCATGACGTGGTGGTCGGCCAGGTGCTCGAGCTGGAGGCGGCGGTCGGCGGCGAGCCGTTGGTCTTCTTCCGTGGCAGGTTCGCGCAGTAGGGCCTCAGCCGCCCGGTCGCACCAGCCCGTGGTCGTAGGCCCAGACGATCACCGCGGAGCGGTCCCGCAACCCCAGCTTGGCGAAGATCCGGCCGACGTGGCTCTTCACGGTGAGCTCGCTGATCACCAGCTCGACGGCGATCTCGGAGTTGCTGCGTCCGCGGGCCACCGCGACCAGCACCTCGCGCTCGCGGGTGGTCAGCAGCTCCTGCTCGGCGCTGGCGGTGGCGGCAGCACGGGGCGCGTCGCGGTAGGCGGCCAGCACCCGGCCGGTGACCAGCGGATCGAGCCACGAGCCGCCAGCAGCGACCACCTCGACCCCACGGATCAGGTCCTCGGCCGGCGAGTCCTTGAGCATGAAGCCCGCCGCCCCGGCCCGCAACGCGGCGGAGAGCAGCTCGTCGTCGTCGAAGGTGGTGAGCACCAGCGCGGGCGGCGCCTCGGGCCGGTCGGCGAGCAGACGCAGCACCTCGATCCCACTGACCCTCTTCATCCGCAGGTCCAGCACCAGCACGTCGACCTCATGCTCCGCGAGCGCGTCCAGCACCTGATCGCCGTCGACGCACTCGGCGACGACCTCGAATCCGTCGCGGGGGCGCAGGATGCGGCGCAGCCCGGAGCGGACCAGGTCCTGGTCGTCGACCAGCAGCACCCGCCTCATCGCAGCGCTCACGACACCACCTCGGGCTGCACGCCGGCCGTGCCCGGAACGGCCAGCTCGACCACCCACCAGCCGTCCCGCTCGCCGACCGAGAGCCGTGCGGCCATCTGCTGCGCCCGGGCCTGCATCCCCCGGACGCCGGCACCACCCGCGCCGCCGAAGCCCTCGATCTCCTGCTGGGGAAGGCGATTGCGCACCTCGACCCGGACCTGGGCTCCGGCCGCGTCGATCGCCACCGCCACCTCACGTCCCGGTGCGTGCCGCACCGCATTGGTGATCGACTCCTGCACGATCCGGTAGACGCCGAGCCCGGCGGCACCGTCCAGGCCGCTCAGGTCGCCGTGGCTGACGACGGTGAGCGGCACGCCGGCTGCGGCGAAGCCTGCGATCAACGCCGGGAGGTCGGTGGCAGTGGGCAGCGGATCGGCGACGGCCTCGTCGCCGTCGTGGCCGAGCAGCCCGACGGTGCGCCGGATCTCCTGCATCGCCTCGCGTCCGATCCGCTCGGCGTCACGCAGCGCGGCGATCGCGTCGTCCACGTCCGGCTCGGGGTCGCTGAGCACCCGGCGGGCGCCGGTGATGTGCAGCATGGTGACGCTGAGCGAGTGCGCGACCAGGTCGTGGATCTCGCGCGCGATCCGCTGGCGTTCGGCGAGCGCGCTGCGGGCCCGATCCTCTTCCCTGGCTGCGTGTTCGGCCAGCAGCGCCCGCATCTGCCAGCGCAGCATCGCGCCGACCAGGAAGCCGACCAGGGCCTCCAGCGAGTAGACCACCAGCCCGATCTCCCACGGCAGGCTGAGCACCAGGATCGTGAAGGTGGCCAGGCAGCCGATGACGCCGACCCGCAGGCCGTCGGTCGCCGTCACCCCGGCGACCGCGAAGGCGAGCGCCGCCGGCGCCAGGTCGTAGGGACCCTCGCGCGGTTCGGTGAGGATCCAGGCGATCCCCACCGCGACCGCGGCCAGCGTCGCCCACCACGGCAGCCAGCGGGTGGTGGAGAACTGGATCAGGTACGGCGCCAGGACCACGAGCGGCGCCAGCACCAGCAGGTCGCCGTCGGCGAACGCACCGCGCTGGATCACCCCCAACAGGGCTGCGTTCGTGGTCAGCACCGCGCAGGAGACCGCGATCCACCATGGATAGAAGAGGCCGCGGGCCAGGCTGGTGGACTCCACGGTGTCGCGCCACCGGCGCGCGCCACGTGCCACTCCTGCCCACATGGGACTCAGCGTAGGGCGCGGTGGGCCGCCCGCGCGTCCATCTGCGGAAGGCCGCGGACTCCTACTCTGGTAGGAGGCCGATTGCAGACCCACGCACGATGCCGACGACGGGCATGGCGCCGTAGCGTCGCGGTCAGCCACCCCAGGAGGACCGATGCCACGCCTTGAGACCGCCCAGACCTACGGCCGCTGGTTGACCAAGCACGCGTCGGGACGGGCGCTGCTGCGCGCCCGCGCCAAGCGCGGTGAGCTGCTGCCGATGCTGCTGATGGACGACGCCGTGGCGGCGAACCCGAGCGCCACGATCGACGCGATCCGGGCCAGCGGGCCGGTGCACCGGGGCGCGCTGCTGGCCTCGACCGCGCGGCACGACGTCGCCAACGCGATCCTGCGCAGTGACGACTTCGGCGTGGCCGGAGGCCATGGGGAGCTGCCGGTCGGCGGGCGCAAGGTGATGGAGCTGCTGAGCAAGGGCACGCCGGCCGGGCCGTTGGATCCGCCGTCCTTGCTGGCCACCGACCCTCCGGACCATGCCCGGATCCGGCGCCAGGTGTCGCGGGCCTTCACCGCCCGCGCGGTGACGCGGTTGTCCGAGCGGGTCGACGAGGTGGCGGACCGTCTGCTCGACGACCTCGCTCAGCGCACCGGAACCGTCGACCTGATCGCCGACTATGCGGCGTGGCTCCCGCTCGCGGTGATCGCCGACGTCCTGGGCATCGCGGAGCGCGACCACGCCCGGCTGCTCGGCCTGGGCAACCGGGCCGCGGTGCTGCTCGATCCCGGCCTCTCCTGGTCGGTCTTCAAGGACGCCGAGGCCGCGGTCGCCGAGCTGCACTCGTGGTTCGACGGCCACCTGGAGCAGTTGCGCCGCACCCCGGGCGACGACGTCCTGAGCAGCCTGGTGACCAGCAGCGACAGCGACAACCTGGACCACACCGAGCTGCGCACGCTGGCGCTGCTGCTGCTCGGCGCCGGCTTCGAGACCACGGTGAACCTGATCGGCAACGCGGTCGCGCTGCTGGACCAGCACCCCGACCAGCGCGATGCGCTGATCGCCGACCCGAGCGGATGGGCGAACGCGGTCGAGGAGGTGCTGCGCTTCGACCCGCCGGTGCAGTCGACGCTGCGGCAGGCCTACGTGGACACCGAGGTCTGCGGTGAGCCGGTGGCCACCGGCCAGGGCGTGGTGGTGGTCCTGGCCGGCGCCAACCGCGACCCCGCCGTCTTCGACGACCCGCACCGCTTCGACGTCACCCGGCCCAACGCGGACGCCCACCTCTCGTTCTCCTCAGGCATCCACTTCTGCATCGGTGCCGGCCTGGCCCGGCTGGAGGCCCAGACCGCGTTGCGCAAGCTCTACGAGCGCTTCCCCGACCTGACGGTGCGCCCCGGTGCCGAGCGTCGCAGCACCCGGATCCTCCGCGGCTACGAGACCCTCCCCGTGCTCACCCAATGTGACCTCAGCGCTGCAATTTCTGCCGAAACTGCGCGCTGAGGTCACATTGAGCTACTCCTTGACGAGGGTGGTGGTGCGTTCCAGCTTGTTCATCAGGCGACGGCCGTAGGCGGTGGCGGCGTCGTCGGAGACGAAGCGGCCGCCGGTGCGCACCGAGAGGGCCAGCGCGTCGTAGGAGAGTCGGTCGAGGCGCGACCACTCGATGTCGAAGCGCTCCCGCACCAGCTCGGGCAGGCCACCGGTCAGCACCAGGCGCACCAGCGGCGCGCCGGGGATCGAGAGCAGCCGGTTCATCTGCGGCGACATCCCGGCGACCTCGATCTTCTGCACCTTCATCGAGAGCCGCGCGGCCTTGGTCCACTCGAGATCCTCGCGGCAGACCCGGTCGAAGTCGGCCTCGAAGGAGGCCAGGTCGGGCTGCGCCGGGCGCATCGAGAGCCCGTAGCGCGACCACCACTCCAGCGACTCGGCGTAGTAGCGCTCGCGCTCGGCACCGGTCGGCGGGTGCGGGTGGAACCGGTCGGCAGCCGACAGGAACGCCCAGACGAAGGTCATGTGGGTCCACCAGTACACGTCGGGGTCGAGCGCGTGGTACCGGTTGCCGTGCGCGTCGGTGCCCTTGATGTCGCGGTGGTACTCGCGCACCTTCGCCGCCCGCTCGCGGCTGTCCGGCGCCACGATCGAGTTCACGATCCGCGGGATCGAGCGGTAGATCCGGTCGAACGGATCGGAGAAGAAGGCCGAGTGGTCGAGCACGCCGGCGCTGACGGCGGGGTGCATCAGCTGCAGCACCCCGGCCGAGAAGCCGGTGAAGCCGATCCGCGGGTCGGCGGCGAGCCGCCCCAGGATCGAGTCGGGCCCGAGCTCGATGGACTCGGTCGTCTGCGTCATGCGTGTGCCCCCATCGCTGCCAGGAAGACGCCGGTGGTCTCGGCCACCAGCCGGTCGCGGTCGATCTCGAGCTGGCCGGTGATCCGCGCGGTCACCAGCTCCACCGCTCCGCCGACCAGGAAGAGCGCGGTCGGGCGCGAGAGGGTGCCGGCCAGCGTCGGCACGATCAGGTCGAACTGGCTGATCACCAGGTCGGCGTAGTCGAGCAGCATCCGCTGGCGGGTGGCGTTCATCCCGGCATGCCCAGCGCCGACGGCGACCACGCAGGCCTTGCGCGGATCGTCCAGGACGACGTCGAACGCGCCCGCGATGCAGGCCTCGACGCGGGCCGCCCAATCGTCCGGGGCCTCGCGCAGGCCGCGCAGTCCGGCGTCCACGATCTCGGTGCCGACGCTCTCGCAGAGCGCGACGAGCAGGTCATCGAGGCTCGGGAACGACTCGTAGAAGTAGCGCGCGGTGAGCCCCGCGCGGGCACAGATCGCCCGCACGCCGATGCCGGTGAGCCCCTGCTCCGCCAGCACGTCGAGGCCCGCCTCGATCAGGCTCGCGCGTCGCGCGGCCTGTCGCTCGGCACGCGACTGCCCTGCATAGGAGCGTCCACCCGCCACCACGTCCGCCATCGCATCCGTCCCGATCGTCCGACTCAAGAAGGCTTATTGACAACGAACGTTATCACTTTTACGGTCAGTCACAAGAGCGAGATCGAGATCACAATCACCGCCGACTCAGGAGGCCCGCGATGGGTTTGCTCGCAGTGCACGAGGCACGGGAGGCCGGGCTCAGCCCGATCCCCGGCGAGGCCGGACTGCCGTTCATCGGACGCACCCTGGACATGGCCACCGGCCGCTGGATGACCGATGACTCCTTCTACGCCAAGTACGGCGGCGTCTACTTCTCGCGCGCGCTCAACCAGACCTTCGTTGCCGCCGCCCACCCCGACGCAGCGGGCGCCGTCCTGCTCAACAAGGACAAGGCGTTCGCCTCCGGCCCGGGCTGGAGCTTCTTCATCGGCCCCTTCTTCGAGCGCGGCCTGATGCTGCTCGACGGCGACGAGCACCGCACGCACCGGCTGATCATGCAGCAGGCCTTCGTGCGCAGCCGCCTGGAGAACTACCTCACCGGGCTGCAGGCCACCATCGACGAGACCATCGCCTCCTGGCCGGAGGGCACCGCGAAGATCAGCCCGCTGGTGCGCAACCTTGGCCTGGACATCGCGGTGCGCACCTTCATGGGCATGGAGACCGGTCCCGAGGCCCGTCAGGTGATGCACGACTTCGAGACCTGCGTGCGGGCCGGCACCGCCGTCGTCCGGTACCCGGTTCCCGGCCTGCGCTGGGCCAAGGGCCTGGCTGCGCGCGCCCGCCTCGAGGAGTACCTGACCCCGCTGATCGCTCGCGCCCGCAACCAGGACGACGACACGCTGCTGCACGGGCTGTGTCACGCCCGGGGCGAGAACGGCGAGGAGTTCAGCGACCTCGACGTGCTGAACCACATGATCTTCCTGCTGATGGCCGCCCACGACACCTCGACCACCACGATCAGCGTGATGGCCTACTACCTGGCCAAGCACCCCGAGTGGCGCGAGCGCTGCCGCGCCGAGTCCGAGGCGCTGGGTGCCAACCCGACCCTGAGCCAGATCGACGAGCTCGCCTCGCTCGACCTGGTGATGAAGGAGTCGCTGCGGCTGATCCCGCCGGTGCCCGGGGTGGCCCGGATGACGGTGCGCGACACCGAGCTGCTGGGCCACTTCGTGCCGAAGGGCACCATGGTCAGTGTGCCGATCCAGCACATCCACACCCGCGCCGAGCTCTGGCCCGATCCGCAGCGCTTCGACCCCGAGCGGTTCTCCGCCGAGCGCCGCGAGGACCAGATCCACCGGCACGCCTATCTCCCGTTCGGCGCCGGCGTGCACAAGTGCATCGGCATGTTCTTCGGCGGCATGGAGGTGAAGTCGGTGCTGCACAAGATGCTGCTCGACCTCGACTGGAGCGTGCCCGCCGACTACGAGATGCCGGTCGACCGGATCTCGCTCCCCAAGCCCAAGGACGGACTGCCGGTCCGCATCACCCGGAGGAACCGATGAGCACCCCCAGCGAACCCCAGCACGTCGACCGTGCGCTGCTCGACCAGATCAGCGCCGGACTGCACCCCGGCACCGCCGGACCGGAGACGCACTTCGCGCCCTTCGACGGCACTCCGATCACCACCCTGCCCACCTGCACCGAGCTCGAGGTCGCGGACGCCGTGCGCCAGGCCCGGATCGCGCAGGCCGGCTGGGCACGGCGCAGCTTCGCCGAGCGGGCCGAGATCTTCCTGCGCTTCCACGACCTGCTGGTCGACCGCCAGGACGAGGTGCTCGACCTGATGCAGTGGGAGGTCGGCAAGACCCGCCAGAGCGCATGGGTCGAGGTGTACATGGTCGCCACGACCGCGCGGCACTACGCACGCCGCGGGGCGCACTACCTCGCCGACCGCTCGGTGCGCGGCTTCATGCCGGGGCTCACCAAGACCGTCGAGGTGCGGGTGCCGAAGGGCGTCGTCGGGATCATCTCGCCGTGGAACTTCCCGCTCTACCTCTCGGTCGCCGACGCGATCCCGGCGCTGCTGGCCGGCAACGCGGTGGTCGCCAAGCCGGACGCCCAGACGCCGCTCACCCTGCTCTGGGCGCGCC
Organism: Nocardioides dubius; assembly: GCF_039528155.1. Taxonomy (NCBI): domain Bacteria; kingdom Bacillati; phylum Actinomycetota; class Actinomycetes; order Propionibacteriales; family Nocardioidaceae; genus Nocardioides; species Nocardioides dubius. Next base: position 4,903 of record NZ_BAAALG010000008.1, on the reverse strand, counting down.
AGCTGATGATCGAGTCGGGGATGCCGGCGGAGGTCTTCGGCGTCGTCGCCGGCCCCGGTCCGGTGGTCGGCATGGCACTGGTCGACAACGTCGACTACATCGGCTTCACCGGCTCGACGGCGACCGGCCGGCTGATCGGGGCCCGCGCGGGCGAGCGGCTGATCGGCTGCTCCCTGGAGCTGGGCGGCAAGAACCCGATGGTGGTGCGCGCGGACGCTGACCTGGAGCGCGCCGTGAACGGACTCGCCGAGGCGGCGTTCATGAACTCCGGCCAGATGTGCGTGCACGTGGAGCGGGCGATCATCGCCGACTCGATCTACGACACCTTCAAGCAGCGCCTGCTCGAGCGGGTGCAGAAGCTCCGCCTGGGCCAGGCCTGGGACTACTCCAGCGACCTGGGCCCGTTGGTCTCGGCCAAGCAGCTCACCAACGTCTCACGTCACGTCGAGGACGCCGTCGCGGCGGGTGCCACGGTGCTCACCGGCGGCGAGCCGCGCCCCGAGGTCGGGCCGTTCGCGTACGCGCCCACGGTGCTGGAGGGCGTCACCCCGCAGATGGCCGCCTACGGCAACGAGACCTTCGGTCCGGTGCTCTCGCTCTACCGCGCGGGCTCCGACGACGAGGCGCTGGCCCTGGCGAACGAGGGCAACTACGGGCTCTCCGCGAGCGTCTACTCGCGCGACACGGAGGCCGCCGACACGATGGCGCGCGGCATCCGCGCAGGCTCGGTCAACATCAACGACGGCTTCGCCGCCGCGATCGGCTCGATCGAGGCCTCGATGGGCGGCATGGGCGACAGCGGCCTGGGCCGGCGTCAGGGCCCCGACGGGATCCGCAAGTACACCGAGCCGCAGACCATCGCCAACCAGCGCCTGCTGCCGGCCGGAGTGCCGCCGTTCCTCTCCTCGGCGGCGTTCATCAAGATCTCGAACGGGCAGCTGCGACTGCTGAGGAAGATGGGAGCACGCTGATGGGCACCTTGACCGGACAGGTCATCGCGATCACCGGTGCCGGGCGCGGCATCGGGCTCTGCATCGCCCGCACGCTGGTGGCGCGCGGGGCCCGGGTCGCCCTGGCCGACGTCGACGCCGCGGCGCTGGCGAGCGCCGGTGCCGAGGTCGGCGCGGCGCTCACCGCAGTGCTCGACGTCACCGATCCCGATGCCTTCGACGCGTTCCTCGCGCAGGTCGAGGCCGAGGTCGGCCCATTGGACGGCTTGGTCAACAACGCCGGGATCATGCCAACCGGTTCACTGTTGGAGGAGTCCGACGCGACCACCCGTCGGGTGCTCGAGGTCAACGTGATCGGGATGATGTTCGGCACCAAGAAGGCGCTGGCCCGGATGGTGCCGCGCGGCCGCGGCCACGTGGTCAACCTGGCCTCCACGATGGGCCTGGTGCCGGTGCCCGGCCTGGCCACCTACAACGCCTCCAAGGCCGCGATGGTGATGTACGGCGAGGCGCTGGCAGCCGAGTTCGAGGGCTCCGGCGTCGCGATCACCACGGTGCTGCCGAGCGCGGTCAACACCGACCTGTGCTCGGGCCTCGACACCACCGCGCAGTTCCCGGTCCCGTTCACCGACCGGACCGTGAAGATCGCCTCGATGATCGAGCCCGAGGACGTCGCCACCGCCGTCGCCGAGGCGTTGGAGTCGGCGCGCTCCGAGCCGCGCTTGGTGGTGCCGCGCTCATTGGGCCGGATGCTGCGGATGCAGGACTTCTGGCCCCTGCGGGTCAAGCGCCGCTTCGCCAAGTTCAGCGGCATCGACGACCAGATCCTCACCCGCACCGACGACACCGCACGCAAGGAGTACTTGGAGCGGGTCACCGAGTAGCGATGAGTTGGGCGCCGTTGCCTGGTCTGTTCTGGAAACCGACCTAGGAGCAGACCATGCAACGGATCATCCCCAACCTCTGGTTCGACCACGAGGCCGTGCAGGCAGCCGAGTTCTACGCCGGCATCTTCGGCGGCAAGGTGCTCTCGACCTACGGCGAGGGCCCCACCAACCCGGACGGCGAGAAGCAGCCGGTCACCGCCGAGTGGGAGATCCTCGGCATGCGCTTCGTCGGCATCAACGGCGGGCTGAACGCCGACGGCAGCTCGGTCTTCGTGCCCAACGAGTCGTTCTCCCTTGAGATCGACTTCGACGATCAGGCCGAGCTGGAGCGGGTCTGGCATGCCTTGATCGCCGACAAGGGCGAGCCGAGTGAGTGCGGGTGGCTCAAGGACCGCTTCGGCTACTCCTGGCAGCTGGTGCCGACCGTGCTGATGGAGTGCCTGCAGGGCCCCGACCCGGCCGGCGCCGCACGCGCCATGCAGGCGATGCTGAGCACCAGCAAGGTGCCGCTGGACGGCGCGAAGATCCGCGCCGCCTATGCCGGCACCCCGTAGCCCGCAGCCAGGGGCTCAGCTGCGCATCCGGCGTCCGCGGACCTCGGCGAACTGCTGGTAGCCGATCGGGTTCTCGTACTGGCCCAGGATCACGGTGACCCGCTTGCCCTGGCAGCGCAGCACGATCCGGTCGTCGGCGATCGTCTCGACCTCGCCGCGCACGATCACCTCGTCGTCCGCGAGCTCGGTCAGCGACTCCGGCGGCTTGCAGCGGACCACGTCGGTGAGGGCGAGCACCTCGATCCGGGTCGCCCGGCGCGCCCAGAACATCAGCGCCAGCATCGCCACCACGGTGAGATTGCCCGCGATGGTGATCACCACGGCGATCCTGCTGCCGGTCGGCCGCGCCACCGGCCGGTTGGAGCCGACCTTCCCCGGCAGGTACTCCACCTCCAGGACGTCGGTGCGCTGCGCGGAGCGGTAGGCCTCCGCGGTCACCTGGCTGGTGAACTCCTGGCCACCGTCGTCGACGGCGTCGGCGAAGCGCCAGGTGACGTAGAACTTCTGGTCGTCGCCGTTCTCCGGCACCGCCTTGACCGAGACCACCTCGGCGTTCGTCCTCAGACCGTCGGCGTCGAGACGCTGGTTGGTCCAGGCGTAGTGCCCCAGCGGAAGGTTGATCAACAACAGCACGAAGATGGTCGCGATCGGCCACCAGCGCATCGACTTCACCGCCACATTGAACCGTAGATGCGCCAGGTATTCTCGATCTTCGTGCCCTGGATCCCGACCCTCGTCCTCGCCTGCGTCCTGATCGCCGTCGGCCTCGCGGCCATCGCCGCCGCCACCGCCCCCGCGCTCGCGCGCTGGGAGTCCGCGGTTCGCCTGGCGATGAAGGGCTGCCAGGGCCTGATCGCCCTCTTCGTCCTCTACGACGTGATCACCCTGCTGCAGGGTCACAAGGCCGACGAGGGGATGACCCACGCCGGCTACGCGATCGCCGCGGTCGGCGTCCCGGTGCTGCTGCTCACCCGGCACACCCCGCCGGCGGACCCGGAGGACCCGGACGCCGAGGTGGTCGTCGATCCCCCGCACCTGTTCGTGGTGGCGGTGGCCGCCTTCGCCGCCGCCGTGCTGGTGATCCGACTCCAGCAGACCTGGTGACTGCGGTGCGCTCCCCGGGCCGCCAGCTGCTGATCGCCGTCTACGCCGTCTTCGCGGTCGCCGCCGGCGCCCGCAGCGGCGTGCAGATCGCCACCAGGTTCGACGAGGCGCCGCTCGCCTACCTGCTCTCCGCGTTCGCCGCGGTGGTCTACCTGATCGCCACCATCGCGCTGCGCTGGAGCGGCCCGCGCGCCACCGCCGTCGCCTGGACGGCGATCGGCATCGAGATGGCCGGCGTGCTGGTGGTCGGTGCGCTCACGGTCTTCGACGACGAGCTGTTCCCCGACGCCACTGTCTGGTCGGAGTTCGGCGCCGGCTACGGCTACGTGCCGCTGGTGCTGCCGATCGTCGGCCTGTGGTGGCTGTGGCGTGAGCGGCGCCGCGCCCAGGCTGTCTCCACCACCCCCTGAAATCGCCAGGACGTCATACGTAGCGAGGGAGCGGGCGCTCCCTCCGTATGACGTCCCGGAGTGAAGAAGGTCAGGAAAGCGCGGCGATCGCGGCGTCGTAGTCGGGCTCGGTGGTGATCTCGGGGACCAGCTGCGCGTGCACGACGTTGCCGGTCTCGTCGAGGACGACGACCGAGCGGGCCAGCAGGCCGGCCAGCGGACCGTCGGTCATCGTGACACCGAAGTCCTCGCCGAAGCTGGCGCGGAAGGCGGAGCCGACCTTGGCGTTCTCGATGCCCTCGGCACCGCAGAAGCGGGCCTGAGCGAACGGGAGGTCCTTGCTCACGTTGATCACGATGGTGTTGTCGAGGCCGGCGGCGAGCTCGTTGAACTTGCGCACGCTCGCGGCGCAGATGCCGGTGTCGACGCTCGGGAAGATGTTGAGGACGGTGCGACCGGCGCGGTCGTCGGAGGTCAGCGCGGAGAGACCCTCGCCCACCAGGTCGTAGGACGGCGCGGCGGCGCCGACGGCCGGAAGCTCGCCGACGGTGTTGACGGGGTTGCCCTTGAATGCAGTGGTAGCCATACCCCTATTCCTACACGCTCGCTGGCGAGCGCGGTGGGCGTGCCACCAGATGGAAAAGCAAGAGGCGCCGTCCTAAGGGGGTGGACGACGCCTCTTGCGTCTGGGTCAGCCCTCCACGTGGGTGGATGTGGGCTGAGGCGGGGCTGGCACGCGGCCCTGGTGATCGGCGGACGCCGGGGGCTTCGGCGAGCGCTGATCGGCGACGCCGGGTCGGTCGCCTGAGCCGGGCCGGTCGGTCCCCGAGCCCTCGGGCTCGCCGCCGCGCGGACCGTCCCCACGCGTGCCGTCGCGGGGGCCGCCGTCACGCGGACCGTCGCCCGGGCCGTCGTCGCGAGATCCATCGCCGCGCGGGCCGTCGCCTCGCGGACCGTCGCCGCCGGGGCCGCCGGGGCGCGGTCCATCGGCGTCAGAGCCCGGCCGGGAGTCGGAGGGC
>NZ_BAAALG010000007.1:230075-234955 GCF_039528155.1 Nocardioides dubius | reverse complement strand
GCCGCCGAGCGGGCTGGCCGCCAGGGCGTTGACCAGGTCGGTCCCGACCAGAAGGGCGAGCGCACCCGCCCGGTTCCCGGTGACCTCGGCGATCACCGCACCGGCAAAGGCCTGGGCGACGTGCTCGGTGCCGGGCTGCGGGGGCGCCACGGTCAGCGGCGTGGCCGCCGGCAGCACCTCGGCGACGGCGGTCGCGGCGGCAAGGGCGAGGTCGTTGGGGTTCATGCGTTCTCCTCAGGGGTGGCCACGATCAGGGCTGCCAGGCGCGGCCCACGGGCCCCGGCAGTGGCATGGGCGAAGACGGTGTCGGCGACGCAGACGTCGAGCGGTGCGGCCGCAGGGTGGCTGAGCCGGACGACGTCGCCGGGGCGGAGCCCGGAGAGCACCGTGGGGTCGACGGCGGTGGTGCGCAGCCGGACCGCGACCGGCAGCGGCACCTTGTCGAACTGGGCGCGCAGCAGCTGTGCCGCGCGCACCCGCTGGGCACGCTCGCGCTCGGAGACCGGGGACGGGGCGGCCGCCGTCGCCAGGTGCGGGAGCATGCCGCCGAACGGCAGGCACAGGGTCATCCGGTGCACCCGCTCGTTGATGGCGAGGGTGAAGGCGGCGACCACCATCACGTCGGAGCCGGCGGCGATCTGCGCGAACTGGGGGCTGTACTCCTGGCCGATGATGGCCGGCTCCAGGGCGACGATGTCGGCCAGCGCGTAGCGCAGCTCGCCGAGCAGGCGCTCGACCAGGCCGGTGATCACGCCGGACTCGATCTCGGTCAGGGGGCGCTCGGGCTGCTCGTCGCCGCCCGGGCCGCCGAGCATGTGGTCGACGCAGGACATGGTCGCGACCACCGGGAACTCGATCACTCCGGTGCCCGGGATCGGGTCGGCGGCGAACTTGGTCATGTAGGTGGTGGTGCCCAGCGAGTCCACGTACTCGGAGTAGGCCTGCTGCTCGATGCCCAGCAGCGTCACCTGGCAGACCGTGCGCAGGGTCGAGGTGAACAGGGTGGTCGCCTGGCGGGCGAACCCGTCCAGGCCGAGCTGGAGGATGCGCGAGTGCTCGCGCGAGAGCTGGATGGGTCGCCGGAAGTCATAGGGCGCCACCGCGGCGGCACGGTTGCGCCGCCGGGCTCGGCCTGCGCTCACCGGCGCGGCAGGGGCGGTCATCGCGCGATTCACGTCGGGTGCATCGGCTGGCCGGGGGAACACCTGAGCGAAACTGCGCAGGACTGCCCGACCGGGGGGTCGAGGACCTAGACCAGGTCCCGGGTGGATGACCTGATCGTGCGTGGGGCGATGACCCGAACGGGCCATCGCGGCGGCGCGGCGGCGCCGGGTGGCTACTGGGCTACGAAGTCGATGTAGAACACCTCGAGCACTTCGTCGTGGTAGGCCTTGCGGACCTTCTCCGACAGGGTCGCCTTGAGCTGACGGCGGCGCGGCGGGCTGGTCACGTCGGTGATCTTCTGGCCGCTGTAGAGGTCGATCGCCTGGTCGAGGGCGACGCTGCCGTCGACCTCCTCGGCGCCCTCGGCGAGCTGCAGGGCGATGCCCAGGCGCAGGTAGTGCCCGCCGGCCAGGTTGATCTGGATCGCCTCGAGCGGCACCACCGTGCCGGGCTTCGGCTCCTCGGGCCCGGACGGGCGCAGCACGAACCACCAGGCGCTGCCGGCGGCCAGCACCGTCGCCAGGGCGAGGATGATCAGCAGCTTGCGGCGCGACTTGGGCGGCTCCTCAGCCTCGGCCTCGGCCTGGCGGCCGGACGGCATCGCGGTCATGGTCATCAGGACTCCTTCGTGGGGGTGCCCGTGGCGTCGAAGCCGTGCTCGGCGAGCAGCTGGCGCGACTCGGGCGGGAGCGACGACAGCACCACGATGTCGACGCGCTTGTTGATCCGCTGCGAACCGGCCTTGTCGGGGTCGATGAGCGGGCGCTCCATGCCGTAGGCGGTGGCGGAGAGACGGTCGGTGGGGATCCGGCCCACCTCGTTGAGGTGGCGCAGCACGGTGATCGCCCGGGCTGCGGAGAGGTCCCAGTCGGTGTCGAAGTACTTGGGCTGGACCGGGACCTGGTTGGTGTGCCCGTCGATCTGGAGGTCGTCGGGCAGGTCGCGCAGCACCGGGCTCAGCGTGTTGAGCACTCGGCGTCCGCGATCGGTGAGGGAGGCCAGGTTCGCGTGGAAGACCACGTGCTGGGAGACCAGGCTGACCACCAGGCCGCGGTCATCGATGCTGGCGCGGACGTCGTCGGCCAGGCCGTGTGCGCGCAGCGCCTTGCTGAGCCGGCGCAGCACGTCCTCGAGCCGGGAGACCTCGTTGTCGACCTCGTTCGCGACCCGCTGCTGCTCGAGCTGCTTGCTGCGCTGCAGGGCCCGGTCGACCATCTGGATCTGCTCGGGGGTCATCGCGCTGAGCTCGTCCTGGGGGACGACGGCGCCCACCGTGACGCTGCTGTTGGACTCCAGGATCGACGACTTCTCGTGCATCATCGCGCCGCTCTCGCCGAACCCGTTGCGCAGCGACTCCTTGAGCTCGGAGTACTTGGTCTCGTCGACCTGGCTCATCGCGAAGAGCACGATGAACAGGGCCATCAGCACGGTGATCATGTCGGCGTAGGAGACCAGCCAGCGCTCGTGGTTCTCGTGCTCCTCCTCGATCTCGCGTTTGCGGCGCATGTCAGGCCGCCTCGGCGTCCTGCTCGTCGTTGGGGAGCAACGACTTCAGCTTCTGTGCGACCACCCGCGGGTTGGAGCCGGCCTGGATCGCGGCGACGCCTTCGATCACCATCTCCATCCGGGCGACCTCCAGCTCGCTGAGTCGCTTGAGCCGGGCCGCGATCGGCAGCCAGATCGCGTTGGCCGACAGCACGCCCCACAGGGTGGCCAGGAAGGCGGCGGCGATCATGTGGCCGAGCTCGTCGGGCTTGGAGAGGTTGCCGAGCACGTGCACCAGGCTCATCACGGTGCCGACGATGCCGATGGTCGGGGCGTAGCCGCCGGCGTCGGTGTAGAACTTCGCGTTCTGCTTGGCTTGCAGGCGCTTCGCGTGCACCTCGGCCTCGAGGATGTCGCGCAGCTCCTCGGGGTCGGTGCCGTCCACCGCCATGGTGACGCCCTTGACCAGGAAGGGGTCGTCGATGTTGCGCAGCCGGTCCTCGAGGGCCAGCAGGCCCTCCTTGCGGGCGACGTCGGCGAGATCGACGATCGTCGGCACGATGTCGGCGCCGGACTCGGCCTTGCCGGTGAACGCCTTCTTCAGCGAGCGGACGGCGTTCTTGGCATCGGCCATCGTGCAGCCGGCGACGGTGACGCCGATGGTGGCGCCGAAGACCAGCAGCATCGGCGGGAAGAGCAGCAGGTGGGTGGGGCTGCCGCCTTCGAGGACGTTGGCGATCAGGATGACGGCGAAGGCGAAGCCCAGCCCGATCAGGGTTGCCGGATCCATTACGCCTCCTGGTCCTGTTCGATGTGCAGGGAGGCGACGGGTGCCAGGTGCGGCTCAGGATCGGGGCCGTCCGCCTCCAGGACGTCCCGCATCGCGACCACCCAGCCGCGGTGCTCACGCACCAGCTTGACGATCTCGGAGGGGCGCTCGGCGACCACGTACTTCTTCCCGTCGACCAGGGTGATCACCGTGTCGGGCGTCGCGTCGACGCGCTCGATCAGGTCGGAGTTCAAGACGAACTGCGATCCGGAGAGTCGGGTAAGCGTGATCATGGTGCGCACCATCCTTGTGCTGGGCCGTGGGCCGTCCGTGGCCTACAGGTCACCCATCGGCACCCGCCCCGCAGACCTGAGGCGAAGCCGCGGCTTTGCGTTCCTTCGAGATAGTCCCTGACGTTTTCGTGGACAAAACGGACGCAAAACCACGGAAACGTCAGGGACTATCCGGAAGGTTCACGTTTAACCGACCAGATGGTCTGTTAATCTCGGGGGCATGGGAATGGGAGAGGGTGCGCCGACGGTGTTGGCGGGACGGCGGGAGTGGGCGGCGCTGGGGGTGCTGGTCCTGGTCGTGACGCTGCTCGCGGTCGACGGGACGGTGCTCTACCTGGCGGTGCCGTCGCTGACCGAGGACCTGGGGCCCAGCAGCACCCAGATCCTGTGGATCGGCGACATCTACGCGTTCGTCCTCGCCGGCCTGCTGATCACCATGGGCAACCTCGCCGACCGGATCGGGCGCAAGAGGCTGCTGCTGATCGGCACCGTCGGGTTCGGGCTCTCCTCCGCGCTGGCGGCGTTCGCCCCCAACCCGGAGACCCTGATCGCGGCCCGCGCCCTGCTCGGCCTCGCCGGCGCGACGCTGATGCCCTCCACGCTCTCGATCGTGCGCTCGATGTTCCTCGACCGTGGCCAGCGTGCCCGCGCGATCGCCATCTGGTCGGTCGGCGCGACGGCCGGCGCTGCACTGGGCCCGCTGGTGGGCGGCGTGCTGCTGGAGCGGTTCTGGTGGGGCTCGGTCTTCCTGATCAACATCCCGGTGATGGTGGTGACCCTGATCGCCGGGTGGCTGCTGTTGCCGGAGTCGAAGGGCGAGTCGGCGGCGCGGGTCGACTGGCTCTCCTCGCTGCTCTCGATCGCCGCCATCGTGCCGCTGGTCTTCGCGATCAAGCACGCCATCTCGGACGGCGTCGACGTGCTGACGGTCGGCGCACTCGTCGTCGGCGTCGTCATGGGCTGGATCTTCCTCCGGCGACAGCTCACCCTGGAGGTGCCGCTGCTCGACGTCTCGCTCTTCAAGGTGCCCGCCTTCTCCGGAGCCCTGGCTGCCAACGTGCTGGCGATCTTCGGGTTCCTCGGGCTGCTCTTCTTCTTCTCGCAGTACCTGCAGATGGTGCGCGGCTTCGGTCCCCTCAAAGCGGGCCTGGCCGAGCTGCCCGCGACCA
>NZ_BAAALG010000007.1:227406-230022 GCF_039528155.1 Nocardioides dubius | reverse complement strand
CGGCCAGGCGATCGGAGCCGGACTCCTCGCTGCGGCACTCGGGCTCGCGGTGATCGCCACGACCACCTCCTGGCAGACGTACTGGGGCCTCGGCGTCGGCCTGGCCATCGTCGGTCTGGGCGTCGGCGTCGCCATGACGCTGTCGACGGATGCCGTCGTCGGTGCCGTTCCGGCCAAGCGGGCCGGTGCCGCCTCGGCCGTCGCCGAGACCGGCTACGAGCTCGGCGGTGCGTTCGGGATCGCCATCCTCGGCTCGATCCACGGCCTGCTGTATCGCGATGCGCTCGCCCTGCCGGCCGGGGTCGCGGACGCCGAGGCTGCCGCGGCGAAGGAGTCGCTGGCCGCGGCCGTCTACGCGAGCGACGACTCGGCGCTGATCGCCGCCGCCCAGACCGCGTTCGCCTCGGCGATGGAGGCGACCGCGTGGATCGCGGCCGCGGTCCTGGCGGTGTCCGCCGTGGTGGCGTGGAGGATCATCCCCTCGGTGCGGGTCGAAGGGCAGGTGCAGCGTGAGCACTGACGGTGAGCGCGGCGCGGAGCGGATCCGTGACCGCGAGCGGACCAGACGGGCGGTGCTGACCGCCGCGGAGCGGATATTCGCCGAACGCGGCACGGGCGCAGCCATCGCGGATGTCGCCCGCGAGGCCGGCGTCAGCAAGAGCGGCCTGCTGCACCACTTCCCGTCGCGCGAGGAGCTGATCGGTGCCGTGGTGGCGCACGTGATCGCGAAGAGCTGGGAGGAGATCCATGCCCTGGTGGATCCGGCCGACGACCGGCCGGGAGCGTTCACCCGCGGGTACCTGCGCGCGATGACCGGCGACAGCCCCTATCTGTCCGAGCTGTTCAGCGCCAGCGGTCTGATCGCCCATCTCGGGACGACGGCGGCGCTCGGCCATCTGGAGGGCCTCGAGCACGACGACGCCGCTCGGCTCCGAGCCGCCTTCGACGCCGACGGCCTGCCGCCGGGGCGGGCCGCGGCGGTGCGCTACGCCGCCGAGGGGATCGCGCTCTCCCTCAACACCCCGTACCTCACCGAGTCGCAGCGCCTCGAGGTGCGTGCCGAGCTGTTCGCGCTCACCGAGCTGTGAGACCTGTTCGAAGTCGCAGGTTGTTGCCAGGTCGACGTCGCTGACGAACGTTCGGCCCCTGAATTCACCGAATTCAGGGGCCGAACGTCAGGGACTGCCCGAGGGGGCGGGGTCAGCGCTTGATGTTGACGAGCTCTTCGAGGACCTGGTCGGAGGTGGTGATCACCCGGGAGCTGGCCTGGAAGCCGCGCTGGGCGAGGATCAGGTTGGTGAACTCGGCGGCGAGGTCGACGTTGGACATCTCGACCGCGCCGGCCATGATCGCGCCGCGGGTGCCCTGGCCGGCCACGCCGAGCTCGGCGGCACCGGAGTTGGCGGAGGCGCGGAAGGCGGTGTTGCCGACCTTCTCCAGGCCCAGCGGGTTGTTGAAGTCGGCGATCGCGAGCTGGGCGATGTTGCGCTGGATGTCGTCGGAGAAGACGCCGCGCAGGATGCCGTCGGCACCGATGCTGTACGAGGTCAGCTCGACGCCGGCCGGGACGGCGGGCAGCACGCCGGCGGTGTCCATGGTGACGTTGATCAGGCCACCGGTCGGCTGGCCGGCGGCGTCCAGGGCGTAGCCCTGCACCCGCATGCCGGACGGCGTGACCAGCGAGCCGGTCTCGTCGAAGTTGAAGGCGCCGGCCCGGGTGTACAGCGTCTCCGCGCCGTCCCGGACCACGAAGAAGCCGTCGCCCTGGATCATCAGGTCGGTCGGGCTGCCGGTCGGCTGGGCCGAGCCCTGCAGGAAGTTGGTCCGGGTGGCCGCGAGCTGCACGCCCAGGCCGACCTGGATCGGGTTGGTGCCACCGTTGTTGGCGTTGGCGGCCGAGGCGCCGGTCAGCATCTGGCTCAGCGTGTCGGAGAAGACGGTTCCGCTGGACTTGAAGCCGATCGTGTTGGCGTTGGCGATGTTGTTGCCGGTGACGTCGAGCATGGTCTGGTTGGTGCGCAGACCGCTGATGCCGGCGAAGAGTGAACGAAGCATGGTGCTACCTCCTGGTTGCGGCGCTCAGGCTTGGGCGTCGGTGGGTGTGTCGGTGGACGGGGTGGAGCCGGGTTCGTGGATGCTGGCGACCCAGGCCAGCGGCACCTGCTTGCCGTCGACGTCGAGGATCGGTCCGTCGGTGCTGAAGGTGACGCCGGTGACCTTGCCGGTCGAGGTGGTGCCGTCCTCGTTGAGGTACGAGACGTCGCGGCCGACCATGCCGGCCGCGCCGAAGGCGAGCTGGGAGGCGACCAGGGTGGCCGTCTGCTCAGCGACCTTCGTCATCTGCTCCAAGGCGTTGAACTGCGCCGTCTGGGCCAGGAACTCCCCGGAGTCGGCAGGGTTGAGCGGGTCCTGGTAGCGCAGCTGGGCCACCATCAGCTCCATGAACATCTGCTGGTCGTCGTTGGTGCTCGCGGACGTGGCCAGCGGCGTCAGCATGCCGCTGGTCACGGCCTCGGTTGCTGGGATCGACACTGCTCCTCCTCACATCTGAAGGTCCAGTCCGGAGCTCCGGACCGGGGTTGGGGGCTGGGGGGACTGCTGCGGGGCGGGGGGGGG
>NZ_BAAALG010000007.1:226397-227373 GCF_039528155.1 Nocardioides dubius | reverse complement strand
CCACGGCAGCTCGGGGGAGTCGGGGCGCTGCTCGCGCTCGCCGAAGGCGGACTGCTGCTCGGTGCTGCGCTGGTCGAGGTGGCTCTGGCCCGAGCTGCTGTCGTTGACCAGCACCCGGGTCTCGGTGGCGCCGATCGCCTCCAGCATCCGGCGCAGCTCGGGTGCGTCCAGGGCCAGCGCCTGGGCGGCCGCGTCCACCGCGCTCAGCCGGACCTGCACGGCACCGTCGCGCACGCTCAGGTGCACACGGACCTCGCCGAGCGCCTCGGGCTGCAGGGTCAGCGTCATCCGGCTGGTGCCCTGTCCGGTGGACAGGTGCTGGGCGACCGCGGTGACGACGGGGTTCGCCAACTGGGCGCCGGCGCTGCTGAGCGGTGCGCTCCCCGTCGAGCCGCTGCTCGCGACCGGAGTGCTGCCGCCCGTCGTGACCACGCCGAGCGGTGCCGGGTCGGCAGCGATCGCCTGCGGGGCAAGGGCGGAGGGCGCCGGAGCGTCGTCGGCGGGGGTCGCACCGGAGACCGGTGCGGCAGGTGCCGCGGTCTCCGGCGTGCCCGGGCCGGTCGCCTGCTGCTCCGTTGCCGGGGCCGGCACCGCGTCGGCAGGGACGGGCGCAGGGTCCGTCTCGACGCCGTCCGCGGGAGCCGGCGCTGCGGTGCCGGCATCCGGCTCCGCGAGGAGGCCGGGCAGCGGCGCGGCCGGATCCGCCGGTGCTGCCTCGGTGACGAGTTCGCCGGTCCCGCAAGGGGGGACGGAACCGGCAGTCGGGGGAGCCACAGCGTCACCGAGCGCGCCGGGCAGCGCCGGAGCGGCCGGCGTCGGTCGGGCCAGCTCGCCGGCGAAGAGTGCGGCCCCGAGGCCGGCCATCGCCAGCGCGCCCTCGGCATCGAGGGCGGCCTCGCCCTCGGGGGTGGGCTCGCCACCCGGCACGGCGTCGCCGTCCGGGGACGCCACGGCCTGGGGGCCGACCAGGGCGGGC
>NZ_BAAALG010000007.1:175213-226384 GCF_039528155.1 Nocardioides dubius | reverse complement strand
CAGCAGGGCGCCGAAGCCGACGGCGCCCTCGGCGCTCTGCTGGCCGGTCTCGGCACCGAGCGGGCCGAAGCCGGTGGCACCGACGCGTTGCACGGTCATCGCTCTCCTCGCAGGTCGGCCATGATCGCGGCCACGTAGTTCTGGGTCTCCCGGTACGGCGGGATGCCGTCATGGCGCAGCACCGCACCCGGTCCGGCGTTGTAGGCGGCCAGGGCGAGGTCGGTGCGCCCGAAGCGGTCCAGCAGGTCCGACATCAGCCGGGCGGCGCCGTCCACGGCCTGCTTCGGGTCGAACGAGTCGCTGACGCCGAGGCCGCGGGCGGTGGCCGGCATCAGCTGCATCAGGCCTTGGGCGCCGGCGGAGCTCACCGCACGCGGGTCGTAGCCGGACTCCTGGCGGGCGACGGCGGCGAGCAGCTCGGGGCTGACCCCGTACTTGGCGCCCGCGGAGTTGAACAGGTGCGCGTACGGGGTCCCGAACGCGACCTGGTCGGTGCCGGTGGTGCGGGCCAGCGCCGAGGTGGCGCCGACGGCGGAGTCCGGCAGGATCCGGCGGATCACGTCCGGCGTGCTCGGCACGTCCACGACCCGCACGTCGAGACCCGTGCGCGGCGCCTCGATCATCTTGCCGTCGCCGATGTAGATGGCGATGTGGTCGACGCCGTTGTTGCGGCTGGAGTTGTCCCAGGCGATCAGGTCGCCGGGCTGGGCCTCGGCCATGCTGGCCACCGGGCGACCGGCGGTCGCCTGCTGGTTGGAGACCCGCGGCAGGTCGTAGCCCAGGTTCTTGTAGACCAGCTGCACCAGGCCGGAGCAGTCGAGGCCCTTGGCCGGGTCGGTGCCGCCCCACACGTACGGCAGGCCGAGGTACTTCTTCGCCTCGTTGACGACGTCCTGGCCGCGCACCGTGCCGTCGCCGGAGCCGAGCTCGGCGCTCGCCGTCTGCAACGCGGCGCTGAACTCGGTGCCGGAGGTGGTGGCGGTGCTGTTGTAGCGGGCGTCCAGCGCACTGAGCTGCTTGAGCTGCAGCTGGATGTGGCTGATCCGCTCGGTGACCTCGCTGATGCTCATGCCGGCTCACCTCCTCGGCGGAACTGCCAGAGCCGGGCCGCGACGTCGTCGAGCTCGCGCTCCTCGCGGCGGGCCAGCTCGGCGCGACGCTCCTCGGCGCGACGCTCGATCAGCGACTCCACCGCGGAGAGCCGGGAGTGGTCGAGCTGCCAGTGGGCGCGGGCAGCGTCGGCCACCACGCGTGCGGAGTCGGTGGCCTGCTCGCGCTGGCTCAACGTCTGGCACCAGGCGGAGAGCACCGAGCGCTGGTAGACGAAGTCGCGGGCCGTTGCGGTGCCGGGCGCCGGTGTGGTGGCCAGCAGGGTGCGGGCCTCGTCGACGGCCTGCGCGCAGGCACGCTGCTCGGCGAGCGCGGTGCTCAGGCCGAGCCGGCTGTCGCGCTCGCGGACCTCGCGCACCCGGGCCACGGCCTGCATCGGGTCGCGGCTCATGCGGCCTCATCTCCGACCAGCGTGGCCAGCGAGCTCCAGCCTTCGGCCAGCGTGCTGGTCTGCTCGATCGGCTGGCACAGGAACGTCTCGATCGCGTCGAGCCGGGCCAGTGCTCGGTCGGCGTCACGGTCGGCGCCGCTGACGTAGGCACCGATCTCGACCAGCTCGCGGACGTCGCGGTGCGCGGCCAGCATCCGCCGCAGCGCGACCGCATCGGTGCGCTGCTCGGTGGTGGTGACCGCGGAGGTGACCCGGGAGATGGACTCCAGCACGTCGATCGCCGGGAAGTGCCCGGCCGTGGCCAGCCGACGGCTCAGCACGACGTGGCCGTCCAGGATCGAGCGCGCGGTGTCGCCGACCGGGTCCTGCAGGTCGTCGCCCTCCACCAGCACGGTGTAGAGGCCGGTGATGCTGCCGACCGGGCTGGTGCCGGCCCGCTCCAACAGCTGGGGGAGCAGGGCGAAGGCGCTCGGCGGGTAGCCCCGGGTGGCGGGCGGCTCGCCGGCGGAGAGCCCGATCTCGCGCTGGGCCATCGCGACCCGGGTCAGGCTGTCCATCATCAGCACCACGTGGCGACCGGCGTCGCGGAACCACTCCGCGATCCGGGTGGCCACGAAGGCGGCGCGCAGCCGCTCCACCGGCGGTGCGTCTGAGGTCGCGACGACGACCACCGAGCGGGCCAGGCCCTCGGGGCCGAGGTCGCCCTCGATGAACTCGTTGACCTCGCGGCCACGCTCGCCGACCAGGCAGATCACCGAGACCTCGGCCTCGGTGCCGCGAGCGATCTGCGAGAGCAGGCTCGACTTGCCGACGCCGGAGCCGGCCATGATGCCCAGGCGCTGGCCGCGCCCGGCGGGGATCAGGGTGTCCAGGGCGCGCACGCCGAGACCGAGCTGCTGGGTGATCCGCGGCCGCTGCAGGGCGGCGGGCGGGGTGTTCGAGACGGGCACCTGCGGCAGGTCGAGGGCCGGGCCGCCGTCGACCGGGCGGCCGATGCCGTCCAGCACGCGGCCGAGCAGCGCCTCGCCGACGCCGATCCGCAGCGGGCCTCCGGTGTGCCGGACGCCGGCTCCGACGACCAGGCCCTCGGTGCTGCCCAACGGCAGGCAGACCACGTGGTCGGGGTGGGTGGCGACCACCTCGGCGGGCACCAGAGGCTCGCTCTGGATCTCCAGCAGGTCGCCGACGGCGGCGCTCAGCCCGGTCACGGACAGGCGCAGGCCGACCACCTCGGAGATCCTGCCGAGGAAGCGGGGAGCGGCCGCGGCGTGCGCGCGCTCGATCAGCGCAGGGGTGAGGCGGCTCATCGCAGCACCGCCTCGATCCGGGCCATCGCGGCCGAGATCCGCAGGTCGAGGACCTGGGTGTCGGTCTCCACCACGGCGTCGCCGGGGTGCAGCGCGGGGTCGGCGACGATCCGCACCCCGCGCGCCGCGAGGTCGGTGACCACGGGCTCGGAGGCCAGGCTCGGAGCCAGCCGGACCTGGGCGGTCGG
Source organism: Nocardioides dubius (assembly GCF_039528155.1). NCBI lineage: Bacteria > Bacillati > Actinomycetota > Actinomycetes > Propionibacteriales > Nocardioidaceae > Nocardioides > Nocardioides dubius. The sequence continues at coordinate 223,388 of NZ_BAAALG010000007.1, read as the reverse complement.
GTCCTCGGGCATCACCGCCAGGACGCGGCGCACCGTGTCCACTGCCGGTGTCGCAGCCAGCTCGCGCTCCATCAGCTGACGGGTCAGCGCGACGGCGAGCTCGGTCGCCTGCTGCTCGATCCGCTCGCAGCTGGCGGCGATCTGGGCGCGGAGGTCGTCGGCGGCCTGGGCCAGCGTGGCCAGGGCGGCGCAGTGCTGTGCCTCCCGGCGCGCCTCGGCGATCTGGCTGCGCTCGGTGGTGGCGGCGGCCTCGACGGCGGCCTCCTCGGCTGCGCGTCGCCGTCCCTCGGCCCAGCCCACGCTGTAGCCCTGCGCCTGCGCGGCGGCCGTGGCGGAGGTGGTCAGTGCGGCCAGGGTGTGCTCGGTGACGGTGTCGCCGAGTGCGGCGCTGGCGCCGTAGCGGGTCCAGTCGCCGGCCCGGAAGTCGGGGGCCGGGAGCGCGGCGACCTCGTCGGCCGCACCGCCGCGCAGCACCACGGCCTCAGTCGACGAACTCATCGTCGTTCCCTCGCCGGACCAGGATCTGGCCCTGCTCCTCCAGCTGGCGGATGGTGCGGATGATCGACTGCTGGGCCTCCTCCACCTGGGTCAGGCGGACGGCGCCCAGGAGGTCGACCTCCTCCATCAGGTTCTCGGCGGCACGCTCGGAGAGGTTCTTGGTGATCTTGGTGCGCACCAGATCGCCGACGCCCTTGAGGGCGAGGGCGAGCTCGGCGGTCTCGACCTGGCGCAGCACCTGCTGCACCGAGCGGTCGTCGAGCATGACGATGTCCTCGAACATGAACATCCGGCTCTTGACCTCGTCGGCGAGCGCGGAGTCGAAGGCCTCGAGGCCCTCCACGATCTGGCGCTCGGTGGAGCGGTCGGAGCGGTTGATGATGTTGACCAGGGGGTCCACGCCGCCGACCCGGGAGAGCTCGGCGGGCTGCAGCATCGAGGAGAACTTGCGCTCCAGGGTGCTCTCGACCATCCGCACGATCTCCGGTGAGGTGCGGTCCATCACCGCGATCCTGTGCGCGACCCGGGCCTGCAGGTCCGAGGGCAGGCCGGAGAGCAGCAGGGAGGCCTTGTCCGGGGTCATGTGCGCCAGCACCAGGGCGATCACCTGCGGGTGCTCGCCGACGATGAAGGAGCGCAGCTGGGCGGGGTCGGCGCGGTGCAGGAACTGGAACGGCAGCTGGACCGCGGCGGCGTTGAGGCGCTCCATGATCTCGGCGGCGCGCTCGGGGCCGAGCGACTGCTCCAGCAGCTGCTGGGCGAAGGTCAGGCCGCCCTGGGCGATGTGCGCACGGGCGCTGACCATCGCATGGAACTCGGTGAGCACGGCGTCGCTCTCCGAGGCGCTGATCGACTCGAGGCGGGCCACCTCGGCGGAGACCCGCTCGACGTCGGTCTCGCTCATGTGGGCCATCACCTGGGCGGCGCGGTCCTTGCCGAGCTGGATCAGCAGGATCGCGGCCTTGCGGATGCCGGCGGTGGAGGTCAGGGTGCTCACTTGGGTGCCACCAGCCATCCACGCAGCAGGGCCGCGACCTCTTCGGGTTGACGCTCCACCAGATCCACCAGTTCGTTGTGCAGGCGCTCGGCCTCGTTCTGCTCGGTGCTCTCCAGGGCCAGCAGCGCGGTGCTCGGCTCGACGGCCGGGACGGCGGCACGGGCCGCGGCGTCCTCACGCAGCTGCTCGACGACGTAGGAGGTCGCCTCGGCGCGGGCCCGGGCCCGGCGGCGCTGCTGCCACCAGGCGAAGAGCACCAGCAGGGCGACGAAGAGGACCAGGCCGACGTCGCGGATCAGCTCGTTGCGCTTGTCGGCGGCGGCGGCGTCCTCGGCGGCCTTCAGCTCCGCGTCCATCGCCTCCTCGGCACTGCGGTCGAAGGGCATCGTGGAGACCCGGAGCTTGTCGCCGCGCTGCCGGTTCAGGCCGGCCAGTGCGGAGATGTTGCGGCCCAGCTCGGCGGTGTCGAGGGCACCCGCGGCACGGGAGTCCAGCATCACGCCGACGTTCACCGACTTCACGCCGCCGGGAGCCACGACCCGCTTCTCCACGGTCTGGTTGACGGCGTTGTCGCGGGTGGTGGACTCCTTGTTGTAGGAGGAGTCGGCGCCGGGCGCGGCGCCGAAGTCGTCCATCTGGCCGTCCGGGCCGACCACGCCGTTGGTGCCGGTGGCGTCGCCGGGGCCGGTGTAGGTCTCGGTGTTGTTGGTCTCCGACAGCGGCGGGGTGTCCTCGCCGGAGGAGGTGAAGGTGCGGGTCTCGGACTGTGCCTCGTCGAAGTCGAGCTCGGCGGTGACCTCGACGGTCGCGTTGTTGGGTCCGACCACGCGGTCCAGGGTGGCCTGGATCTTGTTGCGCATCTTCGCGGTGAACGCGTCGCGCTGCTCGGCACGCGTGTTCGCCGCACCGGAGGCGTCGTCGTTGGTGGTCAGCAGCTTGCCGGAGGCGTCGGTGATGGTGACGTCCTCGGGCTTGAGGTTGTCGATGCTGGAGGCGACCAGGTGCACGATCGCCTGGACCTGGTCGGAGCTGAGCGTCTCACCGGGGCCGGTGCGCAGCAGCACCGAGGCGGTCGGCGGCGCCTGCTCGTCGGCGAAGACCTCCTTCTCCGGCAGCGCGAGGTGCACGACGGCGTCCGAGACCGGGTCCATCGCGGAGATGGTCTTGGCGAGCTCGCCCTCCATCGCGCGCTTGAAGGCGGTCTGCTCCCCGAACTTCGAGGTGGTCAGGTCCTGGCCGTCGAGGATGTCGTAGCCGGTGTCGCCACCGGTCGGGATGCCCTGGCCGCTCAAGGAGATCCGGGTCGCGTAGACCTCGTCCTTGGGCACCATCACCGTGCCGCCGTTGTCGGCGAGCTGGTACTTCACGCCCTGGGTCTCCAGCTCGTCGACCACCGCCGAGGCGTCCTCGGCGGTCAGGTTGCTGTAGAGCGGCGAGTAGTCCGGCGTGGACGCCCAGCGGAAGACCATGAAGCCGGCCAGCAGCAGCGCCAGCGAGCCGATCACCGCGACCACCTTCTGGCCGACGGTGAACTCGGTGAAGGTGTCGCGCAGCCGCGTCCAGACGTTGGTGAGTCCTTGACGCATCAGAGGGGCATCCGCATGATCTCGGTGAACGCCTCGACCGCCTTGTTGCGCAGGGCGACGGTGAGCTGGGTGGTCACCGCAGCCTCACTGGCGGCGATCGTGTAGTCGTGGATGTTCTCCAGGTCGCCGGTCGCGGCCTGCACCGCCAGGGAGTCGGCGCGGTTCTGCACCGCCTCGAGCCGGTCGAGTCCGTCCAGCACCAGGTCGGCGAAGCCGCTGGTGCCGTTGACGCTCGCACCGGGGTCGGCGGTGGCGACGGGCGGGACGTAGGGGGTGAAACCGAGTGCTTCGATTCCCGAGACGCTCATCAGGCGCGGCCGATCTGCAGTGCGCTGGCGTAGTTCTCCTGCGCGTTCTTGGTGGTCTGGACGGAGGCCTGGTAGCCGCGCTGGGCCATGATCAGCTGGCTCATCTGGCTGGACATGTCGATCTCCGGCATCCGCACGTAGCCGTTCTCGTCGGCCAGCGGGTGGCTGGGGTTGTGCACCATCCGGCCCTCGGGGTCGCTCTTGGCGAGGCCGCTGACCTCGACGCCGCCGCCGGCCCGGGAGCTGGTGATCAGCATCTGGGCCTGGAAGGCGTCCTGGTCGGTCGAACGGGCGGTGTTCACGTTCGCGATGTTGTGGGCCAGGGTGTCCAGCCAGGTCTGGTGGACGCCGAGGCTGGAGCCGGCGATCCGCAGCGTGTCGAAGGCGCCCATCACATGCCGCCCGCAGCGATCTTGATCAGCGAGTGGTGGTCGGTGACCGAGCGGGTGACGACCTGGTACTGGTACTGCGACTGCATGGCCGCCAGGACCTCCTTGCGCAGGTCCACGTTGTTGCCGTTGGCGCCGACCGGGGTGTCGGTCGCGGTGGCGCTGATCGCCAGCCCCTCGAAGCCGCCGTCCGCGAGCGCGCTGCGCAGCGAGGACTCGAAGTCCACGCTGGTGGCGATGTAGTTCGGGGTGTCGACATTGGCGATGTTGTCGGCGATCACGTTCTGTCGAACGGAGATGCCGGTAGCCGCGGCGTGCAGCAGAGTGCTCACCGCGTCTGACACTGAGAGTGACATGACGGCGCGACCTTTCGCGGGGCTGCCAATCCATCGGCGGTGTCGAGCCATCCATTGCTCGATGGACCTGTTCGGCAGGCGCGGAGGGCAGTTGAGACTTTTTCGGCGAAAGCCCTTGTCAGACAAGGGCTTTCGCCGCAGTTGCCCGGCGAGCGGACTAGACCAGGACGATCGAGACGCGGCCCGATCCGTAGCCGGCGATCTCCAAGGTGGCGTCCTCGCGCTGGCCGAGGGTGAGGGCACGGGCCAGCAGATTGACGTCGAGGGGGCCGCCCGCGGGATGCAGGTCGTAGAGCCGCAGGTGGGTGGCACCCGGGGCGTTGAAGAGGGACGCCGCGATGTTCAACACCTCGTAGAGGTTCTCGCTCAGCGTCTCGCTCAGCCGACCGTCGGTGACGGCCTCCTGGGCGTTGCCCACCGGGATCAGGCCGAGCGCCGCGCCGGCGAAGGCGGAGAGCGACAGGTCGCAGACGATCAGCGCGCTGATCTCCAGCGAGTCATCGACGTAGACCGCGACGCTGCACGGGTTGGCCGGTCCGGGCGCCAGCGGGGGAGCGGTGGAGAACTCGACGTCGCGACCGAGTAGGTCGGTGAAGAGGTCCTTGATCTCCTTGGGCAGCGGCAGGTGCTTCACGAGGTGATTCCCACTGCGGCGAGGGCGTCGGCGAACGTCTCGGCGTTGAACGGCTTGGCGATCAGGAACGAGGCGCCGGCGGCGTTCGCCTTCTGCCGCATCTCGTCCGATCCCTCCGAGGTCACGAAGCCGAAGGTGATCTGCGAGCCCATGGCGCGCAGGTTGATCAGCAGGTCGATGCCGTTCATCTCCGGCATGTTCCAGTCCGACAGGATCAGGTCGGGCGTCTCCTGGGCGGCCAGCTCCAAGGCTTGGCGCCCGTTCTCGGCCTCCACGATGTCGTGGCCGCCGAAGCCGGCTTGGCGGAGTGTGCGCACCACGATCTGGCGCATCACCCTGCTGTCGTCGGCGATCAGGATCTTCATGCTCGCTGGTACTCCCTAGTTGCTGGCGATGAGTTGGACGTGAACGGTGACCGGCTCGCCCTGCCAGGCCAGGTCGAGTCGGCAACGGGGGGCGGCGTCGTCGGCGGGTGCGGCGGGGCTGTGCTCGACGACGGGCAGCGAGAGCACGCTCGGCTCGGGCATCAGGCTCTTCAGGTTGCCGCCGAGGATGTTGGCGAGCTCGCCGATCGCGTCGCGCAGGTCCTCCTCGGCGAGCGCCGCCGGTGCGGCGGGGTCGGCGGCGATCACGCTGGCCAGCATCCGGCCGGCGATCAGCTGCGCGCCGGCGTCGCTGAGGTACAGGGTGATCCGTCCGCTCCAGGCGCCGTCGACCGAGACCGACGTCGACCAGTCGTGGGCCGGCGCGGGGGCCGCAGGCAGTAGGGGCATCGGCGAGACGAAGGAGTCCCACATCTGCTCCAGCAGGGCCATCAGGTCGTCGGTCGACGGCAGCAGCTGCTCGCTCGACTCCAGGGTGCTCATGCGGGTGCTCCGTCCCGGACCAGCCCGAGCAGCTCGAGCTTCTCGATGATCGCCTCGGGCGTGAACGGCTTGATCACGTACTCGTGGGCGCCGGCCGCCAGGGCCTTGACGATGTTGTTGTGCGAGCTCTCGGTGGTCACCATCATCAGCGTGATGTTGCGCCACTCGGGGATCGCGCGGACCCGGGTCACGAACGTGTAGCCGTCCATCACCGGCATGTTCCAGTCGATCAGGCAGATCGCGGGGGTCGGTCCGTCGGCCAGGGCGTCGAGCGCCTGCTGGCCGTCGCCGGCCTCGGCGACCTCGAAGCCGACGTCGGTGAGCACCCGTCGCAGGATGCTCCGCATGGTGCGGGAATCGTCGATGACCAGCGCACGCATGGCTCAGGCTCCTGTCAAGGTGGTGGCGGGGACGGCTGGGGGGATTCGGGTGGCACTCGGTGCCGGACGCAGCAGCTGCATCCGGCCCACGCTCTCGCGGCCCCAGTGCTGCTCGGCCTCGAGGCCGGTCTCGGCGGTGCCGAGCATCAGGTAGCCGTCAGGTGCGGTGACGGCGTGCACCCGGCGCAGGATGTCGCGCTTGGTGTCGAGGTCGAAGTAGATGAGCACGTTCCGCAGCAGCACCAGGTCGAAGCGGGGCAGCGGTGGGAACGGCGCGGCCAGGTTCATCGTGCGCGCCTGCACCATGTCGCGCAGTCGCGGCGAGATCTCCCACTGTGCGCCGACCCGGGTGAAGTGCTTGATCAGCTGGGTGGCGGGCAGGCCGCGGTTCATCTCGACCTGGCTGTAGCGGCCGGCGGTGACCCGGGCGACCATCTCGGTGGAGACGTCGGTCGCGGTGATCCGGGCGGTCCAGCCGCCCGGCAGGTGCTGGTCGAGCAGCATCGCGAGGCTGTATGCCTCCTGGCCGCTGGAGCAGGCGGCAGACCAGATCGAGATCTGCCGGGTCGCAGCGCGTGCCTTCAGCAGCTCCGGCAGGATCACGTCGGTGAACGCCTGGTACGGCGTGTTGTCGCGGAACCACGAGGTCTCGTTGATGGTCAGCGCATCGAGGGCGCGCTGCCGTTCGAGGTGGTCGCTGAAGATCCGGGGCAGGTAGGAGTCGACGTCGGCGTAGCCGGCCGCCCGCGCGAGCGGGAGCAGCCGTGCCTCCATCAGGTACTCCTTGCCGGGCTCGTAGAGCATCGCGGTCTCGCGGCGTGCGAGATCAGCGACGCGCTGAAAGCTCTGAGCGGAGATGGGCACGTAGCGACCATCGGAACCTGGGGCGCGAATCTGAGGCAACGCCGCGGTTTTCTCACGGTGAGCCTGCTCTCGCGGCCGACCTGGTCGAGATCGTCTGGACATTCCCCTCAGCGCTGGGTGGCTGGTGCCGATGGGTCTGCAGTGATCAGGGTTCTTCTTGTGGACGACTCGGCCTTGGTGCGACGCCTGGTCACCACGGCGCTGCAGGCCGACGCGGAGATCAGTGTCGTCGGCGTCGCGGTCAACGGGCGTGACGGCGTCGAGCAGGTCAAGGCGCTCGACCCCGACCTGGTCGTGCTCGACATCGAGATGCCGGAGATGGACGGGCTGACCGCGCTGGACCGGATCCGTGAGGACCGCCCGCGGCTGCCGGTGATCATGTTCAGCACCTTGACCGCGCGCGGTGCTCGGCAGACGCTCGACGCCCTGGGGCGCGGCGCCTCCGACTACCTCGCGAAGCCGTCCGGCGCCGGCAGCCTGGGCGCCTCGATCGCCGCGGTGCGCGACGAGCTGGTCCCGAAGATCAAGGCGCTGGTCGGCGCCCGCCGGGTCGCCGGGCTCCCGTCGGCGAGGCCGGCCCCGGTGACGCAGCCGGTGCGGCGCCGGCTGGTGCGCACCGCCCCGGATGCGCTGCTGATCGGCTGCTCCACCGGCGGCCCCGATGCGCTCGCCCAGGTGCTGAGCCAGCTGCCGGCCGCCTTCGGCCTGCCGATCGCGGTGGTCCAGCACATGCCGCCGGTCTTCACCGGCATGCTCGCCCAGCGCCTCGATGGCGTGAGCGCGCTGCGGGTGCGCGAGGCCGCCGAGGGCGACGTGATGGAGCCCGGCCAGGTGCTGGTGGCCCCGGGGGACCGGCACCTGCGGCTGCGCAGGGTGGGCGCCAAGGTCAGCGTGCGGCTCACCGAGGAGCCGCCGGAGAACTTCTGCCGACCGGCCGTCGACGTGCTCTTCCGCTCGGCGCTGGAGGTCTACGGCGGCAACGTGATCGCGGTGATCCTGACCGGGATGGGACAGGACGGCCTGCGCGGCACCGAGGCGCTGGCCGCGCGCGGTGCCCAGGTGCTCGCCCAGGACCAGGCCAGCTCCGTGGTCTGGGGGATGCCCGGTGCCGTCGTCGGCGCGGGCCTGGCGAACGAAGTGCTTGCGCTGCCGGCGATCCCGGCCCGGCTGCGCGGCCTGGCCGAGGGCTGAGCGCCGAAGGCTGAGAGCCGCGGGCCGAGGGCCGAGCTAGGCCTGGATGTCGAGGTAGACGGGGCGCTTCGGGCCGCCGTCGAGGAGCTTCACCACGGCCTGCTGGCTGCGTGCGCTGCGCATCCGCTGCACGATCGCGGTCTGCGCCGCGAGCTGACGCTCGGCGACCAGCTCGGCGCGCTCGCGCAGCTCGGTCGGGACCGGACCGCTGACCTGGGGCACCGACCAGGCCCGTTCGACGTCGTCGGGCAGCGCATCGCTGCCGCCGTCCAGCACGGCCTCGACCGCGGCGAGGTCACGCTCGAACTGCTCGAGCACGGCCAGCCACTCGACGACCGGGTCGAGCTGTGCGCTCGCGTCGGCGCTCATCCGGCGACGGCCTGACCGGTCGCCGTCGCGGCCTGGCGCCAGGTGGTGGCCAGGTCGCGGGCCAGCGCCAGGCAGTGCCGGGTCGCCTCGACGTCGCGGTGGATGTTCGCCTGCACCAGCTGCGTGTGCAGGTGGGAGTAGAGCGCCTGCAGCGCCGCTGCGCCCTCCCACAGGTCGACGCGCAGGCTGGAGCTCAGCTCGCTGACCACGTCCTGCGCGTGCACCAGGTGGTGGTGGGCGTCGGTGAACTCCGCACCCTCCTGGAGACCGAGGGCGCGCTCGATGTCGAGCACCATCCGGTCGCACAGCATCACCAACAGCCGTCCGGGGCTGGCGGTGCCGATCGAGGAGGAGAGGTAGGTGTTGCGGGCGTCATTGAACATGGTGGGTTCCCTTCGGCACTCAGCTCGACGACGAGGAGCTGAGCGAGCTGAGCTGGCTGGCCAGCCAGTTGGACTGGCTCTGCATCTTGCCGAGCGCGGTCTCCAAGGCGGTGTACTGGCGCTCGAGCGAGGTGCGCCGGAGCTCGAGGCGCTGGTCCCAGGCCTCGATGCTGTCGGTGAGGCGGGTGATCGAGCTGTTGCGACCGTTGACCGATGCGGTCAGCGTGCCCTTGACCGAGTCGCTGGCGGTCTCCGCGACCTTCTGCACCCGCGACGCGAAGCCGCCCGGGCCGGTGATCGCGGCGGCGACCGCGGCCGGGTCGGCGGCGAGCTCCTTGGCGAAGACCTCCTCGTCGAAGGTCACCTTGCCGTAGCGGTCGGTCTGGATGCCGAACTTCGCCAGGCTGGTCAGGTCGGTGGGGTAGACGGCCTCCTGCAGCGAAGAGCCGACGCCGCGCACCGTCGGGTCGCCGGCGAGCAGGCCGGCTCCGGTGGAGCTGCTGCTGTAGGTGGTCAACGACTGGGTCTGCCCGATCACGTTGTTGAGGGCGTCGACCAGTGCCTTCACCGAGGCCTTGGTGGAGGTGGCGTCGTTGGTCGAGGAGACCTCCACCGAGCTGCCCGCGACAGCGGCCGAGACGGTCATCGTCAGGCCGGGGAGCACGTCGGTGAAGGTGTTGGAGGCCGAGTGGATCGTGCGGCCCTCGATGGTGATCGCGGCGTCCTGGGCCGTGGTGACCGCGGCACTGCCGAGCAGGGCGGAGCCGTCGCCCTGGGTGAGCGTGAACTGGTTCGCCTGACCGGTGTCGGCCGACGAGACGAGCAGCGCGAAGGTGCCGTCGTCCAGCTTGAGGGTGGAGGCGCGCAGGCCGGTGCCGCTCGCGTTGAGGGCGTCGACGACGCCGCGCAGGGTTCCGTCGCCGGTCTCGATGGTGGTGGTCTGGCCGCCCCGGGTCAGCGAGAGCGTGGTGCCGCCGGTGACCACGACGTCGTTCATCGCCGCGGAGTCGGCGAAGTTCAGCCGGTGATGGGTGGCGACGGCGTCGACCTGGACCTGCCAGGAGCCGGCCACGCCGCCCTTGCCGAGGGCCACCGTGAGACCGGTGTGGGAGCTCGTCGCCTTGAGCGCGTTCCAGTCGGTGCCGTCGGCCAGGGCCTTCGCCTTGGTCGCGAGGCCGGCCACCTGGCTGTTCAGGGTCTGCAGACTGCTCAGCGCGGTCTTGGCGCTGCTGAGCTGGGTCTTCAGCTTGGTCTGGCTCGCGGCCTCCAGCTGCATCAGCTGGTTGATGATCGTGGCGGTCTCCAGTCCGCTGGAAAGGCCACTGATGCTCGAGCTCGGCACTTGCTACTCCGTTTCGGTCCTCGGCGAGAAGGGTGATGAACGCACGAAGGGCGGCTCCGGTAGACCGGAGCCGCCCTCCGGACGGGGTGGATCAGCCGCGGAGCAGCTGCAGCACGCCCTGCGGGGCGGAGTTCGCCTGCGCGAGCATCGCGGTACCGGCCTGCGACAGGATCTGAGCGCGCGTGAAGCTCATCATCTCCTGGGCCATGTCGGTGTCGCGGATCCGGCTCTCGGAGGCCGACAGGTTCTCGACGGCCACGTTGAGGTTGTTGATGGTGTGCTCGAAGCGGTTCTGCAGAGCACCCAGGTTGGCGCGAGCGGTCGAGATCGTCTGGATCTGCGCGTCGATCGAGCCGATCGCGGCCTGAGCCGAGGTGTGGCTGGCGAACGAGATGCCACCGGCCACGGCAGCGCCGGCAGCGGCGCCGGTGCCCGGAGCGGTCACGGCCAGGGTGCCACCGTTGGTCGCGTTCACGACAAGCTCGTTGCTGTCGTTGACCGTGGCCTGGAAGTTGGCCGAGAAGGCAGCGTCCGAGTTCAGCTTGTCGGCAGCCTGCTGCACGGTGGTGATGGAGCCGGCGGCACCCATGTCCACGGTGACGCTGGCGGTCGCGGAGCCGGTGGTGGAGAACGCCCAGTTGCCGGCGACCAGGGTCGGGGTGGCAACCGCGTAGGAGTTGCCGCCACCGGCGGTCAGGGCGGTGGCCACGGCGTCCACGTTCGCGGTCGACATGTTGACGTCGATGCGGCTGTCCGCGTTGCCGTCGGCGCCGACCTGGAACGACAGGGTGCCGGCGGAGCCGTCGAGCAGCTTGGTGCCGTTGAAGTTGGTCGACTCGGCGATCCGCGAGAGCTCCGACTGCAGCTGGTTGGCCTCGGCGGTGATGTTCGCCCGCGCGTTGCCGTTGTTGCTGTCGTTGGAAGCCTGGACGGCCAGGTCACGCATGCGCTGGAGGATCGAGTGGACCTCGGTCAGGGCGCCTTCTGCGGTCTGCACGACCGAGATGCCGTCCTGTGCGTTGCGGGCAGCGATCTTGAGGCCGCCGACCTGGGAGCGCAGGCCCTCAGAGATCGCGAGACCAGCGGCGTCGTCAGCGGCACGGTTGATGCGGAAGCCGCTGGACAGCTTCTCCAGCGACTTGCTCATCTGGCCCTGCGTGACCGACAGGTTGCGGTACGAGTTGAAGGCGTCGATGTTCTGGTTGATGCGAAGACTCATGATGTCCCTCCTGGATGTGAGTCTGAGGACTGAAACCCGTCCCTGGGCTTCGTGTCAGTCGGATCGGCGGGTGCCGAGACGACCTGAGGCAAAACCGTGAAGATTTTCAGGCGGTGGCGTCGATCGGCGCGGCGCCGCGCGGCCGCGGCGGGGTCGAGAGCGTGGCCTGGCGGCTGGCGACGGCGGCGAAGTACGTCTCGCGGCGCCGGTCGGCACAGCCACCCGGGCGACGGTGAGCCGGCACCAGGTCGGGGTCGAGGTGCGTGTTCAGCGCATCGCGCAGCAGGACCAGCGCCTGCGCGCGGAGCTGGGAGATCCGCGACTCCGAGACGTCGAGCTGGGCGGCGATCTGGGCCATCGGCCGCTCGTGGATGAAGTACTCCTCGACCACCGTGCGCAGCCGCTCGGGCAGCTCGCTGATCGCGGCACGCAGATAGCTGAGCCGCTCGGCGTGCTCGAGCTGGGCGGCCGGTCCGGCGGTGGGGTCGGTGGCCGGCTCGTGCAGGGCACCCTCGACGGCGACGTCGAGCGACAGCACCTGGGCTCGGGCCAGGTCGTCGTCGTTGCCGATGACCTCCTCCAGAGAGATGCCCAGGGCGGAGGCGACCTCGGCGGCCGAGGGGATCCGGCCCAGGGACGCCGCCAGGCGGTTGCGGGTCTCGTCGAGCTGGCGGGCGCGGCGGCGCACCGAGCGCGAGGCCCAGTCGACCGCGCGCAGCTCATCGAGGATGGCACCGCGGATCCGGGTGGCGGCGTAGCGCCCGAACGGAACGCCGCGCTCGGCGTCGAAGGAGCGCGCGGCCTGGACCAGTGCGGCCAGGCCGGCGGAGGTCAGGTCGTCGCGGTCGACGTGCGAGGGGACGCGTCCCATGGTCTCGCGGACGATGTGTCCAACGAGTGGGATGTTGACGGTGATCAGCTCATCCGTCGCTTCCGAGAGGGTGCCCGGGTGATCGGTCATGGCGTGAACCTTGGACCGTCGAAGGCTCGCCAGGGAAGGCGAAACCTGCGTGTCTGGCCGATTGATCGAGAAGAGGGGACCAACGTCCCGGACTAGTCAACCCCTTTTAGTTGGACCATCTGGTCGGAAAACCTCAGGTGGGCCATCCGTCGGCCGAACCTGGGGGAGTCAAGGTTCCGACGGCCGACGGGGAGGAAGCACCATGGAGAAGCTCTCGCTGATCTTGTGGCGCGAGCGCGAGCTGCTGGAGACCCTGCTCTTCAAGCTGGAGACCGAGCAGCTCGTCCTTGCCTCGGCGCGCACGCGCTGGCTGGCCCGGGCCTCGGCCGAGGTCGAAGAGGTGGTCCAGCAGATCCGGGAGACCGAGGTGCTGCGGGCCACCGCGTCCGACGAGGCCGCGCAGGACGCCGGACTGGCGCCGTCCGCGAGCCTGCTGGCGCTGGCGGAGGCAGCCCCCGAGCCGTGGGCGACCATCCTGCTCGAGCATCGCCAGGCCTTCGTGACCCTGACGACCGAGGTGAACGCATTGGCGGGCACCAACCGAGAGCTGATCACCGCCGGCTATCGATCCGCGCGCGAGGCGATGCTCGCGCTGGAGGCTGAGGGCGCCGGCGGCTACACGCCGGACGGCCAGGCGGTCACCGGGACCCGTGGTCCCGTCTTCGTGGACAGGAGCTTGTGATGGCAGGGACCTTCGGATCGTTCGGGATCGCGATGAGCGGCCTGCGCTACAGCCAGGTCGCCATCGACGTCGCGAGCAACAACGTCTCCAACGTGGGCACCGAGGGCTACGTGCGACGCCGCGTGGTCGGCGAGTCCGTGGCATCGGATGCCAATCCTGGCCTCTGGTCGCGCGGCACCGGCATCGGCGACGGCGTCCAGGTCGGCGGCGTCAACCGGATGGTGGACCAGCTGCTCGACGTGCGCGCCCGCAAGGAGCACGGCACGCAGTCGGCGCTCAACGCCAGCCTGGAGATCATGAACCGGATCGAGGCCGGGCTCGGCGAGCCCGGCGACAAGGGCATCAACGCCGCGCTGGCCGACTTCCGTGCCTCCTGGCAGAACCTCTCGAACAACCCGGGCAACGCGGCCGCCCGCGAGCAGGTGCTGGCCAGCGCCAACACCCTGGTCGACACCGTCCGCCAGCAGGGCAGCCACCTCAGCTCCGAGGAGTCCGCCGTCCGCCAGCGGCTGCTGGTCGACGTCGGCGAGGTGAACACGTTGGCCGCGGACCTGGCGGCCACCAACCGCAGCATCGCCGCCGCCAAGCTGGCTGGCGTCGAGGCGGGAACCCTGCTCGACCAGCGCGACCGGCTCGCGATGAGCCTCTCCGAGCTGACCGGTGGCACCGCGACGATCCGGCCCGACGGTGGCTTCGACTTCGCCGTGGGCGGCGTCAACCTGGTCACCGGTCGCGACGCGGGCACCCTCGACATGGTCACCGGGGTCAACCCCGACGGCACCGGCGACGGCAACCCGGTCACCTTCCAGATCACCACCTCCGCCGGCGTCACGCCGCTGGCCGGCGTCGCCGGCTCGATCGGCTCGCAGGCCGATGCGGTGGACCGGGTGATCCCGAACTATCGCGCCGGGCTCAACGACGTGATCACCACGCTGGCCAACGAGATCAACACCCGGCACCAGGGCGGCTTCGACCTGGCCGGCAACCCCGGTGGCGCGCTGTTCTCCTTCAACCCCGCCGACCCCGTCGGCTCGCTGGCCGTCGCGATCACCGACGGCTCGCTGGTGGCGGCCTCCTCGATCGCCGGTGGTGGCCTGGACGGCGGCAACGCCGATCTCCTGGCGACCACCTCGACCGTGGAGACCAGCTACCAGCGTCTGGTCGCCGTCTTCGGCACCGAGGTCGCCTCCGCGAAGCGGCTGGCGGGCAACCAGGCGGTGCTCACCGCGCAGATCGACAACACCCGTGAGTCGCTCTCCGGCGTCAGCATCGACGAGGAGATGGTCAACCTGATGGCGGCCCAGCGCTCCTACGAGGCGGCGTCGCGGGTGATCACCACCTTGGACTCCGTGCTCGACACGCTGATCAACCGGACCGGACTGGTGCGCTGAGATGGCCATCGGACGCGTCACCCAGAACATGATGGTGCGGCAGTCGCTGAGCGCCATCGAGACCAACGCATCGCGGCTCGCGCAGAGCCAGGAGCAGCTCTCCACCGGACGCCGGCTCAACCGGCCCTCGGACTCGCCCGGCGACACGATCGCGGCGATGCGGGTGCGTGGGGAGCAGGCTGCGCTGGCCCAGCACACCCGCAACGCCGAGGACGGCATGGGCTGGCTCAACCAGCTCGACGGTGCGCTCTCCTCGATCACCAGCCAGGTGCGCCGGGCCCGCGACCTCGCCTTGCAGGGCGCCAACGAGGGCATGTCCAGTGCCTCGGCCCGTGAGGCGCTCGCGGTCGAGGTGGACCAGCTGCGCGAGTCGCTGATCGCGACCGCGAACTCCCAGTACCTCGGCCGCCCGGTCTTCGGCGGGATCACCGCCGGTGCCAGCGCCTACGACGCCAGCGGCGCGTGGGTGGGGCAGGCCGGCGCGGTGAACCGGACGATCGGCAACGGCGTCAGCATCGCGGTGAACGTGAACGGCCCGGATGTCTTCGGCGTCGACGGCGCCTCGCTCTTCGACGAGCTGGAGTCGCTGTCGAACTCGCTGCGCGCCGGCGACACGGCGGGCATCCAGACCAGCATCACCGAGCTGAACACCCGCCAGGACGCGATCATCACCACCCAGGCCGGCGTCGGCATCCGGGCCAAGCGAGTGGAGCAGGTGTTGACCGATGCGACCAGCTCGGACCTGAGCCTCACCTCGCGGCTCTCCGACCTGGAGGACGCGGACCTGATCAAGGCCGCCATCGACGTGAAGCTGCAAGAGGTCGCCTACCAGTCGGCCCTGGCCACCTCTGCCCGCGTCCTGTCGAACTCCCTGCTGGACTATCTGCGATGATCGCCACGCTGGCGGCGGACGTGGAGCCGGGGGCGGTGAGAGGGGCGGAGATGGAGATTCCAGAGATTCCGGTGATCGAGCTGGTGCGGCCGATGCCGGGCTTCAGCGACGATCTGAGCTTCACCCTGGTCCGGCTCGACGACGACGGCACGCTCTGTGAGCTGCGCTCGCTCGCGAACCCGGACCTGCGCTTCCTGGTGGTGAGCGCCGGCCTCTTCTTCGCCGACTACGCTCCCGAGATCAGCGACGACGACGCGCAGGCCCTCGAGCTGACCCGTGCCGAGGACGCCTTGGTGCTGGTGCTGCTCAACCCCGGCGAAAGCCTGGAGAGCACCACCGCGAACCTGCTTGCTCCGGTCGTGGTCAACACGACCTCGCTGCGCGCCGCGCAGATCGTGCTCGACGACCGGCGGCATCCTCTGGCTGCCCCGTTGGTGCGATGACCCGGCCGATCGGCACGCGGGCTGTTCCAACAGATAGCGTGTGTCCATGCTGGTGTTGAGCCGCAAGGCGGGCGAGAGCGTCCTGGTCGGGGACGACATCGAGGTGACCATCCTCGAGATCCGCGGGGACGTCGTCCGCGTGGGCATCGCTGCGCCCCGCTCGGTCAGCGTGCAGCGCTCGGAGCTGATCGCCCAGGTCAGCGACAGCAACCGTGCCGCCGCCTCGCCCAGCGCGAACGCGGTGGCCTCGCTGGCTGCCGCCCTCCGCAAGCCCTGATCAGGGCCGCTTCGGGCCGATTGGTGGGTCCACGGGCTGCTTGCGTCGCCCTGGCGTGACGGGCCGGGTTAACGCCCGATCACGTCACGTCCGAATTGTTCTCAGGTGACTTTCGCCGAGGCCGATTCTCCTGGTGTTGACGGGAGGAGGCGCCGGTGGACGAAGACACCGAGATCATCGCCGAGTTTCTCGTGGAGAGCCATGAGAACCTCGACCAACTGGACCGCGACCTGGTCGCGCTCGAGCAGGACCCGACATCGCGCGAGCTGCTGTCGAGCATCTTCCGCGCGATCCATACGATCAAGGGAACCAGCGGGTTCCTGGCGTTCGGCCGGCTCGAGGAGCTGGCCCACGTCGGGGAGAACCTGCTGGCCCGGCTGCGTGATGGCGACCTGCTCCTGACCGGTGACCTCACCGGCGTGCTGCTGCGGATGGTGGACACCACCCGCGCCCTGCTCGCGCTGATCGAGGAGACCGCCAGCGACGCCGACCCCGGCACCGCTTCGGGCACGCCTTCGGGAACCGGCACCGTGGACGTCGCCTCGGTGGTCGCCGAGCTCCGCGCCGCCCTCACCCCCGAAAGCGCACCAATGTCCCCTGAGGGCGCACGAGTAGTTGCCGAGGGCGCACCAATGGCGGCCGAGAGCGACTCGCCGTCGGATCCCCCGCATGCTGCGGCGAGCCCTCTGCCACCCACCGTTCTCGTACTGCCACCTGCCGAGCCTGAAGCTTTGATCGCACCTGCGGCTTCTGCGCCCTCGGCGGCTACTACTGCGCCTTCGGCGACCATTGCTGCGCCCTCGGGGGCCATTGCTGCGCCCTCGGGGGAGGAGGAGACGGGGAAGCGCGGGGTCGTGGACGCCACCGTGCGGGTGGACGTGGACCTGCTCGACAACCTGGTGCAGCTGGTCGGGGAGCTGGTGCTCACCCGCAACCAGATCCTGCAGCGCAGCGACTCCGGCGACGACATCGAGCTCACCCGCGCGGCCCAGCGCCTCGACCTGGTGGCCAGCGAGCTGCAGGAGAGCGTGATGCAGACCCGGATGCAGCCGATCGGCCAGGTCTGGGCCAAGATGCCGCGGATCGTGCGCGACCTCGCCAACCAGCTCGGGCGCGAGGTCACGCTGCTCACCGAGGGCCACGACACCGAGCTGGACCGCTCCCTGCTCGAAGCGCTCAAGGGTCCCCTCACGCACCTGGTCCGCAACGCGCTCGACCACGGCATCGAGCCGCCGCAGCAGCGTCTCGCGGCGGGCAAGAGCGCCACCGGGACGCTCTCCCTGCGGGCCCGCCACGAGAGCGGCCAGGTCGTCGTCGAGATCGCGGACGACGGGCGCGGACTCGACCACGCCAAGATCGCCGAGACTGCCGTCCGCCGGGGCGTGATCACCTCCGAGGAGGCGAGCCGGATGGACGCCAAGGAGCTGACCGGGCTGCTCTTCCGGCCGGGCTTCTCCACCGCCGAGACGGTCACCAACGTCTCGGGGCGCGGTGTCGGCATGGACGTCGTGCGGACCAACATCGAGCGGATCGGCGGCACCGTCGACATCACCAGCCAGCCCGGCCACGGCACCACCTGCCGGGTCCGGATCCCGCTGACCCTGGCCATCATCCCGGCGCTGATCGTGGAGCAGGGCGGGCAGCGCTATGCACTCCCGCAGGCCAACCTGGTCGAGCTGGTCCGCGTCGACGACCTGGCCGGCCAGGTGCACGAGCTGGCCGGTGCGCCGGTGCTCCGCCTGCGCGGACACCTGCTGCCGCTGGTCGACCTCGGCGGGGTGCTCCGGCTGGGTCCTGCCCACGATCCGGAGCAACAGACCGCGCTCACCGTGGTCGTGGTCCAGGCCGACGACGTCCGCTTCGGGCTGTGCGTGGGCGACGTCCACGACACCCAGGAGATCGTGGTCAAGCCGATCGGCCGCCAGCTCAAGCCGTTGGCGGTCTACGCCGGCGCCACGATCATGGGCGACGGCAGCGTCGCCCTGATCCTCGACGTCGGCGGTATCGCGCAGACCCACGGGCTCGGCGCGACCCCGGTCGCCGAGGATGCCGCCGAGGCCGTCACCGAGGACGGCACCGCCCTGTTGGTGCTGGAGGTCGGCTCCGGCCGCCGCGCGGCGCTGCCGCTTGCCGCGATCTCGAGGCTGGAGGAGTTCGCGCTGAGCCAGATCGAGCACTCCGGCAGGGACGAGGTCGTCCAGTACCGCGACGGCATCCTGCCGTTGGTCCGGCTCGCGCCGGCGATCGGGCTGGCCGAGACCCGGTCCGAGGAGCCGCTGGTCTCCGTCGTCGTGCACGATCGCGGCGGCGAGCGGGTCGGCATCGTCATCGACCGGGTGCTCGACATCGTCGAGGCGACCAGTCAACGCAGTGAGGTCGGGCGCCGTCCGGGGGTGCTCGGCTCGCTGGTCCTGCAGGACCGGGTCACCGACCTGGTCGATCTGGACGCCGTGATCGGAGCGGCGCGATGAGCGCCCGCGCGCGCAGCCAGTACTGCACCTTCTGGGTGCGTGGCCTCTACTTCGGCGTCGCGGTCGGCGACGTCCAGGAGGTGCTGCGCGCTCAGGGCATGACGCCGGTCCCGTTGGCCTCGGACGCGATCCGCGGACTGATCAACCTGCGCGGCCAGATCGTCACCGCGCTCGACCTGCGTCGCCGGCTCGAGCTCGACGACGACGATGAGCGGCCCGAGCCGATGAACGTGATCGTGCGGGGTGGGGGAGAGGCGGTGAGCCTGCTGGTCGACGAGATCGGCGACGTCATCGACACCGGCGAGCGGGAGCTGCATCCCACGCCGTCCAACCTGCCCGAGGCCGTCCAGTCCGTGCTGCACGGCGTGATCCCCCTACCCGAGGCGATTCTCCTCGTCCTCGACCCCGATCAGGCAGTTGAGGTCACTGCCGCCCACCCCACCGGAGGAAAGTCATGACCGACATCGAGATCGCCCCCAGCCCCAACGGCACCCACGCCCGCGACCCGCAGCCTGCGGCGTCGCCGTCCCCCGAGAGTGTCGACCTGTCCCGGCTCCCGGGCGTTCTCGACAGTCTCAGCACCCGGGTGATGCTGGCTGACCGCGACTACCGGATCACCTACGTCAACCGGGCTGCGCTCGAGGGTCTGCGAGTGCTCGCCGACTGGATCCCGGTCTCGCCGGAGAACGTGGTCGGCGCCAGCCTCGACCTCTTCCACCGCGACCCCGGCCACCAGCACCGGCTGATGGATGACGGCGGCGCCGGGCTCCCGCGTCGTGCGCTGATCGAGGTCGGTCCGCAGACCCTCGACCTGAACGTGGTCGCGCTGCATGACGCCGACGGCGCCTACGTGGGCGCGATGGCGACCTGGGAGAACGTCACCGACCAGCTCGAGCTCGAGCGCCGGGTCGCCCGGATCACCTCGATGATGGAGAACTCGCCGACGAACATGATGTTCGCCGACCGCGACCTCACCATCACCTACATGAACCCCGCGTCGCTGACGACGCTGACCCGCCTCGAGGAGCACCTGCCGGTCAAGGCCGCCGACGTGGTCGGCTCCAGCCTCGACATCTTCCACAAGACGCCGTCCTACCAGCGCGGGCTGATGGCCGACCCCGGCAACCTGCCGCGGCGCGCCAACATCGCCGTCGGTCCCGAGACGCTGGACCTGCTGGTCTCCGCGATCCGCGACGACGCCGGCACCTACATCGGCGCGATGGCCACCTGGGACGTGATCACCGACCAGTTGCGCCTCGAGCGTGAGCAGGAGGAGAGCGCCGCCGACACCGCGGCGGTCAACAAGGTGCTGGCCGGTCTGGCGAACGCGGACACCCCCGAGGTCGCGGTGCGGGTCGCGCTGGACACGGTGCGCTCCGAGTTCGGCTGGGCCTACGGCTCGGTGTGGAAGGTCGACCCGAGCGACCACCTGCTCAAGTTCGCGGTCGAGTCCGGTGACGCCGGGCCGGAGTTCCGGGAGGTGACCCTGGCCGCCTCCTTCGCCGAGGGCGTGGGCCTGTCGGGCCGCGCCTGGGCGCTGCGCGACCTCTTCTTCACCGCCGACATCGGCGAGATGACCGACTGCGTGCGGGCCCCCGTCGCGCAGCGCGTCGGCGTCCGCTCGGGCGTCTGCTTCCCGCTGCTGGTCGGCGGCGAGGTGGTCGGCACCATGGACTTCTTCGCCACCGAGACGCTGAGCCCGTCGGCTGAGCGGCTGGAGGCGTTGCGCAACGTCGGGCGCCTGGTCTCCCAGGCACTGGAGCGGATCGAGCGCGACACCGCCGCCCGGGTCGCGGCCGCCGAGCTCGCGCACAAGGTCGACCTGGTCCTCGACGTGGTGCGCTCCGCCGCCCAGGGCGACCTCACCCGCGAGATCGAGGTCACCGGCGAGGACGCGATCGGCCAGCTGGCGCAGGGCCTCACCGCCCTGCTGGGCACCCTGCGCGGCAGCCTCGGCGAGATCGGCCGCACCGCGGACACGCTCGCCGTCTCCTCCGAGCAGCTGACCATCCTGTCGCAGGGCATGGGCGAGGGCGCCACCCTCACCTCGGACCGCGCCGCCAGCGCCTCGAGCGCCTCGGTCCAGGTCTCGGCGAGCATCCAGACCGTGGCCAGCGCTGCGGAGGAGATGACCGCGAGCATCCGCGAGATCGCCAAGAACGCCACGGATGCGGCGACCGTGGCGACCGGTGCGGTCGGGGTGGCCAGCTCCGCCCAGGAGACCGTCGCCAGCCTGGGCGAGTCCTCGGCCGAGATCGGCCAGGTGATCAAGGTGATCACCTCGATCGCTCAGCAGACCAACCTGCTCGCGCTCAACGCCACCATCGAGGCGGCCCGCGCCGGCGACGCCGGCAAGGGCTTCGCGGTGGTCGCCAACGAGGTCAAGGAGCTCGCCAAGGAGACCGCGAAGGCCACCGAGGACATCGGCCAGCGGATCGAGGCGATCCAGAGCGGCACCCAGGGCGCGGTCGCCGCGATCAGCGAGATCGCCGAGGTGATCGGACGGATCAACGACATCCAGACCTCGATCGCCTCCGCCGTCGAGGAGCAGACCGCGACCACCAACGAGATCGCGCGCAGCGTGACCGAGGCCGCCACCGGCGCCAACGGGATCGCCGCTGACGTGACCCAGGTGGCCACCGCTGCCGACGACACCCGTCAGGGCGCGCAGAACACCCTGCAGTCGGCGACCGACCTGGCCGCGATGGCCAGCGAGCTCAAGGGCCTGGTCGGCCAGTTCCAGGTCTGAGGCTCAGCCTGCGGAGCTGGCCGGGGCGCCCGTCGTCCCGGCCGGCCCGGAGGCGCCGTCGGCCGCACCCGTGGCGCCGGTCGCTCCGGAGGCACCCGAGGCACCTGCCGCCTCGGCGGCCTTCTTCTCCGAGACCAGCAGCGCTGCCTGGGTGCGCCGCTCGACGCCGAGCTTGGCCAGGATGTTGGTGACGTGGTTCTTGACGGTCTTCTCCGCCAGGTGCAGCTGGACGCCGATCTGCCGGTTGGTCTTGCCCTCCGCGATCGCGGTCAGCACCCGCCGCTCCTGCGGGGTGAGGTGCGAGAACTCGTCGTCGTCCTCGTCGGTGGAGCGCTGCACCAGGCGCAGTGCCGCGCCCGGGTCGATCAGCGAGTGGCCGCTGGCGACGAGCCGGGTGCCGGAGAGCAGCGAGGTGCCCTCGATCTGCTTCAGCACGTAGCCGGAGGCACCGGCCAGGATCGAGGCGTACATCGCCTCGTCGTCGTCGTAGCTGGTGAGGATCAAGGCCTTGATCTCGGCGTTGGCCGAGCGCACGTCGCGGCACACGTCGACGCCGGAGCCGTCCGGAAGCCGCGCATCCAGGACGGCGACGTCCGGCTCGAGCGCCAGGATCTTGGCGGCCGTGCCCTCGACCCTGTTGGCCTCGCCGACCACCGTGATGTCGCCGTCGGACTCGAGCAGTGCACGCAGTCCGCGCCGCACGATCTCGTGGTCGTCGAGCAGAAAGACGGTGATGGCCTTCTTCATGCTTGCATTCTCGCAGCAGCGGGAGCAGTGCGCAGGCGGAGGTGCGAATCCCCTGCAAACAAAGGCCGATCGGTCAGAAATGGGGACGACCCGCAGGCGGTGTGCGACGAGGTTTCACAGCGCCCCGCGGGGCGGGACCTTCGTCGACGTCTCCGGCGGACTTGGACCGGAGCGCCTGCGGGCCGGGTGACTGCCCTGGGATTGCTGCAGCTTCCACGCTGCGGCATCTGCCGGACAGCGGAGCTGCTAGCGAGCAGCCACCTCACGAGTCCTCAAAGCATTCATTCTCTGGACCACCTCCTTTCCCGTGTTCCTTCACGCTACGCCCGCGCCTGCGGCCGGACAAGGCATTTAAATCCGAGGGCTCGCGGGCGGGGCGGGTCAGGAGAAGGCGGCCGGATCGATCTCGAACCAGACGTGCTCGGCCCGGCCGACGACGCGTCGATCGGCGTCGTAGAGGGTGCTCGCGGTGTGCCACTTGCGGCCGTCGCGGCCGAGCTGCGCGCCCACGACGACGTGCTCCTCGCCGATCCGCGGCAGCGCGTCCAGGACGGCGGTGATCCGCCCGAGCACGATCGTGCGTCCGGCCAGGTCGACGCTCCAGGCACCGGGACAGTCCAGGGCCGCCCAGGCCACCGGGGCGTCGACCAGCTCGGGATCGGACCCGGCCAGGGACGGGTCCGGGGTCCAGGTGCAGGCCACCCGGGGCCGAGCGTCGACGTCGTCGACCGTGCCGGGGAAGAGCCGCAGGCCGTCGCCCTCGGCGCGCTGCGGACCGCAGGCGAAGCAGTGCGGAAAGGGGTGATCGACCAGCCCCGGGTAGCGGCTCTCGGCGGCGCGAGCGATCTCGGCGGCGACGCCGGGCACCGGCGTGGGGCAGTCCACGACGGCGCGTGCGGTGGCCACCACGTCATCGCCGTCGAGCAGCGTGGCGACGTCGTCGAAGGTGCACACGCGCAGTGCGTGCTCGAGCGGCGGGGGCCGGTGGAGTGTGACTTCGCTCGCGGTGCCGAGGCCGCGTTCGGGGACGTGGGAGGCCAGCGCTCCTGCGCTCCAACCACCGTTTCCCGAGGAGTTGGGGCCGCAGAAGCGGGCCGAGATCAGCAGCGGGTCCATGCCTTCCATCCTGGAGGAGTCCATCCCAGATCTCCACCAAGGAGACTCCGGTAGGTGTTGTGGGGTAAGAATGGCTGCGTGAGCGATCTGATCGACACTACCGAGATGTACCTCCGCACCATCTACGAGCTGGTGGAGGAGGGAATTGTGCCGTTGCGGGCTCGCATCGCCGAGCGTCTGCACCAGAGTGGCCCGACGGTCTCCCAGACCGTGGCCCGGATGGAGCGCGACGGCCTGCTGACGGTCGAGGGCGACCGTCACCTGGAGCTCACCGAGGAGGGCCAGCGCCTGGCCACCCGGGTGATGCGCAAGCACCGCCTGGCCGAGCGCCTGCTGACCGACGTGATCGGTCTGGAGTGGGAGCTCGTGCATGCCGAGGCCTGCCGCTGGGAGCACGTGATCTCCGAGGGCGTCGAGCGCCGGCTGATCGAGCTGCTGGGCAACCCCACCGAGTCGCCCTACGGCAACCCGATCCCCGGGCTCTCCGAGCTCGGTCAGAGCACCCCGGGTGAGGACTTCATGGAGGGCGTCGAGCCGCTCTCCGAGGTCGCCACGCTGCCGACCGAGCAGCGGGTGCTGGTGCGCCGCATCTCCGAGGAGATGCAGAAGGACGAGCACCTGATGAGCGCGCTGCGGCGCGTCGGCGCGGTCCCGGACAAGGTGGTCCTGGTGGCCGCCACAGCGGACGGCGTCCTGGTCGGCTCGGGCGGCGAGACCGCCGAGATCACCCCGGAGGCCGCGGACCACATCTTCGTGCGTCGCAGCTGACGAGTCGCTGTACAGCAGGGGCGGGCCGATCGGCTCGCCCCTGCTGCCATTTCTGCGCCCTGGGCGGATATTTCTGCGCCTTCGGCTAGGTGGCGAGCGCGGTGAGGAACTCGCTGCAGCCGGCGTCGACGAGCAGGGTGGCCCACTCGTCGCCGCGGGTGGCGCCGCGGTTCACGATCACCACCGGCACGTGCAGCTTGGCGGCCCGCTTCACGAAGCGGAGCCCGGACATCACGGTCAACGAGGAGCCCGCCACCAGCAGCGCGCCGTCGCACTCGGCCAGCTCCTCGACGGCGTCGTAGGCCCGCTGCACGCGCTCCTTGGGCACGTTCTCGCCGAAGAAGACGACGTGCGGCTTGAAGACGCCGCCACAGCCGCAGCGCGGCACCACGAACCCGGCGGTCTCCTCCAGGTCGACGTCGCCGTCGGGCCGGCTGGCGACCGCCTGGTGCGCCTCGACGTAGCCGGGGTTGAGCAGGTCCAGGTCAGCGGCGAAGGCACGGCGTGACGTCGTCGCGTGGCACCCCAGGCAGATCACCTCGGCGACCCGGCCGTGCAGCGCGAGCGCCGCGGAGCCGGCCGCCTCGTGCAGGCCGTCGACGTTCTGGGTGATCAGCAGCCGCACCCGGCCACGGGCCTCCAGCGCGGCCAGCGCCCGGTGACCGGCGTTGGGCGAGGCCCGATGCATCCGGCCCCAGCCGACGTGGCTGCGCGCCCAGTAGCGCTGTTGCGCCTGCGGCCCGGAGACGAACTCCTGGTAGGTCATCGGCATCCGCTCCGGAGCGCCGGGGCCCCGGTAGTCGGGGATCCCGGAGTCGGTGGAGAGACCGGCCCCGGTCAACGCCACCAGTGGCCGCTCGCCGAGCAGTGCCAACGCCTCGGCCTGGCTGGCGCGGGTGCCCGGCGACGGGCGGGTGAGGGTCATCGCGGCACTCTCACCGCGCGTAGCGGACGGCGGCCCGGGCGCGGGCCTTCTCCGCCTCCACCTCGCGGTTCTTCGGCGGCGCTGCGGTGACCAGGTGGTCGAGCAGGTGCTGGGTGATCGCCGCGATCTCGGCCACCGCGGCGTCGAACGCCTCCTGGTTGGCCTGCGACGGCTTGGTGGCGCCGCTGACCTTGCGCACGTACTGCAGCGCCGCGGCGGTGACCTCGGAGCGGGTGGCCGGCGGCTCGAAGTTGTTCAGCGGACGAATGTTGCGGCACATGGAGCCAACCTACGCCCGGCCGCCTCACCACTCCAGGTACCTGGTGCTGCGCTGGGTGGACAGCACCACCCTGCCGTCGGGCAGCGGCAGGGTCCGGGCCCGGTAGCCGTCCTCCCACGAGCCGAGCGGGATCTCGGTGCTCGACAGGGCGCCGTCCGCACCGACCTCGAGCGCCACGACCGAGACGGTGGAGCGACCGCGCCACCGCTCCAGCACGGCCAGCGCGGTGCGCTGCTCGGGCAGCCAGGTCACCTGGCGCGGCTCCCACTCGGCGGTGAACGAGCTGTCCCGGAAGGCCCGGGCGGCGACCCGGCGCGGGTCGGTGGGCTCGGCGATGTCGAAGACCGCCGCCTGGGCGCCGCGGGTCCGCCCGCGCAGGGTGGCGTCCGTGCCGAGGCCGAGCAGCCGCTCCTCGCCGATCGGGTGCAGGTAGGAGGAGAAGCCGGGGATCTTCAGCTCACCGAGCAGCACCGGGCTCGCGGGGTCGCCCAGGTCGATCGCATAGAGCGGGTCGACCTGGCGGAAGGTGACCACGATGGCGAGGTCGTCGAACCAGCGCACCGACTGGATCGACTCGTTGATCCCCATGCCGTCCACGGATCCGAGCTCGACCAGCTCGCCGCCGCGCTCGCCAAGCGTGACCACGGAGTGCGAGCTGAGCTGCCGCCGCGCCTTGCCCTTGCCGCGCTCGATGGTGGTGGAGACGGCGACCCGCAGCACGCCGTCGGCCGAGTCCATCGCCCACCGGTCGGCGATCGATCCCTCGACCTCGCCGCTGGCCAGGTAGTCGGCGCGGATCCCGTCCAGGGCGAAGGCGTGCAGCTCGGTGGTGTCGTCGCCCGTGGTGCGGCCCGAGAACCGGGGCATCGCCCAGTCCTCCATCACGCAGCACCACCTGCTGCCTCCGGTCGCCAGGTAGAGCCGGTCGGTGCTGGTGTAGACGATGCGGCTGTCGGTGAGCACGCTGGTGGCGTGGTAGCCGGCGGGATCGGTGGCCGCGAAGCCCACGACGTTCAGGAAGCCCAGGCCCTCGATCGTCTCCGGCACCTCCACCTGACCGCAGTCGATCAGGTTCTGGCGCTCGTTGCCGATCCGCAGCTGCGGCAGCCACTGCTCGATGGTGCTGGTCGCCAGCAGCTCGCGGTTGCGTGCCTTGGCCTCCTTGCGGGTCAGGCCCTTGCGGCGCGGGTACACGAAGTCGAGATCCGGCAGGCCGGTGGCGGTGACCAGGCGGACGTCGTCGCCGGTGACCCGAGCGGAGAGAAGCTCGCCGTCCAGGCGGCGGCGCTCCACGATCCGGGGCTGGGCCGGATCGCTGACGTCGATGCTGAGCACGCTGGTGTGGTTGCCGGCGCGGGTCCACGCGTTGCCGAGCGCCAGCAGGCGGTCGCCGACCAGCAGGAGCTCGGTCTCGTGCTGCATGCTGCGCGGCAGCTCGACGGTGGCGATCCGCTTCAGTGCGGCCGCCTTGGTGTCGCTGACGGCGAAGATGCTGATCCGGCGGCGGTCCGCGCGCACCACGATCTCGCCGTCGGTCTTGGCGATGTCGGGCTCGTCGATCCCGTTCTCCTGGACGTTGGTGCCGGTCTGGCTCGACGACTGCTCATCGACCGCCGTGTTCGCGCCCTTCGCCGCGGAGAGGTCCCCGGCCGCCGTCCGCTCGGCGACGAAGGCGCCGTCGTAGGCGAGGCCGTGCCGGGGGTACTCCCACCCCCACGCGCCGACCAGGTCCTTGGTCTGGGCGATCAGGGTGTCCATCAGGTCGGCGCAGGAGGTGGCGGTGGTGAGCCGGCCGGCGCCGGCTGCCGCCGCGGTGCCCCCGCCGGGTGCCGCCGCGGCCTGGACCGGATCGCGGTCGGGACCGGGGGCGGCGTCGTCGAGCAGCGCATGGCCGATCGGGAAGGCAGCGACGAACAGGGTGACGGCGAGGGTGGCGACCCCGAGCGGTGCCAGTCGTGAACGGCTCATGTGCGTTCGGACGGCGTCCGCGCCGGATCGGTTCCCGGACCGGCTCGCGCCGATCCGGATCGGGGCAGGAAGGCGCGGCTCGGGCCGAGGTGGCCGAGCCGGGTTTCGCCGATGCGCCCCCGGCTCAGGGCCGGTGCGGCAGAGTGGGGCGCATGGCTGAGCGATCCCTCGACATCGTCCTGTTCGGCGCCACCGGCTTCACCGGCGGACTGACCGCCGACTATCTGGCCCGGCATGCCCCGGCACGGCTGCGCTGGGCGCTCGCCGGGCGCTCCCAGGCGAAGCTGGAGAAGGTCCGTGACCGGCTGGCCGGGATCGACCCGCGGCTGGAGACGATGGAGCTGATCGTCGTCGACGCCGCCGACGGCGACGCACTGCGGGCGGTGGCCGAGCGCACCCGGCTGGTGATCACCACGGTCGGGCCGTACCTGGAGTTCGGCGAGCCGCTGGTCGCGGCCTGCGCCGCCGCCGGCACCGACTACGTGGACCTGACCGGTGAGCCGGAGTTCGTGGACCGGATGTGGCTCGCGCACCACGAGACCGCGGTGGCCTCCGGAGCCCGGCTGGTGCACGCCTGCGGGTTCGACTCGGTGCCGCACGACATCGGCGTCTTCCATGCCCTGCAGCAGGTGGACACCACGGTGCCGGTCTCGGTGCGTGGCGTGGTCCGCTCCAACGCCACCTTCTCGGGTGGCACCTTCCACTCCGCGATGGGCGTGATGGCGCGGGCCAAGCAGATGAAGGAGGCGTTCGCCGAGCGCCGCCGGCGCGAGCCGAAGCCCGAGGGGCGCAGCAGCCGCGCGGTCGCGGGCAAGCCGGGACGCGACAAGCGGCTCGGCTACTGGCTGCTGCCGCTGCCCACGATCGACCCGCAGGTGGTGCAGCGCAGCGGTGCCGCGATGGCCGAGTACGGCCCGCGGTTCACCTACTCGCACTTCGCCGGCACCAAGACGCTGCGCTACGCCGTCGGCGGTGCCGCCGCGATGGGCGGCGTGGTGATCGGTGCCCAGGTGCCGCCGGTGCGCAACGCGCTCAAGGGCCGGATCAAGCAGGGCGAGGGGCCCTCGCTGGAGCGGCGCAAGAAGTCCTGGTTCACCGTCGACTTCCTCACCGAGGCCGGCGGCAAGACCGTGCACACCCGGGTCTCGGGCGGCGACCCCGGCTACACCGAGACCGCCAAGATGCTCGCCGAGTCCGCGCTGTGCCTGGTCTTCGACGTCAACCCGCCGACCTCGGGTCAGGTCACCACCGCCACAGCGATGGGCGCCAATCTGCTCAGCCGTCTCCAGGGTGCTGGGATGAGGTTCGAGGTGCTCTGACTCAGCCGCGCTCGGCGTTGGCCGCGTCCAGCAGGGCCTGGATGTCGTCGGTGCTGACGGCGCCGCCGGACATCCGCACCACCCGGCCGATCGGGAAGCTCATCATCATCTGACCGACGCCCTCGACGTCGTCGGCGGAGTCGGCTCCCTGCTCGGCCAGCCCGGCGGCGACCAGCGGGCCGGCGATCGGGTCGGCGATCACCTCGGCGATGGTCGACTCCAGGTGCAGCGGCTCGGTGAGGTCGTCGCCGGCGATCGAGATGTGCGTGTGCCCGGTGAGCGCGCGGCTCGAGGTGCCGACCGCGACGTGGTACTCGCCGTCCTCGACGGCCCAGCCGCGGCCGGTGAACCAGGCGGCGAGCTGCCCGGTGGGCACCCGCACCTCGGCGATGCTGGACTCGCCGGGCTCCAGGTCGACGACGGCGACCCCGACCAGCTCGCGCGGCGCGCGCGCCAGTTGTGAGCTCGGCTTGCCGACGTAGACCTGGACGATGTCGCGCCCGGCCCGGTCGCCGGTGTTGGTGACCAGGACCCGCACCGTGAAGCCGCTGGGGTCGCCGCTCACCAGCAGGTCGTCGTGGGCGAAGGTCGTGTAGGAGAGCCCGTGGCCGAACGGGAAGGCGACGTCGAGGTCGCGGGCGTCGTACCAGCGGTAGCCGACGAAGACGCCCTCGCCGTAGCGGACGTGGCCGCGCTCGCCGGGGAAGTCGAGGTAGGCGGGGGAGTCCGCGAGACGCAGCGGCATCGTCTCCGCGAGTCGCCCCGATGGGTTGACCCGCCCGGTCAGCACGTCGGCGAGCGCACCGCCGCCGGCCTGGCCGAGCAGGTAGCCCTGGACCAGGGCCGGCACCCGCTGCGCGAACGGCACGGTGACGACGCCCCCTCCCGAGAGCACGACCACCGTGCGCGGCTGGACCGCGAGCACCGCCTCGAGCATGGCGAGCTGATCCGGCGGCAGGTTCAGGTCCGTGCGGTCGAACCCCTCGGACTCCGCCTCGGGCGGCAGCCCGAGGAAGACCACCGCGACGTCGGACGCGTGGGCCAGCGCGACCGCCTCGGTGAGGTCGTCGCCGGCGAAGGTGACGTCGTCGTGCAGGGCGCTGAGCTCGCTGAGCGCATCCTCGAGCCGGGTCGGGTTGATCCGTGAGCTGCCGGCGCCCTGGTAGCGCGGGGTGCGGGCGAACTCGCCGATCACGGCGACCCGGCTGCCGGGCTCCAGCGGCAGCAGTGGTGCGTCGCCCACCGGCTCGTTGCGCAGCAGCACCACGCAGCGGGCGGCGATCTCGCGCGCGGCGGCGTGGTTCTCGGCGTGGACGGTGGCCGGGTCGCGGGGCGCGCCGGCCGTGGCGGCCCGCTGGATCAGCGCCAGCACCCGCTCGGCGGCGCGGTCCACCGCCGCCTCGTCGAGGCGTCCGTCGGTGACCGCGGCGACCAGCTCGGCGTCGGTGACGCCGCCGTTGCCGGGCATCTCCAGATCGAGCCCCGCGCGCAGCGCGGCGACCCGGTCCTTGACCGCGCCCCAATCGGAGACCACCAGTCCGGTGTAGCCCCACTCCTCACGGAGCACGGTGCGCAACAGCCACGGGTTCTCGCTGGCGTGCAGGCCGTTGATCCGGTTGTAGGAGCACATCACCGTCCACGGGTCGGCGTGGGTGACCACGTGCTCGAAGGCGCGCAGGTAGATCTCCCGCAGCGGCCGCTCGTCGACGTCGGCGCTGACCCGGAGCCGGTCATGCTCCTGGTTGTTGACCGCGAAGTGCTTGAGCGAGGCGCCGACCCCGCCGGACTGGATGCCCTCCACCCAGGCACGGCCGAGCGCGCCGGAGAGCCACGGGTCCTCGGAGAAGTACTCGAAGTTGCGCCCGCACAACGGGGAGCGCTTGATGTTGATGCCCGGGCCGAGCACCACCGCCACCTGCTCGGCGCGCGCCTCGGCGGCGATCCGGACGCCGACCTCGTGCACCAGGTCGACGTCGAAGGAGGAGGCCAGTGCGACGGCCGGCGGGAAGCAGGTGGCCGGGCGCGAGTCGCCGATGCCGAGGTGGTCGCCGGAACCGCCCTGCTTGCGCAGCCCGTGGGGACCGTCGGTGAGCATCACGGACTCCGCGACGCCCTCGATGGCCTGGGTGTGCCAGAAGTCCTGGCCGGAGAGCAGCGAGGCCTTCTCCTCCAAGGTGAGGCGGGCGACGATCTCGTGAGGGGTGGGCATGGGACCTCCAAGAGCGAAGAGCGCTGGGCAGACGTCTCGACCCTAGATCCCGAAGCGCGCGAAGGCCCCCACATCCGCAGAGGTGGGGGCCTTCGGTAGCGGCCGGCGGGTCAGGCTTCGATCGCCTCCGGCTGCTCGGTGGGTGCCGAGTTGATCTGGATCTTGCGGGGCTTCGCCTTCTCGGCGACCGGCACGACCAGGCGCAGCACGCCGTTGTCGTAGCTGGCCTCGATCGCCTCGAGGTCCAGGTTGTCGCCGAGGACGAGCTGGCGGGTGAACTGACCGTGGGTGCGCTCGGCGGCCAGGTGCTGCCAGTCGCCGTTGCGCGCGACGCGCTCCGCCTTGACCGTCAGGACGTTCCGTTCGACGTCGAGCTCGATGTTCTCCGGGTTCACTCCGGGCAGGTCGAACTCGAGAACGAAGCGGTCGCCTTGGCGCCAGGCGTCGAGAGGCATCACGGCGGGCCGGTTGGTGGTTCCGCCCAGCAGCTGGGAGGTGAGCCGGTCGAAGTCGCGGAAGGGGTCAGCAGTGCGCAGCAACATGGTTCCTCCTTGGGGGATTCGGGGTTTAAAACCTGTAACAGCAGTTATAGATGATCTGTTCCCAAGATTTCAAGTACCCTGGACTTGCGAGGCAAAGGGGAGACCATGAAGGCCAGTGTTGGCGTCTACGCCATCTCGGTGGCTGCCGAGATGACGCAGATGGAGATCCAGAATCTGCGGGTCTATGAGAGGCGCGGCCTGGTCGAGCCTGACCGGACCGCAGGTGGCACGCGGCGCTACAGCCCCGACGACATCGAGCGACTGCACCGGATCCGCCAACTCCTGGCCGCAGGCCTGAACCTGACCGGGATCGCCTTGGTGCTGGAGTTGGAGAGTGAGGTGTCCCGGCTGCGGTCGGACAACGCGAGCCTGCGCCACGCTCTGCGGGAGTGACTCCTGGTCCCCGCTCACCGGAAGTCGCGGGAACGGTGCCGGTCATGCAGCGCGCGGCCGGCGTCGGGGCTGACGCTCTCCAAGGGGAGGAGCTCGTCCGCGACCAGGTTGGTGACGCCGTCCTGGCGCTCGACCATGCCGCGCACCACCATGCTGGCCGCCGAGCGGGCGGTGCTGCGGTAGCGACGCCACAGGCCCTCGGAGCAGACCACGTTGAGCATCCCGGTCTCGTCCTCGACGTTGAGGAAGGTGACCCCGCCGGCGGTGCTGGGGCGTTGCCGATGGGTGATCAGCCCGGCCACCTTGAGGCGTCGTCCGGCCGGTGCCCGGTGCACCGCGCTGACGGCATGGATCCCCGCGCGCAGCAACGCCTCGCGCAGGTGGCTGAACGGATGCGCGTCGGGGGTGATCCCGGTGGCCCAGAGGTCGGCCAGGGTCTCCTCGACCACGTTCATCTCGGGCAGCGGCGGGGCGCTGATGCCGGGACGGGTGCCGTCGAGGTGCCCCTCGTGCTCGACGTAGCCGGCGTTCCACAGCGCCTCGCGCCGGGTCAGCCCGAAGGCGTCCAGTGCGCCGGCGGTGGCCAGTGCCTCCAGTTGGCGCGAGTCGAGCCGGGCCCGGCGCGACAGGTCGACCATGTCGGCGAACGGGCGCTCGTCGCGGGCCGCGACGATCCGCGTCGCCAGCTCGGTGCTGATCCCGTGCACCGCATCGAGGCCGAGCCGCACGCTCCAGCCGGTGTCGCGGCGGTGGCGTGGGGTGGGGTCGGGGGTGCCCTCGACGAACTCGGTCCGCTCGGGGTGGTCGAGGCGGCAGGCGTCGAGACCGCTCGGCCGCGGTGCGACGTCGTCCTCGAGGGGCTCCAGGTCGGCGGTGGGGGCGGAGCGGACGATGTCGGGGCCGCGTACCTCGACGCCGTGCCGGCGCGCGTCGTGCACCAGTGACTGCGGGGAGTAGAAGCCCATCGGCTGGGCACGCAGCAGCGCGGCGAGGAAGGCAGCGGGGTAGTGCAGCCGGCACCAGGAGCTGGCGTAGACGAGCTTGGCGAAGGAGAGCGCATGGGACTCGGCGAAGCCGAAGTTGGCGAAGGAGAGGATCTGGGCGTAGATCGCGTCGGCCTTCTCGCCGACCAGGCCGCGGCTCTTCATGCCCGCGTACAGCTTCTCCCGGATGCTCTCGATCCGCTCGATGCCGCGCTTGGAGCCCATCGCCCGGCGGAGCAGGTCGGCCTCGTCCTCGGTGCAGTCGCCGAGGGTGCGCGCCATGTCCATCAGCTGCTCCTGGAAGAGCGGGATGCCCTTGGTGCGCTTGAGAACGGGCTTCAGGTCGGGGTGGTCGTAGCGGACCTCCTCGCGCCCGGTGGCGCGGCGGATGTAGGGGTGCACGGCGCCGCCCTGGATCGGGCCGGGGCGGATCAGCGCGATCTCGATCGCGAGGTCGTAGAACTCGCGCGGCCGTAGCCGGGGCAGGGTGCCGATCTGGGCGCGGCTCTCCACCTGGAAGACGCCGACCGAGTCGGCGCGACAGAGCATGTCGTAGACGGCCGGCTCCTCCTTGGGGAGGGTGGTCAGCGTCCAGTGCTCGTCGAGGTGGGTGGCCACGATGGTGAACATGTGGTCGAGCGCGGAGAGCATGCCGAGGCCGAGCAGGTCGAACTTCACCAGGCCCATCCACTCGCAGGAGTCCTTGTCCCACTGCAGGATGGTCCGCTTCTCCATCCGGGCGCGCTCGATCGGGCAGACCTCGCCGATCGGCTGCTCGGTGAGGATCATCCCGCCGGAGTGGATGCCCAGATGCCGTGGTGCGGTGAGCATCTGCTGGGCGAGCTCGACGACGGGAGCGGGGATCTCGTGCTCGCAGTGCGGGTCGTCGGGGTGGATGATCGTGCTCCACGAGTTGATCTGCTTGGACCAGGCGTCCTGCTGGCCGGGGGCGTGCCCGAGCGCCTTGGCGGCGTCGCGGATGGCGAGCTTGGGCCGGTAGGTGATCACGTTGGCGACCTGGGCGGCGTTGCGGCGTCCGTAGGTCTCATAGACCCACTGGATCACCTCCTCACGGCGGTTGGAGTCGAAGTCGACGTCGATGTCGGGCTCCTCGTCGCGGTGCTCGGAGATGAAGCGGGCGAAGGGGAGCCGGTAGAAGACCGGGTCGATCGAGGTGATGCCGAGCGCGTAGCAGACCGCGGAGGAGGCGGCCGATCCCCTGCCCTGGCAGAGGATCCCCTGCGAGCGGGCGAAGGCGACGATGTCGTGCATGATCACGAAGTAGCCGGAGAAGTCCTTGCGCTCGATGGTCTCCATCTCGCGCTCGATCCGGGCATGCGCCTTCTCGACCTCGGGGTAGTCGGCCGGATAGTGCTCCGCGGTGCCGCGCGCCAGCAGCACGCGCAGCCAGCTGCGGGCGGTGTGGCCGTCGGGGATGCCGCGCTTGGGCAGGTCCGGGGTGGCCTTGCGCAGGTCGAAGGCGATCTCGTCGGCGATGGTGACGCTGCGCGCGACGGCGCCGGGGTAGCGGGCGAAGCGGGCCGCCATCTCCTCGCCGCTGCGCAGGTGCCGACCGCCCCAGGCGGGGAGGTAGCCGTCCATCTCGGCCATGCTGCGCCGGGCGCGCAGCGCGGCCATCGCGGTGGCCAGCTGGTGGTGCGACGGCGAGGCGTGGTGCACGTTGTTGGTGGCGACGACGGGGAGCCGGCGGTCGGCGGCGAGGGCGGCCAGCAGGTCGTTGGTGACCGAGTCGGTGGGCAGCCCGTGGTGGGTCAGCTCGACGACCACGTTGTCGTGCCCGAACCGGGTGGTGAGATCGTCCAGGACGGCGGCGGCCGCTGCCGGGCCGGCCTCGGCGAGGGCGCGGTGCAGGCTGCCCTTGCGGCAGCCGGTGAGGATCAGCCAGTGGCCGCGGCCGTAGTCGGTGAGCTCGTCGAGGTCGTGCACCGGACGGCCCTTCTCGTCACCGCGCAGGTTGGCCTCGGTGATCGCCGCGGAGAGCCGGTGGTAGCCGGTGACGTCGCGGGCCAGCACCAGCAGGTGCTCGCCCTCGGGGTCGGCGATGCCGAGCTGTGGCCGGCTCAGCCCGAGCGAGAGCTCGGAGCCGTAGAGCGTGCGCAGCTCGTGCCCGGCGGCGACCTCGGCGAAGAGGGGCGCGCCGGCGAAGCCGTCGTGGTCGGTCAGGGCGAGCGCGTGCAGGCCGAGACGGACGGCCTCCTCGACCAGGTCGCGGGGGCTGCTCGCGCCGTCGAGGAAGGAGTAGTGGCTGTGGCAGTGCAGCTCGGCGTAGGGGACCGCCGTCGTCTCGGGGCGGTGCACGCTCGCGGGGGCGCGGTAGGGCTTGCGACGCCGGGAGCCGGGGCCGTCGTCGGGGCGCGGGTCGGGGCGGCCCGACAGCTTGCGCTCCAGCTCGGACCAGGGGATCGGTGGGTTGCTCCAGCCCATCAGCGGGCCTGCTCAGGGCGCTCAGTCATAGCTGGCCTCGGTGAACCACTGGTCGCCGACGCAGGCCATCAGCCAGGCGCGGCCGTCCATGCCGACCACCTGGAACCGGCTGAGCCGGGTGCGGCCGGCCTCCCACCAGGTCTCCTCGACCGGCCAGGGGCCGGCCCAGGCGGCGACCTCGGCCAGATGCGGGGTGTGGTTGACCTCGACCCGGGGGTGGAAGAGCGCGGGCTCGCTGGTGACCACGCCACGCTCGGTGACCTGGGTGGGGTGGCCGTCGGCGCCGAGCACCACGGCCGGCCAGGGCTCGGCGAAGACCCGGGCCGGGGCCGGCGGCGGGATGCTGCCCGGCCAGGGCAGGTCGCGGGGACGGAGGTGGTCGGCGCGCTCGCCCCAGGGCACGCCGGCCTGGCGGGCCGCGGGGGAGCGGCCGCCCTGGAGGACCGGGGTGAGCACGGCCTCGTAGCCGAGCAGCGCCTGCACCTTGGCCACGCCGCGCTCGACCTGGGAGGTGTCGGCGTTGCCCCACAGTCCGTCGGCGTGGATGACGTCGGGCTCCAGCGCCTCGGGGATCAGGCGCACCGCGGAGACCGGGCCGGGCAGGCTGGACTCGCCGGCGCGGGCACCGAGCTGCCAGTGCACGCGGTCGACGAGGTCGTCGGCTCGGAACCAGCGGGCATGCGCCCAGAGGCGTGAGGAGACCACCTCGCCGTTGCTCTCGGCCTCGATCACGACGCGGGTGCAGACCAGGTTGCGGGACCCGACCTGATCGACGAACCGCTCGGTGAGCCGGCGCACCGAGAAGGCGACCGCCTCGGTGGACTCCAACGGCGGCTCGAAGTCGGCCTGGCAGATCAGGTCGGGCGGTGGCTGGCGGACGGCGAGCCGGGCGTCGTCACGACCAGCGGCGAGCCGGTGCAGCCGGGCGCCGTCGGCCCCGAAGCGGGCGAGCACGTCGCCGGCCGGGAGCGCGGCGAGGCCGCCGAGGGTGCGCACGCCCATCCGCCAGAGCAGGTCGGTGAGCTCGGGGTTGTCGAGGGTGCGGATGTCGAAGTCGTGCAGGAAGGCGGGAGCGCCGCCCTCGGGCACGATCAGGCAGTCCTGTTGGGGTGCGCGCCGGGCAGCCTGCTCGGCGGTGAAGAGGTTGTCGGCGACGCCGAAGCGACAGTCCCAGATGCCGCTGCCGACGAGCTTCTCGGCGATCACCGCCGCGGCCTCGGCCTCGCCGCCGTAGAAGCGGGCGGGGGAATGCAGGGCGATCAGGCCCGGGCGCAGCGGGGCGACGCCGGGGCTCAGCTCCTCGACGCAGGCCAGGACGGGCTCGAAGTCGCGGGCCTCGCGCTCGGTGTTGCCGCTCAGCAGGTGCAGGGCGGGGCAACGGGCCTGGGCGTCGCGACGCCGCATGCCGCGGCGGACCCCGTCGGCACGGGCCGCCTCGTTGCAGGCGATGACCTTGTTGGCGCTGATCACCGCGGCCGGCTCGTGCGGGGGAAGCTGGGCCTCGGCGATGCCGGAGATCACCGGCCAGTCCGGCACCCAGGCGACCAGCATGCGGCGCGCCATCAGCCGACCTCGCGCAGGATCGGCCGGGCCACGGCGGTGAGCGGGGCTGCCTCGAGCGGGGTGCCGGGCAGGCTCAGGGTGGTGGTGCGCCCGGGACCGGAGCCGCGCCGGACGTCGAGCATGAGGCGGCGGGAGCGCAGGTGCCCCTCGCCGTGACCGACGCCCTGCCACTGCTGGCGCTCGACGGACAGGTACGCCTCGCACTGCGGCCAGGGGCCCTGCACGACGAGGGCGGCGGAGCGCTTGCGGAGCCGGGCGCTGATCCGGCTGGCGGTGTGCGCGTCGACCTGGGCGGGCGGGCGCAGCAGCAGCACCGAGGTGACGTCGAGCAGGGCGGCGGTGACCTCGGGCCAGTGGCCGCCCGGGTCGGGGACCAGCAGGGTGCGGCTGAGGTCGATGCCGAGCTCGGCGGCCGCCTCGGCGCCGAAGTCGTCGACGCCGATCGCGGCCACCCACTGGCCTTCGCGCGAGGGACCGGCCAGCAGCGCCAGGCCGAGGGTGGCGGAGTCGGTGCGGTAGCTCGCGCCGGGGTAGAGCTGGACCAGGCCCGCAAGGGTGGGGTGGATCGGCATCGGGTCGCGCAGCGTCGTGCCACGCGGGCTGTTCTGCATCTGGGCAACCCGCGTGCGAAGCTGCTGGACCAGCTCGGGATCTGGATTCTTGGAAGGTCGCCGCACCCCTCCATGATCGAACATTTGTTCGAACTAGGCAACTGCGGCCCCGCTCCGCCGAGGGCGCGGAAATATCCCCCGAGGTTGCAGAAGTGGTGGCCCGGGTGGGCGCCGTGGGCGGCCTCGCTAGGCGGCGGCGATCAGGCCGACCCCGGCACTGATCACGCCGGTGACGAGGCAGGCCGCGCCGACCCAGATCAGCGCGACGAGCGGGTTGGGGCGCTGGGGGTCGCGGCCGATGACGGAGAGGAAGAAGCCGGCGGGCATCGCGATCGCGGCGACGAGGATCAACAGGGAGAGTCCGCGTGCTGCGTCGCCGACGTCGGCGAGGTCGACGAAGAGCTGGACGAGCAGGCCGAGGATCACCAGGACGCCGGCGTGTGCATGGCCGGCGCGGAAGAAGGAGGTCTGCAGGGCGTTCGCCGGCTGCTTGCCGGTGACGACGCGGAGCAGGAAGGTGCCGCCGAAGGCGATCGTCGCCACGGTGAGCAGCACGATGCCTGCGGTCAAGGAGGTGGCGGAGTCGATCTGCATGGCGTTGCCTCTCTCGGAAGTGTGAAGAACTTTCCAATGGAAAGATAGATCCGGCATCCGGGATCTGTCCACTGGTAAGATCGCGCCGTGAGCTACCACCACGGAGACCTGCGCCAGGCGGTCCTGCAGGCCGCTGCCGAGCGGATCGCGGCCGACGGCGTCGCGGCGCTCAACCTGCGCTCGCTGGCGCGCGACCTGGGGGTCGCGCATACCGCCCCGCGGCACCACTTCGGCGACAAGCGCGGGGTGCTCACCGCGCTGGCTGCGCAGGGGTACCGGCAGATGGCGGAGCGGATCGCCGTCCAGCGTGGCGGGGATCTGCTGGATGCCGGCGTCGCCTACGTGCAGTTCGCCGTGGAGCATCCCGGGCACTTCGCGGTGATGTTCAGGCCGGACCTGGTCGACGAGAGCGAGCCCGAGCTGCAGGAGGCCGTCGGCGCACTGGGGAGATCGTTGATCGCCGCCGTCGCGGCGTTCCGTGGCGAACCGGTGGCCGAGGCCTCGTCGGGGGATCCGCGCGAGCAGAGCGGCACCCTCGCCGCCTGGAGCATCGCCCACGGGCTCGCCCACCTGATGCTGGCCGGCGTCGCAGCGCCGGCCGAGGGGGAGTCGCGGGCCGAGTTCATCCGCCGGACCCTGGCGCACATCGCCGTGTGAGGCGGTCCGGAGTCCTCCGCTACCGGCGGGGGGAGTTTTCGTGACCGGGGCTCGCCTGACAAGATGACGCCCGAAGCCCCAGTAGCTCAGTGGATAGAGCAGCCGCCTCCTAAGCGAAAGGTCGCAAGTTCGACTCTTGCCTGGGGCA
Source organism: Nocardioides dubius (assembly GCF_039528155.1). Lineage (NCBI taxonomy): Bacteria > Bacillati > Actinomycetota > Actinomycetes > Propionibacteriales > Nocardioidaceae > Nocardioides > Nocardioides dubius. Next base: position 184,872 of record NZ_BAAALG010000007.1, on the reverse strand, counting down.
CCAGCAACGGCCGCCGGATTTTGGCGAAATCACGCGTCGGACCGCACAATTCGAACACGTCCCGCAGTTTGGTCCGGTGCCGTAGCCTGCGAGCGCTTGAGTCCCCCGATCGACTGTGAGTTCCCGTGAGTGATGTTGAGTCCGGCCGGCACCGCGCTGCGCCCCGGTCGCGCCACCGCATCGCCAAGGCCTTCGGGTACGGAATCCTCGCGCTCACGCTCGCCATCGGGCTGTTCGGCGTCTACACGTACCGGATGCTCAACGACAACATCCACACGATCAACGTGGACAAGCAGCTCGGTGCGGACCGGCCCGAAGAGGTCGACGTCGAGGGCCCCAAGGAGCCGATGAACGTCCTGGTCATGGGCTCCGACACCCGTGACGGCGAGGGCAACGCCATCGACCAGCACACCGGCGGCGGCTACGGGCTCTCCGACACCACGATCCTGATGCACCTCTCCGCGGACCGCGAGTTCGCCTACGGCGTCAGCCTGCCGCGTGATGCGATGGTCCAGCGGCCCACCTGCTTCAAGGAGGACGGCACCGAGATCCCCGGCGGCTTCGCGATGTGGAACGCCGCCTTCTCGCTCGGTGGCCCGGCCTGCACGATCCGCCAGTTCGAGCAGCTCAGCGGGATCCGCGTGGACCACTTCGTCGTCGTCGACTTCAACGGCTTCCGGGACATGGTCAACGCCATCGACGGCGTCGAGATCTGCCTGCCCGAGGACGTCAACGACCCGGTCGGCAACATCTACCTCAAGGCCGGCACCCGCAAGGTGAAGGGCCAGGAGGCGCTCGACTACGTGCGGGTGCGCCACAACATCTCCAGCAATGGCGACATCGGCCGGATGAAGCGCCAGCAGGAGTTCATCGCCGCGATGGCGAACAAGGTGATGTCGATGGGCGTCCTCGGCCGCCCGGACCGCCTGCTGAAGTTCCTCACCGCCGCGACCAAGTCGCTGACCCTCGACCACAAGCTCAACTCGCCGCTGAAGATCGCCGACATCGGCTCGCAGTTCTCCGGCATCGGCCTGGACAACATCAAGTTCATCACCGTGCCGTGGGACTTCTACGAGCCGGACCCGAACCGCCTGGTCTGGGCCGAGGACGCCAACGCGCTGTGGAAGAAGGTCAAGTTCGACAAGCCGCTGAGCAAGCGGCTCAGCTCCGAGGTGGTCAGCGCCGCCCGTCGTCCCGGATCGACCGCCTCGGCCGACCCGGACGCCGGCTCCAGCGAGTCGCCCTCGGCGGAGGAGACCGAGAGCTCCGAGTCGCCGTCGCTCAGCCCGGACGACGCCGACCGCGAGGCCACTGCGGCCGCCAACGGCCTCTGCGCCTGATCGCCCGCCCCGGCGTAGGCTCGGAAGCGATGAACGACCGCACCGCTGACTCCTCCCCGAACGCCGAGACCGCGTGGCAGCGCCGCAAGCGGCTCGCCGAGATCTTCGGCGACTCCGCGCCGTCCTCGACCAAGGACGACCGCGACCCCGAGGAGTCGCGCCGCAGCGACGCCCGGGCGAGCGAGGAGTGGCTCAAGCGCCAGGTCCCGCCACACCACGGCTCGATGTGACCTCTCGGCACCTCTGACGGCGAGAATTGCGCGCTGAGGTCGCATTGAATGCGACGACGCCCGCCCCGCCGAAGCGGAACGGGCGTCGATGCGGTGCGAGGTGGCGGGTCAGAGTTGACCGCCCGGACGCTGCGAGAGCAGGTCGCGGATCTCCTCCAGCAGGATGATGTCGTCCGGCTTCGCGGCCGGACCGTCCTGGAAGAAGCGCTCCTTGGCCATGTTGTAGGGCGTCACCACGAAGTAGAAGACGACCGCAGCCAGGATCAGGAACGAGACCAGCGCGGTGAGGAACAGACCGACGTTGACGTCGGCGATCTCGACGCTGTCGAAGTTCGGCTCGCCGCCGATCTTGCCGATGAAGCCGAGCAGCACACCGGTGAAGGTCTCGACGACCTTGGCGAACGCCGTGGCCATGATGAAGGCAACGGCGAGCTCCACCAGATTGCCCTTGAGTACGAACTCCTTGAAGCCCTTCAGGTTCATTGAGCACTCCTTAATGGGTCGGAGCACCCCGAGGACCCCCGACCACGCAGTTTTTGACAGCGCCACACGTTAACGCGAAATCGATGCCGTCAGGAACATCGACGCCGCGGCGCCCGCGATCTCCCGTGCCTGCGCGTCGCCGACCGCGAGCACCACCAGAGCGCCCGTCTCGGTGCCGCCGGCTCCCGACCGCGGGGCCGGCACGGTGATCACGCTGACGGCGTCCGCGACCTGATGCACGCTGCCGTCGGTGGGCCGGGTGGCGATCAGGTCGATCCGGTCGCCCGGGCGCAACAGCGCCGCGACCCCGGCATCGGTGAGTCGCACCGGCAGCGCCACCTTGCCCGGATGCCCGCTCAGCAGCGGGGCTGCGACCAGGTCGGCGTCGGTCAGCGGGGTGCCGCGGCGCAGCGGCCCGGCCAGTGTCCGCCCCGCCCCCGCGGACGGCGACAGCGCGCCGTACGGGGCCAGCTCCGGCGGTGCCTGGAGGCGGGTCAGATCGCTGCGGGAGAGCGTGTGCCCGGCCGGCAGGTCGCGAGCCGCGACGGTGACCGCCACGGTGGCCGGAGCGGGCGGGGTGAGCGCCCGCAGCCCGCTGACCACGGCACCGGCCAGGCAGAGCGCGACGAGCAGCCGGCGGTGGCGCAGCAGTGCCCGGCGCGTCCGCAGGCCCGCGGCGCGCAGGTGCTGGAGCAGCGGAGGGGGAGCAGTGGCCGAGTCCATGGATCGAGGCTAGGGAGAACGTTCCGCATTGTGAGCGCTATCCACAGGTGCCGTACGATTGGCAGTCGGCGGTGGCGAGTGCCAGCGCCGGAACGGACCGAGAACACAGGAGGGGTGCGGCGGTGCCGACCTACCAGTACGCGTGCACCGAGTGCGGTCACGCCTTCGAGATCGTGCAGAGCTTCAGCGACGACTCGCTCACCGTCTGCCCCGAGTGCGAGGGCCGGCTGCGCAAGGTCTTCAACGCCGTGGGCGTCGTCTTCAAGGGCTCGGGCTTCTACCGCACCGACTCCCGTTCGGGCTCCTCGTCGTCGGTGCCGGCGGCCAGCGACTCCTCGTCGAGCAGCAGCACCTCGACCTCGACCTCGACCTCGAGCACCAGCACCAGCACCTCAAGCACCAGCAGCTCGAGCACCGCGGCCAGCACCTCCGCGTGAGGTGACGCGCCGGGCCCGCACGCTCGGGTCCCGGCGCCGCACAGCCCGCCACCTACGCTGATCGGGTGTCGAAGCTCTCCGAAGCCTGGCAGGCGTTCCGGCAGTGGCCCTGGGCCGCGCGCTGGGCGGTGCACGTCTGCGCCCTGCTGGTCCTGGTGCTCGTCAGCACGCTGTTGACCGGCGTCGCGCTCGTCCGCCGGCCCTTCCCCCAGACCGAGGGCACCATCGACGTGCCCGGCCTGAGCGCCGCCGTCGACGTGGTCCGTGACGAGCACGGCATCCCGCAGATCTACGCCGACACCCTGGACGATCTGATGCGCGCGCAGGGCTTCGTGCATGCCCAGGACCGGTTCTACGAGATGGACGTGCGCCGGCACGCCACCGCCGGCCGTCTCTCCGAGCTCTTCGGCGCGACCACGCTGGAGACCGACAAGGCCGTGCGCACCATGGGTTGGCGTCGCGTCGCCGAGCGCGAGCTCACTCTGCTCAAGCCCGAGACCCGGGCCGCGCTGGAGGCGTACGCGGCCGGCGTCAACGCCTGGATGGCGGACCGGTCGCCGTCGCAGATGTCCGTGGAGTACAGCCTGCTGCGCCTGGACGGGCTGGACTACGAGCCGGAGCCGTGGACGCCGGTGGACTCGCTGGCCTGGCTGAAGGCGATGGCCTGGGACCTGCGCGGCAACATGCAGGAGGAGGTGAACCGGGCGCTGGCGCTGGTCGAGGTCGGCAAGGAGCAGGTCGCCGACCTCTATCCCGACTACCCGTATGCGACGCACCGCCCGATCGTCGGTCAGGGCGCCCTGGTCGACGGGCGCTACGAGCCCGAGGCCAGCAAGGCCGGCACCCGCGACCCGGCGCGTCCGCCGTTCACCGCCGACCAGGCCGACGCGCTGCGCGGGGTGCAGCGGGCCCTGGACGCGGTGCCGGCGCTGATCGGTCAGGGCGACGGCATCGGCAGCAACTCCTGGGTGGTCTCCGGCGAGCACACCACCACCGGCAAGCCCCTGCTGGCCAACGACCCGCACCTCGGCACCAGTCTTCCGGGCGTGTGGACCCAGGTCGGCCTGCACTGCCGCTCGTTGAGCAGTGCCTGCCCGATCGACGTCTCCGGGTTCAGCTTCTCCGGCGTGCCCGGGGTGGTGATCGGGCACAACCAGAGCATCGCCTGGGGCTTCACCAACCTCGGCCCGGACGTCTCCGACCTCTACCTGGAGCGGATCTCCGGTGACGACTGGCTCTACGACGGCACCTATCGCCCGATGATCACCCGTCAGGAGGCGATCGAGGTGCGCGGCGAGGACGACTTCGAGCTGACGGTGCGCGAGACCGCGCATGGGCCGCTGCTCTCCGATGTCTCCGACGAGCTCAGCACGGTCGCCGCCAACGCCGCGGCGGCCGACGGCGCCGACAGCTACGCCGTCGCCCTGCAGTGGACGGCGCTCCAGCCGAACACCACCGCGGATGCGATCCTCGCCCTCAACCGGGCCACCGACTGGACCCAGTTCCGCGAGGCGGCCTCCGCGTTCGCGGTGCCGGCCCAGAACCTGGTCTACGCCGACACCGCGGGGAACATCGGCTACCAGGCGCCCGGCCGGATCCCGATCCGGGCGTCGGGCAACGACGGATCCCTGCCCAGCAAGGGCTGGCTGCCCGAGAACGACTGGACCGGCAGCTACCTCGACTTCGATGCGCTGCCCCAGGTGCTGAATCCGGCCGACGGGTTCGTGGTGACCGCCAACCAGGCCGTGGTCGGGCCGGAGTACCCCGCCTACCTCACCGACGACTTCGACCCCGGCTACCGCTCGCAGCGGATCCGGGACCTGATCGAGATCGCCATCGCGGACGGCGGCACGGTGGACGTCGGCGCGATGACGAGGATGCAGCTCGACGAGCACGTCGAGCTGGCCGACGCGCTGGTGCCGCGGCTGCTGGCGATCCCGCTGCCCGGGGGCTATCGCAGCCAGGGTCGTGAGGTGCTGCGCAGCTGGGACCGGGTCGCCGACGTGGACTCCGCCGGTGCCGCCTACTTCCAGGTGGTCTGGCGCAATCTGCTGGAGCTCACCTTCCACGACGAGCTGCGCGAGAGCCTGTGGCCGGACGGCGGCGCCCGCTGGTGGCAGGTGGTCGCGAACCTGCTCGAGGATCCGGAGAACCCCTGGTGGGACGACCGCGACACCGAGGACGTCCGCGAGACCCGCGACGACATCCTGCGTGCCGCCCTGCTCGCCGCCAGCGACGAGATCGTGGTCAAGATGGCGCGCGACCCGCAGAAGTGGACCTGGGGGCACCTGCACCGCCTGGAGCTGAAGAACCAGAGCCTCGGCTCCTCGGGCAACCCGATGCTGGAGCGGCTGTTCAACCGCTCCTGGAAGATCGGCGGCGGCTCCTCGGTGGTCAATGCCACCGGGTGGGACGCCGCCGACGGGTACCAGGTCACTGCGGCGCCGTCGATGCGGATGGTGGTCTCGCTGGCCGATTTCGACGACTCGCGCTGGATCAACCTGACCGGCGTCTCCGGCCACGTCTTCCACGACAACTACACCGACCAGACCGACCTCTACGTCGCGGGCCGCACGCTGCCGTGGCGCTACAGCCAGGGTGCGGTGCGTCGCGCCGGGGAGCACACGCTCACCCTGGTGCCGGAGGACTGACCGGACCGCGGCTCAGGAGAAGCGCAGCACACCGCCCGACGGCGTCAACGCCGCGCTGACCCGGCGGTCGTGCGGCTCGGCGGGGACCTGCTCGCGAACCTCGCCGTCATGCAGCAGCACACAGGTGAAGGTGCCCACCGGGACCCGCGCGAGCGCCCGGTCGTAGGAGCCGCCGCCGCGCCCCAGCCGCAGGCCGGTGCGGTCCACTGCCAGCCCGGGCACCAGGACGACGTCCGCGGTGGCCACCGCCGCCGGCCCGAGCGGCTCGCCGGTCGGCTCCAACAGGCCGAACCGGGCCCGGCGCAGGTCGCCGGTGTAGGGCGCCCAGTCGAGGTCGTTGTCCGGCAGCAGGCAGGGGAGCAGCACCCGCTTGCCGGCGTCGGCCAGGGCGTCCAGCAGCAGCCCCGTGCCGGGCTCGCTGCCGATCGAGACGTAGGCGGCGAGGGTGGCTGCCCGGCGGACCTCGGGCAGCTGCAAGGCCTGTTCGGCGATCCGCTCCGCGGCGGCCACCAGCGCGGCCGGAGACAGCCGGTTGCGATGGGTGAGCAGCTGGTCGCGGACGCTGAGCTTGGCCTCGGACATGGGCCCAGTCTGGCCCACCCGCGGCCGTGCGCCGCACGGCGGCGCCGCGTGGGGCGTCCCACCGGGGGAGGGCAGCATTGGCCGCAGGGCGACACGGCGGCCTACGATCCCCCTCATGGGCAGTGAAGCGCTGAACAGGGCACTGGAGAAGATGGCCGACGCCGAGGTCGGCCCGGTCGCCAGGGAGGTGTTCGCGCACTACTTCCGTCTGCTCGAGGCGGGCGAGACCGGGATGATCCCTGAGTCGACGATCGACCCCCTCGACATGGAGTCGCTGGCGGACGTGGAGGTCGACGACGAGGTCGCGGCCGAGGCGATCCGGCGCACCGTGGTGATCAAGCTGAACGGTGGCCTGGGCACCTCGATGGGCATGGAGCGGGCCAAGTCGTTGCTCTGCGCACGACGCGGGCTCTCCTTCCTCGACATCATCGCCCGCCAGGTGCTCGACCTGCGCGAGCGCTATGACGCCAAGCTGCCGCTGATCTTCATGAACAGCTTCCGCACCTCCGCGGACACGATGGCCGCGCTCGCGCGCTACGAGAACCTGCCGGTCGCCGGCCTGCCGCTGGAGTTCCTGCAGAACAAGGAGCCCAAGCTCCTGGCCAGCAACCTCTCGCCGGTCTCCTGGCCCGACGACCCGGACCTCGAATGGTGTCCGCCGGGCCATGGCGACATCTACACCGCGCTCCTCGACACCGGCCTGCTGGACACCCTGCTGGAGCAGGGCTACCGGCACGTCTTCGTCTCCAACTCCGACAACCTCGGCGCGATCGCCGACCCGCGGGTGGCCGGCTGGTTCGCCGCCTCCGGCGCGCCGTTCGCGATCGAGGCCGTGCGCCGCACCGCCTCCGACCGCAAGGGCGGACACTTCGCGGTGCGCAAGGCCGACGGCCGGATCGTGCTGCGCGAGACCGCGCAGACCCTGGCCGAGGACAAGGAGGCGCTGGCCGATCTCAGCCGGCACCGCTTCACCAGCACCAACAACCTGTGGTTCGACATCGCCGAGGTGCGCCGCACCCTGGCCGAGCGCCAGGGCGTGCTCGGCCTGCCGCTGATCCGCAACCGCAAGCACGTCGACCCCTCCGACGCCTCCAGCCCGGAGGTGATCCAGATCGAGACCGCGATGGGCGCCGCGATCGAGGTCTTCGAGGGGGCGCGCACGATCGAGGTCGGTCGTGACCGCTTCGTCCCGGTGAAGACCACCGACGACCTGCTGGTGCTGCGCTCCGACGTCTACCAGCTCGGCAAGGACTTCGTGCTGGAGCAGCAGTCCGACGACCTTCCCTATGTGGCGCTCGATCCCGCCATCTACCGCCTGGTCGCGGAATTCGACAAGCGCTTCCCGCAGGGCGCGCCCTCGTTGCGCGACGCCGACTCGCTGCGGGTCGAGGGCGACTGGACCTTCGAGCCCGGGGTCGCGGTCAAGGGCGAGGTCCATCTCAGCGACTCCGACATGCCGCAACGTGTCGCGGAGGGCACGGTCCTCGGTGACTGAGCCGGTCGCGGTCGCCGATCACCTCGAGCGGATCCTGGCTGCGTTGACGCCACTGTCGACGCACAAGCTGAAGCTGCTCGATGCGCTCGACCTGACCGCGGCCGAGGACGTCGTCGCACCGGTGGGCCTGCCCGGCTTCGACAACTCCGCGATGGACGGGTACGCCGTCCGCTTCCGTGACGTCGCCGACGCCCGCGCCGACCGGCCGATCCACCTGCCGGTGGTCGCCGAGTTCGGGGCCGGCCCGACGGCGGAGCACGTGCTGGAGCCGGGGACGGCGGTCAAGATCATGACCGGCGCACCGGTGCCGATCGGCTGCGACGCGGTGGTTCCCTACGAGTGGACCGACCGGGGCAGCGTCGAGGTGCTGATCGCGCAGCCGCCCACGCTGGGCCAGAACATCCGCCGGGCCGGCGAGGACGTCGAGCAGGGCGAGGTCGTGGTCTCGGCCGGCACCGTGCTCGGCCCGCGCCAGGTGGGGCTGCTCGCCGCGGTCGGCCGCAGTGAGGTGCTGACCCGGCCCCGGCCGCGGGTGGTCGTCGTCTCCACCGGCTCCGAGCTCCGCGACCCGGGTGGCCAGTTGGAGCCGGGCACGATCTTCGACGCGAACTCCTTCCTGCTCGCCGCCGCGGTGCGTGCGGCCGGCGGCATCGCCTACCGGGTGCCCGCGGTCTCCGACGACCCGCGCTCCTTCGCCGCAGCGCTGGAGGACGAGCTCACCCGGGCGGATCTGGTGATCACCAGCGGCGGGATCAGCGAGGGCGACTTCGACGTGGTCAAGGAGGCGCTCAGCGGCGACCTCTGGTTCGGCAAGCTGGCCATGCAGCCCGGCAAGCCGCAGGGCTTCGGGCTCTTCGGCGCCGCCCGCACCCCGGTGATCACGTTGCCGGGCAACCCGGTCTCGGCCTACGTCTCGTTCCGCGTCTTCGTGGTGCCGGCGATCCGCAAGCTGTTGGGCCGGAGCCCGATCGAGCAGCCGCTGCGCACCGCCGCGCTGAGCCACGGGCTCTCCTCGAGTGCCGGCCGCCAGCAGTACGTGCGGGCGTTCTGCGAGTCGTCGGTGGCCACGCCGGTCGGCGGCTCGGGCTCGCACCTGCTGGGGGACCTGGCCACTGCCAACGCACTGATCGTGGTGCCGCCCGAGACGACCTCCCTGGTGGCGGGCGATCCGGTGTCGGTCCTGATGCTCGATGAGGAGTACTGATGGCTGAGCGGCTGACCCATCTCGACAGCGCGGGCCACGCGCACATGGTCGACGTCACCGAGAAGGCGGTCACCGCACGCGAGGCGACGGCGTCGGGGCGGGTGCTGGTCTCGGCGGCGGTGATCGCCCTGCTGCGCGGCGACGGCGTCCCGAAGGGCGACGCGCTCGGGGTGGCGCGGCTGGCCGGGATCATGGGCGCCAAGCAGACGCCGCTGCTGATCCCGCTGTGTCATCCGCTGGCGATCTCCGGCGTCGAGGTGCAGCTCGAGGTGGCCGACGACGCGGTGGAGATCACCGCGACCGTGCGCACCACCGACCGCACCGGTGTCGAGATGGAGGCGCTGACGGCGGTCTCGGTGGCGGCGCTGACGGTGATCGACATGGTCAAGGCGGTGGACAAGGCCGCAGTGATCACCGACGTCCGGATCGAGGCCAAGTCCGGCGGCAAGTCGGGGGAGTGGCGGCGGTGACTCCGCTGCCCGCCCGGGTGGTGGTGGCCTCCAACCGGGCGGGC
>NZ_BAAALG010000007.1:173259-175206 GCF_039528155.1 Nocardioides dubius | reverse complement strand
CCCCCGCCGGCGTCTACGCCGACGAGACCGGTCCGATCATCGTGGAGGCCTTGCAGGGTTGGGGATTCGTGGTCGGCGACCCGGTCGTCTGTCCGGACGGCGAGCCCGTCGGGGCCGCGATCGCAGCGGCCGTCGCCGACGGCGCCCGGCTGGTGCTGACCACCGGCGGCACCGGGCTCACTCCGACCGATCGCACGCCCGAGGCGACCCGGCCGCTGCTGCGCTTCGAGGTGCCGGGGATCGCCGAGGCGATCCGCGCGGCCGGGCTCGCCAAGGGGGTGCCGACGGCGATGCTCTCGCGCGGCGTGGCAGGCGTCGCCGGCGATGCGCTGGTGGTCAACCTGCCGGGCTCGCGGGGCGGGGTGCGCGATGCGCTGGCGGTGCTGGAGCCGGTGGTGCAGCATGCTCTCGAACAGATCGTGGGGAGCGACCATTGAGCGACTGGCCGGTGATGTTGGCGCATGGCCCGGTGGGACTGCGCCCGTTGGAGCTGGCCGATGCCAAGGCCTGGCGTGAGGCCCGGATCCGTGGCGCCGCCTGGCTGAAGCCGTGGGAGGCGACGGTGCCGCCGGGGGCGGGAGATCGTCCCGCGACCTTCCGCACCATGGTCCGCAAGCTCTCCAAGCTGGCCCGTGAGGGCCAGGCGATGCCGTTCGCGATCACCGTCGACGGTGAGTTCGCCGGCCAGGTCACGGTGAGCAACATCGTCCGCGGCTCGGCGCAGTTCGCCTCGATCGGCTACTGGGTGGACCCGCAGTTCGCCGGGCGCGGCGTGGTGCCGATGGCGGTGGCGCTGGTGATCGACCACTGCTTCGCCACCGCGCGCCTGCACCGGATCGAGATCTCGATCCGCCCCGAGAACGTGAACTCCCTGCGGGTGGTGCAGAAGCTCGGCATCGCCGAGGTGGGCTATGCGCCGCGGTACCTGCACATCGACGGGGAGTGGCGCGACCACCGGCAGTTCGCGGTGACCACCGAGGAGTGCCCCGGTGGCATGGTCAACCGGCTGCTGCGTGCCGGGTTCTCGATCAGCGGAGAATCACATCCGTCACACGGGTGAATTTGCGACACACCTGCCCGCCTGCGTCCGGTCGCGGCCAACCGCTCATAACCTCTGATACGTGGACCTGTCCGGAATCATCTTCGTCGCCGTCTTCGTGGCGTGGGCCGTCTATCTCATCCCCAAGGCAGTGCGCCACCACGATGAGGTGAGCCGCAACCGGTCGGTCGAGCGCTTCTCCGGTGCCCTGCGGGTGCTGGCGCGCCGCGACACGGTGGACGGTCGCGACACCACGCTCACCGTCTCCGGCGCGGCTCCTGCCGAGGAGGCGGAGCCGGTGGTGACCAAGGCGCAGCTGCGGGCCCGCCGCGAGGCGACCCGTCGCGCGACCGAGCGTCGCCGCCGGGTGCTGACCACGCTGCTGGTCCTCAACGTGCTGGTCGCCGCTGTGGCGTTGGCCGGCGTGATCGGCTGGGTGTGGCAGACGATCCCGGCCGGTCTGGTCGTCGTCTGGCTGGTGCTCTGCCGAGTGATGGTGAAGTCCGAGCGGGCCACCACGCAGGCGATGATCACGCCGCGCAGCACCGAGACGGTGGCTGCCGAGGAGGCGGACGACGTCCCCGCGGAGTACGACGTGGCACGCAACGACCAGGGCTTCGACGAGGTCGCTCCGGAGTCGGAGACCACCACGATCCCGGCGATCACCGCCGAGGTCTGGGACCCGATGCCGGTCACCCTGCCGACCTACGTGGGCAAGGAGAAGGCGACCCGGCGCAGCGTGCGCACCATCGACCTGGGCAGCCCCGGCGCCTGGACCTCGGGCCACACCGCCGAGGACACCGAGCTGGCCCGCGAGGCCGACGAGGTCGCCGCGGCCGCCCGCGACGACGAGGGCGAGCAGCAGCAGCGCGCCGTCGGCTCCTGAGCCGCACCGATCAACGCCACGG
>NZ_BAAALG010000007.1:161267-173230 GCF_039528155.1 Nocardioides dubius | reverse complement strand
TTCGTGGACCGGATTCGGAGCGCGGCTCCACCTGGTGCTATCTTTGTGAGCGCGTCGCAAGGCGCACCTGGGGCTTTGGCGCAGTTGGTAGCGCGTCTCGTTCGCAATGAGAAGGTCAGGGGTTCGAATCCCCTAAGCTCCACCACCGGAACCGGTCTCGATGAGGCCGGTTTCGTCGTTCCTGGGCATCGGCGTCGGCGGTCTGGACCGCTTCGGCCCGGCTCGCGCTCAAGCAGTCTCGGAATTCCGGTTCCGGTGAGGACAGCCTCCGCTTCCCCCTAGGCTGCCGGTGGGGGCAGCCGACAAAGGGGATTCCAGTGCTGGTCAAGGTAGCCACAGTCGTTGCGGTGTTCACCTCCGGATGGCTGGTCGCACCAGCCGCTGCGGACCCGGGCGCAGGAGCGCCGGAGAACACCAATCGGTGCACGATCGTCGGCACCGACGGCGACGACGTGCTGCGCGGCACCCGCGGTGACGACGTCATCTGCGGGCTTGGCGGCAACGACCGGATCCACGGTCTCGGCGGCGACGACGTGCTGCACGGCGGCCCGGGCAACGACGTCCTGATCGGCGGCCCCGGCAACGACCACCTGCGCGGCGGTCAGGGCCGCGACCACCTCGACGGCGGCACCGGCAACGACCTGGTGCGCGGCGGCCGGGGCGCGGACACGGTGATCGGCGGCAAGGGCTCCGACGACGTCCGTGGCGGCATCGGCACCGACGTGGTGGCCGGCGGAACCGGCGCGGACCGGCTCGCCGGCGGTCCCGGCAACGACGAGCTGCGGGCCCGGGAGCGCCGCGGCCCCAGCGACACGGTGGTCTGCGGCCCCGGCAGTGACGCCGTCAGTGCGGACCCCTTCGACCGGGTCACGCCGTCCTGCGAGAAGGTCGAGCAGCACCGCCGCCCGACCGCGATCACTCTGTCGGGCGACGAGGTCGCCGAGGAGGAGCCGGCCGGCACCTTCGTCGGCAACCTGAGCGCCACCGACCCGGACACCGCGAGCACGCACACCTTCGCGCTGGTGCCGGGCAGCGGCACCGGCACCGGCTCGCTGCGCATCGACGGCGCGCGGCTGGTGACCACGGCCCCGCTCGACCACGAGACGACGCCCGCTCTGACGTTCGCGGTCCGGGCCACCGACTCGACCGGGCTCAGCATCGAGCGCCCGTTCACGATCACGGTCACCGACGCCGACGAGCCCGCCTCGGCCGTCGACGACACCTTCACCGTCGACGAGGACTCGACCCCCAATCCGCTCGACGTGCTGGCCAACGACGCCGACCCCGAGGGTGCTCCGCTGTCGATCACCACGATCACCTCGCCGGCGCACGGCACCGCGATCCGCAGCGGCAACGCCATCACCTACCAGCCCGACCCGGACTTCTGCAGCGTCGAGGGTGCGACCGACTCGTTCACCTACACGCTCAGCGACGGCGTGACCGCGACCGTCACCGTGAGCGTCACCTGCCTGCCCGACGCTCCGGTGCTGGAGACCTCCGCCGGCACGACGGCGTACGCCGAGGGCGACCCCGCCACCGCGGTCGACCCGGGGCTGACGTTGAGCGACGTGGACCTGGACGGCGAGATCACCGGCGCCACCGTGGCGATCAGCGCGGGCTTCGCCGCCGGCCAGGACGTGCTGGCGCTCGGCGGAACGCATGCCGGCATCACCGCCTCCTACGCGGCCGGCACGCTGACCCTCGACGGCGAGGCTACCCCGGCCGCCTACCAGGCTGCCCTGCGCGCCGTCACCTACGCCAACGGCTCCGAGGCCCCGAACACGGCCGGTCGCACGCTGAGCGTGCATGTCGTCGACGACGCCGGCCTCGATGACAGTGCGACCCGCGCGGTGAGCGTCCAGGCCGTCAACGACGCACCGGTGATCACCGCGCCGGCCTCCTTCTCGGCCCTGGAGGACGCCGCGGCACAGCTCTCCGGCCTCAGCCTGGCGGACGTGGACGCGGGCACGAGCCCGCTCTCCGTGGCGCTGGCCGTCGTCCACGGGCGCCTCGACCTGTCCAGCATCACCGGCCTGACCTTCCTGGTGGGCGACGGCTCCAGCGACGCCGCGATGTCCTTCGAAGGCACCCTGGCGGACGTCAACGCGGCGCTCGCCGGCATGTCCTACCTGGCGAACGCGAACTACTCCGGCCCGGAGACGCTCTCGATCACCGTGGGCGACCTGGGCAACACCGGGAGCGGTGGCGTCCAGTTCGACCTCGCCGAGATCCCGGTCGTCGTCGGCCAGGTCAACGACGCGCCGAGCTTCACCGCCGGCCCGAACCAGACCTCGATCCCCAACGCCGAGGAGAACGGCGACCCGATCGGCTACGTCGTCGACCCATGGGCGACCGCGATCAGCGCCGGCCCCGGCGAGGGCTCGCAGACGGTGAGCTTCACGGTCAGCAACTCGAACAACCAGCTCTTCGGGGTCCAGCCGAGCGTGGGCGCCGACGGCGTCCTGCGGTTCACCCCGGATCCCGCCCAGACCGGCACCGCGACGGTGACGGTGCGGATCACCGACGACGGCGGCACGGCCAACGGTGGCACGGACACCTCCGCGCCGCAGACCTTCACCATCACCACGGTGCCGCCCGGGCCGGCGATCACCTCGATCGCGCCCGCCACCCTCAAGCCGGGTGAGAGCGCCACCCTGACGGGGCGGCAGTTCAGCACCACCGCGGCGAACAACGTCGTCACCATCGGCGGAGTCACCGCGCCGGTGACGGAAGCGACCGCCACCTCGCTGACGGTCACCGTGCCGTGCGTGCCGACGGGCGCCGGGGTACCGGTCAAGGCCGTCGTGGACGGCGTCGACACGAACACCGTGAGCCACCCGCTCCAGGTCATCCCGCGCCAGCTGGCGCGGGGCGAGGCGACGGTGATCACCGACCCCGCGGAGATCGGCTGCAACGAGCTCGCCTCCGCGGCCGGGCCGGGCCGCTACGTCGTCTCGGTCTTCAACTCGGCGACGAGCCCCAGCGCGAACGCGCCCTTCCAGCTGAAGGGCAACGTCGCCGGGGCGGTCACCCCGGACGTGGCGCCCGGCCGGGCCGCTGCTGCACCACGTTCGGACGAGCTGGCCGGTCCGGGTGCCGAGGCTTCGGGCGACGCGATCCACGGCGACGACGGTGCCGAGGCCCTGGCAGCGCCGGGCGAGGACGCGCACGACGAGCTCGCGGTGAAGAACCGTGAGCAGCACCGGCTGCTGAGCGAGGAGTTCGGCACCGCGGGCGTGAAGCGCCGCGGTGCCCCACGCGACTCGCTGGCGAGCGATCTGCCGTCGACCCGGCAGTTCCGGGTCTCGGACATCAACGCCAGCAACATCTGCAACAGCTACTACGTGGCGAGTGCCACCCGCGTCTATGCCGAGGGCAAGCTGGTCATCTACGAGGACGACGCGACCCCGGCCGGCCTGAAGGCCGCGAGCAACCCGGCGATGGCCGACTACTACGACAAGATCGGCGACCAGTTCAACGCCGACATGGAGCCGGTGGTCCGCAACAACTTCGGCGACATCCTGCGCCGCGACGCCGTCACCGACAACAACGGCGTGATGGTCGCGCTCTCCACGCCGCGCCTCAACAACTCGTTCTCCGGCGTCGCCGGCTTCGTGGTCAGCTGCGACCAGTTCCCCAACGACGACACGGGGTCGCCGGCCGTCGGTGGCCCGTACACCGGCTCGGGGCTGAACGGCGCCAGCAACTTCGGTGAGTTCTTCTACGTCTACCAGCCGACCGTGGTCGGGACCGGGTACACCGGCGCCACCCCCGACAACTGGTACCGCACGGTCCGCTCGACGTTCATCCACGAGAGCAAGCACGTCGCCTCGATGGCGGCGCGCACCGCCAACGGGGCGCCGCTCGAGGAGCCGTGGCTGGAGGAAGGCACCGCGCGCATGGCCGAGGAGCTGTGGGCACGCGGGGCGGTCTACGGGGTGCCGTGGAAGGGCAACACCGGCTACGGAACGGCCGCCGCGCCGAACAGCCTCTACTGCGACGCCCGCCCGGGGGCGGCCGAGTGCGACGCGCTGCCCGCGCGTCCGGCCTCGATCATGCAGCGTCACTTCACCTCGCTGTACACGCTCCTGTTCGGCACCAATGCGCGGCTGCTGTCGCCGTTCGGCGCGACCGCCTCGGACAACGCCTCCTACTGGTACGCCACCAGTTGGTCGCTGCTGCGCTACGCGATCGACCGCTACGGCACCTCGGACGCCGCGTTCCTGACCGCGCTCACCGACTCCACCAGCACCGGCACGGCGAACCTGGCGGCGCGGACCGGTGTCGCGACCGACCGTCTGCTCGGCGGCTGGAGCCTGGCGCTCGCCGTCGACGACTACCCGGGGCTGTTGGGGGCGAGCGCTGATGTCCAGATCCCGACGTGGAACTTCCGCAGCATCTTCGCGGGGATGAACGCCGACTTCCCGAGCACCTACAGCCTTCCCTACCCGCAGGTTCCCGTCGAGTACGGCTTCGGTCCCTTCTCGGCATCGGCGATCACCACGCTGCGGGGTGGCGGCTTCCTGAGCTACCAGATCTCCGGGACCCAGACCGAGGCACAGCTGCTGCAGCTGACCAGCAACACCGGCGGTGCTCCGGCCAGCACCTTGCGACTGGCGATCACGCGCGTGGAGTGAGCCCGGGTCGGCTGATCAGCTCCGGGTCGCGGCATCGGCGGGTGCCGCGGCCAGGGGGCGGGTGGCCGGGCCCTCCAGGACGGCGCCGTCCGCGCTGAAGCGGGAGCCGTGCAGGGGGCAGTCCCAGCTGCTCTCGGCATCGTTCCACCGCAGGATGCCGCCCAGGTGGGTGCAGACGCCGCTGACCTGGCACAGGCGTCCGGCGACGCGGGCGGTGGCGACGGGGCGAGGGTCGAGCCCGTGCCGACCGACGACGCCCGAGCCCTCGGGGAGATCCTCGGGCACCGCCTTCGCCTCGGCGGCGGCCCAGCCGCCCGCCAGCCGGGCGCCGACCTCGAGGTTGGCACACACCGCTGTCGTCGCAGCGCTCGCCCTGGGCAACGCGGAGCGTCGCGGTGCCCAGGGCATCTCTCCGCCGAGCAGCTCGGCGGAGAGCTGCAGCGCGGCGGCGACGCCGTTGGTCAGCCCCCACTTGTCGAACCCGGTGGCGACCTGCAGGTGATGGCCGCCCAACGGCAGGGTGCCCACGTGGGGGAGGCCGTCGTGGGAGCGGTAGTCCTGGGCCGACCAGCGGTGTGTCTCCTGCGCGCCGGGGAAGTGCCGCGCGGTCCATGCGCGGAGGTCGTCGAGGTGCCGGCGCTCGCTGGTGGTGCGCCCGACGCCGTGGCCCGATCCGCCCACCATCAGCAGGGAGGCGCCGTCCTCGGTGACCTCGCGGACCGAGCGGGTCGGCGCACCGGCGGAGAGCAGCATCTCCGAGGGCGCCTGGACGCCGGAGAACAGAGCGACGTAGGAGCGCTGCGCATCGAGCCTCGCGAAGTGTGCGCCGCGATCGACGATCGGGGTGCCGGTCGCCAGCACGACGTCGTCCGCCCGGATCTGCAGGCCGTTGTGGGTGTGCACCACGGGCGTCGCTCCGGCACCGATCCGCACCACGCGCTCTCCCTCGATCAGCGTGCCGCCGTGCTCGCCGAGCTCGCGCACCAGCTCAGTGAGCACCGCCATCGGGTCGAGCTGCGCCTGGTCGTCCAGGGCGACGGCACCGAAGGCGGGGAACGGAAGGTCCGGCCGCTCGACCCACCGGGTAGTGAGGCCGAGATGTTGCGCGGCCCGATGCTCCGCCTCCGCAGCGGCCCCTTGCTCTGCTGAGGCGGCGTAGGTCATCGCGGTACGACGCTCGGCACCGAGGGCCGCCTCGTCGCAGAAGCGCAGCAGCCAGGCCTGGCCCTCGCGATTCGCCTCCAGGTAGCGCCGCACGGCTGCCTCGGGCTGTTGGTCGAGCAGACGGGAGAGCTTGGTGCCTTGGAGCAGGGAGACCTTGCCGGTCGTGTGGCCGGTGGTCACCGCCCCCACCCGCCGGGCTTCGAGGACCACCACCTGCCGTCCCGCGCGGGCCAGCAGGAGACCGGTCACCAGCCCGGTGATGCCGGCGCCGACGACCACGACCTCCGCCTCCTCGGGGAGTGCCTCGGCCGAGGCGCCGGGAGCCGGGCTGAGGGAGGACGTTCGTTCCAGCCAGTACGAGGACATGGAGGTGCGGTACCCGATGCGTGGGCCGAGCATGTGGGGTGACCACGGCCACCTGGGGTTCTGCGGTGCAGGGGAAGGGGATGGCCTAGCGTGAGCCGTGCCGGCAACGTGAGGGTCCGGGCTGAGGAGAGTTGAGGTCGACCATGCGCAAGGACGTTCTGTTCGTGTTCGCAGCGGTGGGTGCCGTGGAGGTCGTGATCGGGGCGACGATCATGCGGGGCGGGCTGCTGCCGTGGGTCGCTGCGCTCTACGTCGTGGTGGGCAGCGTCGTGCTGGCGCGCTCGGGCGAGCGGATGCCGCGGATGGTGAACGTGATGTGGGCGGTCTCGGTCGTGCTCTGGATCGGACTGCTGCTGCCCATGACGAGCTTCGGGCTGGCCCTCGGTGTGGGCGCCCTGTGGGGCACGCTGCTGTTCGGCCTCTGGAGCGGACCGAGCCAGATGATCCTGCGCTTCCTGGAGGAAGGTCGCCGCACCCCGCGCACCGCGCCGGTCACCGACGCCTGAGAGGAGGCGCAGCGGGCTACGCCGGCGCGCTGAGGTGCGCCGCGCGGCGCTGTCGGCGCTCGCGGTTGCTTGCGCTGCGGTGGGCGCAGGTGCGCGCTTGCGTGGCACCCGCTCGCGTCGCGGGCCGATGTAGCGCCCGGCCTACGTGCGCCGGGTGAAGCGGATGCCTCCGTGGGGGAGGTGTTCGACGGTGTAGGTGGGGTCGTGGATGTAGTGGTGGTGTTTGCTGCAGAGCAGGCTGCCGTCGGTTAGGTCGGTTCTTCCGCCGAGGGACCAGGGATTGTTGTGGTGTGCTTCGCACCAGGTGGCGGGGATGCGGCAGTTCTCTGCTCGGCAGTAGGGGTGCATGAGCGCGAGGGCCCTGTGTTGGGCGGCGCTGTAGAAGCGCTTGGTTCTGCCGAGGTCGAGCGGCTGGCTCTGGCCGTCGAGTACGGCGGGGATGATGCCGGCGTTGCAGGCGAGGCGTCTTGCTTCGCCTGCGCTGATGCGGTCGTGCCAGGCGTTGCGTTGGGTGGTGAGGGTTGCGGTGCCGATCTCGTTGCGTAGTGCGTCGAGGCTGATGGTGACGACGACGGTGGTGGCGTCTCCGCCGTGCAGGGGCAGGCGTTTCGGGTCGAGCGTCTCCAGGAGTGTGTTGAGCGCGCGGGCGTTGCGTTGTGGGGTGGAGAGCTTGCGGACGGGGTTCGGCTTCGTGCCGCCGCCGCTGCCGTCGCTTCCGCCGGCGGCAGCGGTCCCGCCGCTTCCGTAGCTTCCGCCGACGGCAGCGGTCCCGTCGCAGCAGGTGCGGGGGTTGCTGGCATGCCCGGTAGATGTCGAGGAGCGTTCTGTGCCGGTCGTGTCGTCACGCCTTCCGCCGGGGGCATCGGCGAAGGTGCCGTGGTGGGGATCGTGGCCGGGGCACTCCAGATCCCCGCACGACTCGCGGTAGGTGCCGTCGGTGTCGGGCGCGCACCCGCAGGGTGCGGGGGTGAGGTGGTCGCGTCTCGGGTTGGTGATCGCGTTGAGCGCGGTGGCCAACCGGTTGGCGCAACCGTCGGTCAGCAGGCCGCTGATCCGGGTGGTGCCGTCGCCCTGCGGCTTCAACGTCAGTTGCTGGCGTTCGCGAGCCGAGCGTTCCTCATCTGCCAGACGCTTGCCTTCCACGGCTTCGGCGATCTCCGGCGCCACGACGTCGATGATGCGTTTGCCCATCCGGCGGAGGTCGTTGGGTCCGAACTGCTTGGCGTGCTCGACGAGGGTCCGTTCGGCGTCACGGAGAACCGTGGTGTCGAGGTCGTCGGGCAGTGCGTTCAAGGACCGGGTGATCTCGACGGACTGGGCGAGGTTGACGCGGCCGTCGCGGAGTGCGGCGTGCAGGTGCATCCACCTGCTGTCGAGGTCGCGAGCGGTGCGCAGTTCGCGGGCCATGGTGCCGTGGGCCTGGTGGGTCTCATGCGCGAGGTAGTCGCCGATGTTCCTTGCGCCGTGGGCGTCGGCCACGTCGAAGGCACAGGCCAGGAGCCGGTAGTTCAACTCGGTGAGTCGCGCCTGCAACACCGGCATCTTCAGCAATACAGCTTGCTTCTCCGCCGTCGTCAGGTAGATCGGCTCAGCATCGCTACACAAGTCGAGCGCGGCCTCGATCGCCAACGTGGCTTGGCAGATCGCCTGCTGGCTCAACGCCAGTGCGTCCTGCGCAACCGTCGCAGTGGGTGGATCGGTTGGGGGAGTGATGCGTGGCATGTGCGCCTCCGAGTGGCGGGTGTCTCGGGTGGTTCCCGAGCACACGAATCACGCTACGAGTGACGTCCGACACAATCGCGCGAGCGCGTTTGGCGGCGTGGGTCGCTGGTGGCCGAGGGCGCTGCGCACTCGTCGCGGTGGTCGGTCTGTCGCTGCCGCGCGGTTCCCAGACGGCGGCGCCGTTCTGTGACTCAGCGATCACCCCTTGTCCGAAGACCGATGCCTACTTCAACGGCGAGGCGCAGACCCTGATCGGGCTGCTGCCCGCTGCCGCTGAGCTTCCGATCACGACCGTGCACGACTGGCTCACGCGGCCGACGTCGACGGTCGCGGTTGACATCTTCGTCGGCACTCGGCCCTACGCCTGCTGCCCCGCGGCTTCCTCCGTCGCCGCCGTCGCCTCGGTCGTCGGCGTGTTCGCGGCCTGCTCGGCCGCCTGCGCCGTGGCGAGGCAGTAGGTCGAGGCGATCATCACCAGTGGCCACAACAGCGCCACCATCAACGGGGGCACGGCGTTGAGGATCACGAACGGTGCCGGATAGATCAGGAAGAGCAGCGCCGCGATGACCAACCCGGCGGTGGTGAGCAACAGCAGCGCGAACACCGCCACCGGAAGGATCGTGCGCCACGAGCGCCAGGCCAGCGCGAGACTCCGCCACCAGGCCCGGAACCCGCTGACGCCGTCCAGCACCACCAGCGGCAGCAGCAGCGTCCAGCCGGTCAACAGCAGCAGGGCGATCGGCGTCAGCAGCAACGACCCGAGGCAACCGACGATGACGACCCCGGCCACCACCAGGGGAACCAGCGCCGCGAGCGCGGGGCGCCAGGAGCCGCGGTAGGCCTCGGCCACGGTGACCGGGCGGCCCTCGGCGATGGCACCGATGGCGTGCACCGTCGCCGCAGCCGCCGGCAGCAACGAGCCGAGCGCAGCGACCGCCAGCAGGGCCTGCCACCACCACGGCATTCCGGAGACGAACCCCAGCGACCGCGCCGCGACCGAGGCCACCGTGATCGCGGCCATCGGCGCGGAGATCTTCAGGAACAGGCCCATGTGAGCACGGAAGAGCTGCCAGGAGGCGTTCGCCGTCTGGCCTGCGGAGCGCCACCGGCGCAGCGGCAGGGGAGTCGTCTCCCAACGGGTTCGGCCGAGCAGCCAGCGCATCGCGAGCAGGGCGACGCCGAGGCCGAGGAGCACGCTCAGTGGGGAGGAGACGTAGGTGCGGAACAGGTCGCTGCCGGTGCCGACAGCCGAGCAGTAGGTCTCGGTGACCCGCGAGCCGACCAGGCCGGCGCCGGGCACCTCGAAGCTGCTGGCGCGGGCCTTCTCCGACCAGGAGAACGGCCGGTTCCAGGCCTGCTTGCGGTTCGGGCCGGTGGGGCCCTCGTAGAAGCGGCGCGGTCCGACCTCGCCCCAGTGCCCGCGGTACTGCGTCCAGGGGAAGGCCTCGGCCGCCTCCTCGTCATCGGTCGGGATGGTCTTCACCACCGGGCGCAGCTCGCGCTGGTCGCCGGCCGTGGTGTCGCAGCCGAAGCCGAGCTCGGCGTTGTTGCCCATGAAGACGCCGCTGCTGAACTGGTTGGCGTGCGACCCGGCGGAGACGAAGACGACCGGGTGCGTGTCGTCGACGATCTCCAGCTTCTCGTCCGGGCTCTCGCCCCAGGTCGCGTACTCCGAGCCGTAGTGCTGGGAGTAGACCGCCCGGACCGGCGTCAGGCCCAGCGCCTCCTCGGCGCTGTCGGCCTCGAACTCCAACTGGATCCGCTCCCAGTCCGTCTCGTGCTTGTTGTTGTAGTCGTTGAACGGATAGAAGAAGAAGTACTGCAGTGCGAGCCGTCCCTCGTGCCCTTCCTGGAAGGCGACCCGGCCGTAGATCGTGGGCGTCGGCTCCTTGCCCCATTGGGCATTCGCCCACTTCTCGTAGCTGCACTGCGGGTCGAGCGGGTCGCCCGGCAGGTCGAGCGCGTAGCCGGGCAGCCCCTGTGCGACGTCGTCCTGGCTGGGGCCGGCCTTCACGAGATCCCGCTGCGTCCACGGGCCGCGCAGGGCGACCGACGGGTTGTCGAACATGATGTCCACGTCACTGGGCACGTACGGCTCGCCCGGGCCGCACTCCTCGGTCTGCTCGACCAGGCTCATCACGGGGGCGAACTTCTCCGCCAGCGCGGCCTCGGGCGACGCGGGTGCGGCACTGGCAGTGGCCGGCGGCGTCTCGTCGTCGGCGGCCGCGGAGCCGCCCGAGACCGGGACGGCGACCAAGGCGAGGACGGCGGCTGCGCCGGCCGCCCGGAGCGCGCGACGCACTCCGATCGATCGGAAACTGGATCCCCGGGGCCGGATGCTCATGGCTCAGGACTATAGGGACTCCGCGTCGCTGATCGATCCGGCTGCCCTTCTGGTGCCGGTTTTCTCGGCGTGCTTCAGTGGAGGAGCCACAGTCAGCGTTCTCTGCGGTTCGTGCCAGTACCAGTCAAGGGAGAGAGAGTCCGATGCGTGCGGTCGTCTTTGAGAAGTACCAGTCAGCGCCTTCGTTGCAGGAGGTGGAGAAGCCGAAGCCTGGCCCGGGCGAGGTGTTGCTGAAGGTCGCGGGGGCCGGTGCCTGCCACTCCGACGTCGCGGTGTTCCGCGAGTTCACCGAGGAGTTCGGGCCCGCGCAGCTCAAGCCCTCCTTCATCCTCGGTCATGAGAACTCGGGCTGGGTCGAGGAGCTCGGCGAGGGCGTGGCCGGGATCGAGATCGGCGCCGCCTACCTGGTCTACGGTCCGATCGGCTGCGGTCACTGCGCGGCCTGCTCACGCGGGCAGGACACCTACTGCGAGAACGCGGCGACCATGCCGTACCTGGCCTCCGGTCTCGGTCGTGACGGCGGGATGGCGGAGTACCTCGCGGTCCCGGCGCGCAACCTGGTGCCGCTCGGTGACGCCGACCCGGTCGCAGCCGCGCCGCTCTCGGACGCCGGCCTGACGCCGTACCACGCGATCAAGCGGGCGCTGCCGGTGCTGGCGGGCGGCGGCAAGTACGCCCTGGTGATCGGCCTCGGTGGTCTCGGGCAGCTGGGGGTGCAGATCCTCAAGGCACTGACCGGCGCCACCGTGATCGCCACCGACAACAAGGAGGACGCGATGCGCCGGGCCGAGGAGGCGGGCGCCGTCACCGTTCCCGGCGGACCCGACCAGGCGACGGCGATCCGCGAGCTGACCGGAGGCCGCGGCGTGGACGCCGTCTTCGACTTCGTCGGCGTGGCCCCGACCATCAAGCTGGCGATGGACAGCGTGGCGTTGAAGGGCCGGGTCACCGTGGTCGGCATCGCCGGTGGCGTCTACGACTGGAACTTCTACGGCGTGCCCTACGAGGCCGATCTGTCCAGCACCTACTGGGGAACCATCGAGGAGCTGCACGAGGTGGTCGCCCTCTACCGCGAGGGCAAGATCACCCCGGAGGTCGAGATCTTCGCGCTCGACGACGCGCTCGAGGCCTATCGCAAGCTCGAGGCGGGCGAGCTGAGCGCCCGCGCGGTGGTCGCGCCGCACGGCAAGTGAGCCACTGAGCGACAGCCGGGCCGGTCGAGGA
>NZ_BAAALG010000007.1:157270-161233 GCF_039528155.1 Nocardioides dubius | reverse complement strand
TCATCGGCTCATGCCCGTTCGCGAGCGCTCACGGTGCTACCGGACGACGAGCCGCTGGTACTTGCTGGAGCGCGCCAGGTTCAGCTCGGTGGCGCCGATGCTCGCGCGCAGGTAGTGGGTCCCGCGAGCGAGTCGCGGCAGCCGCACGGTGAGCACTCCGCGGTGGCTCGCGCGGAGCCTGCCGACCGCAATGATCCGCCCCCGCTCGCGCACCACCACCTGGCCGGTGACGGGCAGGGCGGCGTCGCCCGGTAGCGCGACCCGCACCTTCAGCCGGGCACGTTGGCCCGCCTTCACCGACGCGCGCTTGAGCGTCGCCCTGACCGTGGGGCTGGCCCGCAGCACCCGGATGCCGGTGCGGGCGCTGGACCCCGTGAGGCCGTCGGCTCCGGGATAGGTGACGACGACGGTGCTGGCGCCCGGAGCGACCCGGGGCGGCAGGACCACACGCGCCGCTCCGTCCTGGAGGGTCGCCGACCTGGTGAGGCTGCCGACCCGGACCGTGACCCGCCCGGTGGGGGTTGCTCCGGCCGCGCTGACCCGGATCGTCGCGGTCGAGCTCTGCCCGTAGGCGTAGCGGCTGCGATCCAGGCTGAGCGTGGTGGTCGAGACGCGCTCGGACCCAGGCTCGGGCGTCTCGACGGCGTCGGTGAAGTCGACAGTGAACGCGCTGGGCGCCTTGAGGCCGTCGGCCGCGCCGCCCGAGGAGTACCAGTAGCTGCTCAGCCCACTGGCGAAGTGGAAGTCGACGAACGGCTGCGGCCACGCACCCCAGCCGACGTTGCTGCGGTTCTGCGGGGTGCTGCCACTGGGCACCTCGAGCTCGACACCGGCGTAGTCGGGCTCGATCTGGATAGCGCCGGTGGTGTCGATCTCGACCTGCTTGAAGGTGGCCACGGTGACGTCGGCGACCGGGTCCAGCGGGGTGCGGTCGTTGGGGTTGGCCTGGTTGGAGGCATAGCCGCTGAGATCCGCGCGCAGGCTGCCGGTGCCGTCGGCGGAGACGATCAGCTCGGGGTCGGTCAGGGTGAAGGGCACCATGCCGCCGTAGAAGTTCACGCTCCAGGCGCCGTCCCAGGAGACGGTCGCCGAGCCATCCGGCTCGACGGTCGCCTCGCCGCCGTCGAGCCGGATCAGCTGCGTGGTGCCGCTGGCGACGTGAGCGGCTCGGGTCGCCCAGGTGGCCGGCGTCCGGCTGCCGTCGCCGGCGACCTGCAGCACCCGGACGTCGCCCTGGCTGGCCCGGTAGCTGGCCTCGTCGCCGGCCGAGGTGCCGGCCGAGAAGTAGTTCGAGCCGCCGACCGGAGGCGCCTTCTGCAGCTCGGCCGAGCCGGTCCACTCCAACGCCACTCCGCTCAGGGAGAGGGTCTCCTCGGGCGGGGTGACCGCGGGCCTGACGCTGAGCGTCGAGGTGCGCGAGTAGATGGTGGCCACCGCGTTGGCGACCTTCGCCCGGAACCGGGAGCCGCTCTGCTCGAGGTTCGTGGCGCGCACCGTCAGACTCGCGCCGTTGAGGGTGAAGTTGTCGTCCTCGGGGTCGATGCTCTGCCAGTAGCCGCCGACCCGGCGTTGCCAGGTGATCGTCGGCTCCGGGGCACCGGACGCATCGATCAGCACGGTGGCGTCCTCACCCTCTGTCACGCTCTGGTCGGTCGCGTCCCGGATGAGCGCAGGGGCATGGTCGACGGACAGGTCGGCGACGTCGGAGACGATCCTGCCCGCCGTGCTCGCGTAGACGGCGCGGTACTGGCTGCCGCCGAGGTCGGGCACGGCCTGCACGCTCAGCGTCTCGCCGTGCTCGCCGTCGAGGTCCTGGAAGCTGGACTCCCCGCGGCGCTTGATCTGCCACTGGCGTTGCGGGGCAGGGGAGCCGCCGGTGACCGTCGAGGTGAAGGTGACCGGCTTGGACGCGACGCCCACCCCGAGGGTGACGGCGACCGACTCCGGCTGCTCCTCGAGGTCGGCGAGCTCGCCGAGGAGCTCCAAGCGCTGGTAGCCGGCCCGGTTCGTCGCGGCGTCGATCACCGGGACGTACACGGCGCCGTTGTCGCCGAGCCCGAGCACCGGGTAGGTGATGTAGTTCGGGGCGAAGTCCTTGAAGGTGTGCCGGCTGAGGATCTCGTCGTCGCGCAGACCGAAGATCCGGGTGCCGTCGGGATCGGTGATGTCGATGACCCATTCCAGGTCGTGCTCGGCATCGGCGATCATCGAGGTGGCGAAGTTGCTGGCACCGAGCGGCGGGAAGACGTCCACCGGGCCCTGCCGGATCGTGCCGGCGGTGGCGACGCCGTCGAGGACGGAGACGCGGACGTAGCTGTCGATGGTGGTGCTGGAGTTGTGCAGCACCAACCGGCCCTGCGCATCGGCGACGATCGAGTTGAAGCCGTAGTAGGTGCCGCTGACCGTTCCGGGGCGGGTGCCGTCGATGTACTGCACGGTGGCCGCGCCGGCCGGGGTGAAGTCGATGTGTGTGGCCGGCAGGTAGCGCCGGGCCCCGGCCACCGTCAGGTAGGAGCTCCCGGAGGCGTGCAGGTAGCTGCCGTCGGCGGCGACCGCGAGGGGCTTCTGGTCGTTGACGGCGGAGCTGGCGTGGTTGGCGAAGAGCGTGTTCCCCGCACTCGCCCCGGCGAACTCGCCGGTGGCGGGAGCGCTCAGATCGCTGCGGGTCGCGCTCCACTGGCCGCCGTCGAGGCGGAAGCGGGTGATCTCGGCGTTGGTGTAGACGTCGACCGCGGCGCTCTTGGTGGTGATCGCGGCCAGCTCGTCCTTGACCGGGTTCCAGACCATCGCCTCGACGGGTACCTGCGTGGTCGCGCTGACGGCGTCGCGCAGCCGACCGACCACGCTGGCCTGGTAGCTCTGCGACTCGGCGTCCCACCGGGCCGCGCGGACGGTGGTCTCCACGGCGGGGGAGCCGTCCATGCCGGTGACGAAGAAGACGGTGCCACTCGCGGCGTCGAAGGCGGTCTTGGCGTACTGGCCACGGTTGGCCACCGGATAGTTGGTGACCACGTGCGGCGTGCCGACCGGTGCCAGGGTGACGGCGTCGCGAGCGGTGAGGGTCAGGGTGCCGGCCGCGGTGCCGCCGCCGGTCATCTCCACGGTGTGGACCACCGGACCGGTCTCGGGCACGTAGAGCTGGCGGTTGGTGCGGGTGACGGAGTTGGTGGCATCGGTGGAGATCCAGGTCGCGCCCTGGGCCAGGGTCGGGGTGCCGGGGGTGTCCCACTTCTCGGCCAGGTCGGGCAACCCGCCCGGGCCTGCGTAGTCGATGCTCGCCGGGTCGATCGGCAGGCTCGCGCTGTAGATGTTGAGCCCGGGCCCGGCCACCGTCGGGATCTCGTTCCACCGGCTGCGACCGTCGCTGAAGTCGGTCTCGGCGCCGGTGATGTCGAAGCGGGCCAGGACGACGTCGACGTCCTCGTGCAGCTCGCCGCCGGGATCCTCGCGCGAGTAGCCGGTGTGGTTTCCTCGGATCACCTGGCTGGTCGGGCTGATCTCGACGGTCAGCTCGGAGTACTTGGTGTCCAGCGCCCACTTGCCGTCGCCGTTGAAGTTGGGGAACTTGCGGAAGTGCACCCAGCCGCCCAGCGTCAGCCGGGCGGTGTTGGTCTCGTCGTCGAAGCTGCCCGAGGTGATCGGGAACTCGAAGGAGCGGGGGTAGGGGTTGCTCGGGGTGCCGATCGTCTCGGTCACCGTGGCGCCGCCTCCGGCGACGGAGCCGTCGCCGATGTAGGAGCGCCAGGACTCCTTGATGCCCCAGGTGAAGGTGCCCTCGCTGATCGGGGTCGTGGCGGCGGCAGCGGTGGTCGGGGCTGCGACGTGCAACAGCGCCGAGCCGAGCAGCGCCATGACGGCGACGATCACGGCGCCCAGCGAGCGGCCGCGCGCGACGGCCTGAGGTTGAGGATGGTGACCCATCGGGTTCTCCCAGCGGTTTGTCCGAGACAGGGTGAGTGGCCT
>NZ_BAAALG010000007.1:156405-157241 GCF_039528155.1 Nocardioides dubius | reverse complement strand
GGTCAGGCGGTGGCTCAGAAGTTGGCCGGAGCGGTCGCCTCGGTGGTGCTCGACGTCCCGCTGTGCGAGGTGATCACGATCTCGCAGGAGCCGGGGGCGGTGCAGTCGAGCGTGGACGGCTGGCCCCAGAAGACCGGGTTCAGCGGGTTGTAGTGGTTGTTGACGCCGTTCTCGTAGGCGACGAAGGCCGCAGAGAGGTTGCCGCTGCCGTCGGTGGTGGTGTCGGTGAACTCGCCGCAGGCCGGGATCGCGAGCAGGCCGTAGGTGTCAGTCGAGCAGAGGCCGACCCGGAGGTCGGCGTTGGCCGCGAAGCCGGTTCCGGTCACGGTGGCCGTGGTGGCGTCGACCAAGGGGGTCGGCGAGACCGCGGTGATCGTGCCGGCGGCGAACGCAGGCATCGCGGAGAGCGCGGCGACTGCGGCGGCGCCACCGATGGCGGCGCTGAGCTTGGTGGCGCGAGTGATCCGGGTACGGGTGCCATTTGACATGGTGCAACCTCATTCCTAGCGTGCAGATCGGCCCTGTTGCCGATCCGTGTTTGCCGCACCCCTCGGGGTGCGGTGTGGGTGAGGCGACGGGGTGGGCTGGGGTTTGCTCTTGTCCGGGGCGGCCCCAGCCGCTCAAACGCTTGTCGCCTCGATTCGGCGGACCACGGCTCGTTACCCACTTAGGTAAGGCAAGCCTAATTTGATCCGCTCGCACGATAGCGATGCCGATTTCGGGCCGTCAAGGCTTCTCGGCCGGTTTATGTGCACTTTGTCTATTTTCTTGAGCACGCGCCGGCGCTATGCGAGAACGGGCCCTGGGTGGCCTTCGCTCAGGGCGAAGGCCACCCA
>NZ_BAAALG010000007.1:146644-156266 GCF_039528155.1 Nocardioides dubius | reverse complement strand
GGGTCGAGGACGACGCCGAGGATGCCGTGGAAGGTGGCCTTGAACCCCTCCAGGCGCTGCAGCTCGGTGATGATCGAGGTGCGTCCGCTCAGCCTGTTCACCGGCGCGAGCTCGGACGGCGGCGCGGGGGTGCGCAGCACTGCGTCCGGGGTGAAGAGCTCGCCGACCGCGGTGAAGTCGCGTGCGTCCACCAGGGCGGCGTAGCGGGCGACCAGGTCGTGCAGCGCGAGCCGGTCGTCGCCGGAGAGGGTCACAGGCCGAGCCGCTCGGCACAGGCGGAGAGCTCGTCCTTGGCCTGCTCGAGGTCGCCGGTGTCGCTGGCGGCCAGCACGATCCGGGTCGCGCCCTGGGCCTCGAGGGAGGCCGCCCGGTCGGCGTTGATCTTGGTGACCAGGTGGCCCAGCGAGAGCTCCAGGGCGTTCGGGTCGCGGTCGTGCTCCTCCGCGGTGCGACGCATCAGCGCGACCACGTCGGCCAGCGCCTCGCCGGCCAGGCCCAACGGCTGGAGGCCGTTGCCGTAGCGCCCGGCGCGGCGGGCGGCGGCCGGGGTGTGGCCGCCGATGTGCAGCGGCACGCCGCCGGCCTGCACCGGCTTCGGGTAGCTGACGGCGTGGTCGAAGTCGAAGAACTCGCCGTGGTGGCTGACCCCGTCCGGGCCGCCGGCCCAGAGCTTGCGCAGCACCTCGATCTGCTCGTTGGCGCGCCGTCCGCGGGCGGTGAACGGCACGTCGCACGCCTCCAGCTCCTCGCGCAGCCAGCCCATGCCGACGCAGATCCGCAGGCGGCCGCCGGAGATCCGGTCGAGGGTGGCGAGCCGCTTGGCGAGCACCACCGGCTGGTGCACGGGCAGCACCAGCACGCCGGTGGCCAGTCCGAGCCGCTCGGTGCGCCCGGCCAGGAAGGAGAGCATCTCCAGCGGGTCCGGGATGTCGACGTCCGCGGCCAGCTCGACGCGCCCCGACGGCGCATAGGGGTACTCGCTGGCGTACTCGCTGGCCATCACCGCGTGCTCGACCAGCACCAGCGACTCGAAGCCGCACGCCTCGGCGTGCCGGGCGTAGGCGCTCATCCACTCGGGGTCGGCCGTGCGGCCGGAGGCGGAGGATGCGACGACTGCGAATTCCATGGGGGACTCCTTCTGGGCGCCGTCCCGCGTGGTGGCGGCGGCTCGCTACGACTCGTTTCAAGCAACTGCTTGATAGATTAGCAGCGGGGTGCCTGCGCAGCGGGCCCTCGATCCCATCCGCCAGCATGAAACGAGAGTGGTCACCATGGCGCGACGCCAGACGGGCGAGGAGTCCGCCTACCGCGAGGCCAAGCGTGCCGAGCTGTTGAAGGTCTGCGCCGAGCTGATCGCGCGGCGCGGGTACGCGGCCACCACGGTGCGCGAGATCGGCGACGCCGCCGGTCTGCTCTCGGGGAGCCTGTACTACTACTTCAAGTCCAAGGAGGACATCCTCGAGTCGCTGGTCAGCGGCCTTCAGGACGTGCTCTGGGCGCGCTACCAGGAGATCGTCGACTCCGCCGACAGCCCGCGGGTGAAGCTGGAGCGGGCACTGCGGGTCTCGCTGGAGGCGATGCACACCCACAACGACGAGGTGCGCGTCTATCAGAACGAGGGCGCGATGCTGCACCTCAATGAGCGGTTCAAGCCGATGGCGGCGCGGCGCCACGAGTTCGAGTCGATGATCAGCGGCTTCCTGGTCGACGGCGTCGCGGCGGGCGAGTTCCGTGCCGACCTGCGGGTGCAGGTGGCCTTCCGGCTGATCCGCGACTCGGTCTGGCCGGTGGTGCACTGGTACCGGCCGGGCGGCGACGTCACCATCGACGAGGTGGCCGACGAGTACCTCGCGCTGCTGTTCGATGGTCTTAATCCCCGCTCAATGTGACCTCAGCGCTGGAAATCCCCGGAATTCTGCGCGCTGAGGTCACATTGGGCGGGGGTCAGACGCCGTAGCCGCCGTCCACGTCGAGCTTCTGGCCGGAGATGAAGCCGGCCTTGTCCGAGGCCAGGAAGATCGCGGCCTCGGCGATGTCGAGCGCGGAGCCGAAGCGACGCAACGGGATGTTGTCGCGGGTGATCGCCAGGGCCGCCTCGTCGAGGTCCCCGTTCGCGATCAGGCGTTCGGCCATCCCGTCGGTCAGCATGCCCGGCCCGACGCAGTTGACCCGGACGCCGTAGCGACCCTCCTCGGCGGCGAAGCCGCGCGCCAGCGCCTCGACCGCTGCCTTCGGGCCGGACGAGAGTCCGTCGCGCTTGGGGTAGCGGGTGGTCGCCGCGGTGCTGACCACGACGATCGAGCCGCGGGAGGCGCGCAGGTGGGGGAGCGTTGCGCTGACCAGGTTGAAGAACCCGTCGACGTCGATGCGCGTCTGCCGGGCGAAGTCCTCCGGTGCCACGCGCGACAGGTGGACCATCGGCACGTGCGGTCCGGCTGCATGCACCAGCGTGTGGAGGCCACCGTGGGCGGCGGCCGCCTCGTCGACGCTCGCCTTGACGGCGTCCGCATCGGTCAGGTCGAGCGGGGCGGCGCTGCTCGTCTCGCGGTGGGCGCGCAGCTCGGAGAGGAGCTCGGCGGCGGCTGCCTCGGCGGAGCGGTAGGTGAAGTGCACCGTGCTGCCCTCCTCCGCGAGCCGGCGGCTGATCGCCGCGCCGATCCCGCCGGTGCCGCCGGTGACGAGTGCGGTTCCGGTGCGGTGACTGAACATGAGGGTCCTCTCGACGGCATCAAGCAAGCGTTAGATTGTAACGCTGCGTCGCGAGACCGTCGAGGCTCGCGGCGGCCCATCGGGAGCCCGGTCGGTCTAGACCGGAAGTCTCGAAGGCGGGAGCAACTTGGACCCCATCCATGAATGGTCGCTAGTGTCGCCGGGTGGATTGTCTCCCTGACGCTGGTGGCCCGTCGTTCCTCCCCATCGCGATCGGAGGCTCCCTCCTCCTGCTCGGCCTGGTCGTGATGTGTCGCCGGCACCTGCGCGCCCTGGCCGCGGGCCTGCTGACGATCGCCGTGCTGCTCGGCTCGGTCGGCACCCCGCTGGAGCACGCGGCCGCGGACAGCGGCTGTCCGCCCGCCGGCCAGCTCCCGGCCGACGACGAGAACGGGCCTACCGGCCCCGGCGACGACGACGAGGACGACGGCGAGGCGGCCGAGCGGTTCGCGGTCAGCTACACCGCAGCCCCCGGCGGTGCCATCACCGGCGACCTGGCGCAGCGCATCGAGAAGGGCGCCGACGCCACTCCGGTCACCGCGGTCCCCGATGCCGGCCACACCTTCGTCGACTGGAGTGACGGCGTCAGCACCGCGCGGCGCCACGACCGCGACGTCTCCGCGAAGATCGACGTCGAGGCCCGCTTCGCGGCGATCACCTACGACCTCACCTACGCGGCCGGGTCGAACGGCACCCTCGGCGGCAGCACCACGCAGACCGTCGCCCACGGCACCGACGGCACCGCGGTCACCGCCGTGCCCGACACCGGCTACGCGTTCGTGCGCTGGAGCGACGGCAACACCGACAACCCGCGCCAGGACCTCGACGTCACCGACGACCTCAGCGTCACCGCGGAGTTCGCCGTGCTCACCTTCCGCGCCCGCTATCTCGCCGGCCCAGGCGGTGCAGTGACCGGCGACACCGACCAGACCGTCGCCTGGGGCGCCGACGCGACGCCGGTGACCGCCGTCTCGGGCGCCAGTCACCGCTTCGTGCGCTGGAGCGACGGCAGCACCGCCAACCCCCGCGCCGACCTCGCCCTCGCCGCCGACCTCACCGTGACCGCCGAGTTCGCGCGGCTCCGCTACGACCTGACCTATACCGCAGGCCCCGGCGGCACCCTGAGCGGCGACCTCGCGCAGAGCGTCGAGCACGGCGACGACGGCACCGCCGTCAGCGCCGTCCCCGCCGCCGGCCAGCACTTCCTGCGCTGGAGCGACGGCAGCACCGCCAACCCGCGCACCGACCTCGACGTCACCGCGCACCTCGCCGTCACCGCGATCTTCGAGGTCAACACCTATGCGCTGACCTACCTGCCGGGAGCCAACGGCACGGTCTCCCCGAGCGCCCCAGCGACCGTCGAGCACGGCGAGGACGGCCCGGCGGTCTCGGTCACGCCCGACGCCGGCTACCGCTTCGTGCGCTGGAGCGACGGCAGCACCGCCAACCCGCGCACCGACCTCGACGTCACCGCCGACCTCACCGTCACCGCCGAGTACGAGCTGATCACCTACACGGTCCGCTATCTCGCGGACTCCGGCGGGTCCATCGGTGGCACCGCCACCCAGACCGTCGCGCACGGCTCGAGCTCGACCGTGGTCACCGCGGTGCCTGACGTCGGGCACGAGTTCGTGCAGTGGGGCGACGGCAACACCGATGCCACGCGCAGCGATGGCCCGATCACCGCGGACATGAGCATCACCGCGTTCTTCGCCACGAGCTCCTACACCCTCGCCTACACCGCCGGCACCGGCGGCACGATCACCGGCACCGCCACCCAGTACGTCAACCACGGCAGCGACGGCAGTGCCATCACCGCGGTGCCCGACACCGGCTACCGCTTCGTGCGCTGGAGCGACGGCAGCACCGCCAACCCGCGCACCGACCTCAGCGTGGTCGGGGACCTCTCCGTGAGCGCGGTCTTCGAGAAGCTCAGCTACACCCTCACCTACACCGCCGGCACGGGCGGCACGCTGAGCGGCACCACCACGCAGAGCGTCGAGCACGGTGAGGACGGCACCGCGGTCACCGCCGTGCCCGACGCCGGCTACACCTTCACCCAGTGGAGCGACGGCGTCACCGCGAACCCGCGCACCGATGCCGGCGTCACCGCATCGATGAGCGTGAATGCCGAGTTCTCGGACGCCGTGGTCCTTCCGCTGCACGGCGACGTCGCCGGCTCGGTCCCGGCGGCCGGTGGCCAGCTGCGGGTGAAGAACACGGGCGCCGCCGCTGCCGAGTACCTGCTGGTGCCCACGAACCTGTCCGGCTCGGCCCTGTCCATGACCACCTCGATCACCGGCAATGCGGCCTCGGTGCTCGCCGATCAGACCGGCAGCGCCGCCGCCAACGCGGACGCCGATGCCACCCGGCGCCGCGACCAGGTCGGCTTCGCCGAGGCGGCTCGCGCCGGCACCGTCGGCGGAACGCCGCTGGTTCCCGCGGCCGGCGTGCCTGCCGGGGTGGTTCCCGCGGTCGGCGACACCTGGCGGCTCAACCGCGAGATGGGCGCCGGCTGCGCGAGCGGCACCGGCACGAACGCCGTCGTCAAGGCGGTGGGCGACCACGCGATCCTGGTCGGCGACGATCAGAACCCCACCTATGGCGGCGGCCTTGCGCCGTTGGCCACCGAGACCGACTACCACAACGAGTTGCTCAAGGCGTTCGACGAGACGATCTACCCCGCCGTCACCGGCGCGTTCGGCGCTCCGTCCGACGTGGACGCGAACGGCCGCGTGGTGATCTTCGTGACCCGCGGCCTGAACGAGCTCGCGCCCCCGGCGTCGAGCACCATCGTCACGGAGCTGACCCGTCCGCTGGACCTGCTGGAGAAGAGCGAGTGCGCGCTCAGCAACGAGGGTGAGGTCATCTATCTGATGGCTCCTGACGCCAACGGTGAGGTCAACTCGAACGTCCGGACCGTCAGCAGCACCTACGGGAACTCGCTGCCTGCCCTGGCGCGCCAGCTTGGTCTGCTCATCAACGACGGCGCCCGCCTTGACGCCGGCGCGGCTCTGGACGGCACCTGGCTGAGCATGGCGCTCGCCGACGCCGCCAGCGAGCGCACCTTCTACGGGGCCTCGGTCGGCCTGACTCCACTGGCGAACATCCTGGTCACGCAGCTCACCACCGGCCCCAACGCCAGCAAGCGGGTCGCGGCGTTCAACACCTATGCCAACACCAACTTCACCCGGCTCCGCGGCTGGCTGCAGAGCCCGCAGAACAGCGGCCTGCTCGCCGACGGCGGCACGGGGGCGGCGCGCGGTGCAGGCTGGGCCTTCCTGCGCTACGCCGCGGACCGGCATGCGAACGGGTCGCCGGCCGCGGAGGAGGCGTTCTGGTCGGCGCTCGCCTCGGCCACCGGAACCCCAGCGGCCGCCTTCACCGCGGTGACGGGTGCCGACATCCAGGTCTGGTACCGCGACTTCGTGCTGGCGATGTTCCTCGACGACCAGGCCGACGCCGGCCTGCTGGGCGCCTCCGGCAAGTGGGCCCAGCCGAGCTGGAGTTTCCGGAGCCTCTTCATCGCGCTGAACGGCTCCTACCAGCTGACCAACGTCGCCCTCGCCGTCGACGGGTCGGCCACCACCTCGTACGCGCGCGGCGGCGGCTCGGTCTACCTGCGCTTCGCGGTGGCCGCCGGTGCCACGACCGCGCTCACCTTCACCCCGACGTCCTGGCCGGGCGGGGCGAGCATGGGTTACCGGGTGGTACGCCTGCGCTGAGCCCGTCGGAGCGACCGCCGGGCGATGCTCCGGCGGTCGTTCGGCGTCCGCTCCGGGTGAGCCAGGTCACTGGCACATGCTGAGACGGCGGTATTCCACGTGGTGGACTCGTGGATACGATCCCGCGAGCGGGACCGGGGCAACGAGGCCCTGGGCAAGGGGCGGCAAGGAAGGTCGCCGTCACCTTCACCGAAGAACGGAGTAGTAGTGATCATCGGAGTCATCAGGGAGCAGAGCCCTGGCGAGACACGCGTGGCGGCAACCCCTGCCACCGTGGTTCAGCTCGCGAAGCTCGGATACGAAGTCATCGTCGAGTCGGGCGCGGGTGAGGCCTCGAGCTTCTCCGACCAGGCCTACGTCGAGGCAGGCGCCACGATCGGCGATGCCCTGGCCGGCGACATCGTGCTGAGCGTCAACACGCCCACGAACCCTCAGCTGGACGGTCTCCGTGAGAATGCCACGCTGATCGGCATCCTCAACGCGCGGACCGAGGAGGCGACCGTCGCCAACCTCACCGCGCGCCCGATCACCGCACTGTCGATGGACGCCGTGCCGCGGATCAGCCGCGCGCAGTCCATGGACGTGCTCTCCTCGATGGCGAACATCGCGGGCTACCGCGCCGTCGTCGAGTCCGCTCACGTCTTCGGCCGGTTCTTCACCGGCCAGGTGACGGCCGCGGGCAAGGTCCCGCCGGCCACCGTGCTGGTCGCCGGTGCCGGCGTCGCCGGTCTCGCCGCGATCGGTGCTGCCGGCTCGCTCGGTGCCATCGTCAAGGCGACCGACCCGCGTCCCGAGGTCGCCGACCAGGTGAAGTCGCTGGGCGGTGAGTACCTCTCGGTGGAGTCCGCCGACGTCGAGGTCTCCGCCACCGGCTACGCCAAGGAGATGTCGGACGACTACAACGCACGGGCCGAGGCGCTCTACGCCCAGACCGTGCCGAACACCGACATCATCATCACCACCGCGCTGATCCCGGGGCGCGCCGCCCCGGTGCTGATCACCAAGGCGATGGTGGCCTCGATGAAGGCCGGCTCGGTCATCGTCGACATGGCTGCCGGCAGCGGCGGCAACGTCGAGGGCTCGGTCGCCGGTCAGGTGGTCACCACCGACAACGGCGTCACCATCATCGGCTACACCGACCTCGCCGGTCGTCTGCCCGCGCAGGCCTCGCAGCTCTACGGCACCAACCTGGTGAACCTGCTCAAGCTGATGACCCCGGAGAAGGACGGCCAGCTCGTCCTCGACTTCGAGGACGTCATCCAGCGCTCGATCACCGTGGTCCGCAACGGCGAGTCCACCTGGCCCGCTCCGCCGGTCCAGGTCTCCGCCGCCCCGGCCGCTGCGCCCGCCGCTGAGGCAGTCGTGGCCAAGGAGGAGAAGAAGCCGCTCACCACCGGTCAGCGTCTCGGTGGCGTGCTGGTGGGTGCGCTCGCACTGCTGGCCCTGGTCGCGGCCTCGCCGGCCGTCCTGCAGGGACAGCTGATCATCTTCGCGCTCTCGATCGTGATCGGCTACTACGTGATCACGGGTGTGCACCACGCGCTGCACACGCCGCTCATGTCGGTGACCAACGCCATCTCCGGAATCATCGTGGTCGGTGCCCTGCTCCAGATCGGGCACGACGGCAACCTGATCACGATTCTGGCGGCGCTGGCGATCCTGCTGGCCTCCATCAACATCTTCGGTGGCTTCGCGGTGACCCGCCGCATGCTCGCCATGTTCTCGCGATCCTGAAAGGAGCTGACTCATGGAAATCACTGACATTTCGTACGCCGCCTACCTGGTAGCGGGTCTGCTCTTCATCCTGGCCCTCGCGGGCCTCTCCAAGCACGAGACCGCCCGGCTGGGCAACTACTTCGGCATCGCCGGCATGGGCGTGGCGCTGGCCGCCACCATCGCGCTGGCGATCGACGGCGACCCCAGCGGTCTCGGCGTCACCCTGCTCATCGTCGCCGTCATCGTCGGCGCCGTGATCGGTCTGCAGCGGGCCAAGGTCGTCGAGATGACCGGCATGCCCGAGCTGATCGCGCTGCTGCACTCCTTCGTAGGTCTGGCCGCCGTGCTGGTGGGCTGGAACGCCTACCTGCACGCCGAGTACAAGGGCGATGACTCCGCCGAGGTCTGGAAGCTCAAGGCCCTCGACATGCTGGGCATCCACTCCGCCGAGGTCTTCATCGGCGTCTTCGTCGGTGCGGTCACCTTCACCGGCTCGATCGTGGCGTACCTGAAGCTCTCCGCGAAGATCAAGTCCAACCCGCTGATGCTGCCGGGCAAGAACTTCATCAACCTCGGCTCGCTGGTCCTCTTCGTCGGTCTCACCGTCTGGTTCGTCGTCGACCCGCAGCTGTGGCTGCTGATCGTGGTCACCGCGCTGGCGCTCTTCCTCGGTTGGCACCTGGTCGCCTCCATCGGTGGCGGCGACATGCCGGTCGTGGTCTCGATGCTGAACAGCTACTCCGGCTGGGCCGCTGCGGCCTCCGGCTTCCTGCTCGACAACCCGCTGCTGATCATCACCGGTGCGCTGGTGGGCTCCTCGGGTGCCTTCCTCTCCTACGTGATGTGCAAGGCGATGAACCGCTCGTTCATCTCCGTGATCGCCGGTGGCTTCGGCATCGCTGCCGGTCCCGCCGAGGACAAGGACTACGGCGAGCACCGCGAGATCAACGCCGAGGGCGTGGCGGACATGCTGAACGGCGCCAAGTCGGTCATCATCACCCCCGGCTACGGCATGGCGGTCGCCCAGGCGCAGTACGGCGTCGCGCAGCTCACCTCGAAGCTGCGGGACAAGGGCGTCGACGTCCGCTTCGGCATCCACCCCGTCGCGGGTCGCCTGCCCGGCCACATGAACGTGCTGCTGGCCGAGGCCAAGGTGCCCTACGACGTCGTGCTCGAGATGGACGAGATCAACGACGACTTCGCCGAGACCTCGGTGGTCCTGGTGATCGGTGCCAACGACACCGTCAACCCGGCCGCCTCCGAGGACCCGACCAGCCCGATCGCCGGCATGCCGGTGCTCACGGTCTGGGAGGCGGAGAACGTGATCGTCTTCAAGCGCTCGATGGCCTCGGGCTACGCCGGCGTGCAGAACCCGCTGTTCTTCCGGGAGAACTCGGCGATGCTCTTCGGTGACGCCAAGGACCGCGTCGAGGACATCCTCCGCGCGCTCTGATCCACGCTCCAGGCTCCAC
>NZ_BAAALG010000007.1:140499-146617 GCF_039528155.1 Nocardioides dubius | reverse complement strand
TCCGGGGACACGCCGGCTGGGTCGCGGATGCCGAAACCTCGATGTCACACGGGCTTCACGCCCGGTGTCCCCGCAGTCCCTAGCCTCGTAGCACACGAACAGGACAGCGGCGACGCTCATAGCAGGGGGTGGTGGATGCAGCGCGATGCCCCGCGGCTTCGAGAGGTCTCCCGGTTCGCAGGCCTGGAGCGCCGGGTGGTCACCGAGCGCGACCTGGTGGCGCACTCCGTCTCGGTGATGGCCCCCTCGGTGAGCGCGCTCGGGCTCGCCTTCGTGCTCCCGGACGTGGTCGGCCCCGGCGCCTGGCTCAGCGTGCTGCTCGGCTTCGGGCTGGCGCACCTGCTGGCCGGTGCCTTCGGCCAGTTCGCGCGACGGATGCGCGCGCCCGGATCGCTGGCCGCCTGGACCGCACGAGGCCTGGGCGTAGGACCCGCGATGGTGGTCGCCTCATCGTTGATCTTCGGCTACGCCGTGCTCACCGCCTTCGGGATCACCGCTGCCGCCCGGCGGATCAGCGGTGGCTGGGAGGCGGTCTCCGGCGAGCAGGCCGGACCCGGCCTCGAGTTCGGCGCCGTCGGTGCGGTGATCGCCGCCTGCCTGGTGGTGATCGCGCGCGGGGTGCGCTGGTCGACCCGGTTCGCGCTGATCGCGGAGTCGCTGGCGCTGGTCTGCCTGGTGGTGGTGCTGGCGGTGACGGCGGCGCGGTGGGGACTGCCGTCGTGGAGCGACTTCGCGCTGGCCGGCGCCTCGCCGATGAGGATCGCGCTGGGGGCCGCGCTGATCATGACGATCACCGTGGGCTTCGAGAGCGCGGTCGGCCTGGCCGTGGAGTCGGCGCGCCCGTTCGCCACCGTGCCCCGATCGATGCACTGCGCGCTGGCGCTGACCGGGCTGCTCTTCGCGGTCTCGGTCGCGTTGAACAGCGGGCCGGCCGGTGGCCACGGCGCCGGCCGGATCCGCTGGCTGCGCCCCGGTGAGGAGCACTCACCGCTGGACGGGCTGATCCTGCTCGGCCTCGCGCTCTCCCTGGCGGTGCTCGCACTCTGTGCCTGGACGGCGCTGAGTCGGCTGCTCTTCGCCTTCGGGCGCGAGGCGATCGCCTGGCGCCGGCTGGGCGCGGTGCACCCGCGGGCCAAGGTGCCGCACATCGCCACGCTGGCCGTCGTGCCGCTAGTGCTGGCGCCGGTGGCGATCACGGTGGCGACCGGCCACCGGCTCGGCTGGGTGACCGGGCACCTGCTGGAGACCGCGACGCTCGCACTCTGCGTGGCCTACGCCGTGACCGCGGCGGCGGTGGTGCCGTTCCTGCTCCGCATCGACGAGCTCCGTGCGCGGTCGGTCTGCGGCGCGGTCGCTGCCGCGCTCGGCGTGCTGGGGCTGACCGGGGTGGTGGTCTGGCACGACGCGATGGCCGGGCGCGGATGGCTGCTCGGCATCTGGGCCGCGGTGGTGGGCGCCGGGTTGGCCTGGTGGCTGGTCCTGCGCGGCCGGGTGAGCGGGCTCGCCGACCGGATCGGTGCCCACGACGAGACGCTGCGCGACGACGTGCTGCTGCCGGGCCAGGAGGGGCTGCATGTCTGAGCCCGACGGGTTCCTGGCCCGCCAGCCGGCGGCGGTCGACAACGCCTTCGCGGTGCTGGAGAAGGTGGCCGAGCTCGGCCCCGGCACGACCGCTCGCCAGCTGCTGGCCGAGCTGCCGATGTCCAAGGCCACCATCTACCGGATCATCAAGCACCTGGTCGCGCACGAGTACCTGGTGCGCACCCCCGACCTGACCGGCTTCATCCTCGGCCGGCGGGTCCGGGCGCTGGCCGCCGCAGCGCAGTCGGCGCCGCCCGAGGAGCCTGCGCCCGCGCGGGGCAGCGAGGCCGGTCAGTCGGTGCCGAGCACCCTGCCGGTGACGGCGTCCTGGGTCACCGCGCCCTGACCGGTCAACGCCCGCACGATGCTGGAGTCGAAGGAGTCGTCGCGGTTGTCGCCGAGCAGCCAGAGCCGGCCGGCCGGCACCGTGATCCGGTAGGTCGGCGTGTTGCCGCGGCCCGGCTCCTCGGCCAGGTACGGCTCGGTGAGCGCTTCGCCGTTGACGACCAGCCTGCCGTCGGCCGCGCAGCACTCCACGTCGTCCCCGCCGATCGCGACCACCCGCTTGACCATCCGCTCGGGGGCGGTGCGTCCCTGCTGCCACCGCGAGTACGCGCTGCGCCAGGCCTCGGGCGGGGTGAAGACGACGACGTCGCCGCGCGCGGGGCCCTCGCGCAGCGGCGCGGTGATCACCCGGTCACCGGTACGCAGGCCCGGTGACATCGAGTCGGAGGTGATCTCGACGAGCCGCCAGCCGGTTGCGGTCGCGGTCACCGGCACCGAGACGAGCAGTGCCGCGACGGCGATCCAGCGTCGCCTCATGGACAGGTCGCCAGGTCGCCGGAGCCGCAGAGGTCGTCGACGACCTGGGTGAAGTAGGCGTTCTCCAGCTGCTGCTCGCGGATCACGTGGCGGGCGGTCTCCAGCGTGTAGGTGTTCACCGCGTCGGCGAGGTAGTCCTGGGACATGGTCACCGCGCCGCGGTGATGGCGCTGCATGAGGACCAGGAACTCCACCTGCGCCTCGGCCGGGTCGAGGTCGGCGAGCCGCTCCACCGCCGCCGGGGCGAGCATGCCGGGCATCGTGGAGTGGTCGTGGTCCGGGTCGGCCGGCGGAAGGTCGTCACGCCAGGCCTTGAGCCAGCTCCTCATCGTGCGGATCTCCAGGCGCTGGTCGGAGGAGATGTAGCTCGCCGAGGCGCGGACCCGCTCGTCGAGACCCTCGTGTGCCAGCAGCAGCGCCGACATCCGGATCGCCTGCTCATGGTGCGGGATCATGTCGCGGACGAAGGCGACGTCGGCGGCGTTGGGGGTCTGTGCCTTCTGCAGGGCGGGCGGGCGCGAGGCCATGCCCCAGGGCCGCTGCACGGCGTCGGTGGGCACCGAGGCCTGGGTTCCGCCGAGGGTGACCGTCTCGGGAGCCTCCGGCTCGTCGGCTCCGCACCCGGCGAGGGCGGCGACGGCGGTCAGCGTGACGAGGAG
Organism: Nocardioides dubius; assembly: GCF_039528155.1. Classification (NCBI taxonomy): domain Bacteria; kingdom Bacillati; phylum Actinomycetota; class Actinomycetes; order Propionibacteriales; family Nocardioidaceae; genus Nocardioides; species Nocardioides dubius. The sequence continues at coordinate 143,555 of NZ_BAAALG010000007.1, read as the reverse complement.
GACGGACAGGCGCATGGCGAGACCCTTTCGGCAAACAGCGACAGATGCAAGGAACTCAATGTGACCGCAGCGCGCGAACTCATGGCGGAGCCGAGCGCTGCGGTCACACCGAGCGTTACTTGACCTTGAGGGTGATGGTGACGCTGGACGCCTTCACCTTCGACGAGCCGCCGTAGGTCACGGTGACCTTGTGCGAGCCCTTCTTCTTCAGGGCCTTCAGGGTGATCTTGGCCTTGCCGCCGCTGAGGGTGGCGCTGCCCAGGGTGGTGCTGCCCTTGCGAGCGGTGACCTTGCCGGTCGGGGTGGTGCCGGGCGCGGTGACGGTGGCCGTGATCGTGCCCTTCTTGCCGGCCTTGAGGGTGCCGGCGCTGACCTTGATCTTGCTGGCCACCGGGCCGGGCTCGGGCTGGGTGACCGGGCCGCCGGGCACGGTGATCGCCGCGGACTCCGCCGTGCCGGACGGATAGCCGGTCTGCGAGGCGGTGACCTTGACGGTGATCTTCTTGCCCAGGTCGGCGGCGGTCAGGGTGTAGCTGGTGCCCATCGCGCCGGTCTCGTTGCCCTCGCCGTCGGCGACCAGGATCGGCTCGCCGTCACGGAACCACAGGTACTGGTAGTTCCAGGTGGTTCGGGACTCGTTCCAGAGGCCGGGGGTGGCGCTCAGGGTGGTGCCGACGACCGGGGTCTCGGCGTCCGCGGTGACCACCGGCAGCTCGGTGTTGGTGGCGATGCACGGACGGGTGACGGTGTTGACCGCGCCGCCGGTGGCACCGTTCACGCAGGCCCGTGCGTCGGTGATGGTGGGCTTCTGGGCGAAGAAGTCGCGCGGCACCAGCTGGAACTTCTGCCAGTGGATCGGCATCGGCGACTGGTCCTCGTCCTTGTCGGTGTGGTGGAAGCCGACGTTGACCCAGGCGACCGGGTCGGTCAGGTCGTGGTTCTGGTCCTTCGCCACGTAGTCCAGGATCGACTCGTTCGGGCAGCCCGCGTTGAGGTTCGCCGAGGCGTACTCCTCACACGCCCGGGCGTTGGTGAAGGTGACCGTCGGCTGGAAGACCGGGATCAGCTTGTTGTTGTAGTTCGGGTTCACGATCTCGTAGGAGCGGGCGTGGCCGTCGGGGTTCTTCGAGTTCGGGTTCAACACCCGGAACCAGGAGAGCTCGTCGGTGTCGGTGCCCGGAACCGCGCTGAACGCCTTGGTGTGCATGGTCGGCTCGCCGTGCACGATCGGCGCCCGGGTGCCCTCGCCGGGGCTGGAGAAGTCCCACTGCTCGACCAGCTGGCGCTCACCCTGGTCGATGCCGAAGTCGACCTTCCAGATCGCGTTGTGCCAGTGCGAGGAGGCGTAGGTGTCGCCGCCCTCGGTGGTCTTCGCGCCACCCAGCGGCCAGCCCGTCTTCGGGTCGGTGGTGAAGAAGTTCGAGCCCGGGGCGCCGGGGGCGATGTCGCCGGTGGCGCCGAGCCCGACCTCGATCTGTCCGTGGTCGTCGAACTTGATGTTCTGCTGGTACTCGTACCAGGAGATCTTCGCGATCGAGCTGACCTCCAGCGCGCTGCCCTGGTCGGCGTAGAGCACGCCGCCGCCGAGCTGGTTCTCCTGCGCGTGGGTGGCCAGGCCGGTGCTCACCTCGTCGGTGCAGATGCCCTTGATCGTGCGCTCCACCAGCTCGTTGCGGTAGGTGAAGGACTGCGGCACGTCGTGGGTCTCGCCCTGACAGGTGTTCTCGGTCTGCTCGATCAGGTACTGCTTGCCGAAGCCGTAGGAGGTGATGTCGTTGTACTGCACGTGTCCGGTGTTGTAGGGCACGTTGAGCTGGGCCATCCCGATCTGGTCCAGCACCCGCTTGTAGCCCGAGTACTCGCGGTCCGTCGGCGGCTTGTACTCGACCTTCTCCAGGATCAGGCCCTTGATCGGGTGGATCCGTGCGCACATCCGCCAGGAGGCACCGTTGGCGAGCTTCTTCTCCACCGTGCTGTCGGCACAGTTGAGCGGGGCGTCCGCGGCCGCTGCCGGGCTGGCGGTGGCCAGGGCGCCGATCGCGACCAGGCTGCCGCCGAGGACGCTGGTGGCAGCCAGGGTCGCGAGGCGACGTGTCGTCTTCTGCTTGTTCACAACGCGCTCCTCAGCCGATCTCGACGATGGATTGGTCGGTCAGGTTGACCACGAAGTCCCAGGTGCCGAGGTAGGCGCCGCTGCCGGTCTGCACCATCAGCTGGGCGCAGCGGTCGGCGCCGCACTCCTTGCCGCCGACCGTGGAGCCGTCGTAGACGAAGGTGCCGCTGACGTACTCGACCTGGTCGGTGGAGACCAACGGCACGCCCTGGACCTGCTCGAACTCCTGGGCGAAGGCCAACTTGCCGCCGGCGGCGATCGCCAGCTCCATCGCGACGTCGGCCTCGTCGGCCGAGGTCGGTGCCTGCACCTTCTTGCCGCTGACCGAGCTGGTCACCCGGCCGGCGCTCAGGTCGACCACCTGCTGGTAGCCGACGTTGGCGGTGTAGTCGTACAGGTGCACCACGGCGAGCCGCTTGGTGGAGTCGACGTCGTCGGGCAGGTCCGCGAAGAGGAACTCCGGCCCGGCACCGCCGCGCACGTCGGTGGCGGTGGCCGGAATGCTCGCGTCGGTCGAGGCGACGTGGATCGCGTAGCCCGTCTCCTTGGCCGACAGCGGCGCGCGCGGCTCGCCGAGGGCCGGCTTGGCGGTGGGCAGCTCGCCGTCGCCGAGCACGGTGAACTCGGAGCTGGACTTGTCCTCGTCGGCGCCGCTGGCGGACTGCTGTCCCCAGGTCGTCGACACGAGCACCGCTGCTGCGGCCAGTCCCAGCGCCGGGATCACCAGGAGTTTGCGCGCCGATCCCGGCGCATTCATCAATGCATTCACATGCACTCCTTGTTCTCAGGGTCGCGACCTTCGTGCAAGCCGCAGGTCGAGCCTTTCTCTGAAGGCTGACGGCGACGCTATGCGCGCGCGGAGTAGTCGGAGTTTCTGTCGCGTTTCGCCGGCGTTCCTAGATTTCGGGAGCGGTAAATGGTCGGAGATCTCAATTGAGACTGA
>NZ_BAAALG010000007.1:139992-140388 GCF_039528155.1 Nocardioides dubius | reverse complement strand
CCCCACCCACTCCCGGGACGTCATGCGCACCGAGCCCTTGAGCGCTCGCAACGCATGACGTCTTGGGGCCGAAGGAGGCGGGACGTGCTCAGCGCACCTTCGCCGTGCCCTTGCGGCTGACTGAGGCGGCACTCGACGAACCGCTCCAGGTCGCCGTCACGGTGACCTTGCCACGCGGCAGCCGCTTGAAGGTGGCGGTCGCCTTCGCCCCGGTCAGCCTGGCCTTGACCTTGACCGACCTGCCGCGGACCTTGGCGGTGAACGTCACCGTGCCGGTGGCGCTGCCGAGGGTGCTGACCCGCAGCGTGGCCACCGCCTTCTTGGCCTTGCCGGAGACCACCAGCTTCGCGGTGCTGCCAGCCTTGGCCACCGTCACCGCCGGCGTGGTGACGGTGG
>NZ_BAAALG010000007.1:100564-139987 GCF_039528155.1 Nocardioides dubius | reverse complement strand
GTGGTGGAGCCGCCGGGGCCGGTGGCGGTGGTGCGCAGCGAGAGCCGCTTCCCGGCGTCCGCGCTGGTGGCCCGGTAGCTGGCGGTGGTGGCGCCGCCGATCGGGCTGCCGTTGCGCAGCCACTGGCGGGTGAGCGTGGCCGGGGCGGGGGACCAGGCGCCGGTGCTGCCGCTCAGGGTGGCGCCGACCCGCGCGGTGCCGCTCAGGACCGGAGCGCTCACCACCGACGGCGCCTCGGGGTCCGGCGTTCCAGGGACCTCCGGTCCCGGCGGCGTTCCGGGGACCGCGGCGGTCGGCAGGCTGGTGGCCGACTCGGTGCGGCCGACCCGGTGCACGGTGACCTGGACGCGCAGCGTGGAGCCCGCGTCGGCAGCGGTGACGGTGTAGGAGGCAGCGGTCGCGCCGGAGATCGGGGCGCTTCCGCGCAGCCACTGGTAGCTGAGCTGGGTGGGCACCGGATACCAGGTGCCGTCGGTCGCGCTCAGCTGCTGGCCGACCTGCGCGAGACCGCTGACGGTCGGCCGGGTGAGGTTCTCAGCGACCGCGCTCAGGTAGGCGTCCGCGCGCACCTGCTCGCCCTTGCCCACCGGCAACAGGCTCGCGGTCGCCATCGTCGGCTGGTTGTGCCACCACTCCTCGACGGCCTCGTTCTGGTTCTCGTAGCGGATCTTGTACTGACCCGCCTCGACGCCGGCGAAGCTGAAGTTGCCGGCGCCGTCGGTGACCGTGTCGGCGACGAACACGTCCTCGGCGGTGTAGAGCCAGACGTCGACGCCGGTCGAGATCACGTGTCCGGTCTCGGTGACATGTCCTGCGATCGAGGAGGTCGTGTCGGCGGCGGCGGGCAGGCTCAAGGTCGGGGCGGCCAGCGCGGTGGTGGTGAGGGCGGCCACGGCCAGCGGTGCGAGCACCGACCGGCCGAGGCCGCGAGACTGCTTCTTCGTGGGGCGCATGGGGCTCCTCAACGGGTGCGAAAAGTTGGGTTCCAGAAGCCTTGATCGCCGTTGTTACCGAATCGGGTAGGCATTGTTTCGTGGCTGCTGCCTTCGCGGCGCTTGCGGTGAAACCGACGAGAATCCAATTGAGACAGGCCCATTGATGGGGCATCGCTCTCGGTCTCATTTGGATTCTTCCCGAGTTCACAATAAGCCGGTGCCGGTCACGCGGGAGCAATAGAGTCTCCGTGCGGGCGAAATGTGGCGCGGTCAAGGTTGCGGCACTGTCTCGCGATTCCAGGGAGGTCCTCATGATGCGTGCGCTGAGAGCGTTGGGCGCGATGCTGGCGCTGTGCTTCGCGCTGGCGCTGCCGGCGCCCGCCTACGCGCATGCCTCGCTGGTCGACACCGACCCGGTGCCGGGCGCGGTGCTCGAGCAGGCACCGGAGACGGTCCGGCTCCAGTTCTCCGAGTCGGTCGCGCCGGCTCGTGCCGTCGAGCTGGTGCAGCCCGACGGCCGGGCGCTCACGGTGGCGCTGCGCGGTGGCGGGAAGGTGGTCATCGCCGAGCTGCCCGAGCTGCCGCAGCGCGGCACGCACGTGCTGAGCTGGCGGGTGGTCTCCAGCGATGGGCACACGATCCGCGGCTCGTTGCCGTTCTCGATCGGCGAGCCTTCGGCGGTGGTGGTGAGCGCCGCCGTCGACGACGACCGGGCGGTGCTGTACACGGTGCTCGGCGTGCTGCTGGTGGTGGGTGCCCTGCTGGCGGTCGGGCTGGCCTGGTCGCGGACCCTGCTGGTCCACGAGCGGGCCCGCCGCCGGGCGCGCCGGGTGCTGCTGGCCGGCGCCGCCGTTGCGTCGGCAGCGGTGGTGGCCAGGGCGGTGCTGGTGAGTCGCGAGATCGACCGGGTGCTCGCCTCGGAGGTGGTCGCCGCGGTCCTGGTCGTGCTGGGTGCGGCGCTGCTGGTCGCCGGTGCCTGGCGGGGTTGGGTAGAGGACGGGTGGGCAGGCGCCCGGGCGCGGGCCGGTGCGGCGCTGCTCGGCGGGGCCCTGGTGCTCGGTGGTCTGGCCGCCGTCGGCCACAGCCGTGCGGCCGAGCACCCGTGGCTGGCAGGGGTGGCCACCGTCCTGCATGCGGGAGCGGGAGCGATCTGGGCGGGCGGGGTGCTCGCTCTTGCGCTGGGCGGGGGAGCGGCGCTGGCCCGGTTCGCCACCCGGGCCTGGCTCGCACTGCTGGTGGTCACCGGCGCCGGCGTCCTGCTGGCGACCACGATCTACGACTCCTGGAGCGATCTGGCCGAGACGGACCACGGACGGGTGCTGGTGCTCAAGGTCGTGCTGGTCGCCGCGGCGGCGCTGCTCGGGCTCTCCCAGCGGCTCCGGCTCCGGGGCAGCGACCCGGCCATGCCAGGCGCCGGGGGCCTGCGCCTGGAGGCCTGCCTGCTGGTCGGCGTGCTGGTCGCGACCGGTGTGCTCGGCGAGGCCTCGCCCAGGCCGAGCGACGACGCCCCGCTGGTGGTCGAGCGCGCCGCCACGCACGGGGACCTCGAGGTGCGGGTCCGGGTCGCACCGGCGCGGGTCGGCGTCAACCAGGTCGAGGTGACGGTGCGCGATCCACGCGGTGCCTGGGTGCCGCTCGCCGCGCCGGCCACCCTGACCGCGCGGCATGGCGAGAGCCGGGTGGGCGGCGAGCTGCACCCGGTCGGCGAGACCAACCTGATCACCACCGTGCTCTCCGACGACGGCACCTGGCGCCTCGACCTGGCGCTCCCGCTCTCGCGCTACGAGAGTCCGGTGCTCAGCGTCGAGGTCCCGATCGCCCCCTGACCGCTCAATGTGACTTCAGCGCGCGAAATCGCGACGAAGATGCGCGCTGAGGTCACATCGAGCTAGATCCAGCGCTGGAACCACATCCGGTCCAGCCACTCGGAGTGGGTGAGCAGGCCATTGGTCCAGATCGGCCAGAACCAGGCGAAGTTCAACAGCACGAGGAGGAAGAAGGAGCCGACCACGATGGTGCCCAGTGTGCGCCGTCGTGACGGCCCTCGGTCCGGGCCGAGCAGGTGCCCGGCGGCCAGTGCCAGCGCGATCACCAGGAACGGCAGGAAGGCGGAGGCGTAGAAGCTGAAGATCGGGCGCTCGTCGTTGAGCTCCCAGGGCAGCCACAGGGTCAGGGTCCCCACCACGGCGACGCCGTAGCGCCAGTCGCGCCTGCCCACCCACATCACCGCGGCGAAGATCAGCGCGACCGCGCCGCCCCACCACAGCACCGGCGTGCCGATCAGCAGCACCTGGCGCAGGCAGTGCGAGTCCGGCGCCGCGTCGCAGCCCTGGGTGCCGGGGGCGATGTTGTTCTCCACGTTGACGCCCACCGGCCGGTTGACCAGCAGCCAGCCGCGCGGGTCCGACTGGTAGGTGTGCTCGGAGCAGTTCAGGTAGTGGGTGTGGAACGTGTAGAGGTCGCGGTGGTAGTGGTAGAGCGAGCGCAGCGACTGCACCAGCTCTGCCGGGCCACTGGCATCCGGCTCGGTAGCGGTGGGCCAGGTGGCGTCGTCGTCGCTGACGTGCTTGCAGTCGGGGCCTTCCTTCACGAAGCCCGTGTACTGGGTGCTGGAGAGGTTCTCCTCGTACTCGTGGGCGTTCGCCAGCCAGCCGCCCCAGGAGGCCACGTAGACCAGGCCGGCCACCACCACGAGGTAGCCGAAGGCGGGCACCGCGTCGACCAGTGCGGAGCGCAGCACGGCCATCCGGACCCCGAGCCGGCGCCGGGCGCCGGCGTCCCAGAGCCAGACCAGGATGCCGAAGGCGGCCAGCGGGTACAGCGCGCTCCACTTGACCCCGATCGCGAGACCGAAGCAGATGCCGGCGGCCAGTCGCCAGGGCCGCCACCACAGGCCGCGCAGCGGACCCCAGTCGCCGGTTCCGTCCCAGCGCGCCATCCGGGCGCGGGTCCAGTCCCGGTCGGCGACCAGTGCGGCGACCGCGCAGAGGATCCAGAAGGAGAGGAAGATGTCGAGCAGGGCCAGGCGCGACAGCACCAGGTGCATGCCGTCGAAGCAGAGCAGCAGGGCGGCGAACGCACCCAGCAGCATCGAGCCGGTCAGTCGCAGCACCAGGCGGAACATCACGAGCACCATCAGCGAGCCGATCACGGCCGCGCTGATCCGCCAGCCGAACGGGTCCATCCCGAACAGCTTCTCGCCGGCCGCGATCATCCACTTGCCGACGTCGGGGTGCACGGTCAGGCTGGGCTCGTCGAGCCAGACGCCGGTGGTCTGCCCGCTGAGGATCTGATCGTTGGCGTCCTCGGTCGCCTTGCGCACATAGCCGAAGTGCGCCAACGACCACGCGTCCTTGGCGTAGTAGGTCTCGTCGAAGGAGAACTCGCGCGGCTCGCCGAGTCGCCAGACCCGCAGGAAGAAGGCGAAGAGCGCCAGCGAGATGCCGGCGCCCCAGCTCGCCAAGGGCCGCGGTCCGCTGGGGGCGGAGGGGTCGAGGTGACGGTGCCGGGCAGGGGTGGGCGCGCCAGCGGGATCGGTCGGCGTCGGCGTGCTCACGCCCGAAGACTACGCAAGCCGTGGTGGCTGCTCGCGTGACCAGCGCCACCTACGGTTGCCGACACTGCGTCGCTAAGATACCGACATGGTGTCGACAACCTCTCCCTGGTGGCGCTGATGTTCCTCGCGCTCCGTGATCTGCGCTTCGGGCGCACCCGCTTCGTGCTGATGGGCGCGGTGATCTCCCTGATCGCCGTGCTGATGGTCCTGCTCTCCGGTCTCTCCCAGGGGCTGGTCAAGGACGGCGTCTCCGGTCTGCAGAACCTGCCGATCACCTCGCTCGCCTTCGAGAAGGGCGTCCAGCACGACTCCGCCTTCACCCGCAGCGTCGTCGACGAGGACGCCGTCGCCGTCTGGCAGGAGCAGGACGGCGTCAAGGACGCCGCCCCGTTCGGCCTGGCGCTGGTCAACGGCGCCACTGCGGACGGCGTGGAGGTGGACCTCGCGCTGATCGGCGTCGAGCCGGGCACCTTCGTCGCGCCGCGGTCGGCGAAGGGCGAGGAGTTCGGCGCGACCGACGGGATCGTGGTCAGCTCGCACCTGGTGGAGAAGGAGGGCGTGTCGATCGGCGACACGATCACCTTGGAGCACAGCGATCTGAGCCTGCGGGTGGTCGGCGTGATGGCCGAGCAGAACACCTTCGGCCACGTCGACATGGCCTACGTGCCGCTCGACACCTGGCGGTTGGCCAAGGCCGGCGTCAACGATGCCGGTCAGCTCAACGAGCGCCAGCAGCACGAGATCACCGCGGTCGCCGTCGACGGTCCCGACGACACCGCCGCCGGGGACGAGGCGGCCGGGACGGAGTCGCTGACCCAGCGCGAGTCCTACGACGCCTCGCCCGGCTTCACCGCGGAGACCAGCACGCTGATGATGATCCAGGTCTTCCTCTACGCGATCTGCGCGCTCGTCGCCGGCGCCTTCTTCACCGTGCTGACGATCCACCGCAAGGGCGAGATCGCGGTGCTGCGCGCGATGGGCGCCTCCACCGGCTACCTGTTGCGCGACGGCCTCGGCCAGGCGTTGTTGCTGCTGCTGGCCGCGGTCGGCATCGGCGTCGGCGTGGGCGTCGGCTTCGGCGCGCTGCTGCAGGGCACGGCGATGCCGTTCGCCCTGGTCGCCGGACCGGTGGTCCTGGCCGCCGTGCTGCTGATCGTGCTGGGCCTGGCCGGCGCCGCTGCGGCGATCGTCCGGATCACCCGTGTCGACCCGTTGACCGCGTTGGGAGCGAACCGATGAAGACCAGCAGGATCGAACTGCGCGACGTCGTCCTCACCCTCGGGGACGGCGAGGAGACGGTGACCGCGCTCGACCACGTCGACCTCACCGTGGAGCCGGGTGAGCTGATCGCCATCCTCGGGCCGTCGGGATCGGGCAAGTCCAGCCTGCTCGCCGTTGCGGGCGGGCTGAGCACGCCGACCAGCGGCACCGTGGTGGTGGGCGGCGAGACGCTGACCGGACGCTCGCGCAAGGAGCTGACCCGGCTGCGCCGCGAGCTGATCGGCTTCGTCTTCCAGAGCGGCAACCTGCTGCCCTCGCTGACGGCGGCCGATCAGCTGCGGCTGCCCGCAACCTTCGGTGCCGGCCGCAACGGCGCCCAGCGAAGTCCGGCGGAGCTGCTGGCCGAGGTCGGGCTGGAGCACAAGGCGGACCGTCGCCCGCACCAGCTCTCCGGTGGTGAGCGTCAGCGGGTCGGCATCGCCCGGGCGCTGATCGCCGATCCGGCGGTGCTGCTGGTCGACGAGCCGACCGCCGCCCTGGACCGGGCGCGCAGCCACGAGATCGTCCAACTGCTGGCCAAGGAGACCCATGAGCACGGCATCGCGACCATCATGGTGACCCACGACCATGACGTGCTGGAGTACTGCGACCGGGTGCTGGTCATGGAGGACGGAAGGCTGAGCGAGCAGGAGGGGTGAGATGGCTCCGCGGATCAGCGCGGCCACGGTGGCCGAGCATCGCGAGCAGACCGAGCGCGCGATCCTGAACGCCGCGCGGCGGCTGCTCGCCACCGAGGGCACCTCGCTGACCCTCTCCGCGGTGGCCCGCGAGGCGGGGATGGCGCGCACCAACCTCTACCAGTACTACGCGTCCCTGGACGACCTGCTCGATGCGCTGGTGGTGGACCTCTTCCCGCGCTGGGCCGAGCGGGTCAACGCCGAGATGGACAAGGCCGACGACCGCGGTGGCCGGGTGATCGCCTACGTGGTGGCCAACCTGGAGCTGGTGGCCGAGGGGGAGCACGCGGTGTTGCGGGGGCTCGCGGTGAACGCGCCGTCGCGGCTCACCGACGCCAGCAAGGCGCTGCACGACGACCTGCGGCGTCCGCTCGACGAGGCGCTCGGCGGCGACACCACGGCGGCCGAGCTGGTGCAGGCCTGGGTCTACTCCGGCTCGCGGATGATCGAGGACGGCCGCTCGCTGGCCGAGGTGCGCGCGACGATCGAGCGCCTGCTGCTGCCCTACTGCGCCGGCCTGCGATGATCGTCGGGTGAGTGCTCCCACCCCTGGTGTCCTGGTCCTGGCGGCGACGCCGATCGGTCGCGTCGAGGACGCGTCGTCCCGGTTGGCGAGCGAGCTCGAGCGTGCCGATGTGATCGCCGCCGAGGACACCCGCAGGCTGCGCCGGCTCTGCACCGACCTCGGCGTCACGCCGACCGGGCGGGTCGTCTCCTACTTCGAGGGCAACGAGAGCGCCCGCACGCCGAGCCTGGTCGAGGCCCTGCTGGCCGGGGAGCGGGTGCTGCTGGTCACCGACGCCGGCATGCCCAGCGTCTCCGACCCGGGCTTCCGGCTGGTGGCGGCCGCGGTGCTGGAGGAGATCGAGGTGACCGCGGTGCCGGGGCCGAGTGCGGTGCTCACCGCGCTCGCCGTCAGCGGGCTGCCGGTGGACCGCTTCACCTTCGAGGGATTCCTGCCCCGCAAGGCCGGAGAGCGCGGACGCCGGCTCGCCGACCTGGCCCGCGAGCCGCGCACGATGGTCTTCTTCGAGGCGCCGCACCGCACCGAGGCGGCCTTGGCCGCGATGGCGGAGGCGTTCGGCGCGGACCGGGCCGCCGCCGTCTGCCGTGAGCTGACCAAGACCCATGAGGAGGTCCGTCGCGGACCCCTGGCCGAGCTGGTCTCCTGGGCCGCCGACGGCGTGCGCGGCGAGGTGACCATCGTGGTCACCGGCGCCGAGCCGGTTGCCGAGGTGGGTCAGGACCCGGATCAGTGGAGAACTCTGGTCGCAGACCTGGAAAGCGTCGGGATGACCCGCAAGGATGCAATCCTCGATGTGGCGCGCCGAGCGGGTGTGCCGAAGCGCGAGGTCTACGACGCGGTGCACAGGAGCTGAGATGAGCCAACGGATCGACACCTTCACCCATGCCGGCTTCGAGTTCCTGGTGCGCGACACCGGCCCGATCGACGGCGTCCCGGTGGTGCTGCTGCACGGGTTCCCGCAGCGCGGCTCGTCGTGGGACAAGGTGGCCGCCCACCTGCACGCGGCCGGGTTCCGCACCTTCGCCCCCGACCAGCGGGGCTACTCGCCGGGCGCCCGGCCGAAGGGCCGCAAGCCCTATCGGGTGCCGGAGCTGGTCGCCGACGTCGCGGCGCTGATCGAGCGGATCGGCGAGCCGGTGCACCTGGTCGGCCACGACTGGGGCGCGATCGTGGCCTGGTCGGTGGCCGCCGAGCACCCCGACTCGATCCGCACCCTGACCGCGGTCTCGGTGGCGCATCCGGGCGCCTTCTTGAAGTCGATGACCTCCAGCACCCAGCTGTTCCACTCCTGGTACATGGCGCTGTTCAACATCACCGGCGCGATGGAGCTGATCTCGCGCCGCGCGCCGCGCCAGCTGGCCGTCGCGTTGCGCCGCTCGGGGATGGACGCGGAGATGGTGCGCACCTTCCAGCGCGAGATCGTCGAGGACGGCGCGCTTCCGGGCGGGCTGGCCTGGTACCGCGCACTGCCGCTGACCGATCTGCGCGCCAGCGCCGGCAAGGTCGCCGTGCCGACCACCATGGTCTGGAGCACCGACGACGTCGCCCTGGTCCGCAAGGGGGCCGAGCTCACCGAGCGCTTCGTCACCGGTGACTACCGCCTGGAGATCCTGCACGGCGTCAGCCACTGGATCCCGGACCAGGCCCCCGACGTGCTCGCCGAGGCGATCCTCGACCGCACCGGTCCCGCCCGCCCCGATCCCGCGGCGGGTGCATGAGCGAGCAGCCCCGGCGCAGCCGCGCCGCCACTGCGGAGAACGGCGGTCGCCGCGACCTGAGCCGGCCGCCGGCACCCGAGCCGTTGCCGCTGCCGGTGACCGACAACCACACCCATCTCGACATCGGCGACGGCGTCTCCCCGTTCACCGCGCAGCAGGCGCTGGACGCGGCGGCCGAGGTCAACGTGCTCCGTGCGGTGCAGGTCGGCTGCGACCTGCCCGGCGCGCGCTGGGCCGTCGACGCCGCGCAGCGCTACCCCCAGCTGGTGGCCGCGGTCGCGCTGCACCCCAACGAGGCGCCGGTGCTCGCGGAGCGTGGCGAGCTCGACGACGCGCTCGCCGAGATCGAGGAGCTGGCCGGGCACGACGTCGTCCGCGCGGTGGGGGAGACCGGGCTCGACCACTTCCGCACCGGCCTCGAGGGTCGCGCGGCGCAGGAGGAGTCCTTCCGCCGCCACATCGACCTGGCCAAGCGGCTCGGCAAGCCGTTGATGATCCACGACCGCGATGCGCACGACGACATCCTGCGGGTGCTGGAGTCGGAGGGCCTGCCCGAACACTGGGTGATGCACTGCTTCTCCGGGGACGCCGACTTCGCCCGGCGCTGCCTGGATCTGGGCGGACACCTCAGCTTCGCGGGCACCGTCACCTTCAAGAACGCGGGCCCGCTGCGCGAGGCGCTGGCGCTGACGCCGGCCGATCGGATGCTGGTCGAGACCGACGCGCCCTTCCTCACGCCGCACCCGTACCGGGGGCGGCCGAACGCCGGCTACCTGATCCCGCTCACGGTGCGGACGATGGCGGAGGTGACCGGTCGGGACCTCGCCGAGGTGTGCGCGGCGCTGGAGGAGAACACCGAGCGGGTCTACGGAGCCTGGTAGCCGCTAGCGCGAGTTAGCGCGGAGCAAGCTAGACAATATAGATCGACTTTTCGATTTAATCTGAAATAGTGGCTCTGACCTGCGGTTATGCGGGTGCTCGGGCAGGTGTTCGAGCGTTTCGGTGTCTCGGTGGGTATACCCGGAGTTTGCACTGCCCGGAAAACCGTGCTTACAGTCGATGCTTGTTGGCCGGGATCGGGTGGGAGCAACCGATCAGCGCATGAGCAGCACCGCGCTGGTTCCCGAGGCCCGGGGAGTACGAAGTCTGGAGATACGTGCGCACTCGAATCGCACGCCTCGCCAAGAGCAAAGCCCTCTTGGTCGGCCTGGTCGCCGCCGTGATCCTCGCGGTCGCCGGCACCATCATCGGCTACGCCACCCTGAACAAGGACGTCACCCTCACCCTCGACGGTGAGACCCGCACGGTCTCGACCATGCAGGGAACCGTCGCGGACGTCCTCGACGACGAGGGCATCGAGGTCACCGACAAGGACGTGGTCCTACCCGGCCTCGACGAGAAGGTCACCGACGGGACCCGGATCTCGGTGAAGTTCGGGCGGCCGCTCGACCTCACCGTCGACGGCGACCTCAAGACCTACTGGGTCAACTCGACCGACGTGAACAGCGCACTTGCCGAGATCGGCCTGCGCTTCCGCGGCGCGGACCTCTCCGCCAGCCGTAGTGCCAGCATCGGGCGCGACGGCCTGGCGCTGGAGGTGGCGACCCCCAAGAAGCTGACCGTGCACTTCGCCGGCGACAAGCCGATCACCCGCACGGTGGCCGCGCTCACCGTCGCCGACGCCCTCAAGGAGCTCGAGCTCAAGGTCGACGACGACGACCTGGTCAAGCCGGCCGCCGACGCCGAGCTCGGTGACGGCGACAAGATCGTGGTCACCAAGGTGCGCGTCGAGACCCGCAAGGTCTCCGACGAGGAGATCGCCTTCGAGACCGTCGAGCGCAGCGACGCCGCGATGTTCGACGACGAGTCGGAGATCCTCAAGGACGGACGTCACGGCCTGCGCGACGTCACCTACCGCCTGGTCTTCCGCAACGGCGAGCTGCACAAGCGCACCGTCGTCACCGCCGCGGTCACCCGCAAGCCGGTCGACAAGGTGGTCAAGGTCGGCACCAAGAAGCGTCCGGTGGAGACCAACTACGCGCCGGGCAACTCGGTCTGGGACCGTCTCGCGCAGTGCGAGTCCGGCGGCAACTGGGCCACCAACACCGGCAACGGCTACTACGGCGGCCTGCAGTTCAGCGCCTCCACCTGGCGTGCCGTGGGCGGCACCGGCCTCCCGCACCAGCACAGCCGCGAGGAGCAGATCAAGCGCGGCCAGATCCTGCAGCAGCGCGCCGGCTGGGGCCAGTGGCCGCACTGCTCGGCCAAGCTCGGCCTGCGCTGAGCACCTGTCACATCACGACGGCGTCGTCCGCAACGAGCATTCCTCGGTGCGGGTGACGCCGTCGGCGTTCTCCGAGCCCGCCCAGACACAGCTTCGTGCGAAAGGTGGACCCGTCTCCCCGAAACCTGGGACGGCGTCTTCGCCGACTAGGCTGGAGCCCATGTCAGAGACCCCCGCCGCTGTGCGCTTGCTCGGGCCGGCGGAGGTGCGGGCCCTCGCTGCCGCGCTCGACATCCGCCCGACGAAGCAGAAGGGCCAGAACTTCGTCATCGACCCGAACACGGTGCGCCGCATCGTGCGCGAGTCCGGCATCGGTGCCGAGGACGTGGTGATCGAGGTGGGCCCGGGCCTCGGCTCGCTGACCCTGGCCCTGCTCGAGACCGGCGCCCGCGTGGTCGCCATCGAGATCGACGACGCCCTCGCCGATGCGCTGCCCAGCACCATCGCCGAGTTCGCGCCGGACGCCGTCGAGCGGTTCAGCCTGGTCCGCGGCGACGCGTTGCGGGTCACCGAGATCCCGGGGCCGGCGCCCACCGCGCTGGTCGCGAACCTGCCCTACAACGTCTCGGTCCCGGTGCTGCTGCACCTGCTCGCCCTGGTGCCCTCGCTCGAGCGCGGCCTGGTGATGGTGCAGGCGGAGGTCGCCGACCGGCTCGCGGCCGCGCCGGGCTCCAAGGTCTACGGGGTGCCGTCGGTCAAGGCCGCCTGGTTCGCCGACGTCCGCCGTGCCGGTGCGATCGGGCGCAACATCTTCTGGCCGGCGCCGAACGTCGACTCCGGCCTGGTGGCGTGGACCAAGCGCGCCGCGCCGCCGTCGACGACGGTCGCCCGCGAGGCGGTCTTCGCCGTCATCGACACCGCCTTCGCCCAGCGCCGCAAGACGATGCGCTCCACCCTGAAGAACCTGGTCGGCAGCGGCGAGGCGGCCGAGGCGGCGCTGATCGCCGCCGGCATCGACCCGCAGGTGCGCGGCGAGGTGCTGACCATCGAGCAGTTCGTGGCGATCGCCGAGGCGCTCGCGGCCCAGGGGCAGTCGCAGGAGGCCGGCGCCGAGGCCGAGGGTGCCGGCTCGGCCGGTGGAGGCGTCGATGGCTGAGGTGACCGTCCAGGCACCGGCCAAGATCAACCTGCACCTCGGGGTCGGGCCGGTGCGTGCCGACGGGTTCCATCCGCTGGCCACCGCCTATCAGGCGCTCTCGCTCTACAGCAGGGTCACCGCGACCGACGCCGACACCTGGTCGCTGACCTGCTCGGGGCGTGACGGCGTCGACGTCTCCGGGGTGCCGCTCGACGAGTCCAACCTGGCACTGCGGGCCGCGCGGCTGCTCGCCGGCGAGGAGCCGCGGGGCGTCGCGTTGCACCTGGACAAGGGGATCCCGGTCGCGGGCGGCCTTGCCGGTGGCTCCGCCGATGCGGCAGCGACCCTGGTCGCCTGCAACGAGCTGTGGGGCCTCGGCCACGACCGCGCCACCCTGGCCCGCTTCGCCGCCGAGCTGGGCTCGGACGTCCCGTTCGCCCTCTACGGGGGATCGGCGACCGGCCACGGCCGCGGCGAGATCGTCGAGCCGCTGGCCGACGCCGGGCACTACGAGTGGGTCGTGCTGACCTTCGACTTCGGCGTCTCGACGCCGGCCGCCTATGCCGAGTTCGACCTGCTGCACGCGGGCGCCGAGGTGCCCGACCCGGTGATCCCCGCCGAGCTGCTCAAGGCGCTCGCCGAGGGGTCGACGTCCGGGCTGGCGGCTGCGGTGGGCAACGACCTGCAGCCCGCCACGCTCCGGCTGCGACCGGACCTCGCCGAGCCGCTGGCGGCCGGGATCGCCGCCTCCGCGCTGGCCGCCCTGGTCTCCGGCTCCGGTCCGACCTGTCTCTTCCTCGCCGAGGACGCCTCGCACGCCGATCGGGTGGCCGCAGCGCTGGGCCGCTTCGGTCGCGCCCGTCGTGCCCACGGCCCTGTGCCCGGAGCGGTGATCTGCTGATGGCGAACCTGATCAACCTGGAGCGGGTCTCCAAGTCCTACGGCATCCGGCCGCTGCTCAGCGACGTCTCGCTGGGCATCGCGGTGGGGGAGCGGATCGGCATCGTCGGCCGCAACGGCGGCGGCAAGACCACGCTGCTGGAGGTGCTGGCCGGGATCGAGGAGCCGGACACGGGCCGGGTCTCGCGCAATCGTGGCCTGCACATCGGCTACCTGCACCAGGGCGACGAGCTCGACGACACGCACACCGTGCGCGAGGCGGTGCTGCGCGGCAAGGCCGACCACGAGTGGGCCGGCGAGGCGGTCACCCGCGAGGTGGTCGCCGAGTTGCTCACCGGGATCGACCTGGACCGCTCGGTGCTCGGCCTCTCCGGCGGCGAGCGCCGGCGCTGCTCGCTGGCCGCACTGCTGCTCGACGAGCACGACCTGGTGATCCTGGACGAGCCGACCAACCACCTCGACGTGGAGGCGGTCGCCTGGCTGGCCCAGCACCTGACCGGGCTGCCGTCGGCGCTGATCGTGGTCACCCACGACCGCTGGTTCCTCGACGCCGTCTGCCAGCGCACCTGGGAGGTGCACGACGGCGAGGTCGACTCCTACGAGGGCGGCTATGCGGCGTTCGTGCTGGCCAAGGCCGAGCGCTCGCGCCAGGCCGCGGCCTCGGAGGTGCGGCGCCAGAACCTGATGCGCAAGGAGCTCGCCTGGCTACGCCGCGGTGCCCCGGCGCGCACCTCGAAGCCCAAGTTCCGCATCGACGCCGCCAACGCCCTGATCGAGGACGTGCCGCCGCCGCGCGACCGCCTCGAGCTGCAGCGCTTCGCCACGCAGCGCCTCGGCAAGGACGTGATCGACGTCGAGGACGTCGACCTGTCCCGCGGAGAGCGTCAGCTGCTCGACCACGCCACCTGGCGGATCGGCCCGGGCGACCGGATCGGGATCGTCGGCGTCAACGGTGCCGGCAAGTCGTCGATGCTGGCGCTGCTGTCGGGGGCGCTGGCTCCCGACGTGGGCAAGGTCAAGCACGGCCGCACGGTCGCGTTGGCACACCTGACCCAGCAGCTCGACGAGGTCGACCCGGATGCCCGGGTGCTGGCCACCGTCGAGTCGATCCGGGCGATCACCCGCACCGCCGAGGGCGAGATCAGTGCGAGCTCGATGCTGGAGCGCTTCGGCTTCACCGGGGACCGGCTGACGGCACGGCTCGGCGACCTCTCCGGCGGGGAGCGGCGGCGCTTCCAGCTGCTGCGGCTGCTGCTCGACGAGCCGAACGTGCTGCTCCTCGACGAGCCGACCAACGACCTCGACATCGAGACCCTCAACGTGCTCGAGGACTTCCTCGACGGCTGGCCGGGCACCCTGATCGTGGTCTCCCACGACCGGTACTTCCTGGAGCGGGTCACCGACTCGGTCTGGGCGCTGCTCGGCGACGGGCAGATCTCGATGCTGCCGCGCGGCGTCGACGAGTACCTGGAGCGCCGGGCTGCCAACGAGGCCGCTCGGGTCGCGATGGCGGCACGCTCGGGCCGGGTGCCGGCGGCGGACCCCGCCTCGGCGGCCGGCGGTTCGGCTGCTGGCGGCTCGGCAGGTGCAGCCGAGGTTGGTGCCGGCGCTGCGCCGTCCGCGGCGCCCAAGGCCCGCGCCGGCAGCGCCGAGGAGCGGGCCGCGAGGAAGACCCTCGCCCGGATCGACAAGCGCCTGGAGAAGATCGCCGAGCTGGAGGCCGCGATCAACGCCCAGATCGCCGAGCACGCCCAGGACTACCAGCGCCTCGCCGAGCTCTCCGCCGAGCTCACCCCCCTCCACACCGAGCGCGAGGAGCTCGAGCTCGGATGGCTCGAGGCCGCCGACCTGCTCGACTGATCCTGATCCGTCGCTTTTGGGGATAGTCCCTGACGTTTTCGTGGTTTTTCGGGCCTGAAACCACGAAAACGTCAGGGACTATCCGGAGCTGTTATTGGGTGGCCGCGGTTCGCGGCGAGGCGGAGACTGGTGGCATGCAGTTGAGTGAGGACTCCTTCCGGGCGCTGGCGCGTAGCTCGCCGTGGCGTTGGCGGAGCCTGCACCTGACGCGGCGCGGTGGCATGGAGGAGACGGTCGAGGCGTGGGTGCGCCGGCCGGGTGCGGCCGGTCCCGCGGTGACCGAGCTGGTCGTGAAGGACGCGAGCGGACGGCGGCAGCTGGAGCGGCACGAGGCCGGCGCCGGGCAGACGTTGCTGAGCGTCGCGGTCAGCGATGACGGCGATCGAGCGGCTGCCGCGGCCGCGCTCGCGTTGAGCGAGCAGCCGGTGCGCTGGGCCGGCGACGTGACGCCGGTGGTGCGGCTCGATGGGCTGGTCGCGCACCGCCCCGACGACTGGTGGGTCGACTACGGCGCGCCGATCTGGGAGAACTACCGCTGGGCCGCGATGCTCGACCCGGTGGAGCTGGCCGACGGCGGCGTGGAGCGTGACGACGAGGTCGTCCGGTGCGAGGGAACCGTCGTCACCGACCTTCGCGAGGGGAGGCACCGCGGACGTCCGGCCTGGCGGGCGACCGTGGCTGCCGCCGAGGGCTACGACCCGACCTGCGGCTGTTGCCCGCTGTTGTGGAGCAGGGCCGCCGATCTGGTGGAGTACGGCGTCGACGCCCCGCGTGGGGTGGACTACCCGATCGCGTTCGAGGTCGCGCTCGACGTGCAGGCTGCGATCGTGGTCGAGCTCGTCCCGCTGGGCGGCGAGCGCGCCAACGACACCTTGGACGTGGAGATCCACGACGTCCGCTGACCCGCAGCGGACGGCGCGCGGCGGGTCAGGCGAAGGGCGTCATCAGGCGCCGCAGCAGCTCGACCAGCTGGGTGCGGTCGCCGGTGGGCAGCTCGGCGAGCAGCTCGCGCTCGGCGTCGACGAGCGCCTCGAAGGCACCGTCCACGGCGGCGCGCCCCTCCAGGGTGAGCTTGACCAGGACCCCGCGCCGGTCGTGCGGGTCGGGCAGACGCTCGACGAAGCCTCGGGCGGTGAGCCGGTCGATCCGGTTGGTCATCGTTCCGGAGGTCACCAGCGTCTCGCGGATCAGCTTGCCCGGCGAGAGCTCGTAGCCGCCGCCGGCGCGACGCAGTGCGGCCAGCACGTCGAACTCCCACAGCTCGATACCGTATTGGGAGAACGCCTTGCGCCGGGCGAGGTCGAGCAGCCGGGAGAGCCTGCTGATCCGGCTGAACACCTCAACGGGGGTGAGGTCCAGGTCGGACCTCTCCCGATTCCAGGCGTCGACCAGTTCGTCGACCTCGTCGCGCATGGCCCGATCCTAGCGGACCGTCGAGAATCTTGACATCGAGATAAGGCCTTGCGAGAGTTGTCTTGATATCAAGATAAATGGGAGGTGTCCCGGAATGCCCTGGAGTCCCGATCACTATCTGCGCTACGGCGACGAGCGATCGCGCCCGTTCTTCGACCTCGTCGCCCGCATCGACGCCGACGCGCCGCGCGAGATCGTCGACCTCGGCTGCGGTCCGGGCAACCTCACGCGCACCCTCGCCGAGCGCTGGCCGCAGGCGCAGGTGCTGGGCATCGACTCGAGTCCGGAGATGGTCGCCGCCGCCGAGGCCGCCCGCAGCGAGGGTGGGCGCAACGACGCTTCGCGCAGCGAGACGTCCACCGCGAGGAGGCTCTCCTTCGCCTGTGCCGACCTGCGCAGCTGGGCCGCGGAGCCCGGCGAGGTCGACGTGCTGCTCTCCAACGCCACGCTGCAGTGGGTGCCTGAGCATCGGGAGCTGCTGCCTGCGCTGGCCGGCAAGGTCCGCCCCAGCGGCTGGCTCGCCGTCCAGGTGCCCGGCAATCACGGGGCACCCAGCCATGCCCTGTGTCGCGAGCTCGCAGCCGAGGAGCCGTTCGTGCGCTTCACTGCCGGCGTCGACTACCGCCCGACCGCTGATCCGGCCGACTACTTCGCCGACCTGCAGGGGCTGGGGCTCACGGTGGATGCGTGGGAGACCACCTATCTGCACGTGCTCCACGGCCAGGACGCCGTCTTCGACTGGGTGAGCGCGACCGGCGCGCGCCCCTACCTCGAGGCCGTCCCGGACGAGCTCCGCGACGACTTCGTTGCCGCGTACAAGCGCCGTCTCGCCGTCGCCTACCCCGAGCGCGACGGCGTCGTGCTGCTGCCGTTCCGCCGGGTCTTCGTCGTCGCCCACCGCTCCATGTGACCTCAGCGTCCGGTTTGGGCCGAGTTTTGAGCGCTGAGGTCACATTGAGCGACCTCGGGAGGGATGGGCGCGGTGGCGTAGTCCGCCGTGACCGGGGCGTCGGCCACCCGGCGTAGCGGGATGACGCCGGCCCAGGTGTCCGGGATCTGCTCGTTCGGCTCGTCGCCGGGGCCGCCGGCCCGCACCTTGACCGACGCCTCGTGCAGCGAGACCGCGAAGACGGCGGTCGCCGCGAGCTCCTTGGCGGTGTTCGGGCGCAGGGTCGCCGAGCGACCGGCCACCGAGTGGTCGACGATCAGGGCGAGCGCCCGCTCCCGCTCCGCTGCGTCGAGCACCGGCCGCGCGACCCCGATGACGACGGCGCACCGGTAGTTCATCGAGTGGTTGAAGGCGCTCTGGGCCAGCACCAGGCCGTCGAGCTCGGTCACCGTCACGCAGACCGTCTGCTCCTGCGCGCTGCGCAGCCAGTGCGACGCCACCGAGCCGTGGACGTAGAGCGTGCCGTCGGCATCGGGACCGTGCGGGTCCACCCCGAAGGCGACCGGCAACACGACAGGGTGATCGCCGGCCTGGACGCCGAGGTGGGCGATCAGGGCGTCGTCGAGGATCCGGTGGAGCACGGCCCGGTCGGTGACGACGCGGTGCTTGCCGCGGCGGACGGTGGAGCGTTCGGTGGGCTGCAGTGCTGCGGTGGTCATGGCTCCATCCTGGCGCCGAAGTGGCCCAGGCACATGGTCCAATGATGGGGTAGTTCGATAGGCCAATCGAGGAGCCCGCCGATGCCGACCCTGCCCGTACGCATCGATCGCTCCGACCCGCGCCCGCTGGCCACCCAGATCGCCGCCCAGGTCCGCGAGCTCGCGCTCACCGGTGCGCTGCGTGATGGTGCCCGGCTGCCGAGCACCCGTGCGCTTGCCGCCGACCTCCAGATCTCCCGCGGGGTCGCGGAGCAGGCCTGGGACCAGTTGCGCGCCGAGGGCTGGCTGACCAGTGCCCGGGGTGCCGGCACCTGGTTGCGGGTCGGCGGCCTGGCCGTGCCGAGCGACCCACCGGCGGCCGGGCGCCGCGCAGTCGAGGAGCCGCTGGTGATGATGGACGCCGGCACGCCGTGGCGCGACCCGGGGCAGTCGGTGCTCTGGCGACGGGCGTGGCGCGAGGTGTCGGTGGCCGAGCCGCCGCGCGCCTACGAGAACCCGGGCGGCATCCCCGAGCTCCGCGAGGCGCTGGCCGAGAGGCTGCGCCGCACCCGCGGCCTCGTCGTCGAGCCGGACCAGGTGCTGATCACCGGCGGCACCCTCGGTGGCGTGCGGCAGCTCCTCGCCGCGCTGGGGCCGGGGGAGGTCGCGATCGAGGACCCGGGCTTCCGGGCGGCCGTGGTGACCGCCCGGCTCGCCGGGCGCGCGGTGCGCTCGCTGCCTGTCGGCGTCGGCGAGCAGATCCAGCTCGCGGGCTGCGCCGGCGCCTACGTGACGCCGTCGCACCAACACCCGACCGGACGCGTGATGCCGGCCGCCGAGCGGATGGCCCTGCTGGAGGAGGCCGAGCGGGCCGGCTGCCTGGTGATCGAGGACGACTACGACTCCGAGTTCCGCTACGACGTGGCTCCGGTCCCGGCGCTGGCCTCGATGGCTCCGGGGCGCGTCGCCTACCTCGGGACGGCGTCCAAGACGGTGCTCCCGTCGTTGCGGCTGGGCTGGATGGTGCTGCCCGCAGCGCTGCACGAGGCCGTCCTCGCGGATCGCGAGGTAACCTTCGACGTCCCGCCGTGGCCGGTGCAGCGCGCCTTCGCGACGCTGCTGCGCGACGGCCACGTGGACGCCGTCACCCGGGCTGCGCGCAAGGTCTACGCGGAGCGCTCCGCGAGGGTCGTGGCCGCGCTGTCGCCGCACGCCCGGCTGGCCGGGCCGGTGGCCGGGATGTACTCGACCTGGCTGGTGGAGCCCGAGCGGGCGGTACGGGCCCGCGATGCGATGGCGGCAGCGGGCTTCCGGATCAACCTGCTCGCCGACTACTGCCGCGAGGCCCGGCTGGACGGGCTGCTGGTCGGCTTCGGCGGCCCGAGCGACGCCGAGCTCGATCGCGCGCTGGAGGTGCTGACCGCAGCGCTCACTCGATCGTGAGGCTCGGCCGCTTCTCCAGGCCGGAGAGCCCGTTCCAGGCCAGGTTGACGATGTGTGCGGCGACCGCGCGGCGGTCGACCTTGCGGCCGGAGGTCAGCCACCACTGGCCGGTGGTGCCGACCATGCCGACCAGCATCTGTGCGTACATGGGCGCCGTGCGGGCGTCGAGTCCGCGGGCCTTGAACTGGTCGACCAGGATGCCCTCGACCCGGCTGGTGGTGTCGCCGATGATCGACTGGAAGCTCGCGCCCTGGCTGCCGATGGGGGAGTCGCGGACCAGGATCCGGAACCCGTCGGGGTGCTGCTCGATGTAGTCCAGCAGGGCCAGTGCCGCCTGCTCCACGAGCTGGCGTGAGGTGCCGGCACTCAACGCGGAGCGCATGATCCCCAGCAGTTGGGTGACCTCGCGGTCGATGACGACGGCGTAGAGCCCCTCCTTGCCGCCGAAGTGCTCGTAGACGACCGGCTTGGAGACCTTCGCCTGGGCGGCGACCTCCTCGACGGAGGTGGCGTCGAAGCCACGCTCGGCGAAGAGGTGTCGGGCGATCTGGATCAGCTGCTCGCGGCGCTCGGCCGCCGTCATCCGGCTGCGTGGCGCACGCTTCTCGCCGTCGGGGCGCTTCTCCTTGGCCACCGGCGCGCTGGTCAGGCGACGGCCTGGTTGCGGACCAGCTTGGCGTCGATGCGCTCCTTGACCGGCCAGCGGACGTCGGTGACCCAGCCGGCCTTCTCCAGCAGCCAGATCACCCGAGCGGAGGTGTCGATCTGACCGCGCAGCACGCCGTGGCGGGCGCAGGTCGGATCGGCGTGGTGCAGGTTGTGCCAGGACTCGCCCATCGAGGGGATCGCCAGCCACCACACGTTCGCGGAGCGGTCGCGCGAGACGAACGGCCGGTCGCCGATCGCGTGGCAGATCGAGTTGATCGACCAGGTGACGTGGTGCAGCAGGCCGACGCGGACGATCGAGCCCCAGAAGAACGCCGTGAGTGCGCCCTGCCACGACCAGGTGAGCAGGCCGCCGAGGACCAGCGGGAGCGCCAGCGAGATCAGCGTCCAGAGCCAGAAGAGCCGACTGATCCGGGTGATGTCGCCGTCCTTCATCAGGTCCGGGGCGTACTTTCGCTGCGGGGTCTGCTCGGTGTCGAAGAGCCAGCCGATGTGCGCGTGGAAGAGGCCCTTGACCAGGTCGCGGACCCGGTTGCCGTACTTCCACGGCGAGTGCGGGTCGCCGTCGCGGTCGGAGAACTTGTGGTGCTTGCGGTGGTCGGCCACCCAGCGCACGACCGGGCCCTGGATCGCCATCGAGCCGAGGATCGCCAGGGTGCACTTCACGAACCGGTTGGGCTTGAACGACTTGTGCGTGAAGAGCCGGTGGTAGCCGACGGTGATCCCGTGACCGGTCGCGAAGTACATGACGGTCGCGATGACGACGTCGGTCCAGCTCAGCCAGCCGCCCCAGGCGACGGGGATCGCGGCGAAGAAGGCCACGAAGGGCACGGCGATGAAGAGCCCGAGAGCGACCTTCTCCTTGAGCGATTGGCTGTCGCCGCCCATGGTGGCCAGCGGCGCGTCGGCGATCTCCTCGATCGTCGCAGTCATGTCTCCCCAATCGCTGTGGTGCGGGCGCCCGTGCGGCGTTTCCCTACGCAACCGTAGGTTACGGCCTCGTAGAACTGCCAGTCAGCGAAGTGTGAACTTTCTGGACTTCTGGTTACCGGCCGGTAGCATGGCGGACATGAGCCAGGTCCTGACGCTGTGGAAGAAGACGACCGCCCTACCGCTGGGCAAGCAGCTCTTCTCGTTCGCGTTCTCCCAGAAGGCCCCGTACTTCGCCACCGTGCGCCCGCGGTTCGTCGAGCTGCGCCCCAACTACGCCGAGCTGGTGGTGCCCAAGCGGCGCGCGGTGCACAACCACATCAAGACGCTGCACGTGATCGCGCTCTGCAACGGGCTCGAGGCCGCGATGGGGGCGCTCGCCGAGTCCACCTGCCCGCCCGACAAGCGGTGGATCCCCAAGGGCATGGAGGTCGCCTACCCGGCCAAGGCGTCGAGCGACATCACCTGCATCGCCGAGACCGACCCGGCCGCCTGGACCAGCGACAACCCCGACGTGCGGGTCAGCGTCAAGGGCGTGCGCGACGACGGCACCGTCGTCATCGAGGGCGAGATCCGGCTCTGGGTCACGCCCAAGCCGCAGCGCTGACGACGACGCCCCGGCTCAGGCCGGCACCTTGCCGCGGGTCTCGGCGTCGCCGACCATCGGCACCTCGAGCCGCTTCTCGCCGACGTAGCGCCGCTGCAGCCAGGTGGCCAGCGCGGTCAGGATCAGGTTCACCGTGATGTACAGCGCGGCCACCACGAGCATGGTCGGCACCCGGTTGTTCTGCTCCAGGTAGATCTGGCGCGCGACCAGCGTGAGGCCGGGTGCGGCGATGGCGATGCCCAGGGCGGTGTCCTTGAGGGCGACCACGCACTGGCTGATGATCGCGGGCAGCATGATCTTCACGGCCTGCGGGAGCATCACGATCGAGACCACCTGGGTCTTGCGCATGCCCAGCGCGTAGGCCGCCTCGGACTGTCCGCGCGGGACGGCGAGAATGCCGGCCCGCAGCACCTCGGCCAGCACCGAGCCGTTGTAGAGGGTCAGCGCGATCACCACCGCCCAGAAGCTCGTGCCGTCCTTGGCGATGCCGAGGGCGTACCAGACGAAGATCATCAGCAGCAGCACCGGGACGGCGCGGAAGAACTCCACCACCAGCCAGCTCGGCCAGCGCACCCAGCGGTGGTCCGACAGCTTGCCGACGCCGAAGGTGAAGCCGAACGCGACGGCGAAGGCGATCGCGAGTGCGGCCATCTTCAAGGTCTGCAACAGGCCGTCGACCAGCAGCACCCGCACGTAGGACGGCGTCACGAACGCCTCCCACTTCTCGTAGGCCAGCTGGCCGTTCTGGTCGAGACGCCACAGCCACCAGGCGATCAGGGCGAGGATGCCCAGGACGCTGAGCGCCGAGTAGAGCGCGTGCCGGCGACGGGTCCGGGGGCCGGGGGCGTCGAAGAGGACGTTGGTGCTCATCGGGCGACCCTCCAGCGACGTTCGAGGCGGGAGCTGAAGAAGGAGAAGATCTCCACCAGCACGATGTAGCCGACCGCGAAGCAGAGGAAGATCGAGGTGCGCTGGCTGGCGAAGTCGTTGTTGAAGCTGGTCATCCGCGACGTCGCCTCGGCGACGCCGAAGACCGCTGCCACCGAGGTGTTCTTGATCAGGGCGATCTGCACGCTGGCCAGCGGCGGCACCGAGGCGCGCAGCGCCTGCGGCAACACGACCTGGGTCATCACGCCGCTGAACGGCAGCCCGATCGCGCGCGCCGCCTCGGCCTGGCCGAGGGGGACCGCGTTGATGCCCGAGCGCATCGCCTCGCAGACGAAGGCCGAGGTGTAGAGGCTCAGCGCGAGCACCGCGGCCGAGAAGAACGCGGTGAAGTCGAACGGGCCGATGTGCACGTCGACCCAGCGGAAGTTGAGCCGCGTCCAGAGCATCGGCGCCATGAAGGACAGCGTGCCGAAGACGATCACCAGCGGGGTGTTGCGCACCAGTGTCACCCAGGTCGCGGCAGCGCCCCGCAGCACGGGGACCGGACTCACCCGGCAGGCGGCCAGGAAGGTGCCGATGATCATCGAGGCGACGCCGGCGACCAGGAAGAGCAGCAGGGTGTAGCCGAACGCCTTCAGATAGGTGTCGAAGTCATCGAGGACCGCTTCCACTGCTGCTCCTTCCGGTCACGGGGCGACGGCTCGGGCCGAACGCCTGGCGGCTCGCCCCGAACGCCTGCCCGTTCGGGGCGGATGCCTCTCCTCTCGGGCTCAGGTGCAGGGGTCGAGTGCGGGCGGCTCGGGCGTCTCGACGCCGGACTTGCCGAGGGTGCTCTCGAAGGCCTCGGCCCAGGAGCCGTCCTCGAACGCCTCGGTCAGTGCGCCGTTGATCCACTCGCACCACTCGGTCTGCTCCTTGTTGTAGCCGACCCCGATCCGCTCCTCGGAGAACTCGTCGCCGACCACCTTGAGCTCGCCCTCGTTCTCGGCGGCGTAGCCGGCCAGGATCGATCCGTCGGTGGACATGCCCTCGACGGTGCCGTCGAGCACCTTCTGCACGCACTCGCTGTAGGAGGCGAAGCCGACGCCCTTGGCGCCCTGCTCGTTGATCCGGTCGATCGAGGTCGAGCCCGTCACCGAGCAGACCTCCTGGCCGTTGAGGTCGGCGATGCTCTCGACGTCGCTGTCGGACTTCACCAGCAGCTGCTGGCCGGTGAGCATGTAGGGCCCCGCCTGGCCGACGACCTGGCGGCGCTCGTCGGTGATCGAGTAGGTGGCCAGCACGAGGTCGACCTTCCGCTCCTCCAGGAACGGCTCGCGGTTGTCGGAGACCGTCTCCTCCCAGGTGATCTCGTCGGTGTCGAGGCCGAGCTTGGAGGCCAGGATCTTGGCGATCTCGACGTCGAAGCCGGTGGGCACGTCGGAGGTGGCGGACTTGAAGCCGAGGCCCGGTTGGTCGAACTTCACGCCGATGGTGATCGACTCGGCGTCGCGGATCTCCGCCATCCGGGTGCCGTCCTCGATCTGCGAGGCGGCATCGGTGTCGGCGTCGACGTCCTTGCCCTCGTCGTCGTCTCCGGCGTCGCCGCAGGCCGCGAAGGCGGTCATCAGGGTGATGCCGGCGATGGCGAGCCTGGCTCTGCTGCGCAACATGTGGGTCTCCTTGTCGGTTGTTCGGGCCGAGACCGAACCGTGGGGAGGTCGTCCGCCCTGCGATCAGTGCTTGAGGATCTTGGAGAGGAAGTCGCGGGCGCGCTCGGACTTCGGGTTGTTGAAGAACTCGTCGGGGGTCGCCTCCTCGACGATCTGGCCGTCGGCCATGAAGAGCACCCGGTGGGCGGCGGTGCGCGCGAAGCCCATCTCGTGGGTGACCACGATCATCGTCATGCCGCGCTCGGCGAGCTCGACCATGACGTCGAGCACCTCCTTGATCATCTCCGGGTCCAGGGCGGAGGTGGGCTCGTCGAAGAGCATCACCTTCGGCTCCATGGCCAACGCGCGGGCGATCGCCACGCGCTGCTGCTGCCCACCGGAGAGCTGGGCCGGGTACTTCTGCGCCTGCGCGCTGACGCCGACCCGCTCCAACAGCTCCTGGGCATGCTGGCGAGCGGCGGACTTGGAGGCCTTCCGTACCTTGATCGGCCCGAGGGTGACGTTCTCGAGGATCGTCTTGTGCGCGAAGAGGTTGAAGCTCTGGAAGACCATCCCGACCTCGGCGCGCAGCTTCGCCAGTGCCTTGCCCTCCTGGGCGAGCGGCATGCCGTCGAGGGTGATCCGGCCCTGGTCGATCGTCTCCAGCCGGTTGATCGCGCGGCAGAGGGTCGACTTGCCCGATCCCGAGGGGCCGATCACCACGACGACCTCGCCGCGGGCGATCGAGAGGTTGACGTCCTGGAGCACGTGCAGGTCGCCGAACCACTTGTTGACGCCCTCCAGGACGACCAGGGGCTCCCCATGGGGTGCCTGGACGCTGGCGGGTTCCGAGATCGCCATACCTGCCAACGTAGCGACTCTGATGTGACCCGCGCCACACCGTCCGAGGCTTTGTTATCCGGACGTGACCCGTCGGGGCGCGGCAGTCGGGGGTGCCGCGAACGGGCGTGGGGCGGGGGCCATCACGTAGTCTGGAGCGGTTATGAGCAGCGCGCGCACGTATGAGGTCCGCACCCACGGGTGCCAGATGAACGTCCACGACTCCGAGCGGCTCTCGGGCCTCCTCGAGGAGGCGGGCTACCTCGCCGTCCCCGAGGGTGAGCAGGCGGACGTCGTCGTCTTCAATACCTGCGCGGTGCGGGAGAACGCGGACAACAAGCTCTACGGCAACCTCGGCCATCTGGCGCCGGTCAAGGCGAAGAAGCCGGACCTGCAGATCGCCGTCGGCGGCTGCATGGCGCAGAAGGACCGCGACACCATCACCAAGAAGGCGCCGTGGGTCGACGTCGTCTTCGGCACCCACAACATCGGCTCGCTGCCGGCGCTGCTGGACCGGGCCCGCTCGCAGGCCGAGGCCCAGGTCGAGATCCTGGAGTCGCTGGAGGTCTTCCCCTCCACGCTGCCGACGCGCCGCGAATCCGCCTACGCCGCCTGGGTCTCGATCTCGGTGGGCTGCAACAACACCTGCACCTTCTGCATCGTGCCGAGCCTGCGTGGCAAGGAGAAGGACCGCCGCCCGGGTGAGATCCTCGCCGAGATCGAGGCGCTGGTCGCCGAGGGCGTCACCGAGGTGACCCTGCTCGGCCAGAACGTGAACGCGTACGGCGTCGAGTTCGGCGACCGCCAGGCCTTCTCCAAGCTGCTGCGTGCCTGCGGCGAGATCGAGGGCCTGGAGCGGGTCCGCTTCACCAGCCCGCACCCGGCCGAGTTCACCGACGACGTGATCGCGGCGATGGCCGAGACGCCGAACGTGATGCCCAGCCTGCACATGCCGCTGCAGTCCGGCTCCGACAAGGTGCTGCGCGAGATGAAGCGCTCCTACCGCCAGTCCAAGTTCCTCGGCATCATCGAGCGGGTCCGCGCCGCGATCCCGAATGCCGCGATCACCACCGACATCATCGTCGGCTTCCCCGGCGAGACCGAGGATGACTTCGAGCAGACCCTGCACGTGGTCCGCGAGGCCCGCTTCTCCAGCGCCTTCACCTTCCAGTACTCCAAGCGCCCCGGCACCCCGGCAGCGACGCTGGAGAACCAGGTCGACCCCGAGGTGGTCAAGCAGCGCTACCAGCGGCTGACCGAGCTGGTCACCGAGGTGGCCTGGGAGGAGAACAAGTCGCTCGTCGGGCGCACCGTCGAGCTGATGGTCGCGGAGGGCGAGGGGCGCAAGGACGCCGCCACCCACCGGCTCACCGGACGAGGCCCGGACAACCGGCTGGTGCACTTCAACGCCGACGGCGCCGATGGCGTCCGCCCTGGCGACATGGTCACCGTCGAGGTCACCTACGCCGCGCCGCACCACCTGGTCGCCGACAACCCGGTGATCGCGGTGCGCCGCACCCGCGCCGGCGACGCCTGGGAGCGGCGCACCGCAGCCCCCGCGCCGAGCAAGGGAGTCGGCCTGGGCATGCCGAGCATCGGCGTCCCGGCACCCCTGCCGGACGCCCCCGCCTGCAGCTGACGCCCCGAGGGGTCAGCGGGGGTCGCGGCCGGTCCGGGCGATGACTGCCTCGGCCCGGGTGGCGTCGGCCGGCGGCTCGACCGCGGGTGCACAGGCGCCTTGGGAGTAGATGTTCTCGCCGAGCTCGTCCAGGCACGCCTCGACATGGTCGAGCTCGTCGTCGCGCAGCTCGGTCTCGACGCCGCCGGCGCGCGCCAGATCCCAGCGATGCACCACCAGGTCCAGTCCGTAGAAGGTGGCCAGCGTGGCGCCGATCGTGCTCGGCCCGAAGTAGCTGTCGAACTCGGTGCCCAACACCTCGCCGTCGCCCAACGCCGCGCGGACGGCGGTCACGTGCGCGTGCCAGCGGTCACCGGGCTCGCCGGTGGGTGCCTCGCCGACCTCGAGTCCGTGCCGGGAGAGGAAGTCGCGCTGGCTGTCCAGGACATGGTCGAGGACGTCGCTGGTGCTCCAACCCGCGCACGGGCTCGGCTGGGTCCAGCCGCCGGCGGGGATGCTGTCGACGACCCGGGTGAAGCGGTCGGTGAACGTGTGGAACTGGTCGAGGGTCTGCTGGTTGCTGGTCATGGCTCCACTCTGCGCCGGCGGATGCCCGCAGGGATTGAAGAAACCCGACACAATGGCCCTCATGCCCGAAGAGCGGATCGATCCCGACGAGCCCGCCCATCTGCGTGACGCCGCCGGCAGCGCGCCGCCGATCCACCGCTACCTCCCGGACGCCGACCTCGCCGATCTGGTGCGCAGGCACTGGATCCCCGTCTGGTCGCTGCCAGCCGGCACCTCCACAGTGCAGCGCGTGCTGCAGTATCCCGTGTGCCTGTTGGTGATCGAGGCCGAGGCGGCGATGCTCGTCGGGCCGACGACCGGCTTGGGCACCCGTGAGCTGAGCGGCTCCGGCTGGGCGTTCGGCACCCTGCTCCAGCCGGCCGCCGGAGCGCTGCTCCTGGGCGGCCCGGTGAGTGGGCTGGTGGACGCGGCGCGTCCGCTGGCGGGCCTGGCCGGCATCGACGGCGAGCGGCTGGCGGCCGGGGTGCGCGCGGCGATGGCAGCCGACCCGGGCTCCGAGGCCGGCCATCGGGTCGCGGCCGGCCTGGTCGAGGAGCAGTTGCGCGCGCTCGGCCCGGTCGACGAGGAGGGCCTGCTGATCAACCGGATCGTCGAGCACACCGAGGGCTCGGCCGAGGTGCGCAGGGTGGCCCAGGTCTGCGAGGAGTTCGCGATCACCGAACGCAGCCTGCAACGGCTCTGTGCCCGCCGGGTCGGGCTCGGGCCCAAGTGGCTGATCCAGCGCCGCAGGCTCCAGGAGGCAGCGGCGATGCTGCGCAACCGGGCCACCGCGTTCGACCTGGCAGCGGTGGCGGCCGATCTCGGCTACGCCGACCAGGCGCACTTCAGCCGCGACTTCCACGCCGTCACCGGTCTCACGCCGGGCAGGTTCGCGGCCGAGCTGCGCGACTGACCCGGCTCAGAACTCGCGCAGCACGCTCACCGAGGCGCGCGCCGTCAGCTGGATCTCGTCGAAGCGGCGGTGCAGGCGGTCGGCTGGCTCGGAGGCGCAGCGGCGCTCGAGCGCGGAGAGCAGGGTGCCGAGCCGGGCCAGCCCGACCGTGTGCGCGCTGCCTGCCAGGGAGTGCGCGATCCGGGGCAGCGCACCGGACTCGTCGGCGACCGCATCGGCGAGTGAGGCGAGGTCGGTCTCGAAGGAGTCCAGGAAGGAGCGTCGGGCCCTGCTGAACAGGTCGACGCCGTCCTTGCTGAGGCCGCGCAGCTCCCGGACCCGCTCGACGGCCAGCAACGGCGCGAGCTCGTCGGAGGGGGTGGGGCTGATCCGCGGCTGCCCGCCCCACAGCTGGAGCGTCGCAGCCAGCTTGTCCCGGTCGATCGGCTTGGCCAGCACGCCGTCCATCCCGGATTCGTAGGCACGCTCCTGCTCCTCGAGCAGGACACTGGCAGTGAGTGCCACGATCGGCACGTGGCGCCCGGTGCCGGCCTCGTGCTCGCGGGTGATCCGGGTGGTCTCGTAGCCGTCCATGCCCGGCATCCGGCAGTCCATCAGGACCACGTCGTAGCCGTGCTCCTGGCGCAGTGCGCTGCTCGCCTCGGCGCCGTTGTCCACCACGGTCACCCGGTGGCCGAGCGACTCCACGAAGCCGGCCGCGACCAGCTGGTTGACCGGGTTGTCCTCGACGATCAGCACCTCCAGCAGGCGGTGCGGCGCAGCGCCGTCGGTCTGGGGCCCAGGCACCTCGGGCAGCGGATCGCCGAACGCCTGGCGGGCCGCCCGGTAGAGCGCGTCGCGCCGCACCGGCTTGGTGAGGGTGGTCAGGCCGAGGCTGCGGGCCGCCTCCTCGCCGGCGGCCGCCGCGTCCGGCACCAGCACCACGACCGCGGCCCCGGCGTCCCCACGGGCCGCCTCGGCCAGGTCGGCCAGGTCGGCCAGCTCGGCCAGGCGATCACTGGTCGGGTCGCCGTCCACGATCACCAGGCGGCGGGGGCGGGGCGTGTCCCAGTGGGCGAGCCGATCGGCGAGCGCGCTGCCGGCCAGCGCGGAGACCTCGGCGCCGGCCCCGTCCAACAGCCGGGTCAGGGCGCGGGCCGCGACCGGATGCGCGTCGGCGATCAGCACGGCGGCGTCCTCGAGCCAGCGATGCTGCGGCTGGCGGTGCCCGGCCGGCGGCAGTGGGAGGCTCATCGTGAAGCTGCTGCCGACGGCGACCTCACTGCGGCACCGGATGCTGCCGCTGAGGGTCTCTGCGATCGACCGGGTGATCGAGAGCCCCAGCCCGGTGCCGTCGTAATGCCGGGTCGAGGACTGGTCGGACTGGGCGAACGGCTCGAAGATCCACCCGGTCTCCGCGTTGGGGATGCCGACCCCGGTGTCGGAGACGACGACCGCGAGCGACTCGCCGAGAGGGTCCTCCAGATCGGGGCCGACGGCGACGCGGACGTAGCCGTGGTCGGTGAACTTCACCGCGTTCGCGCACAGGTTGGTGATCGCCTGGGCGAGCAGGTCGGGATCGCCGACCACCTGCTCCGCGACCGCCTGGTCGATGTCGAGGATCAGCTCCAGGCCCTTCTGGTGAGCCGGTCCCGCCAGCAGCGAGACGGCACCCTCGACGACGGCACGCAGGTCGAACTCGATGGTCTTGGCGACGAGGCGCCCGGAGTCGGCACGGGAGAGGTCGAGCACCGCATTGACCACCCGGAGCAGCGCATCGCCGGCCTCGCGCATCGCGGTCGCCATCCGCTGCTGCCGCTCGTCCAGCGGCGTCTCCAGCAGCAGGTCGACCAGGCCCAGGGCGCCGCTCATCGGGGTGCGGATCTCGTGGCTCATCACCGCCAGCAGCTCGGCCTTGCGCGCGGCCGCCAAGGTGGCCGCGTCGCGTGCCTCACGCAGCGAGTGGGCAGCATGCTCGCGCTCGGCGACGCTGGCCAGCAGGGCGGCGAGCTGGTTGAGGGCGTTCACCGTCTGCTCGTCCAGGCCGTCACGGTCGACCTCGAACTGCAGCACCGCGACCGGCTCGGAGTCGAGCACCACCGGGACGCCGGCCAGCGTGCGGCCACCGCTCGCGGCCTCGATCGGGACGGCGGTCACCCGCGCGCTGCGCTGGACCGCGGCGAGCAGCTGCTCGCTGGCCTCCGCCGTCGCCGTGGTGGGGGCACCCTGCTGCTCGCGCCGCGGCAGGGGCAGCGTGACCAGCGACTCCGCGGCCATCCAGCCGGGCAGCAGGTGCGCGGTGACCGGCTCCCAGTAGGTGTGCTGGATGACGGCGCGCACGGTGAGCTCGATGACCTCGGCCAGGGTGGCCGTCTGCACGGCACCTTCGGCGACGGCCTGCATCAGGATCAGCCGCTCCTGCGCCTCGGCGGCCAGCGTCGCGGCGCGCCGCAGCTCGGTGATGTCCTGCGCGGTGCCGCACAGCCGGATCAGCGTGCCGTGCTGGTCGAACTCGGCGTCGGCGACCTCGCGGATCCAGCGCACGCCGCCCTCGGGGAGCATCAGCCGGCCCTCCCACTCGATGTGCGGCTGGCCGGCGAAGGCGCTGGCGACAGCCTGCTCCAGGGCGACCCGATCCTCGGGATGGATCAGGCGTTGGGAGTCCTCGACGCTGGGCGAGCTCGCCGGGTCCACCCGGTACAGGCGGTAGAGCTCCTCCGACCACCAGATCTCCCGCGTGGCGGGGTACCAGTACCAGCTGCCGACGTGGGCGATCTGCTGTGCCTCGACCATCAGGTCCACCTGGCGCAGCAGATGCGCGGTCCGGCTGCCGGGGGCGAGCAGATGGTAGGTCGTGCTCGCCAGGGCGCCGTGGTCGTCGAGCTGCGGCTGCTCGCGCGCCTCCATCAGGCAGGGGCCGGTCGGCGTCGTCACCAGGACGTGCACCCACCGCTCGTCCGCGTCGGTGGGCGCGCGGCCGGTGTCGATGATGCTGATCCGGTCGGCGGCGGTCGCGCCGGCCTCCTCACCGGGCGCGACGCCGAGCAGCTCGCGAAGCGCCGGCGAGAGCGCGGTGGTCTCCCCGGTGGGGGCGACGACCCAGGTGGCGTGGGAGGACTCTGCACGCTCGACGGTGTCCGAGGTCTTCGCCACGTTCCGCACCCTACAAGCGATCCAGGACGCCGCGCGGCCCGTTCAGATCACGATCCGACGTCATCGACTCTGCTCCGCCGGCTTTTGTCGTGGCGACACAATTCAAGCCTCCGGCTTTGTGGCCGCACGCCGAGGAACGGCGCCGGGTGGCGCGGATCCTCAGCACCTCAGCTCGGCCAGCGCGGCCTCGGCGGCCCGGAATCCGCCCATCCCGTGCACGCCCGCTCCCGGGGGAGTGGCGGCCGAGCAGAGGTAGACGCCCGGAACGCCCAGCGAGTACGGATTGGTCCCGAACCTCGGGCGGAAGACGATCTGGCGCGCGTCGTTCGCACCGGCGCCGATGTCGCCGCCCACGTAGTTGGCGTTGTACTCCTGCCACTGCTGGGGGCTGCGGGTGGCGACGGCGACGATCCGGTCGCGGAAGCCGGGAGCGAACCGCTCGATCTGGGCGATCACCGCGTCGGTCGCGTCGCCGGGATAGCCGTGCGGCACATGCGCGTAGGCGTAGACCGGGTTCACCGAGCCGGCCGAGCGGGACGGGTCGATCAGGTACTGCTGGCCGAGCAGCACGAACGGTCGCTCGGGCATGGTGCCGCGCACCGAGGTGGCCTCGGTGGCGACCATCTCCCGGGCGCTGCCGCCCAGGTGCAGGGTTCCCGCGCGGCGGCAGTCGGGGTTGGTCCAGGGGATGTCGCCCTCGATCGCCAGGTCCACCTTGAAGGCGGCCGGCCCGTAGCGGTACCTGGTCAGGCTGGAGCGCATCCGGGCCCCGAGCCGGTCGCCGAGGATCGCCAGGGCACCGGCCGGGGCGGTGTCCAGCAGCACGATCTCCGGCGTGCTGCCGACCACCTCGGTGAGCTGGTCGAGCGAGGTCACGGTGATGCCGGTGCGCACGGTGCCGCCGAGCGCCGTCAGCTCCGCCACCAGGGCGCGGGCGATGGCCTCGCTGCCGCCTGCGGCCACCGGCCACCCCACCGCGTGGGCCGCGCCGGTGAGCATCAGCCCGACCGAGGTGGAGAACGGGGTGTCGAGGCGTCCGAAGGCGTGCGCCGCGACCCCCATGAAGAGGGCCTTGGCGGGCTCGTCGCGGAACCGGGCACTGGTCCAGGTGGCGGGCATCGCCGCCTTCACGCCGAACCGACCCAGCGCCAGCGGGTGGCGCGGCACGTGCAGGATCGGCTGGAAGATCTCCTCGATCAGCGCGGGGAACCGGCGCACGATCGGCTCGAAGATCCGGGCCCAGCGCGCGCCGTCGGCACCCAGGCTGTCCCGGGTCAGCGCCATGTCCCGGGCGGCCAGCCCGGCCCGGCCGTCGTCGAGCGGGTGGGCCAGGTCGATCTCCGGCCACCGCCACTCCAGGCCGTGCCGCTCCAGGCCGAGCGCGGCGAAGTACGGCGAGGCCACCCCGGTCGGGTGGAACGCGGCACAGTCGTCGTGGAGCACCCCGGGCAGGGTGAGCTCACTGGTCCGGGTGCCGCCGCCGGGGCGCTCGTGCGCCTCGACGACGGTCACCTCGATCCCCGCCTGGGCCAACCGGATCGCTCCGGCCAGGCCGTTGGGGCCGCTGCCGACTACTACTGCTGAGGTCACGCCACAGGGTCCTTGCCGCCGGTGAGTGTTTGCTGACGACGGTAGCCGTCCGCCGTCCAGCCGACGGCCAGGGGGATCGGGCCGTTGGGCAGCCAGGGCTGCTCGCGCACGCAGTCCGAGACGCTCCACGAGCCGCGCTCGACGACGCCGAGCGCCGCGTCGATCACCCGGTACTCCTGCGGGCGCCCGGTCCACGGCACCGCCTGCGACTCGCAGAAGGCGACCACCAGGTCACCCGGCTCCAGGTGCAGCCGGCGCTGGATCGCTGCGATCAGTCGCTCGTCGTGCAGGTGCCCGTCGCCGAAGTTCCAGCCCAGCAAGGTGGTGCAGACGAACTCGCCCTCGCGGACCGTGCGCTCCTCGATGTCGTCGAGGTGCTCGTAGAGCACCGAGAAGAGGCCGCGGCCCTGGCTGTGCATGGAGCGCCAGGCCAACGCCTTCTGCATCATCATCTCGGACTCGTCGGCCGAGTAGGGCATCGGCTGCATCCGCTGCAGCTGCTCGACCTGGCTCTCCACCATCGGCAGCTCGGCGAGCCGGTCCTCGATGCCGGGGCGCAGGGCCCAGACCGCGGAGGCCCAGTTGCCGGCGTACTGGCGCATCGAGGGCAGGAAGGAGACCAGGTCCGGGCGCAGGTTGCCGAGTACCGGTCCGAAGAGCAGCAGCGCGAAGATCGGGATCAGCAGCAGCGGCTCGGAGAACTCCCAGATGTTGTAGACCGAGGCGTCGAAGCCGTCGCCGAAGCCGCCCCACAGCACCAGTGCGATGTAGCCGAAGTAGACGTTCCACTCCAGCGGCACCGCGAGCGGGAAGGTGGAGGTGATGTAGATGTGGAAGATCAGCATCGCCACGGCGCCGAGCAGGGCGACGGTGTTGTTGGTGGTCAGCAGCAGCACGATCGGGATCACCACCTCCACCGTGGTGCCGCCGACGTGCGCCATGAACCAGGCGAGTCGGCTCGGCCGCAGGTCGTCGGGGGCGTTGCGGTAGTGGGCGCGCTTGATCGCGTTGAGCTGGCCCGGCGAGTTGGAGACCATCGGCGGCACCACGTTGATGAAGTGCTCGCCGAACTTGGAGACGCCGGCGCCGATCCACACCACGCAGATGATGATCTTGAACGCCACCACCAGGTTCACGAAGTCGGCCGCGCTGGCCTGCTCGCTCTGCACCACCCAGCCCAAGGTGGCCGAGAAGAGCATGATCGGCAGGTACTGCTCCGAGCGCGCGGCCAGGAAGATCACCTTGTCGCGCAGGCCCATCAGCGGCATCAGGATCAGGATCGGCACGAAGGCGTGGGCCGGCACCAGCTCCTGCGGCCCGGTCCCGGCCGGCAGGAAGGCCACCGGCTCGGCGTCGATCAGCAACGGGTGGACCAGCGCGGCCAGCACGGCGACATAGAGCAGCACGTCGCCGAGGGTCCGCTCGTCGCCGTCGGTGAACGGCACCCGCTTGCCCCAGGGCGCCATCCGCAGCGTGCCCGGCCGGAGCCAGAACCGGATGTTGCCGGTCATCGGCCGGAAGTGCCCGCACAGCGGGCCCCAGGTGCCGCCCAGACCGATCACCTCCAGCAGCATCAGCCAGATCGCCAGCTTCTGGTAGACGACGACGTTGTCGAACCAGGTGCCCGGCTCGGTGAGGTGCACGTACTCGGTGGTGGCGGCGGTGATCGCCAGACCCACCGCGAAGTACAGGCCGAGCATCTTCAGCATGTAGACCACATGCAGCATCCGCGGCGTGCCGAAGCCGTCCTCGACCCAGTGCGTGGAGAGCACCCGGATCCGTTCGCGCAACGGCAGCGTCCGGAACTCGGCCGGGGGCATCGGCGGGGTGGAAGGGTTGATGAATCCCATCTCAGGCCTCCTGGACGCCGGCAGCGGTGAGCTGACGGCGCAACGTGGGTTTGTCGATCTTGCCGACCGGGTTCTTGGGGAGTGCGTCGAGCACGTGGATCTCGACGGGGAGCTTGACCTTCGTCAGGTGCGCACGGCTGTGGGCCAGGACGGCGTCGACGTCGACGGCGCCGCCGGGAGTCGCTGACACGAAGGCGATCGGCACCTCGCCGTAGACCGGGTCAGGGCCGCCGATCACCGCTGCCTCGGCGATCCCCGGCGCCCCGTGCAGCACGTTCTCGATCTCCTTGGGGTACAGGTTCTCGCCGCCGCGGATGATCAGGTCCTTGATCCGGTCGACGATCCGCAGGTAGCCGTCCTCGTCGAGGACGCCGACGTCGCCGGTGTGCAGCCACCCGGACGCCAACGCCTCGGCGCTCGCCTCGGGGCGGTTGAGGTAGCCGCGCATCACGTTGGCGCCGCGGATCACCACCTCGCCGCGCTCGCCGGCCGGAACGGGCTCGCCGTCCGGGCCGACGACGGCCACCTCCTGGCCCGGCAGGGCAGGCCCGACGGTGCCCGGCTTGCGGATGCCGTGGACCGGGTTGCAGGTGGAGGCGCAGGTGCCCTCGGAGAGTCCGTAGCCCTCGACCATCGCGAACCCGAAGCGCTCCTCGACCGCGCTCAGCAGTGCCGGCGGGGCGGGTGCGGCGCCGCAGATCGCGAACCGCACCGAGCTCACGTCCGGCGTCACCTCGGCGGGCAGGGCGGTGAGGTGGGAGTAGATGGTGGGCACGGCCGAGAAGTAGGTCGGTCGCAGCGTCTCGACGGCATTTAGGAACTCCACCGGGTGGAAGCGCTCGAGCACCGAGAGCCGGGCACCGACCGAGAGCGGGGTGAGGAAGCTGACGCAGATCGCGTTCACGTGGAAGAGCGGCAGCACCAGCAGGCAGTGGTCGTCGGCGCCGATGCCGATCGCGGCGCCCATGCTGGCCACCATCGCCTCCAGGTTGGCGTGGTCGAGCATCACGCCCTTCGGCCGGCCGGTGGAGCCGCTCGTGTAGACCAGCAGGGCGAGGTCCCCAGGCACCGTCTCGGCCGGCGGCAGGCTCCCGGACGGCGCGCTGGCCAGCTCCTCGACGTCGAGCAGCGCCGCGTCGCCCAGCGTCATCGAGGTGTCGGCGGTGACGACGAGGGTGGCACCCGAGTCGCCGGCCTGGAAGCCGGCCTCGGTGGCGGTGAAGCTCGGGTTGATCGGGGTGGCCGCGGCGCCCAGGCGCCAGGCGGCCATCACCGTGATCAGCAGCTCGACCCGGTTGGGCAGCATCGTGGCCACCACATCGCCGGGGCCGACGCCGAGCGCAGCGAACTGCTCGGCAGCGGCGTCGACCCGCTCGCCGAACTCGCGATAGCTGAGATCCACCCTGACGTCGCGGACACAGGGCCGGTCGTCGAACGCCTGCGGACGGCGCCAGGGGAGGTGGGTGAAGGACATCACGATGCTCCTGATCGGGAAGGATGCGTTCGCCCGACGCTAGGCGGCGCAGAGCGCGGCCTTCTTGGTGTCGCGGCACAAACTCGGTGACGGGATTCGGGCTCTCAGAGCGAAGCCGTGACGGCCGCGGAGTCTGGCACCATACTGTGATGGCCGTCACCGCCTTGTGTCGGCAGCCCAACTGCCCAGGAGGGTCGCGTGGCCGACGCCGAGCGCGAGCTGCACGGCATCGCCGTGGTGATGACGGAGCAGGGCACCAAGCTCACCGAGGGCCTGGTGCACAGCTTCCGCACCCAGATCCCGGAGTTGCCCAGCGACCTGGTCCTGGTCGAGATGCTGGAGGGCAGTACCGGGTCCAACCTGGAGATGCTGGCCCATGTCTTCCGCGGCCACGTGCCGATGTCCGACGTGCAGGCGCCCGCCGCCGCCGTCGAGTACGCACGGCGGCTGGCGCAGCGGGGCACGCCGCCCAGCGCCCTGCTGCGGGCCTACCGGCTCGGCCAGCAGCTCGTGCTGCGCTGGGCGGGCGAGCAGCTGACGAACCGGCCGATCCCGCCGGAGCTGGCGCTGGCCACCAGCCAGCTGCTGATGGAGACCTCCTTCGAGTACATCGACCGGGTCTCGGAGTCGGTGATGGGCGCCTACCAGGACGAGCGGGAGCGGTGGCTCGCCAACCGCAGTGCGGTGCAGCGGGAGATGGTCGAGACGCTGCTGCGCGGCGACCGGGTGGAGGTGGTCGCCGCCGAGGCCGCGCTCGGCTACCGGCTGCGCCAGCAGCACCTCGGCCTGGTGCTGTGGGCCAGCTCGGGTGACAGCGGCCTGGCCGACGCCGAGCGGCTGGTGGCCCGGATCGCGCAGCGGATCGGCTCCACGGCCCGGCCGCTCTACGTGCCCCGCGACCGGCAGACGGCCTGGTGCTGGTTGGCGATCGGGCGTGAGAGCGAGGTCGACCTGGTCGCGATCGAGGAGCTGCTGCGCAGCGTGGAGGGCGTGCAGATCGCCGTCGGCACGCCCGAGGCGGGGGAGTCCGGATTCCGGGCCACCCACCTGGGTGCCGCCGCCGCGCATCGGGTCGCCGGCCTCGGCCAGCACCGGGCGCCGGTGATCTCCTACGGCGAGCAGGAGGTGCGAGCCGCGGCGATGCTGGCCAACGACCTGCCGACCGCGCGGCGGATGGTCGCCGACACTCTGGGCGACCTGGCCGCCGACACCCGCGCCGCGCAGCGGATGCGGGAGACCCTGCTGGCGTTCGTCCAGGACCGGGAGAGCTATGTGGCCACCGCTGCGCGGCTGCACCTGCACAAGAACACCGTCAAGTACCGGGTGGATCGCGCTCTCGAGGCGCGGGGCAAGCCGCTGCACGCCGAGCGGCTCGATCTGGAGCTGGCGCTGATCGGCTGCGCCTGGCTCGGACCCGAGCTTCTGCGCTGAGGTCGTCTCGCCGGATACCCGCCCCGGCAGGTGCGTCGGGGTCGCGCCCTACGATGCAAGGCATGGCTGACGAGAAGATCGTGCTTGTCGACGGGGCCCGTACCCCGGTCGGCAGCTTCGGAGGGATGTTCAAGGACGTACCGGGCTTCGAGCTGGGTGCGGCTGCTTCGGTCGAGGCGCTCAAGCGCTCCGGTGTCGAGGGCAGTGACATCGACGAGGTGGTGATGGGATGCATCGGCCAGGTCGGGCCGGACGCCTACAACGCCCGCCGGGTCGCGATCACCGCGGGCCTGCCCAAGAACGTCCCCGCCTACACCGTCAACCGCCTCTGCGGCTCCGGCCTGCAGGCGATCTGGTCGGCCGCGATGCAGATGCGCTGGGGCGGCGCCGACATCACCCTTGCCGGTGGTGACGAGTCGATGACCCGGATGCCGTTCTACGACTTCGGCGCCCGCACCGGCTACAAGCTGGGCGACCGCGAGCTCAAGGACGGCACCGTCCTGATGCTCACCGACCCGTTCCACAACACCCACATGGGCGTCACTGCGGAGAACGTGGCCATCAAGTACGGCGTCTCCCGCCTCGAGCAGGACGAGTTCGCCGTCGAGTCGCAGCGTCGCGCCGCGACCGCCGAGGCGAAGGCCGCCTTCGCCGAGGAGATCGTCGCCTTCGAGGTCGGTGGCCGCAAGCCGTTCACCGCCACCACCGACGAGCACCCCAAGCCCGACACCACCGTCGAGACCCTGGCCAAGCTGCGTCCCGCGTTCGTCAAGGACGGCACGGTCACCGCCGGCAACGCCTCCGGCATCAACGACGGCGCCGCCGCGGTCGTGCTGGCCCGCGAGTCCGTCGCCGCCGAGCGCGGTCTGAAGGGCCTGGTCACCCTCGAGGCCGTCGCCACCGCGGCGATGGAGCCCGAGCTGATGGGCTACGCCCCGGTGCTGGCGCTCAAGAAGCTCTTCGCGCAGACCGGCCTGGCGCCGTCCGACATCGGCACCATCGAGCTCAACGAGGCGTTCGCCTCGCAGGCGCTCGCGGTGATCCGCGACGCCGAGCTGGACGCCGCCAAGGTGAACCCCTACGGCGGTGCGATCGCAC
Source organism: Nocardioides dubius (assembly GCF_039528155.1). NCBI lineage: Bacteria > Bacillati > Actinomycetota > Actinomycetes > Propionibacteriales > Nocardioidaceae > Nocardioides > Nocardioides dubius. The sequence goes on along the minus strand of NZ_BAAALG010000007.1, from coordinate 101,494 downwards.
TCGGCCACCCGGTCGGCGCGACCGGTGCCATCCTCTCGGTGCGTGCGGCCAAGACCATGGTCCGCAACGACCTGGAGTTCGGCATCGTCACCATGTGCATCGGTGGCGGCCAGGCGCTCGCCGCCCTCTACAAGCGGATCTGAGGTACCCCATGAGTGATCTGGTCACCTACGCGGTCGCCGACGGCGTGGCGCACATCGAGATCAACCGCCCGGCGGTCTCCAACTCGATCGACCTGCCGACGGCGCTCGCCCTCGACGCTGCGGTCCAGGCCGCAGCCGACGACGACGGCGTCCGCGCGGTGCTGCTGACCGGCGCCGGCAAGCGCTTCTGCGCCGGCGGCGACGTCGCCTCCATGGTCGCTGCCGACGACCAGGCCGCGTTCCTGCTGGAGCTGGCCGAGGCCCTCGACCTTGCTGCCCGCAAGCTCGACGCTCTCGCCAAGCCGGTCGTCTGCGCGGTCCAGGGCGCGGTGGCCGGTGCCGGCAACTCGGTGATGCTCGCTGCCGACGTGATCGTCGCCGCCGCCTCCACCAAGTTCGTGATGGCCTACCCGGGCGTCGGCCTGACCCCCGACATCGGGGTCTCCTGGCTGCTGCCGCGCGCGGTCGGCCAGGTCCGGGCGCTGGAGTATGCGCTGACCGGCAAGCAGCTCAGCGCGGAGGAGGCTCGAGAGTGGGGTCTGGTCACCACCGTCGTCGACGACGAGTCGGTGCAGGCCGAGGCGCGCGCGATCGCCGTCAAGCTGGCCGCCGGTCCGGTCTTCGCACTCGGCCAGGCCCGCAAGCTGATCCGCGGCTCGTGGGAGAAGACCCGTGAGCAGGCAGGCGCCGATGAGGCTCGCACCATCGCTGCCGCGGTCCTCACCGAGGACGCTCAGCAGCGGCTGGCCGCCTTCACCAAGAAGTGACCGACGCGTCCATGACGACT
>NZ_BAAALG010000007.1:99586-100524 GCF_039528155.1 Nocardioides dubius | reverse complement strand
TCGACGCGGTGGTGGTCGGGGCCGGAATCGTTGGCCTGGCGGTGGCCCGCGAGCTGCTGCGCCGTCGTCCGGGAAGCCGGATCGCGGTGTTGGAGCAGGAGGCCGACGTGGCCGCCCACCAGAGCGGGCACAACTCCGGGGTGATCCACGGTGGGATCTACTACCAGCCGGGCTCGCTGAAGGCACGGTTGTGCGTCGAGGGCGCGCGGCTGATGTACGACTACTGCGCTGAGCACCAGATCCCGCACGAGCGCTCCGGCAAGCTGATCGTGGCCCGCGACGCCTCCGAGCTGGGACGGCTCGACGAGCTGGAGCGGCGCGGCATCGCCAACCAGGTCCCCGGCCTGCGACGCATCGCCGGCGCGGAGATCGCGGGGATCGAGCCGCATGCGGTGGGGGCCGCTGCGCTGCACGCTCCGAACACCGGGATCGTCGACTATGCCCAGGTGGCGCGGGCGATCCGTGCCGAGCTGGAGGGCGAGGGCGTGGTCTTCCGGTTCGGGGAGCGGGTCGAGGAGGTCGACGAGACCGGCGGCGTGCGCACCGCGACCGCGCGGCTGCGGGCCGATCGCGTCGTGGTCTGCGCGGGGTTGTGGGCGGACCGGCTGGCGCGGTCGTCGGGGGCCGACGCCAACCCCCGGATCGTGCCGTTCCGCGGCGCCTACCTGCGCCTCAAGCACACCGAGACGCCCGTGGTGCGCGGGATGATCTATCCGGTGCCGGACCCGGACCTGCCGTTCCTCGGCGTGCACCTGACCCGCCACCTGGACGGCGTCGTCTCCTTGGGTCCGACCGCGATGCTGGTCGGCGCGCGTGACGCCTACCGGCTGCGGCGGGTGCGTGGCCGTGACCTCGCCGAGACGCTGGGCTGGCCGGGAACCTGGCGGGTGGCGCGGCGCTACTGGCGGACCGGCGTCGAGGAGCTGGCGACCGCGGTC
>NZ_BAAALG010000007.1:95768-99513 GCF_039528155.1 Nocardioides dubius | reverse complement strand
GAGTGCCATCGTGCGCAGCAGGACTGCGTGGGCTCCGACCAGGGTGAGTGACGCAGCGTGGGCGGCGAGGACCTCGACGACAGCACCCAGGCCGGCGTCCGGGCCCAGGCCGTGGATCGCGACGGCACCCTGGTCGACGACTTCGTGATCTCCTCGCGCGGGGCCGCGGGGTTCGTCCGCAACGCACCCTCGCCGGCCGCGACCTCAGCCTTCGCGTTGGCGCGGGAGCTGGTCGACCGGCTCGGCTAGGCGGGCGGCTCCGAGGGGGTGTCGCCCTCGCCGGAGGTGCCCGAGCTCGGCTCCTGGTCCTTCTCGTCGTCAGGCTCGGTGACCGCTTCGGGGGCCTCGACGCCTTGGATGGCCGGGTTCTTGCCGGGCTCCAGGTCGCGGGGCAGCGCTGGCTCGTCGCCCTCCCCATCGCCCGTCGCTCCGGGGGTGGAGTCCGGAAGGGCGTCGACGCCGCCGGGTGCCAGCTGGGGCTCGACCGGCTCGGGGGTGGGCGGCGCGTCGACGGCGCCCTCGGGCGGAGTGGGCTGCTCAGACATGGGCTGCTCCTCGTCGGGTCCGGCGCAGCAACGGCGGCAGACCGGGATCGTTGGGGTCGATCGGACCGGACGGCTCCGGCGTCGGCGTGGGCTGCGGGTTCGGCTGGGTGTCCGGGTCCGGCGGTGCGGGCGGCGCCGTGGTGGCGTGGGGTGAGTGGGCGAGAACGGTCATGGGTACCACGTCCCGAGTTCGGTGATCGGTGGCCGGCGGGCCGGCCCTCACCCCTGCATTCAAGGCAGGTCCGCGCTCGCATTTCAAGCAGTGCCGAGATGCGCGACGGGCGGCCACCGTGTCGGTGACCGCCCGTCTCAGTGGCCGAGGCTCACTTGATGTCGTCGTTCTTCCCATCGAGCTTGTCGAGGGCGTCCTTGGCCTTCTCGGCGACCTTGTCCGCCTTGTCGCCCAGCTTGCCGTTGGTCTTGGTGTTCACGAAGTCGGCTGCCTTGTCGATGCCGCCGGCGATCTTGTCGCCGTGCTTGTCGACGGCGTCGGTCGCCTTCTCCTTGATCTCGGACGACTTGCCCTTGAGGTTGTCCAGAAAGCCCATGTGTGTCCCCACTTCACGATCGAGGTGCGCCGCACGCGTCGCGGCACCGAGATGTTCCGTTTGGAACACTAGCCCCCATGACCGCCTCGCCGACATCCCCTGCGACCCCGGTGGTGGCCGTGGTCGGTGCCACCGCCGCGGGCAAGACGGGACTCTCGCTCGACCTGGCCGAGCGGCTGGACGGCGAGATCGTCAACACCGACGCTATGCAGGTCTACCGGGGGATGGACGTGGGCACCGCCAAGCTGCCGGTGGCCGAGCGGCGCGGCATCGAGCACCACCTGCTGGACCTGATGGAGATCGACGAGCAGGCCTCGGTCGCGGAGTTCCAGGCCCTGGCACGGGCGACCATCGCGGAGGTCCAGGGCCGCGGCCGGGTGCCGATCCTGGTCGGCGGCTCGGCGCTCTACACCCGCGCGGTGCTCGACCGGTTCGCGTTCCCGGGCACCGATCCCGCGGTGCGGATGCGCTTCGAGGCGCGGCTCCTCGAGGTCGGCGCCGCTGCCCTCCACCGTGAGCTGGCCGAGGTCGATCCTCTTGCTGCACAGCAGATCCTGCCCAGCAACGGGCGCCGGATCGTGCGGGCCCTGGAGGTCGTGGAGCTCACCGGGCGGCCGTTCTCGGCGACCCTCCCGCAGCTCGAGTACGAGGTCGCGGGGGCGGTCCAGATCGGGGTGCGGATCGACCGGCCGAGCCTGGACGCGCGGATCGAGCAGCGGGTGGACCTGATGTTCGAGGCCGGGTTCGTTGCCGAGGTGCAGGGCCTGCTGGCGCGCGGCCTGGCCGACACCCCGACGGCGTCACGCGCCATCGGCTACCCCGAGGTGATCGCCCATCTGCGTGGCGAGCTCACCGAACCCCAGGCGCGGGAGCGGACCGTGATCGCGACCCGCCGCTTCGCCCGCCGTCAGGACCAGTGGTTCGGCAAGGACCCGCGGATCACCTGGTTCGACTGGGACGCCCCCGACCTCGTCGAGGCCGCCGTCGCCCGGATCACCTGACGCCGACGTCAACTTTGGAGATAGTCCCTGACGTTTTCGTGGTTCTCCGGCCCCGAAAACCACGAAAACGTCAGGGACTATCCGGGACGTCGGGGCGGGAGAGCACGAACGGTCATGTTCCTGGGGGAGGTCAGCGGGCAGACTTCACGGCATGCGACGAGACCGCCTGCGTGAGCTGCTGGACGCCGCGCTCGGCGCGGAGAACACGAGCGTCGAGGCGATGGCACGTGACGTCTTCGCCTCGCCCTTCCACTTCAGCCGGCAGGTCAGCGATGCGGCGGGGGAGGGGCCGGCCGCGTTGCGCCGCCGGGTCCTGCTCGAGCGCGCCGCCTGGCGACTCGGCCAGGGGACCCCGGTCGCCGACGTCGCCACCGAGGCGGGCTACGAGTCCGCGGAGGGGTTCTCCCGGGCGTACGCCCGCGCCTGGGGCTACCCGCCGTCGGCCACCGTGGCGGGGACGCGGACCTGGTTGGACGCGCCCAACGGCATCCACTTCCATCCGCCCACGAACCTGTGGGTGAGCCGGCAACGCCAGGAGCGAGCAGGCATGCAGCTGACCGCACATCTGATCCACCACGACCTCGCCGACACCCGCTCACTGATCCTCGCGGCGGCGGCACTCGACCCCGCGCAGCGTGACGCCGTCGCGCTGCCGGGATTGCAGGTGCTGGCCTTCAACGGTCCGGAGGAGTCGCTGGCCGCCGTGCTCGGCAATCTCGTGCACGGCAAGGAGGTCTGGCTCGCGGCGCTCGCCGGGGAGCGGCTGCCGCAGGCCCCACCGAACGACGTCCCCGATCTGCTGGAGCGGCATGACCGCGCGGCGGCGGCCTGGGTGGCGGAGCTGCAGGGGATCGACGAGCGGGACGCCTGGGGCGACCAGTTCGTGGACGCGCTCTGTGAGCCACCGCAGAGCTTCGTGCTGAGCAGCGTGGTGGCGCATGTGCTCACCTATGCGGCCGGACGACGGCTGCTGGCGCGGCACCTGCTGCGCCTGCACGGGGTCGAGCCGGACGACGGCGACCCGATCATGTGGCTGCGTGAGGGCAGCCGGGACCAGGAGGAACGATGACCCGCACCCGCTACTTCGTGGCCAGCACCTTGGACGGCTTCATCGCCACCGACGACCACTCGTTGGACTGGCTGGTGACCCGCGATCTCGGGCCGGACAAGGGCGGAGACCTGTCGTACGACGCGTTCATCGCGGACATCGGTGCGATCGCGATGGGCGCGGCCACCTACGAGTGGCTGCTGCGGCACCACGGCGACGAGCCGTGGTTCTACAGCCAGCCGTGCTGGGTCTTCACCCACCGCGACCTGCCGCTGCGCGACGGCGCCGACCTGCGGCTGACCCGGGCGCCGGTCCCCGAGGTGCATGCCGAGATGACGGCCGCAGCAGGGGAGAAGGACATCTGGGTGGTCGGCGGCGGCGACCTGGCCGGCCAGTTCCATGACGCCGGCCTGCTCGACGAGGTGCTGATCTCCGTCGCCCCGTTGACGATCGGCTCGGGCCAGCCGTTGCTGCCGCGCCACGTGGAGCTGCGGATCGTCGACTCCCGGGTGGCCGGGGAGTTCGTGACGACGCGCTACGAGGTGGTGCGCCCGAAGTAATCGCGCCTGGCTCCCGGAGGTGAGCGCGTCGAGCTCACCGCCG
>NZ_BAAALG010000007.1:71734-95752 GCF_039528155.1 Nocardioides dubius | reverse complement strand
CGGATCGGGCCGGTGGCCGCTCAGTCCTCCGCGAGCGCTTCGCGGTGCAGGGCGCTGATCTTCTCGTAGCCGGGCCCGTTCGTGCGCAGGCCGGCGACCTCGTCGTCGGACAGCTCGCGGCGGACCTTGGCCGGCACGCCTGCGACCAGGCTGCGCGGCGGGATCACCATGCCCTGCGGGATCAGCGCCCCACCGGCGACCAGCGACTCGGCGCCCACGTGCGCGCCGTTCATCACGGTGGCGTTCATCCCGATCAGTGCGTGGTCGTCGACCCGCGCACCGTGCACGACCGCGGCGTGGCCGATCGTCACGCCGGTGCCGATCGTGACGGGGTAGCCCCGGTCGACATGGAAGACCGCGTTGTCCTGCACGTTGGAGCCCTCGCCGATGGTGATCGAGTCGTACTCCGCACGGAGCACCGCGCCGTAGAAGACCGAGCACCGGGCGCCGATCGTGATGTCGCCGACCAGCGTGGCGTTCGGTGCGACCCAGGCAGACGGGTCGATGGACGGCGTCAGATCTCCCAGTGCAAGCTGCATGGCGTCGTAGCCTACGAGGATGAGCTGGACGCCGATCACCGACCTCGACGAACTCGCGGCGCTGGTGGGTGCCCCGACCCCGCAGGTGCGCGACAAGGTCCGCGACCAGCTGCATCCCCTCGACCAGGCCTGGCTCGCGGCGTCCCCGTTCTGCGTGCTGGCCACCGCGGACGCCGATGGCCGCTGCGACGCCTCGCCCAAGGGCGACCCGGCCGGAAGCCTCGCGCACGCACTCGACACCCGCACCGTGGTGATCGCCGAGCGCCCGGGAAACCGCCGCGTCGACGGGTATCGCAACATCCTCGCCAACCCGCACGTCGGCCTGAACTTCTTCATCCCCGGTCGCGGGGACACCCTGCGCGTCAACGGTCGCGCCACCCTGGTCTCGGACGCCGAGTTCTTCGACGACCTCGCGGTGCGGGGCAAGCGCCCGATCCTGGCGCTGGTGGTCGACGTCGAGGAGGTCTTCCACCACTGCGCGAAGGCGTTCCTGCGCTCGGGCCTGTGGGAGCCGGAGACCTGGGCGCCGGAGGCCGTCGTGCCGTCTCGCGCCAAGATCGCGCAACAGCTCGACCGCAAGGACATGACGCTGGCCGAGCTCGAGGAGTACTACGGCGAGCAGTACCGCAACCGCCTCTACTGAAGGGCGCCGGCCACGGGGCCCTGCGCCCGAGCGAGTGCCGGTTCGGGGCGGCGGAGCGCCAGGTGGGGCGTGAGAGACTGGGGCGGTGAGCGCCCCCGTCACCCACAGCTACCCGTTCGCCATCGGTCACGGCACCGAGAACGACTTCGTGCTGCTGCCCGACCACGACGGCGCGATCCACGGCGACCTCTCGCCGCAGCGGGTCGCCGCGCTCTGCGAGCGGCGTGCGGGTCTGGGCGGCGACGGCGTGATCCGGGTGATCCGGACCGCAGCGCTCGGCTTCGACCAGCCCGCCGAGTGGTTCATGGACTACCGCAACGCCGACGGCTCGATCGCGGAGATGTGCGGCAACGGCGTGCGGGTCTTCGGCCGCTACCTTGCCGATGAGGGCCTGGTCAGCACCACCGAGCCGGTTCCGGTCGGCACCCGCGACGGCGTCAAGGTGATCACCTTCGACGCGGACGGCGAGCTCACCGTCGACATGGGCACGCCGAAGATCCTCGGCGACAGCGTGGTCGGCGTGGACGACCAGAAGTGGCCCGCACTCAACGTCGACATGGGCAACCCGCACGCGGTGGCCTTCGTCGACGACCTGCTCGATGCCGGCAGCCTGCTGAGCGAGCCCGACTACGACCGGTCGGTCTATCCGGACGGGGTCAACATCGAGTTCGTCGCGCGGCGCGGTCCCGGCCACGTCGCCTTCCGGGTGCACGAGCGCGGATCGGGGGAGACCCGTTCCTGCGGCACCGGCGCCTGCGCCGTCCTGGTCGCGGCCGCACTCGACGACGGCGTCGTCGCTCCGCCGGACGAACCGGTCCGCTACGAGGTGGACGTTCCGGGCGGTCGGCTGCAGCTGACCTGGCTGCCGGACGGCCACGTCCTGCTCGGCGGTCCGGCCGTGATCGTGGGGCGCGGCACCACCGATCTGTGAGGTTTGAACCGCCCTCCGGCGGGAGATGAACCCCTCGCGACATCGATCCCGAGGAGCCCCATGTCTGAGCAGCCGCCCACCGGCGAAGAACCGACCCGCATCGGCAACGGCCCGCAGCCGCCGGCCGGACCGCCCGCGGACCAGCCGGGCGGTTGGGCGCCGCCGGCCCAGCAGCCGCCCCAGCAGGCGCCGCAGCAGTGGGGCCCTCCGGCCGGTCAGCAGCCCCCTCAGCCGCCGTACGGGGACCCGAACGCGCAGCCCGGGCAGTACCCCGCCCAGCCCGGCCCCTACGGTCAGCCCCAGCAGCCCGGCCCCTACGGCCAGCCCCAGCAGTGGGGTCCCCCGCAGGGCAATCCCAACCCGTACGAGTACGCCCAGGGGGCGCCCGGGGGATACGGCCCGCCCGGCGGCGCCGGGGCTCCGGGCGGCAACTGGACGCCGATGGGTGGTGGCCCAGCGCCGCGCAAGTCCCGCACCGGACTGATCGTGGCCGGCGTCGTTGCGCTGGTCGTGCTGATCGCGGGCGGCACCACGGCTGCCGTCCTGCTGACCGGCGACGACGGCGACAACGAGGCCTCCGGCTCGAGCTCCCAGACGGCCGAGCCGACGGAGGGCGGCTCGGACCCGACCGAGGAGCCCACCGAGGAGCCGACCGAGGGCACCGACCCGACCGAGGGCACGACCACCGAGTCGGGCGCCGGCGAGCCGTTCACGCCGACCAACCTCTTCGAGGTCTCCGAGGTCTGCATGGGCAAGGCGATGACGGGCGCGAAGCCGTTCGACAAGGCCACGGCCCGGGTCGCCGGCTTCACCAACACCCCGATGGATCCGGAGTACGGCCGCAGCATGTCGATCGGCTACGACGAGACCTGGGAGGTCGAGTACAAGGAGTTCGCCGAGATCACCCTGGTCGCCTGTGTCGACGGCGTGCCCAGCACCCGGGTGCAGTCGCTGAACTGCGAGGCCGAGGTGGACGGCAAGAAGACCAAGTACACCTACGCGCCGTTCGACTACACCGTGGTCTTCCGCGAGGCCGCCACCGGCCAGATCGTCCACGAGGCCGGCGTCCTGCCGCCCGCCGGCGACGACTGCCCGATGTTCGCCTTCATCGTCGACGGCACCTACACGCCGTCGGCGGACTCCAGCGAGGTGACCAAGCGGGTCAAGGAGTTCCTGCTCACCTGAGCGCCGTCGAGCCTTGAGGGGTGATCCCTCGACGACGCTGCCCCGCAGCGCCTCTATGCTGCGGGGCATGGACATCTCTGGAGCAAGTGCAATCGTCACGGGCGGTGCCTCGGGCATCGGTGCCGCCGCTGCCCGTCAGCTCGCTGCGAAGGGCGCCCGCGTCGTCGTCGCCGACCTGAACGCCGAGAAGGGCGAGGCCCTGGCCGCCGAGATCGGCGGCGTCTTCGTCAAGGTCGACGTCACCTCGACCGAGCAGATTCAGGCGGCCGTCGAGAAGGCTGTCGAGCTCGCCCCGCTGCGGGCGCTGGTCAACTCGGCCGGCATCGGCTGGGCCCAGCGCACCATCGGTCGCGACGGCGAGTTCAGCTCGGCCCACAGCCTCGACGCGTACCGCAAGGTCATCGAGATCAACCTGATCGGCACCTTCGACGCGCTGCGCCTCGCGGCCACCGCGATGAGCCGCAACGAGCCGCTGGAGTCCGGCGAGCGCGGTGCCGTGGTGAACATGGCCTCGGTCGCCGCCTTCGACGGTCAGATCGGCCAGATCTCGTACTCCTCCTCCAAGGGTGGCGTCGTCGGCATGACCCTGCCGGCCGCACGTGACCTCGCCGCCGTCGGCGTCCGGGTCAACACCGTTGCTCCCGGCCTGATCGACACCCCGATCTACGGCGAGGGCCCTGACGCGGAGGCGTTCAAGGCGAAGCTGGGCGAGAGCGTGCTCTTCCCGCACCGCCTCGGCTCGCCCGACGAGCTGGCCTCGATGGTCGTCGAGCTGGTCACCAACTCGTACATGAACGCCGAGGTCGTCCGCGTCGACGGCGGCATCCGGATGCCTCCCAAGTGAGCTGAGCAGCCGTGAGGAACGGGGTGGGCCGAGTTGTCGGTCCGCCCCGTTCGTCGTTCCGCTGGCCTCTCCGCGGACGTCATGCGTTGCGAGGGCTCCGGCGCTCTCTCCGTACGACGTCCCACCGGCGGGCAGGGCTCGCGGGCAAAACCGGTTCGCCCTCCTCGCCGCGGCGACCTAGGCTGGTAGGCATATGACGAACCAATCTTCTGACTTCTCCCTCGCTGACGAGCTCGACGAGAGCGCCGAGTGGGAATCCGACGAGCTCGACGACGAGTTCGAGTCCGGCTATGCCGATGAGCTGGTCTCGGCGGACGGACCGGACCCCGAGGAGCTCACCGTCGGCGCCCAGGACCTCGCCGAGCGGCACCAGCTGCGCCGCGTCGCGGGGCTGCGCACCGAGCTCGAGGACATCACCGAGGTCGAGTACCGCCAGCTGCGCCTGGAGCGCGTCGTGCTGGTCGGCGTGTGGACCACCGGCACCACCCAGGACGCCGAGAACTCGATGGCCGAGCTCGCGCTGCTGGCCGAGACCGCCGGCTCCGAGGTGTTGGAGGCGATCTACCAGCGCCGCACCAAGCCGGATCCGGCCACCTACATCGGCCGCGGCAAGGTCGAGGGCGTGCGGGAGATCGTCCAGGCCACCGGCGCCGACACGGTGATCCTCGACGGCGACCTCGCGCCGTCCCAGCTGCGCAACCTGGAGGATCAGCTCAAGGTCAAGTGCGTCGACCGCACCGCGCTGATCCTCGACATCTTCGCCCAGCACGCGAAGTCGCGCGAGGGCCAGGCGCAGGTCGAGCTTGCCCAGCTGCAGTACATGAAGCAGCGGCTGCGTGGTTGGGGTGGCAACCTGTCACGCCAGGCCGGTGGTCGGGTCGCCGGCGGTGCCGGAATCGGTTCGCGTGGTCCTGGTGAGACCAAGATCGAGAACGACCGGCGCCGGATCAACACCAAGATCGCCAAGCTGCGCCGCGACCTCGCGGCGATGAAGGGCACCCGCGAGACCAAGCGCACCGAGCGACGCCGCAACGCCATCCCGTCGGTGGCGATCGCCGGCTACACGAACGCCGGCAAGTCGTCCCTGCTGAACCGGCTCACCGATGCCGGCGTGCTCGTCGAGGACGCCCTCTTCGCCACCCTGGACCCGACCACGCGACGCACCACCACCGCGGACGGCCGGGTCTACACGATGAGCGACACCGTCGGCTTCGTGCGCCACCTGCCGCACCAGCTGGTCGAGGCGTTCCGCTCCACCCTGGAGGAGGTGGCGGACGCCGATCTCATCCTGCATGTGGTCGATGGCTCCCACCCTGACCCCGAGGGCCAGATCTCGGCGGTCCGCGAGGTGTTCGCCGACATCGAGGCGCACCAGGTGCCCGAGCTGATCGTGATCAACAAGGCCGACGCCGCCGACCCGATGGTGCTGGCCCGGTTGAGGGCCCGCGAGCCGCACTCGGTGGTGGTCAGCGCCAAGACCGGTGAGGGGATCGCCGAGGCGCTGGCCCTGGTCGAGTCCGAGCTGCCGCGCCCCGCCGTGGAGTTCCATGCGCTGGTGCCGTACGCCCGCGGCGACCTCCTCGACAAGCTGCACCGCGGCGGGGAGATCACCTCGCTCGAGCACACCGGAGACGGCACCTTGGTCAAGGGCCGCGCCGACGAGGCTCTGGCCGGGGAGCTCGCCGCCTTCGCTGTCTGAGACGGGGTCCACCAGGTGGATCTCCGATGGCCGCATGGTGAATCGATTCGCTTCGAGTCACCCCAAATGCAACATCGCTTGGTCGCTTGGTAGATGATGCTTCTCATGTCACGTGGTGCTTTCGTACGCCTCCTCCTGGTCCTGGGCCTCCTCGGAGGCTGCCTGTGGATCTCGCTGGACAAGGAACCGACCCTGGGTATCGACCTCAGGGGCGGCAGCCAGCTGATGTACCAGGCGCAGGACCCCAACAACCCCGACGACAAGGTCAAGGGGTCGGAGGTGGACCGCACCATCGAGGTGCTGCGTGGCCGCATCGACTCGATCGGCGTCAGCGAGCCGACCATCGCGCGGGTCGGCGAGGACCGTGTCCTCGTCGAACTGCCCGACGTGCAGGACCCGACCCAGGCCAAGGCCGTCATCGGCAAGACCGCCCAGCTGACCATGCACCCGGTCGTCGGTGGGGTCACCGACCCGAGCGCGAAGCCGGCCAAGGGCAACAAGATCCTCGCCGACGAGCAGGGCAACCGCCTGGAGCTCGGCCCGACCGCAGTCAAGGGCAGCCAGATCAAGAGCGCGGACGCGGTGATGCCGCAGAACAGCGTCGGCTGGGAAGTCTCCATCAAGTTCGACGGTGACGGCGACGACGCCTACACCAAGATCACCGCTCAGGCAGCCTGTGCGCCCAACGGCGACCCCACCCGCCGGGTGGCGATCGTGCTCGACGACCAGATCATCTCCTCGCCCGAGGTCAACGCCGCGTGCAACGTCGGCATCTCCGGCGGCACCAACATCACCGGCAACTTCGACGAGCAGAGTGCCAAGGACCTCGCCATCCTGATCGAGGGCGGCGCGCTGCCGCTGGCGCTGGGCTCGTTGGACGAGGACGGCAAGTTCGTCGCCGGCGTCCCGATGTCGGACTCGGTGATCGGCCCCACCCTCGGTGACGCCGCGATCAAGGCCTCGGCCGAGGCCGCCATCATCGGTGTGATCCTCACCGGTCTCTTCATCATCTTCATCTACCGCCTGGTGGGTGCGCTCGCTGCGATCGCGCTGACCTCCTACGCGCTGCTCTCCTACGCGATGCTGGTCGGCATCGGGTCCACGCTGACCCTGCCGGGCCTCGCCGGATTCGTGCTCGCGATCGGTCTGGCGATCGACGCCAACGTGCTGGTCTTCGAGAGAGCCCGCGAGGAGTACGCCGAGAATCCGAAGGCCGGCCTGCGCCGCGCCCTGCAGATCGGCTTCAACAAGGCGTGGACTGCGATCATCGACTCCAACGTCACCACGTTGCTGGCCGCGCTGCTGCTCTTCCTGCTCGCCAGCGGCCCGGTCAAGGGCTTCGGTGTCACCCTCTCCATCGGTGTGATCGCCTCGATGATCTCCGCACTGGTGATCGCTCGGGTGCTCACCGAGATCGGTGTCGGCACCAAGGCGATCGCCCGCCGTCCGGCGATCAGCGGTCTGGCCAACGTCGGCCGCACCCGCACCTGGCTGATGCGCAAGAACCCGCAGCTGGTCGCCAGGAAGAAGATCTGGCTCGCCGTCGCGGGCGGCCTGGTCGTCGTGGCGCTGGCCGGCATCTTCGGCAAGGGCCTCAACCTCGGCCTCGAGTTCACCGGTGGTCGGACCTTGGTCTACAGCACCACCGAGTCGATCAGCGCCGACGACGCCCGCGACCTGGTCGCCGACCTCGGCATCTCCGAGGCGGTCGTCCAGGAGGTCAAGGGCAGCGACGGCTCGGAGCGGATCTCGGTGCGTGCCGGCCAGATCAGCGACGAGGAGGCCGCCCAGATCGAGGAGGCCCTCGACGAGAAGGTCGGCGTCGAGGAGCGGATCTCCGACGACCGGATCGAGGCGAGTCTCGGCCAGGAGCTCAAGGAGAAGGCGCTGCTGGCGTTCTTCATCGCGCTCGCCGCCCAGATGCTCTACCTGGCGATCCGCTTCCACTGGACCTTCGCACTCTCCGCCGTGCTCTCGATGGCGCACGACGTGCTGCTGGTGACCGGCATCTTCGCCTTCCTCGACAAGCCGATCGACGGCGTCTATCTGGCGGCGGCGCTGACCATCATCGGCATCTCGGTCAACGACACCGTGGTCGTCTTCGACCGCATCCGTGAACGTTGGCAGGGCACCAAGACCGGCACCTTCGACGAGGTCTCGAACACCGCGATCCTGGAGACCATGCCGCGAACGATCAACACCGGTCTGGGTGCGATGTTCATCCTGGCCGCGCTGGTCTTCATGTCCGGCGACTCGCTCACCGACTTCGCCCTGGCCATGCTGCTCGGCCTGATCATCGGTACCGCCTCGACGGTCTTCGTGGCCACGCCGCTGGCCAGCGTGCTGCAGAAGATCCAGCCCTTCTCGCGTGAGAAGAAGGAGAAGAAGGTCCGCGATCCCGAGGACTCCGGGGCCGTCGTCTGAGCCGACGTCGGACCCCACGGATAAGGTGCTCTGGTGCCTGACCCCGTGAACACCCCTAGCGCCACCGCCTCGCTCCTTGCCGAGGCGGTGGCTGCGCTTGGGGGCCAGGAGCGGCGCGGCCAGGTCGAGATGGCCCAGGCCGTCTCGGACGCCTTCGACGCCGAGCAGCACCTGCTGGTGCAGGCCGGCACCGGCACCGGAAAGTCGCTGGGCTACCTGGTGCCCTCCCTGCTCCACCCCGAGCGCGTGGTCATCGCGACCGCCACCCTGGCGCTGCAGCACCAGCTGGTCGAGCGCGACATCCCGCGCCTGATCAACGCCGTCAAGCACCACACCCAGCTCGACACCTCCTACGCCGTGCTGAAGGGCCGCTCCAACTACGCCTGCCTGCACCGCGTCCGCGAGGGCGCCCCCGACGACCAGGGCGCACTGATCGAGGTGCCCACCGGCTCGATGGGCGCCGAGGTGCTCAAGCTGCGCGAGTGGGTGGAGGAGGAGGCCGAGTCCGGCGGCACCGGCGAGCGCGACAACGCCCCGCGGCACACGGAGCGGGTCTGGCGCCAGGTCTCGGTGAGCGCCCGCGAGTGCCTGGGTCGCACCCGCTGCGCCTACGGCGAGGAGTGCTTCGCCGAGCAGGCGCGCGACAAGGCGGCCAAGTCCAAGCTGGTGGTCACCAACCACTCACTGCTCGCGATCGACGCCATCGAGGGCGTCCCGATGATCCCCGAGTACGACGCCGTGGTGATCGACGAGGCGCACGAGGTGACCGCGCGGATCACCCAGGCGGCCACCGACGAGATCAGCGTGGGCGACGTCGAGCGCGCCGCCCGGCGTGCCAACCGCCAGGTGGACGCGGCCGACGCGGACGCCCTCGACGACGCCGCCGGCATCCTGCACGAGGCCCTCGAGGCCACCACCGTGGGCCGCCTCGACGTCATGCCCGAGCAGCTGCACGACGCGCTGGTCCAGGTGCGCGACGCGGCGCGCCAGGTGCTGAGCGCGATCCCCAAGGAGAAGGACGGCGAGGTCGACGCCGCCCGCAACCAGGCGAAGGCGATGGTCCAGGACGTCTTCGACGTCGCCGAGCGGATGGCGGCCAATGCCGACGCCGATGTGCTCTGGCGCAACGACCGCGAGCCGAGCCGCGGTGGGCCGCAGCTGTGCGTGGCACCCCTGCAGGTGTGGAGCCAGATGCGCAACAAGCTGCTGAGCGAGAAGACGGTCGTCTTCGCCTCGGCCACCCTGATGCTCGGCGGCAACTTCGAGGCGGTCGCCAGCTCGGTGGGCCTGATCGGCGCCGAGCGTGCCGAGGACACCTCGGTGGCCCGCACCGGTGACCGCCTGCCGTGGCGCGGCATCGACGTCGGCTCGCCGTTCGACTACGCCAAGCAGGGCATCCTCTACGTCGCCAAGCACCTGCCCACGCCGGGGCGGGACGGCCTCGGCAAGGCGCAGCTCGACGAGATCGTGGAGCTGGTCGACGCTGCCGACGGCCGGGCGCTCGGCCTCTTCTCCAGCCGGCGAGCGGCCGACGCCGCTGCCGAGGCGGTGCGCGAGCGGCTGCCGCACCTGACCACCCTGGCCCAGGGCGACGCCCAGCTGCCCGAGCTGACCAAGCAGTTCATCGACGACCCGCACACGGTGCTCTTCGGCACGCTCAGCCTCTGGCAGGGTCTCGACGTCCCTGGCGACACCTGCCAGCTGGTGATGATCGACCGGATCCCGTTCCCGCGCCCGGACGACCCGCTGATGTCGGCGCGCCAGCGCGCTGCCGACCAGGCCGGCGGCAACGGCTTCATGCAGGTCTCGGCCACCCACGCCGCCCTGTTGATGGCCCAAGGCGCCGGCCGGTTGATCCGGACCACCAGTGACAAGGGCGTCGTCGCCGTTCTGGACCCGCGTCTCGCGACAGCGCGCTACGGCAGCTTCCTGCGCTCCAGCCTGCCGCCGATGTGGCCCACCGACGACCCGGCGCTGATCCGCGCGGCGCTCAAGCGCCTCGCCGCAGGCTGAGCCGATCGCGGGTCCCAGGCGCGGGAGGCGCGGCCGCCCTGGGGCGGGCTGACACAATGCCGGTGTGAACGAGGATCAGTTGGCCTCAGCAGCGGCCGGACCAGGCTCCGCTGCGGAGAGCCCCGGGGAACAGCGTCGCGCACGACAGCGCGCACGCCAGGAGCATCGACAGCGCACGCAGGCGCGTGAGGACACGATCGGGCGGGGCACCGCCTGGCTGGCGCGCTGGAGCCTGCGCCTGGTCGCGATCGTCCTCGGCCTGATCGTGATGGGCCTGTTGATCCGCTACACCTGGAGCATCGTGCTCCCGGTCGCGTTGGCGATGATCTTCACGACGGTGCTGCAGCCGCCGGCCTACTTCCTGGAGCGCAAGCTCAGGCTGCCGCCCGGGCTCGCCGCGGCCACCGTGCTGCTCGGCTCGTTCTTCGCGATCGGCATGCTGGTCTATCTGATGGCGCCCTCGGTGGCCGACCAGTCGACCGACCTCGCCGACGACGCGGTCGAAGGCATCAACCGGCTCAGCGACTGGCTGGCGACCTCCGACCTCGGGGTGTCGGCCAACCAGCTCGACGAGATGCTGAACTCCGCCGAGGAGAAGATCAAGGACAGCGCGGGCACGATCGCCTCCGGTGTCCTGGTCGGCGTCAACATGGCGACGAACATCGTGATCAACATCGTGCTGGCGCTGGTGCTGACCTTCCTCTTCGTGAAGGACGGCCGCCGCTTCCTGCCGTGGGTCAAGGAGAACGCCGGGCCGACCGCCGGCCCGCACCTGTACGAGGTGGGCAACCGGATCTGGAGCACCCTGGGTGGGTTCATCCGCACCCAGGCCCTGGTCTCGGGCATCGACGCCGTCTTCATCTACATCGGTCTGATCGCGGTCGGCGTCCCGCTGGCCTTCCCGCTCGCCGTGATCACGTTCTTCGCCGGCTTCATCCCGATCGTCGGTGCGGTCAGCGCCGGCGCGCTGGCGGTGTTGATCGCCCTGGTCTCGGTCGGCCCGCTCAAGGCGCTGATCGTGCTCGGCGTGATCCTCGCAGTCCAGCAGCTGGAGGGCAACGTCCTCTCGCCGCTGCTGCAGTCGCGCTCGATGAACCTGCACGCCGCCGTGGTGCTGCTCTCGGTGACCCTGGGCAGCTCGCTGTTCGGCATCATCGGGGCGTTCCTTGCGGTGCCGGTGGCCGCGATCATCGCGGTGATCATG
This sequence comes from Nocardioides dubius, assembly GCF_039528155.1. Lineage (NCBI taxonomy): Bacteria > Bacillati > Actinomycetota > Actinomycetes > Propionibacteriales > Nocardioidaceae > Nocardioides > Nocardioides dubius. The sequence continues at coordinate 84,270 of NZ_BAAALG010000007.1, read as the reverse complement.
CGCTACCTCAACGAGCAGGTGGCGCTGAACTCCACCGACCCGGACCCCGAGGAGGAGGAGCTCGAGGACGGCGACGAGCTGGTCAACCCGCCGGACGAGGTTCCGAGGCAGCAGCGCTACGTCGAGGAGTGAGTCCCGGACGGCGTGTGGAGCGTGCGCCCGGCTGCGCGGTCCGCACGGCGTGGCGCCGATGGCTCAGCGCTTGACGCACCGCCCGGTCACCCGGAGCGTGTACCGCCCGAGGCTGCCGTAGTCGCTGTACCCGGTGGTGGCGGGGGCGCCGGCTCCGACGCCGTCCACGCTCAGGTACCAGGTGCCCTTGCCCCGGGTGCCGCTGATCGAGGCGCTGAGCCCGGAGGCGGTGCCGCTGGTCGGAGACGGCGGGTTGCTCGTCACCCGGGCGCTCCGCCCGGCCTTGCGCAGCGTCAGTGCCGCGTCCAGGTTGGGACCGGAGGCCGCAGGCTTGAGGGTGGCGCGCACCGGCGCCCGGCAGGTGGTGACCAGCTTGAAGACGTCACGGTCGGTGCGGGTGCCGATCACCCCGCCGGTGGTCCGTGCGCGCCTGACCCGATCGGCGCCGCGCGGGCCGGCAGGATGATCGTCGCGGATCGCCGGGGCGCCGTGCTGGGCGATCACCGCGACGTCGTCCTGGACCCGACTCGGGTTGGCATACTCACTGGCGCTCCACTGCGTCAGGTGGCGCAGGGACGAGCCCATGATCGGTGCCCAGATCCCGTGACCGGCGTAGTACTCCTCGGCGCCGATGCCGAGCAGGCCACCGGCGGTGCCCTGGTGCTCCAGGCCCAGGGTGTGCCCCGCCTCGTGGGAGAGCACGTCGGCCAGCAGCCGCGGTGAGTCGTCGACCTCGTTGGTGAAGGCCCACAGCACCCGCGCGTGGTTGGCGTCGGTGCGCGGGAAGACGCCGAGCAGAGCGACGCCGGCACAGCCCGGTCCGCCGCAGGTGGCGTTGCGCGCCTCGTCACTGCTGGTGACGACGGCGTGCACCCCGTAGCGCTGGTCCGACGTGCTGGTCCGGCTCAGGTCGCTGGCCCGGGGGACGACCGTGGTGACGTTGATGTTGAAGGGCGCGTAGTCCTCGGCGACCCGCTCCCATACCTGGCGGACCGCCCGCTGCTCACCGGCGCTGAAGCTCGGCGAGCCGTCGGTGTCGTAGCCGGCATAGGTGCCGCAAGCCAGCCCTGAGTCGTTCCACTCGGTGTCGCAGACCCGCTCGCCGTCGAAGTCCAGGTAGAGCGTGCGCGGCGAGGAGGGACGCGAGCTCAGGGCGATCGGGGTGCGGGCCGCGATGCGGCCGGCCGCGGGTGGTGTCGAGGTGCTGGTCCCGGTGCGGGTGGCTGCGGCTTGGCGTTCGGCGGCGTGCTCCGCCTCGCGCTCGGCGGCGCGTGCCGTGGCGCTGCTGTGCTCGAAGTCGGCGTAGGCGATCCGGCCGTTGGCGAGCACCCGGGTCGTGGGGTCGCTGGTGAGCAGGCGGCGGATGTCTTCGACGTCGCGCCGCACCAGCTCTGCCGCGGCCTGTAGCCGCTCGGCGCTCACCCGTTGCCCGGCTGCCGTCTCCAGCGCTTCGGGCTTGGCGCCGGTGGCGGGCGCGTCGAGGGCGAGCGCGGCGAGCAGCGTGAGTGCGAGCGCTGCAGTGGCGCAGACCGCGCCGGTGCGTCGTGAGAGCTGGCTGGGGGAGGACACCATGCAGGATCAACGACACAGGCTCCACGGAGTTCCGTGGAGCCTGTGCGGTGAGCAGACGGGGATCAGAGCCGGCGCAGGACCGCCGTGACGATGCCGAGGATGCTGGCGTGGGTGCCGTCGATCGGGTCGTAGGCGGCGTTGTGCGGCATCAGCCAGACCTCGCCATTGCCCTTCTTCAGTGTCTTGACGGTGGCCTCGCCGTCGATCAGTGCAGCCACGATCTCGCCGTTGTTCGCGGTCGGTTGCTGGCGGATCACGACGTAGTCGCCATCGCAGATCGCGGCGTCGATCATCGAGTCGCCGGAGACCTCCAGCAGGAAGAGGGTTCCGTCGCCGACCAAGGTCTTGGGCAGCGGGAAGATCTCCTCGACGCGCTCCTCGGCAAGGATCGGCCCACCGGCGGCGATCCGTCCGACGACGGGGACGTAGGTGGCGGCCGGGGCGGCGTCGCCGATCCCGGTCTCGTCGATGACGCTCTCCTCCGCGGAGCCGAGCGCGGAGGCAGCAGCAGCGGCGCCGGGCTCGAAGACCTGCAGAGCGCGCGGGCGCTTGGGGTCGCGCTTGATGAAGCCCTTGTTCTCGAGGACCTTGAGCTGGTGGGCGACCGATGAGGAGCTGGTGAGGCCCACGGTCTCGCCGATCTCACGCATGCTCGGCGGGTAGCCGCGGCTGTCGATGGAGGCGCGGATGGTCTCCAGGATGCGCTGCTGGCGCGGCGTTAGGCCGGTCGCGTCGGGCGGGCCGTCGGGCAACTCGGTGACCTTGCGGGCGTCGTGGCGTGGAGTCATCGGTGATTGGTTGCCTTCCGCTTGGTCGTCCGTGCCCGAGTGCCTGGCACTGGCTTACTACTGTGCCCTAGGTGAGGGGCGCTCTCAAACAAATGTTCGATTCGGCGTGTCGCCCCGAGGGCCGTCAGGAAGCGGGGATGTGCAGCACCTGGCCGGCCATCAGCACCGACGAGTCGAGGGCGTTGAGCTTCTTGATGGTGGTCACCATCTCGCGGACCTCGCCGTCGTCGGCGATCTGGGCGGCGATGCCCCACAGCGTCTGGCCGTGGTCGACGCGGATCATCTCGGTGCGGGTGGGATCGCCGCCGGCGCTGTCGGTGGCCACCGAGCTCGTGCCGAGCATCAGGGCCGTTGCCATCACGATCAGGCAGGCGGCGACGAAGACCACGATCCGTCCGCGCCGGGTGAGGCGCAGAGTGGGACGGGGAGCGGTGACGCGCGGTGCGGTGAAGGTGATGGTGCTCATGGGAGACCTCCGGGGGGAAGTAGGTCGGTTGTCGTGTCAGACCGACTCTCTCGCCCACCTCCGACACAAAGATCTCGCAGAGCTGGTCGATCAGTTGTTCGATCGAACACAGGTACGAATTTAGAGCATGTGTTCGAACGGTGCAAGCATCTGGGAGAACAAATGTTCGAACGCCCCCGGAGGATCCCCGGGGGCGTTCGACAGGTGGCGGATCAGCGCACGTTGAACGTGCGCGACCAGCGCTCACCGCACTCGAGCTTGGCGGCACCCTTCGGCGTGTAGACCGGCGGCAGGTGAACGGTGAGCCGGCCGGTCGCGCCGCGCGGGGCGACGAAGCTGCCGTTCTTCTTGGTGGTCACCTTGGCCACCTTCTTGCGTCCCTTGTAGATCGCCACCGGGACCTTGGCCTGGCAGCTGGACCTGGCGCTGCTGGCCGCGACCTTGCCGACGAACGCCTTGCGACTCTTGCTGTAGGAGACCTTCAGCGTGCGCTTGACCTCCGGGCAGCCGGAGAACGTCCCGGCCTTCACGGTCGGGCACTTGTCGCCGGCGCCCAGGCCGTCGCCGTCACGGTCGGCGTCGCAGGCGTCGCCGATGCCGTCCTTGTCCTGGTCGGCCTGGTTGGCGTTCGCGCGGTACTCGCAGTTGTCCTGTCCGTTCGGCACGCCGTCGCCGTCGAGGTCGGGGTCGCAGGCGTCGCCGAGGGCGTCCTTGTCGACGTTGGACTGGCTGGTGTTGGCGACGGTCGGACAGTTGTCCTTCTTGTCGGCGACGCCGTCCTTGTCGTAGTCGCAGTCGTAGGTCACCTTCGCCGACCAGGAGTGCATCTCGCCGGTCTCGCTGCGGCCGAACTGGCGCGGGGTGGCCAGGGTCCAGACGCCGTCGGCCGACTTGCCCTCGAAGCGCGACAGGCCCTGCTTGGGCACATAGCTGCCGGGGCCCGAGCGGGCGTTGATCCCGGTGCTGGCGGCGTCGTCGAAGGTGATCCCGAGCAGGGGGGCGTTGGTCTCCGACCAGTCGCCCAGCCAGTCGTTCTTGAGTACCGCCGTCGAGCCCTCGTGGGAGAGCTTGATCTCGAACGCCCGCGACTCGCCGTTCTGGGCGGTCATCGAGACCGTGACCAACGTCTTGAGCACCTTGGGGGAGACGGCCCCGGTGGTGAGTGAGGCGGTGAACGAGCTGTCGGCGCCGATCGCTCCGGTCGAGCCGGTCAGGGTCGCGGTGCAGGTCACCGGCGTCACCGCGGCCGCGGCGGGCGCGCTGGTGGTGGCGGTGCTGAACGCGGTCGTGCCCAGTGCGGCGACCGTCAGCGCCAGTCCGGAACGGAATGCGGCGCCAAGGCGCGAAGTCATGTGGGTCCCCTCCCCAGAGTGCTTCGGGCCACCTCCCCCGGAGGCCCTTCGGCCCTCAGGGTAGTCACGATGGGCGGTGTGGGGAGGACCTTTGGCAAATGAGCCGGGACCCCGTCAGTTCAATGTGACCTCAGCGCTCGAAATCGAGGCTGATCCCAGCGCTGAGGTCACATTGAGCTGCTGGAGCGCCAGGCACTCCACAGCTCGGCGTAGTGACCCTGGCGGGCGATCAGCTCCTCGTGGGTGCCCGCCTCGACGATCTCGCCGCCCTGCATCACCAGCACCCGGTCGGCGGTGGCCGACTGGGTGAGCCGGTGCGCCACCACCAGGGCGCCGCGGCCCTCGGTGATCGCGAGCGAGGCGAGCTCGAGGTCGCGGGCACCTGCGGAGCCGGCCTCGGCGGTCGCCTCGTCGAGGACCACGAACCACGGGTCGGCCAGCCAGACCCGGGCGAGTGCGAGCTGCTGGGCCTGTGCGGGGGTGAGGGGGTGGGCGCCGTCGCCGACGGCGGTGTCCAACCCGTCCGGTAGGGCCGCGACCCAGCCGGTCGCGCGGACCCGGGCCAGGGCCTCGGTGAGCCGGACGTCGTCGGCGCCCGGGTCGCCCAGGGTGAGCGCGTCGCGGACCGTGCCGGAGAAGACGTGGACGTCCTGGCTGACCAGGGCCACCCGGGAGCGCAGGGCGGGTCCGCGCAGGTCCTGGTAGCTCTCGCCGGCCAGGGTGACCTCGCCGCTGCTCGGGGTGAGCACGCCGCCGGCGATCGCGCCCAGGGTGGACTTGCCGGCGCCGGTCGCGCCGACCACCGCGATCCGCTCGCCCGGGGCGATCTCCAGGCTCACCGGTGCCAGCGCGGTGCGGTCGGCGACGTAGCGGTGGGCGACGTCGTCGAGGCGCAGCGGTCCGGGCGCGGGCGGTGCCGCCGTCGTCGCCGTGGTGCCCGGAAGCTGGGTGACCCCGACCAGCCGCGACAGGGAGGCGCCCGTCGACTGCAGCTCGTCGAAGAGGTAGAGCAGCGCGCCGATCGGGTTGAAGAGCCGGTGGAAGAAGAGCGCGGCGGTCGTCACCGCGCCCACCGTGACGGCGTCCTCGCGGACCAGCCAGAAGCCGACGCCGAGCACCGCCAGCAGCCCGATCAGCTCCGAGCGGTTGCTGCGCGCCCCGAACCGGGTCAGCATCGCGAAGACGCCCACCGAGATCGACATCGCCGCCGTCGAGCGCTCCTCGATCGCGGCGAGCTGCGGCTCCTGGTGCCCCAGCGCGCGCAGGGTGCCGGCGCCCCGGATGCCGCTGACCAGCGCCTCGGCCCGCTCGCCCACGGCGATCCGCTCGGCGCGATACATCGGACCGGAGCGCGGCAGGTACCAGCGCAGGCCGGCCAGGTAGGACGGCGCGGCCAGCAGTCCCGCCAGGCCGAGGCGCCAGTCGAGGGCGAGCAGGCCGGCCACGGTGAAGGTCACCAGGACCAGGGAGTTGATCAGCAGCGGGATCGCCTCGGAGAGCGAGCTGGCCACGGTCCGGGCGTCGTCGCCGACCCGTGCCAGCACGTCGCCGACGCCGGCCGCCTCGACCCGGCCGGCGTCGAGGTGCAGGGACTTGTCGAGCACCTCCTCGCGCAGCTCGGCCAGGGCCGGCTCGCCGACGCGGGCGAGCAGGGCGACGGAGCAGTAGGTGAAGATCGCGCCGACCACGGCCGAGGCCACGATGGCGAGCACCGGCGCGGTCAGCGAGGTGCCCGGCTCGTCGATCCCGTCCACGATCCGGCCGAGCATGAACGGCGGCACCAGGGCGCAGAGGCCGACCACCACGAAGGAGGCCGAGGCCCCGATCAGCGGGAGCCTGCGTTGGCGCAGCAGCCGCCATGCGTACTGCGCGGTGTCGCGCCCCGAGGCGGTCGGGAGGAGGTCGCGGGAGCTCATCGCAGCACCAGCTCCTGGTAGTCGGGGTGGTCGACGAGCTCATGGTGGCTGCCGCTGGCGATCACGCGACCGGAGCCGATCAGCAGCACTCGGTCGGCGGCCGCCAGCAGGGCGGGGGAGCTGCTGACGATCCAGGTGGTGTGCGCGCCGTCGCGCTGGTGGCGCAGATCCCGCAGCCCTGCGGCGATCCGATGCTCGGTGACGGCGTCGACGGCGGTGGTCGGGTCGTGCAGGACCAGCCAGGGTGCGGCGCTGGCCAGTGCGCGGGCCAGCGCGAGTCGCTGCCGTTGGCCGCCGGAGAGGGCGGCGCCGTCCGGACTCACGCCGGCATCGAGGCCAGCCGGGTCGAGGGCGAGCACGTCGTCGGCGGCCGAGGCGCCGAGCACCGCCGCCAGGGCGGAGTCGTCGAGCCGCGCGGAGGGGTCGACGTTGCTGCGCACGGTGCCCTCGAAGAGGTCCACGTGGTGGGGGACGACGGCGAGCTGGTGGCGTCGGCTCTGCGGGGTGAGCTGGTCCAGGCCCACGCCGTCCAGGCGCACGCCGGGCGAGCCGTGGGCCAGGCTGGTGAGCAGTGCGGCGGCGGTGCCCGGGTCGTCGATGGCGATGCCCAGGATCTCCCCGGGTGCGGAGTGGAAGGCGAGGTCGCCGAGCTCGACGGTGACTGCGGCCGGCCGGCCGGGCTCGGGCAGCTGGTGCTCGCCGGTGCTGACCAGGGCGGGGCTGGCCAGGTAGTCGGCGATCCGGCGCGCCGAGCCGTGGGCCTGCGCGAGCTGGGCGCTGAGGTCGCCGAGCCCGCGGATCGGCTCGGCGATGAACTGGGTCAGGCCGACCACCATCACCAGCTCGCCGATCGAGATCTCGCCGTCGAGTGCGGCCCGCCCGGCCAGCAGTGCGACGACGGCCAGGAAGAGCCCGCTGAGCAGGTCGGTGACCGCGGTCATCGCGGCGTACGACTCCGCGCTGCGGATGCCGGCGTGCTGGGCGTCGCGGCTGACCCGGCGGTAGCGCTGGGCGGCGACGTCCTCGGCGCCGATGCCCTTGAGCACGCGGAGCCCGCGGACCAGGTCGCTGGCGATCCCGGTGGCGCGAGCGGCGGCGGCCTGCTGGGCGCCGGCCCGCCGGGCGATCAGCGGGGAGAGCGCCTGGATCAGCACCAGCACCAGGGGCACGCCGAGGATCACCACCAAGCCGAGGGTGAGGTCGATGCGGAGCAGGATCCAGCCGCTGACGATCAGCGAGGCCGCGGAGGAGAGGGTGAAGGTCAGCGAGCGCAGCGCGAAGCCGACGCTCTCGGCGTCCGAGGTGGCCAGCGACAGCGTCTCGCCGGGGAGCAGCGTGGTGCGCACGCCGCGCGGCGCCAGGGCATGCCCGGCGATCTCCAGGCGCAGCAGGTGGGTCTCGCGCTGGACGGCGCGGAAGCCGAGGCGGGAGCCGAAGCGGTAGGCGTAGGAGAGGACGCTGAACAGGGCGATCAGGGCGAGGCCCCGGATCAGCAGGGCCTCGGAGTCGCCGGTGGCCACCGCGCGATCGATGGTGAGGCCGATCAGCACCGGCACCATCGTCTCGCTCAGGTGCCAGACGACGATCAGCGCCGTTCCGGCGCTCAGGCGCCCGCTCTGACGGCGGACGGCGCGGCGCAGCAGAGTGCGCGCGGTGAGGTCGGGGCGGCCTTCGGTCGGCACCACTGCGGGGTCGCTCCTCGGGAGTCGGTGAGGACGGGGCGCGGAGCTCGGGCCTCCGCAACGGGTCGCGCCCAGGTTAGCCTCACCTAACGGTAAGGCTGCGGCGGGTGTCTCAGGTCGCCGGGCGCGGAGCTGGCCGGGCTCGGTTGGAGCCTCAGATCAGCGTGCGACGCGCTTGCCCTGGTAGCGCGGCGGCGTGCGAGAGGCCTTGGTGGCCGACCCGGCGCTCTGGGCGGGGATGGTCGCGGTGGGAGCGTCGCTCTGGGCCGGGATGGTCGCGGTAGGAGAGTCCGCCTGGGCGGGGATGGTGGCGGTGGGGGCCGGGTCGGGCCAGGCCGGGTCCTCGGCCGAGGTGGCCGAGCCGAACTCGGGCATCGCCGGCGCGCTCTCCTCTGGTGCCGCGAGTGGCGCCAGGATGCCGACCTCACGCAAGGCCTTGGCGCCCAGGATCAGGCCGGCGAACAGGCAGGCCGCCGCTCCGGCACACGCGAGCGCCAGGAAGCCCCAGGCGCGACTGTCGCCCTCGCGGGCGGTGGCGCCGAAGTCGATCGCCGCATAGACCAGGTAGCCCCAGGCGACCATGCAGACGGTGACGCCCAGGCACTGCATCACGGCGGTACGCGAGGGCAGCGACCGCTGCTTGCGTCCGCGTCGCGATCCGGCCCGCTTGCCTGCTGTCCCCACCCGGCCATTGTGTCAGGCCGCTGGGCACCGCGTGGCGGAACGGTGCGCGGGAGGTGGCCCAGATCGCATTCGGGCTCGCCGGGCTGTGCAAGTGGCCGGTCGAAGGTGCCGATGCGGGCTCCGGGGTGCCCTGCGGCGGCTCGCCCGACGCCGCAGATCTTGCGCCGACACGCCGTCTGTGGAGCAACGTGTCGGAGGTCTGCGCCATGCTGACCTGCGGTTTCTCCGGGGTGCGGGGCTGGTCTGGGCCAACCTGCGTGGGGGACTTGCAACGCGTAGTGGCAGCACGTACGGTTACCACTACATCTAGTACTTACACGGTTGTGGTTTTCCACATATAGCGCCGATTGGTCCACAGGCTGAGGCGCTGGATTCACAAGTTGAGCCGAGTTATCCACAGGCGCAGGGAAAGGGTTGTCGTGCACTGTCCGTACTGTCGCAGCACCGACACCCGCGTCCTGGACTCCCGAGTGGCCGATGACGGTGGCGCGATTCGGCGTCGTCGCACCTGCCCCTCGTGCGAGAAGCGGTTCACCACCGTGGAGCAGATGCAGTTGACCGTGCTCAAGAGGTCCGGAGCGACCGAGCCGTTCAACCGAGAGAAGGCTGTGTCCGGCGTCCGCAAGGCATGCAAGGGGCGCCCAGTGAGCGAGGACGACCTGGCCTGCCTGGGGCAGACCGTGGAGGACGTCCTGCGCTCCGAAGGATGGGCGGAGGTCCCGGCCAACGAGGTCGGCCTCGCCATCTTGGGGCCACTGCGCGAGCTCGATGAGGTGGCATACCTCAGGTTCGCCAGCGTGTACCGCGCATTCGAGTCGGCCGAGGACTTCGAGTCCGAGATCGCAAGCCTCCGCATGGAGCGGGTCAGCTCCACAACTGGCTGACCCCACAGACTCACCCGGCACGTAGTGGGGAAGCTGCGTGCCGGGTGGCACAACGTTGAAGTTGCAGGGCAGTAGGTCGAGACCGAGCCGGTAGCCGGGCGTCAGTGTCCGGTCGGGTGGCCTCGAGGCAGGGCGGTTCCAGCAGTGAGCAAGAAGAAATCCGGGCGAAAGAACCACAGGGCGAAGGGGAATCCAAAGATGACGGAGACCGTGAACAACGGCCAGAAGACCGGTGGGCTGACCATCGAGCGGGTGTTCAGCACTGAGGGAGTGCACCCTTACGACGAGATCACGTGGGAGCGTCGTGACGTCGTCCAGACGAACTGGAAGACCGGCGAGACCGTCTTCGAGCAGCGCGGTGTGGAGTACCCCGACTTCTGGTCGGTGAACGCGTCCACCATCGTCACCACCAAGTACTTCCGCGGCGCGGTCGGCACCGACGCCCGCGAGTGGAGCCTAAAGCAGCTCATCGACCGGGTGGTCAAGACCTACACCGACGCCGGCCAGGAGCACGGCTACTTCAGCACCGACGCCGACGCCGAGCTCTTCGAGCACGAGCTCACCTGGCTGCTGGTGCACCAGTACTTCTCGTTCAACTCCCCGGTGTGGTTCAACGTCGGCACCTCGTCGCCGCAGCAGGTCTCCGCCTGCTTCATCCTGTCGGTCGACGACTCGATGGACTCGATCCTCAACTGGTACAAGGAAGAGGGCTTCATCTTCAAGGGCGGCTCCGGCGCCGGCCTCAACCTCTCCCGGATCCGCTCCTCCAAGGAGCTGCTGACCTCCGGTGGCACCGCCTCGGGCCCGGTCTCCTTCATGCGCGGCGCCGACGCGTCCGCAGGCACCATCAAGTCCGGTGGCGCCACCCGCCGCGCGGCCAAGATGGTCGTCCTGGACGTCGACCACCCCGACATCGTCGAGTTCGTCGAGACCAAGGCGCGCGAGGAGGACAAGATCCGCGCGCTGCGCGACGCCGGCTTCGACATGGACCTCGGCGGCAAGGACATCACCTCCGTCCAGTACCAGAACGCGAACAACTCGGTGCGGGTCACCGACGAGTTCATGCGCGCGGTCGAGGACGGCACCGAGTTCGGTCTGCGTGCGCGCGGCACCGGCGAGGTGATCGAGACCATCGACGCCCGTGACCTCTTCAAGAAGATCTCGAAGGCTGCCTGGGAGTGCGCCGACCCGGGTCTGCAGTACGACGACACGATCAACGACTGGCACACCAACCCCGAGACCGGCCGGATCACCGCGTCCAACCCGTGCTCGGAGTACATGTCGCTGGACAACTCCTCCTGCAACCTGGCGTCGCTGAACCTGCTCAAGTTCCTCAAGGACGACGACACCTTCGACGCCCCGCTCTTCGCGAAGGCCGTCGAGCTGATCATCACCGCGATGGACATCTCGATCTGCTTCGCGGACTTCCCGACCGAGTCGATCGGCCAGACCACCGTCGACTACCGCCAGCTCGGCATCGGCTACGCCAACCTCGGCGCGCTGCTGATGGCGATGGGTCTGGGCTACGACTCCGAGGGTGGCCGCTCGATGGCTGCCACCATCACCTCGCTGATGACCGGCACCTCGTACCGTCGCTCGGCCGAGCTGGCCGGTGTGGTCGGCGCGTACAACGGCTACGCCCGCAACTCCGAGGCGCACAAGCGCGTGATGCGCAAGCACCAGGCCGCCAACGACGCCGTGCGCACCCTGCACGTCGCCGACGCGCAGGTCCACAAGCTGGCCACCACCGAGTGGGCGAAGGTCCAGGAGATCGGCGCCGCCAACGGCTTCCGCAACGCGCAGGCCTCGGTGCTCGCGCCCACCGGCACCATCGGCTTCATGATGGACTGCGACACCACCGGCATCGAGCCGGACTTCTCGCTGGTCAAGTTCAAGAAGCTCGTCGGCGGCGGCTCGATGCAGATCGTCAACCAGACGATCCCGCGGGCGCTGAAGAAGCTCGGCTACCAGCCGGAGCAGGTCGAGGCGATCGTCGCCTACATCTCCGAGCACGGCCACGTGGTCGACGCTCCGGGCCTGCGCACCGAGCACTACGAGGTCTTCGACACCGCGATGGGCGAGCGTGCGCTCAAGCCGATGGGCCACGTGCGGATGATGGCGGCCACCCAGCCGTTCCTCTCCGGCGCGATCTCGAAGACGGTGAACCTGCCCGAGACCGCCACGGTCGAGGAGATCGAGGACATCTACCTCCAGTCGTGGAAGCTCGGCCTCAAGGCCACCGCCGTCTACCGCGACAACTGCAAGGTGGGCCAGCCGCTCTCCGACGGCAAGGCGAAGAAGGCCGACGCCGACGTCGCCGCGACCACCGAGGCCGAGGCCCCGGCGAAGGTCGTCGAGAAGATCGTCTACCGCCCGACCCGCAAGCGCCTGCCGAAGAGCCGGATCTCGCGCACCACCTCCTTCACCGTGGGTGGCGCCGAGGGCTACATGACGTCGGGTGCGCACGACGACGGCCAGCTCGGCGAGGTCTTCCTCAAGCTCGGCAAGCAGGGCTCGACCCTGGCCGGCGTGATGGACGCCTTCTCGATCGCCGTCTCGATCGGCCTGCAGTACGGCGTTCCGCTGGAGACCTACGTCTCGAAGTTCACCAACCTGCGCTTCGAGCCGGCCGGTCTGACCGACGACCCGGACGTCCGGATGGCACAGTCGATCATGGACTACATCTTCCGTCGCCTCGCGCTCGACTACCTGTCGTTCGAGGAGCGGTCGATGCTCGGCATCTACTCCGCCGAGGAGCGCCAGCGCCACCTCGAGACCGGCTCGTACGAGCTGACCGAGGCCAGCGAGCTGGAGTCGCTGAAGTCCGAGCCCGAGGTCGAGGTGGCCCCGGCCGCCGACGCCAAGGCCGACGACGTGATCGAGGCGACCGTGGTCGAGACCAAGACGGCGCACACCACCGCCGAGCTGCTGGAGAAGATCACCGGCACGGCAGTCGACTCGCCGCTCTGCTTCACCTGCGGCACCAAGATGCGCCCGGCCGGCTCCTGCTACGTCTGCGAAGGCTGCGGCAGCACCTCCGGCTGCAGCTGACCCGAGCCA
>NZ_BAAALG010000007.1:70578-71689 GCF_039528155.1 Nocardioides dubius | reverse complement strand
CTGAGAACCTCGGGGCACTGGTTGCCAGGTGGCATCGCTGTGCGCTGCTCGACCATGCGGGTCGTCAGCAGGGCTATCCACAGGCGCGGAGGCGCGGCGCACGAGCGAGTGCTCGCGGCACTAGCGTTCGGCTCCACCTCAGCGCAGGGGGAGAGAAGTGGCCGAGAAGTGGAGTGCCGAGTTCTATCGGGACGTGCACGGCAGGCTGCCGGTCAGGGACTGGATGGAGGCCCTTGGGCCCCAGCAGTTCGCAGCACTGAGCGCCGCCATCCTCCACGTCTTGGAGCCGAACGGCCTGAGCCTGGCGCGTACGCAGTGGTTGAAGCCCCTCAAACAGGGGCTCTACGAATTCCGGATCCGGCATAGCGAGCGCGAGATCCTCGCGGCCTACGCCGAGGCAGATGCCTCGGGTCCGGAGGCCCCGCCCGCCCGAATTCTGCTGCGCGTCTTCGTCGCCTTCCGCGGGGCGAAGGTCATCCTCCTGATCAGCGGGTACGACAAGGGCAGAGATCCCAGTGCACGGCGGCAGCAGAAGGAGATCGCCAATGCTCGCAAGGCGTTGCGCGCCTGGGAGATCGAGCGTGCAGCCGCCAAGAAGCACAGGGGAACGCAGCGGTAGAGGCTCCTGTGGATCACTCTTGCCGGCATGGGTTTTTCGCCATATTCTTGGTCCGAGAGGAAGGTGGAGATCGTGTCCAGTTCGTCGAGTTCCTTCGCCGAGTACGTCGCCGAGCGCGCTCGGTCGGCGTCCCGCGAGGAGGCCGAGGCCGTCCGTGTCTTCGATGAGGTCTACGCCAAGCATTCGGTGGGCGTGGCCCTCGCCCTGGCCCGCAAGGCGAGGAGGCTCACGCAGACCGAGGTCGCCGATCGAGCGGGCCTCGACCAGGGCGATCTGAGCCGGATCGAGCGCGGAATCACCGCCCCCACAGCTCCCACGCTGCTGCGACTGGTCGAGGCGTTGGGCGGCCGGCTGACCCTGACAGTTCCCGCAGCCGGTGCCGATGACGCGCATGAGCCGCTCGCCTTGGTGATCGGCTGAATCCGGGCCCGGTCCTCTCGCGCGCACACAGCTAAGCGGCAGCTGGCTCCCACTCTCGGGGGGGGGGGGGGG
>NZ_BAAALG010000007.1:55908-70551 GCF_039528155.1 Nocardioides dubius | reverse complement strand
CTAGGTCGCGGGCTGGCTACCTCTTGTACGTTAGCTTCGCCTTGGCGGGCTTGACCGTGGACGGGCCGGTGTAGCTGATCGTCAGCTTGTGCTTGCCGGGCTTGAGCTTGGCGAGGTCGAGCACTGCCTTGCCGTTGGACTTCGCCTTCAGGGTGATCTTCGCGAGCACCTTCTTGCCGTCCTTGACCACGACGGTGCCGGTCGGCTTGGTCCAGGTCGGCACGGCGACGGTGATCGTGAGCTTGCCCTTCTTCACCTTCCCGGTCACGGTGGCCGGCGCCTTGGGCACGGTGACCGGTGCGCTGGTGAAGACCGAGGGAGCCCGCATCCCGTCCGGGTCGTCGACCGTGACCCGGAAGGTCAGCTTGCGGCCTGCCGCAGCGTGGGTCACCTTGAACTTCTGGCCCGAGGCCCCGGCTGAGTGGTCGTCGGCCTCCTTGCCGTCGAGGAACCACTCCACGTAGACCGAGTCCCGGTCCAGCGCCACGCCCTTCAGCGAGCCGAAGGTCGCCACCAGGGTGGAGCCGACCGCGACCTTGCCGGTCAGTGCCGGCCGGGTCGCGAACTCGGCCGCGCGCAGGTAGAGCTGCACGTCGTCGATGACGCCGTCGAACAGGTCGAGGCCAGGTGCGGTGATCGTGCCGGTCGCGCTCACCGTGACGGTGACCGGCGCTCCGCTCTCATAGTCCGACAGGGTCTGCGGCTGGTAGTCGTCCTTGGTGAAGTGCATCCGGTAGCTGCCCGGGCGCACCGCGAGCCGGTACACCCCGGCCTCGCCGTAGGTCGGGTCGGAGCCGGTGACGCCGCTGACCTGCTGCCCGCCGGGGGTGCCGGCGAGCGGGGTAGCGGTCACCGTCACCCCGTCCAGCGGCGTGAAGTCGGGGTCGTAGACCAGGCCGAGCAGGTCGAAGGTGGCGTCCGAGCTGACCGCGGTCAGCACCGCGGCCAGGGTGACCGCCTCGCCGTCGACCGTGATCGCGCCGTCCTGACCGACCTGCACCTCGGCCGGGACATCACCGCCGAACCAGGCGTCGCGATACCGGACCGCGTTGCTGGTGCGGTCGGTGAAGCGCAGCTTGTAGGTGCCCACGCGCAACCCGTGGGCGGTTCCGGGAGCCGAGCCCGCGCCGGTGAAGGCGAAGACGCCTGCGGCATCGGTGACGGCGGTCGCGGCCACCGCGTCGTCGTCGACGAAGCGTGCCTCCACGGTGATCCCGGGCAGGCCGGTCTCCCCGTCGCTCACCGAGCCGGTCAGCGGGTGGGCGATCAGCCCGGGCAGGACGATGCTGCCCAGGTCGCCGTCCAACGCGTCCTCGCCGTCGACGGTGACCCCGGTGGCGGAGACCCGGACCGAGGCCGCGCTCTCGTCGTCCGTGGTCAGGAAGCCGCTGCCGAACGCCGGGGTGGCGGAGGTCCGCAGCTGGTAGGTGCCGGCCTTCAGGGCGAGCTCGAAGCGGCCGGCGTCCTCGCCGGCGGCGCTGACCGCGCTGGCCGGAGCGCCGAGCGGAGTGCCGGGCACCGGGGTGGCGCTCGCGGTGACCCCGGGGACGCCGTCGCCGTTGGCGTCGACCACCCAGCCGGTGACGGCGTAGGTGCTGTCGGCGCTCGCCTGCCGCAGCCGCAGGGCGGGGAGCACCGCGATCGGCTCGCCGGCGTCGAGGGTGAGGACGCCCTGCTGGGCGACCTCGAGGATGACATCGGCGGAGCCGCCGAGCCAGCCGGAGACGTACTGCGGAGCGACGCCGTCGAGGTCGGCTGCCTCGACGCTGTAGCTGCCGATCGGCAGTGGGAGGGCGTAGCCGCCCGCGACCCCGGTGGTGGCCGTGATCGGGGTGTCGTCGTCGCCGGTGGCACGCACGGTGATCTGGGCCAGGGGAGTCGACGTCGCGTCGTCGAGCACGGTCCCGTTGACGGCGAACGGCGTGCTGGCGATCGTCACCTCGGGCAACCGGTTGCCGACCAGGGGCTCGGCAGGGCTCACGCTGAGGGTGCCGTTGGGGGCCACCGTCACCGTCCCCGGGTACGCCGTGGTGAGGAACCCGGTGGCCGCGAAGCTGAGCGCATAGGTGCCAGGGAGCACCGAAAGGCTGAATCCGCCGGCGTCGACGTCGTCACCGAGCGTGGTGCCGGTGACGGTCCCGCCCGTCGCGCCGACCCCGGTAGCGGTGACGGTGAGCCCGTTGATCCCGACGCCGAGGGCATCGACCGCGGCACCCGCCAGCGGGTACTCGGCGGTCGTGCTGCCCGCCTCGAGGGTCACCGTGCCGAGCGCCAGGTCGCCGTCGACCACGAGCTGCTCCTCGTCGCCGTACCAGACGTCGACGTGGACGTGGCTCGGGTCGCTGAGGCGGAGGTAGTAGTAGCCACGCGGCACCGCGAAGGAGAAGGCGCCGCTGCTGTCGGTGACGGTCGAGGCGACCGGCTCCTCGTCGGTGGGGTCGGCATAGAGCGCGGCCCGGATGCCGGCGAGCGGCTGCCCAGCGGCGCCGGCGACCGCGCCGGTGACCGCATGCGTGGAGGTGGCCGCCAGCTCGACGTCGTCTAGGAGACCGTCCTCGATCGGCTCGCCGTCGACGCTCACGCCGCCGTCGGCAGTCACGACGAGCACCGCCTCCTCGGCGTACCAGGCGGACGCGTAGCCGCTCTTGGTGAACTCGAGGCGATGGCTGCCGGCCGGCAGCACCAGGCCGTAGCCGCCGTCGGCGCCGGTGACGGCGCTGGCTGTGACCTCGGAAGGGGTGGCGGCTGACCGTGCCTGCACGCTCACCCCGCTCACCGGGTCGCCCAGCGCGTCGATCACGGTGCCGGTCACCGTGGGCGTCGCTGCCTGGGCCGGCGCGCCGCCGAGGCCAGTCAGCGGCAGCAGCAGGAGGACGCTCAGCAGGAGGAACAGGTGGTGGGCGCGAGGACGCACGGGTACCGACGGCATGAACGGATGATCGGCCCGGCAGCCCCCGAACTTCACCAGACCGCGAGATCGGCCGTACTGGTCCAGACCGATCGCCGGTCCCTGAGAACGACGACGGCCCCGACTCCGGGGAGTCGGGGCCGCGTCATCGGTTGAGCGTCAGCGCTTCACCTTGGCGGTCTTCGCGCTGCTCTTCACCAGGGTCTTGTAGCTCGTCTTGCGGCCGGTCACCCGGACCTGGATCCGCTTGCCGGCGTCCGCCTTGGTCAGCTTGTAGCTGGCCTTGGTGGCGCCCTTGATGACCTTGCCGTTGCGCAGCCACTGGTAGGTGAGCCGGACCGGGGCAGGGCTCCAGGTGCCGGGCTTGGCGCTCAGCCTCTTGCCGACCTTCGCCTTCCCGCTCACCTTCGGTGTCGCGCCCTTGAGCACCCCGACCACGGTGGCGGTGGCGGACGAGGTCGCCTCGGCGACCGCGCCGGTGCTGGTGGTGCCGGTGACCGTGACGCTGAGCCGCTTGCCGGCATGGGCGTTGCTCACCACCAGGGTCGTGCCGGTGGCGCCGACCAGCGGCGTCCCGTTCGCGAGCCACTGGTAGCTCAGCTCCGCATCGGCGGGCGTCCAGGTGCCGGGGTTCGCGGTCAGGGTGCGTCCGGGTGCGGGCGTGCCCGAGATGCTCGGCGTGCCGGCGGTGACGTCGCCGGGAATGACCGCGGCGGTTGCTGCGGAGGTCCGCACCTCGTTGCCGTAGCCGGCCAGCGTGCCGGTGATCCGGACGGTGATCGCCTTGCCCACCTGGGCGGCACCCGGCGTGTACGTCGCGCCGGTCGCGCCCACGATCTGCTGGCCGCCGGCCAGCCACTCGTAGCTGAGGGCGACGCCGGCAGGTCCCCAGGCGCCCGGGGACGCGGTGAGCTCCTCGCCGGCCTTGGCGGTGCCGGTGATCGTCGGCGTGGCCGCGGTCAACGTGCCCTGGACGGCGCTGGTCTGCGCCGAGGTGGCGGTCCGCGGCGCGGAGGTGCCTCGGCTGCCGGTGACCTCGACGCTGATCCGCTTGCCTGCCTGGGCGTTGGTCAGGTCCAGCGTCGTTCCGCCGGCTCCGGAGATGGCCACCCCGTCCGCCAGCCAGGTGTAGGCGAAGGTCACGTCACCGGGGGTCCACGCTCCCGGGTTCGCGGTCAGCGTGCTGCCTGCCTTGGCGGTGCCGGTGATCGTCGGCGTGCCGACCACCACGTCGACCGGGGTGGTGGCGGTGGTCGCAGCCGAGGTGCGTGCCACGCTGGTGTGCCCGGCCAGCGACCCGGTGACGCGGACGCTGATGGCCTTGTCGAGCTGGGCATCGGTCAGGGCGAGGGTCGCGTTGGTGGCGCCCTGGATCGCCTCACCGGCGGCGAACCACTGGTAGGCGAGGCTCACGCCGGCCGGTCCCCAGGTGCCGGGGACGGCGGTCAGGGTCTTGCCGACCTGGGCGGTCCCGGTGATCGCGGGCCGGGCGAAGGCGACCGGGGGGTCGCCCGGCAGGACCGGGTCGTTGATGTACTCGCTCTCGGCCTCGACCGCCTGCTCGCCGGGCTTGGACCCGGTCACGTGGAGACGCAGCAGCCACATGTCGGCCGCAATGGCCTCGGTGATGGTGAGCTCGGGGTCCGTCGCGCCGGCGATGGGCTGGCCGTTCTTGTACCACTGGTAGCTGAGCGTCACGCCGGACGGTTCCCAGGTGCCCGGGTTGGCCGTGATGGTCTGGCCGAGACGAACGGCGTTGACCGTGTAGTTGCCGTGCGGGTCCTCGACCACGTGCTCGATGTCGCCGTCGATGCTGACCTCGCCGGGGGTGATCGCGGGGGTGGCGAGCTGCACGCTCAGGCTGCGCTTCATCGGTGCCGATGCGGGGAAGTCGATCGCGGTCGCCTCGGCATAGGTGTACGCGCCGTCCCCGCCGTTCCACCACTCGGCAGCGTTGCTGCCGGTGTAGGCGTCGGCCGGGAAGAAGCGCAGCTTGTAGGCGTGGGCATCGTCGTCGACGGCGAACTTCCCGTCATCATCGGTCTCGATGGGCCCGTACTGCGGCGCCTCGAACGGGTCACCAGCGTTGCGCTGGATGCGCATGTCCACGCGCGCCCACTTCATCGGCGCGCCGGTGGAGTCGGTGACCGTGAAGACGACCTTCTTGCGCTCCTCGAGCACGAAGTTCTGCGGCGCCGCAGCGGCGTTCGCGGGGACGTTCACCGTCGCAGTCTCCGTGCGGAAGGAACGGCCTTCGGCGCCGGTCCACGGACCCGAGGCCTCGACGGTGTAGCTGCCGGGGATCAGGTTCTTGGTGTAGTCGCCGTCTCGGGTGTCGTAGCTGCCGTCAGGGTCGATCTCGAAGCCGTAGCCGCCGGAGGTCGGGGTCTTCTGGACGCTGATGCTGGCACCCACGATCGGGTTGCCGGCGGCGTCCTTCACGGTGCCGACGACCCAGCCGGGCTGCTCCAGGACGATGTCGTTCATGGTGACGTTGCCGCCACGAACCTGGACATCCGTCTTCTCGTACGGGCTCCACGCGTTGTCGTAGTACTCGTACCCCAGATCGCCCGGGCTGCCCCAGCTCGACGGGTGCACCCGCACCTGGTAGTCGCCATCGGCGAGCCCGGGGGCGGTGAAGGCGCCGGTCGGGCCGGAGGACACGTAGGTGGCGTTGTCGTAGTCGTACCTGCCGTCCTCCAGCAGGCGGCTGAACTCGATGCTCGCTCCCTCATAGGGCACGGCGCTGCCGGCCGCCAGCTTCGACTTCACTACGCCGGAGACGGTGCCGGCGGCATGGGCGGACGGGATGAACAGGAGGCTGCCCAAGGTCACCGCCAGGGCTGCCAGTGCAGCGGTGAGCAAGCGTCGATGGTCCGAGAACATGGTTCCTCCAGGTCGAAGATCAAGCGGTCAGCTCGACGTCGGCGGCAGGCACCACGGTGCCCGAGCGAATGCGTCTGTTGAGGAGACGTCTACCCACCCGGTTCGTGACGAACCCCCGACTCGTCACTTGATGGTCGCTCATCCGACGCCGGGACACCCATTTCTGGACGCCCGATCCTGGGTTTATGGGGTGGTCAACCCACGTGAAAGGACTCCTCGTGTCACGACGCAATCGTGCGCTTCTCGCGGCAGGCGCCGCCGCCGGACTGGTTCTCGTCGGAACCTACGGTGCGCAGGCTGGCTTCGCGCCCACGCCGCAGGGCTTCACCAAGGACCGCTCGGCCGACCTGGCCGCCCAGATCGACTCCAGCAAGCCCCGCAACGTCATCCTGATCATCGGCGACGGCATGGACGACTCCATGATCACTGCGGCGCGCAACTACGAGAAGGGCGCCAGTGGCCGCTTCGAGGGCCTGGACGCGCTGCCGTTCACGGGTGCGATGACCACCCACGGCCTCAAGGCCGGCGAGGGCCCCGACTACCCGATCGCCTACGTCTCCGACTCGGCGCCGACCGCCTCGGGCTGGTCGACCGGCAAGAAGACGATCGACGGCCGCATCTCCCAGGGACCGAGCACCGCGGCCAACGTGCCGGGCGAGGACTACGGCACGGTCCTCGAGGAGTACAAGGCGCAGGGCAAGCTGGTCGGCAACGTCAGCACCGCCGAGGTCACCGACGCGACGCCGGCTGCGGCCGCCTCGCACATCAACGCCCGCGCCTGCCAGGGCCCGGCCGACATGGCGAACTGCGCGCCGGCCAAGAAGTCCAACGGTGGCAAGGGATCGATCGCCGAGCAGTTGGTCGACAACAAGATCGACGTCCTGCTCGGTGGCGGGCTCAACCGCTACAACCAGGCCACGGACGCCGGCCCGAGCGTCAAGGAGTACGCCGAGGCCAGCCACGACTACCGCTTCGTCGGCGACAAGGCCGGCCTGGACGCCGTCACCTCGCTGGACGACGGCCCGGTCCTGGGCCTCTTCACCGGCGGCAACATGACGCCGGAGTACAAGCCGCTGGTCGCGACCGCGCCGCCCGGTGTGGGCGGCCCCGACACCCGTTGTGAGACGGCCGATCGCGGCAATCAGCCGGACTTCGCGGAGATGACCGCGAAGGCGATCGAGCTGCTCGACAACGACAAGGGCTTCTTCCTGCAGGCCGAGAGCGCGATGATCGACAAGCAGGAGCACGCCTCCGACATCTGCGGTGCGATCGGCGACCTCAAGGCGCTCGACGAGGCGGTCCAGGTCGCGCTCGACTTCCAGGCCGAGAACCCCGACACCCTGATCATCGTCACCGGCGACCACGCCCACTCCACCCAGATCGTCGGCGGTCCCGACCAGGGCCGGCAGACGGCGACCGTGAAGACGGCCGACGGCGACCCGATGACGGTGGCCTACTCGACCGCGGCGTCGGGCTCCAACCACACCGGCACCCAGATCCGGGTGGCTGCCTCTGGTCCGCAGGCCGCCAACGTGACCGGCGTGATCGACCAAACCGACCTCTACGCCACCATGCTCGGCCGCACCCCGAGCACGCTGCCGGTCACCACGACGCCGGCCAAGCCGTCGGCCTCGGTGGCCGCGGTCAGGAAGCTGTCGAGCAAGGAGCTCGCCAAGCGCGGCGTCTCGGTCGCGGCGGCGGCCTCGGCCTCCACCTCGGTGAAGGTCAGCCTGGTCAAGGGATCGAAGACCCTGGCCAGCAAGAAGGTCGCCAAGACCGGCGGTGTGGTGACGCTGAAGGCCAAGAACGTGACCGGCAAGGTGACCGTGGTGATCACCGCGACCGGCCCGGGCGGCAAGGCCTCCGCGAAGACCAACCTGACGATCACGCGTCGCTGATCATCTCCGCGCGAAGGGCCGGCCCAGGTGGGTCGGCCCTTCGTCGCATCTCTCGGAGGTCGGTTGGCGGGCTACCCCAGGTCGAGCCGGTCGAGACCGGCGCGGGACAGGTGTGGTCCCTCGGCGTCAAGGTGTGAGTCTGCTCGCACAGGGTCCGTGCAATGTCGCGGAAACCCTTGCGAAATAAGGGCTTCCTAGCCTCGACGGCGCCCCATGGAAAGGAAGCACTGATGACTTCTCGTACTCGTGCCCGCAGGCTCGCTGCCACGGTCGCACTCACTCTCACGACCGGGCTCTTGGCCGGCACCGGCATCTCGGGGGCGTCTGCCGCGCCGGCCAAGGTCGAGCCCAGCACCTGGCCGACGTTGGCGGCTGCCCTGCAGCCGGTGATCGACGACGCCGAGCGGCGCGGCGTCGAGATGGGCCTCTTCGTGGCCGATCTCGACGGCGCCTTCGGTGGCGCGCGCCTGCACCTGGGGGAGCAGGGCAGGTTCACCACCGCCAGCACGATCAAGCTCTCGCTCGCGGCGACGGTGATGCACCAGGTCGAGTCGGGGACGCTGAGCCTCGAGGACGTGGTGACGTTGCAGCCCGCCGATCTGGTCGGCGGCTCCGGCGTGCTGAAGAACAACCCGTTCCCGCAGGACGTCACCGTCGGCCGGATGCTCGACCTGATGATCACGGTCAGCGACAACACCGCGACCAACAAGCTGGTCGACGTGGTGGGCGGGCACGGCCCGATCAACGCGTTGAGCCAGGATGCCGGGATCGCCAAGGAGGACCTGCACTTCGGCCGCAAGATGTTCGGCGCGATCGTGCTGCCGGACGGCGACATCTGGGCAACGCCTGCCGGGTTCGAGCAGCTGCTGGACCTCTTCTACGCAACGGCGGAAGGCTCCCCGAATGCGGGCTTCCTCTCGGTCGCGAGCGCCGAGCACATCCTCGCCCTGATGCAGCGTCAGCAGGTGAAGACCAAGCTCGGCACAGCGGTGCCGCCAGGCGTGGTCGCCCACAAGACCGGTGAGAACGACACCGTCAGCCACGACCTGGGGTACTTCCTGATCCCGGGCCGGGACCTGGCGATCGGGGTCTTCACCCGCAACGAGCGGGGCTACGCGAGCGCTGCCTGGGCCGCGATCGCCGAGCCCTACGTGCAGAAGGTCGCGGCACTCGTCTACGCCGAGCAGCTGAGGGGCGCGACGCCGATGCGCTCGACGACGAAGCTGACCCTGAGCAAGAAGCGGCAGGTGAAGGGCAAGAAGCCGGTGACGGCGAAGGTGACGGTCCGCGCTGCCGTGGGCACGCCCACGGGCAAGGTGCTGGTCCGGGTCGGTGGCAAGAAGGTGGCCCTGGTGACTCTCAAGGCCGGGGTCGCCGCGGTGAGGTTGCCCAAGCGGCTCGCGGTCGGCAACCAGCGGATCGCGGTCAGCTACCAGGCGACCAACCGCTTCGCCTACGCCGCCTCCAGCGCGACCGCGGCCCTGAAGGTGACCAAGAGGTAGCCGTCTCGGCCTGCTCGGCCGCCGCCCGCGGAGTCTGTTGACCCTCGCGCGGCGGCCGACCTGTCAGTGTCGGACGTGGGTGTTCTGCTGGTTCCATGATCGAGATCGACGCCACGCACACCCCGTATGAGGTCACGGACCTCGACGCGGGGTGTCTGC
Organism: Nocardioides dubius; assembly: GCF_039528155.1. NCBI lineage: Bacteria > Bacillati > Actinomycetota > Actinomycetes > Propionibacteriales > Nocardioidaceae > Nocardioides > Nocardioides dubius. Next base: position 61,198 of record NZ_BAAALG010000007.1, on the reverse strand, counting down.
TCGCGGTGATCTCCGAAGGGCGTCACTCGGCGTTGGTGCTGGGGCGTCAGCAGCTGCGGTTGGCGCATCAGTGGTGTGTGGTGAACCCTGTGGTGGACGGCGGTTCGTCGGCTTCGTGGTGTGACGACGCGGCATTCGCCTCGCTAGATCTGGACGACTTCCTCGGGGGCGAGGGCACCCCGGCGGTGGCGGCGTTCGCGGCGGAGGAGTTCGCGGCCGCCTCGGGCATCTCCCGCTATGCGGCGTTGTCGCTGCTGGCGGATGCGTTGGACCTCCACCACCGCCTCCCGCTGTTGTGGGCGCAGGTCGAGCTGCTGGAGGTGCCCGCGTGGAAGGCCCGCCGGGTCGCGGAGCTCACCCGCAAGCTCTCCCGTGAAGCGGCCGCGTGGTTCGACAAGACCCTCGCGGACGGCGAACGCTACGGCTGGCCGACCATCGAGCGGGTGCTGGCGATGGCGGTGGCGAAGTTCCACCCGGAGCTGGTCCGCGACAAGAACGGTCCGTTGACCAAGGCGGACTGGGACGTGCAGTTGAACCACCGGTACGGGCCGGACGGCGCCGCGTCCGGCACGTCGACGCTGGACGTGGTCGGCGACTCGCTGGATCTCGCGCGGTTCCATGACCTGGTTTGTGACGAGGCGGAGAAGTTGAAGCGCGCGGGTGACACCGACACGTTGGGTCAGCGCAAGGCCAAGGCACTCGGCAGCATCGCGGAAGCGCAGGGCACGCTCGACTACGAGGGCTCCGACGCGCTCAACCACCGCGATCACCGCGACCACGCTGCCGGTGACGCGGGCGGTGCGGCAAGCGAGCCGGTGTCGCAAGGGCGTCGCCTCGGCCGCGGGCTACGGGTGTTCGTGCACACCACCCTCGCCGACCTCTTCTCCACCGACGACCTCACCCTCGCCGACGCCGAGCGCCTCGGCCCGATCCTCATCGAGCAGCTCACCGACTGGCTCCAGCGGCACGGCTCCATCGCCAGCATCACGCCGGTGATCGACCTGAACCGCACCGGCGCGGTCGACCGTCACGACCCACCTGCCTGGATGGCCGAGCAGGTCCGGCAACGGGATCAGCATTGCGTCTTCCCGCACTGCACGCGGTCCTCGTCCGATGCGGACCTCGACCACATCGACCCGTACAACGAGACCGGACCACCGGGCCAGACGAACCCCGAGAATCTCGCGCCGTTGTGCCGCCGTCACCACCTGGCGAAGACCTTCGCTGGCTGGAGATACGTCCGCAACCGAGACGGCACCTACACCTGGACGAACAAGCACGGCCACACCTGGCTCGTCACCCCACTCGGCACCATCCAACTCGACTGAAGCACAGCACCCCCGCCACCTCCGGCAGCCACCAGGTCACCGGAGGCGTCGGCGCGCCCGGACCGCCTGCGGCGCGCCCGGACCGCCTGCGGCGCCCGCGCACACCTCAGCCAGCGATGCCGCACCGTCCGTGAGCCGGGTCACGGCACCCCCTGGGAATAGCGCGTGCAGGGGAGTCGGTTGGGCCAAGCGTGTGGAGTGAGGTGTCGACCCGTGGCGAGCTGCTGACGCGGCGACTCGTCGTCGACCTTGCACGCACGCAGAGCTCTCGCTGTCCTCGATGACCGCTGCCCGCTGACGCCACCCGGCCGCGGGCCCTCTCCGTCATCGACTCTGCCGTACCCGCGTGCGCACGGCACCTGAAAGGCAATCCCCTGTGAGTACCACTTCTGCGGCGCCCAAGACGCGCCGCCGACTGCTTCCCTCCTTCGGCGTCCAGGTCCTGATCGGTCTGGCGCTCGGTGTGATCCTGGGCCTGATCGCGCGCGAGATGGGGCCGGACGGCACCAGCGCCGACGGCGTGATCGACCCGAACTGGCTGACCGAGACGCTGACCACCGTCGGCAGCACCTTCGTCACCCTGCTGCGTGCCGTGGTCCCGCCGCTGGTCTTCTTGGCCATCGTCGCCTCGATCGCCAACCTGCGTGAGGTGACCGGTGCCGCCCGTCTGGCCTGGAAGACCCTGCTCTGGTTCGCGATCACCGCGCTGATCGCGGTCGTGATCGGCATCGTGCTGGGCCTCGTGCTGAAGCCGGGCGAGAACGCCGGCGTCTCCGCTGACGCCGCCGCCGCTCCGGGCAGCACCGGTTCCTGGCTCGACTTCCTGACCGGTCTGGTCCCGGCCAACGTGCTCGGCATCCAGGCCAGCGCCGCCGGTGACGGCAGCATCGGCATCTCCTTCAACGTGCTGCAGATCCTCGTGGTCGCGATCGCCGTCGGCATCGCCGCGCTCAAGGTGGGCGAGGCGGCCGAGCCGTTCCTGACCGTGGTGCGCTCCGCGCTGAGCATCGTGCAGAAGGTGCTCTGGTGGATCATCCTGCTGGCGCCGCTCGCCACCGTCGGCCTGCTGGGCAAGGCCGTGGCCACCTACGGTTGGGACGCGCTGGGCTCGCTGAGCACCTACGCGGTCGCGATCTACGCCGGTCTCGCCCTGGTGCTGCTGGTCGTCTACCCGGCCCTGCTGCGCCTCAACGGCCTGTCGATCAAGCAGTTCTTCACCGGTGCCTGGCCCGCGATCTCGCTGGCCTTCGTCTCCCGCTCGTCGGTGGGCACGATGCCGGTCACCAAGTCCGTCACCGAGCGGAACCTGGGTGTGCCCAGTGCGTACGCCTCCTTCGCGGTCCCGCTCGGCGCGACCACCAAGATGGACGGCTGCGCCTCGATCTACCCGGCCATCTCGGCGATCTTCGTGGCTCAGTTCTTCGGTCTCGACCTGTCCTTCACCGACTACCTGCTGATCGCCTTCGTCTCGGTGATCGGCTCGGCCGCGACCGCCGGCGTCACCGGCGCCACGGTGATGCTGACGCTCACCCTCTCCACCCTGGGCCTCCCGTTGGAGGGCGTCGGCCTGCTGCTCGCCATCGACCCGATCCTCGACATGGGTCGCACGGCGGTCAACGTGGCCGGCCAGGCACTGGTGCCGGCGATCGTCGCGAAGCGGGAGGGCATCCTCGACCAGGACGTCTACGACGCACCGCGCTCGGGCGAGGCCTGGCGCGAGGACGACGCCGTCCCCGTCGCTGCCTGAGGCTCCACTCCGGAGCAGACGCCGAACGACAGCGGCCCCGTCCCAGGTGGGACGGGGCCGCTGTCGTCGTGCTGACGACGGTCGGCGGGCGGCTAGGAGATCTTGGTGATAGTGACGCGCTGGCTGGTCCGCACGGTGCCCAACAGGTTCGACGCCACCCAGACGCCGAGACGCTCCCCGGCCTCGGCGTTGAAGGTAAAGGTGCGCTCGATGTTCTGCGTGGCGAGCACGCTCTGGTTGTAGGTGCTGATCAGCGAGCTGCCGGGGATCGTCGAGTCCGCCGGGGAACCGCCGGTACCCAATGTCGCGTGGGTGGTGATGCCGACCAGGGCGAGCGGTGCCTGGATGCCGAGCTGGTAGGTGACCTGGTAGGTCCCCGCCTCGGTGAACTCCCAGGTCACCGGCGTCAGGTAGTCGCCCTCGTCGTTGAGGGGCACAGCCGTGTCGTTGAAGCGTTGCGGAGTGTTGATCACCAGGATCGGGATGGCGATGGTGTTCGGCTCACCCTGATTCGCCGGGGTCGTGTAGACCCCGCCTCCCGCGGCGTCACCGGCCGGACCCTGGGGGCCAGGAACGCCAGCCGGCCCGGTCGGCCCGGGAGTGCCGGGCGCCCCGGCCGGTCCGGTGACGCCCTGGGCGCCTGCCGGCCCGGGTGGGCCCTGCGGACCGGCGGCGCCGGTCTCGCCCTGCGGCCCCTGGGCACCCGAGCCCAGCACACCGGGCGCGAAGTCCTCGGCGCGCAGCGTTCCGTTGCGCACCACACGGGAGGTCACCGCGCCGGTCCGCAGCTTGTGCACGCCGATGCTGCCGGGCGCGAGGTCGGGGTTGCGGATGACGCGCTCGGCGAGGTCCGCGCCGTAGGCGCCGGAGACGGAGAGCCCGACGGCGAGTGCGACGCCGGTGCTGGCGATCGCGATGCCGGTGCGCCGCGAGGGCCGGGGGAGGGTTCGGCGCGGACGGGGATCGGTGGGAGGGACGGGGGCCGAAGGCATGAGTTCTCCTCGGTCGGATGGGCAGTGATCCGGTCCACCTGGAGGGTCTCGCCTCGGTCCAGCGGACGCCTTGTAGGGAGGGGCCGCTCAGCAACGTAGCGGCTCCGACTTCTCGTTGTCCGTGAATTGGCGTGGCCCGATGGGGCAGACTCGAAGGCGATGCAGCCAGAGAACCGTTTCGAGAGCGATCCTGACGAGCTACTGCCCGATGACGCGACCCTGCCGTCCGGGTACTCCATCGAGCCACCCGATCCCGGAGATCCGGCTCTGGTCGAACGGCTGACCACGCTGTGGCGCCGGCACCAAGAGGTAGGCCGGGGCTGGGCGAGCGCCGACGCCGACGACGTCCGCGTGGAGATCGGCAAGCGCGGGCAGCGGGTCCGCGAGAACGTGGTGATCCGCGACGACGACGGCCGGATCATCGCCTGGGGCATGGTGCACGACCGCTCGGTCGCCCGGATGGTCTTCCGCCCGGTGATCGATCGCGACTGCACCCCGGCGCTGGCACGGCGGTGCTCCGCGGTGCTGGTGGCCTGGGCCCAGGGACAGGCGATGGAGGTGGGCAGCGCTCGCGGGCTCGACGTCCAGCAGATCGACACCGAGGCGTTCGCCGACGACACCGGCTACCAGGATCTGCTTGCGCGGACCGGCTTCACCAAGGTGCGCGAGTGGTGGCACATGTCGCGGCCGGTGACCGCCGAGGAGGCGGCGCTGGTGCCGGACCCGCAGGCATGGCCCGGCGACGGCGTCCGCTTCCGGCTGGTGGCTCGCGACGCCGAGGGACTGCCCGAGGAGGCGGACCTGCGCCGCGTGCACGACGTGCTCGAAGAGGCGTTCACCGATCACTTCAACTCCACCGAGGAGACCTTCGAGGAGTTCGTCTTCCGGCTCCGCGAGGACCCGGGCCACCGCTGGGACCACTGGTGGCTGGCCGAGCTGGACGACGGTGCCCCGGCCGGGGCACTGGTGGGCACCGAGCTCGTCGGTGACCCGCCCGGCTCCTATGTCGCCTACATCGGCGTGCTCGCCAAGGCCCGCGGCCGGGGAGTGGCCAAGGGTCTGCTGCACACCGTGATCGCGGACGCCGCTCAGCGCGGCCGCAACCGGGTCGGCCTCGAGGTCGACGCCGACTCGCCCACGGGCGCCGATGGGCTCTACACCGCGATGGGCTGGACGACCAGCTATGTCACCCAGTCCTGGCACCAGGACATCGTGATCGTCTC
>NZ_BAAALG010000007.1:49742-55870 GCF_039528155.1 Nocardioides dubius | reverse complement strand
GCCGCGGTGCTACCGTCCTGGGACGGTCAGCGCTTGACCTTCGCAGTCCGCTTGCTGGTCTTCGTGACAGTGGCGTAGTTGGCCTTCTTGCCGGTCACCTTGACCGAGATCCGCTTGCCGCGGTCCTTCTTCGCCAGCTTGTACTTCGCCTTCTTGGCGCCCTTGATCGCCTTGCCGTTGCGCAGCCACTGGTAGCTGAAGGACGGCTTCGGACTCCAGGTGCCGGGCTTGGCGGTGAGCACCTTGCCGACCTTGGCGGTGCCGGTGATCTTCGGCGTCCCGGCGGAGAGCTTGCCCAGAACCTTGGTGGCCTTCGAGGTGCGGATCACGGTGGTGCCGGCGAGCGTGCCGGTCACCCGCACCGCCACCGACTTGCCGATCAGGGCCTTGGTCACGGGCAGGGTCCGCGACGTCGCCCCGGGAATCACGGCGGAGTTGGCCAGCCACTGGTAGCTCTGTGTCGTGCCGGCGTCCCACTGGGCCGACGTGGCCGTTACGACCCGGCCGGGCTGCGCGGTGCCGGTGACCACCGGCGCGGGGTCGAGCCGCACGGTGTAGGCGCGCTCGTAGGGGGCACCTGCCGGCCAATCGACCACGGCCGCGTCGTTCACCGACGAGGCGCCCTGTCCGGCCGGACCGTTCCACCACTCGGGCACGCCGGTGCCGGTGTAGCCCGCGGGAGTGCGGAACCGCAGCTTGTAGTTGTTGGGCTCGATGAGCCGGAACTTGCCCTGGTCGTCGGTCTCGATCGGTCCGTACTGGGGCAGCTCGTACGCACCACCGGGGGTGCGCTGGATGAGCAGCTCGATCGGCGAGCGCTTGAGCGCCTTGCCGTTCGTGTCGAGCACGGTGAACACAGTGGTCTTGAGCCGGTTGATCTGAATGTTGGCGACCGTGCCTGCATTGGCGGAGACCGTCACACTCTTGGCGGTGGAGGCGTAGACGGGCTCGTCGGCGCCGTAGTTGCTCGGCCCGTTGCTGCTGATCGAGTAGGTGCCCGGGATCAGGTTGCGGTTGTAGGTCTCCGGGAAGGTGCGGGTGTCGTAGTTCCCGTTGGCGTCCGTGCGGAAGCCGTAGCCGCCGCTGGACTCGTCCTTGGCGACGTTGATGTTGGCGTTGGGCACCGGAGCGCCGTCTTGGTCGGTGACCTTGCCGGTCACCCAGCCGATCTTCTCCAGCACGATCGAGTTGAGCGTGACCGTGCCGCCCGAGACCACGATCGTGGTGGACTCGTACGGGCTCCAGCCGTTGTCGTAGTACTCGTAGCCGTAGTTGCCCGGCGTGCTGTACTCGCCAGCCGGATAGATCCGCAGTCGGTAGCGGCCGTTCGCCAGGTTGGGAAAGCTGAACGTGCCGGTGCTGCTCGAGGTGGCGGAGCCGACCTCTTCGCTGAAGAAGTCGTCGGCGTCGGTGTAGCGGGCGAGATAGAGGTTGGCGCCCTGGTAGTTCGACGTCGTCGCGCCGTCCTTGGCCTGCACCTTCCCCGTGATCGTGCCGGTGGCCGCTTGGGCGGGCGTCACCGCGAGTCCGGTGAGGGCGAGGGCCACGGCAGCGATCAGCGCTGTCAGGGCACGGGCGAGTCTGGTCTGCATGGGGCTCCTTCGGCGAACGGGTGGGGTGCCGCGTCGTCGTGCGAAGGCCCCCGCGCACCTGTCTACCCCATGGTTGGTGTTTCAAACCTCTTGGAGGCCGAGAGCTGACCCGGCCGCCCCTGGCCACTCCGGGCGACCGCCCTCGTCCGCCGCACCGAGCGGCGATAGGATCGAGGGCGATGAACGGCGACGACTACTGCGAACTGTGCGACCTTCGACTGAGCGAGTGCCACCACGGCCGGCCCGCTCCTACGCCGCCCCCGCCGGCCCCCAAGGCGGCGCCCGCTCCGCGCAAGACCACCACCACCCGCCGGGTGGCTGTCAGCAACGAGCCGCCGGTGAGCGCACGCGCCACGCAGCGCCGCTGGACCTCGTCGGCCGAGCTCGAGCCGATGGTGATCGCGATCCTGGAGGAGGCGGGCGGCGACCTCGGCAACGACGAGGTCCTCGAGCAGATCGCCGAGCGGCTCGGCGACCACTTCCGTCCGGGCGATCAGGACAAGACGCCGACGGGCGAGCTGCGCTGGCAGCTGGCGGCCCGCAAGGCGCGCCAGCAGCTGATCGCGCAGGGCGTGATGACCAAGAGCGGCCCCGGCCGCTGGACCCTCGCCTGAGCCGAGCCCGAGTGGGGCCGGCTCACCTCAGAGTCGGGCCGGCTCACCTCAGAGGTGGGCGCCGCCGTCCACCCGCACCTCGGCGCCGGTGACGAAGTAGGCGTCCTTGCTGGCCAGCATCGCCACCACTGCCGCGACGGCGTCCGGCCCCGCGAAGGCGCCCTTGCTCAGTGCCGGGCTCATCTTGGCGAAGAGCCGGTAGTCGGCGTCGTCGGGCAGGCCGGGGCCAGCGTTGGCCTCGCTGGTGGTCTCGCCGGTGGTCATGCCGGAGGCGATCGAGCCGGGCTGCACGCTGGTGAAGCGGATGCCGTCGCCGGCGAACTCGGCGGCGAGCGCGTGCGTCATCGACTGGATGCCGCCCTTGCTGGCGGCATACGCGGCCATGTAGGGGTGGCCGAACTGTGCCGACGTGGAGCTGAAGCTGACCACCGCCGGCGCGTCGCCGCCGCGGAGCGGGGCGATCGCCTCCCGGATCACCAGGAACGTGCCGACCAGGTTGACCCGCAGCACGTGCTCGAACTCGGCGGCCGAGGTGGTCGCGGTGTGTGAGGAGCGGAGGATGCCGGCGGCGTTGACGACGGCATCGAGGCCGCCGAGCGCGGCGGCGGCCTGAGCGACGCCCTCGATCACCGACTGCTCGTCGCCGACGTCCATCAGCACGGCGGTGACCCGGTCGGCGTGCGGTCCGGCCTTGGCGACGGTGTCGGCCAGGCCGGCCGCCGAGATGTCGGCCGCGGCGACGCTCGCGCCCTCGGCGAGGATGCGGAGCACGGTTGCCTGCCCGATCCCGGACCCGGCTCCGGTGACCAGGACCCGGCGCTCGTCGTAACGGTTCATGTGTACCTCCCTGAAGACCCCAATGGCATGTTGCGCCAGTGTGGCACGACGTGCCATGAAATGCACCAGTAGATTTCCGGTCATGGACAGTGCCCGACTCGTCGCCCGACGCCGAAGCGCCACCCGACTCGCGATCGCCGAGGCCGCGGCGCGGCTCTTCGCTGAGCGGGGAGTCGCAGCAACCGGTGCCGAGGAGATCGCCCAGACGGCCGGCGTCTCGCTGCGCACCTTCTACCGCCATGCCCACCTCAAGCAGGACGCCGTCATCCCGCTGCTCGAGGTCGGTGCCGAGCGCTGGCAGGAGCAGCTCGGCGGGATCGCGCCGGGCGCCGACCTGCGCGCCGCCATCGCCGACGTCGTCGCCCACGCTCTCGCCGTCGACGAGGACGGACCGGGCCAGGCGCTGACCCGGGGCCTCGTTCTCACCATGCTCGAGGACGACGACCTGCGCCGGGTCTGGGACAAGGTCAACGGCGACTCCTGCCGTGTGCTGGAGTCGATCCTCGCCGTCCACCTCGACGGAGACGACCCGCTGGCGGCACCCCTGCTGGCTGAGGCCGCCACCGCGGCGATCCGGATCACCCTCGAGCGGTGGGCCGCGGACGGCGCGCCGTCGGGGGCGCCGCTGGGGGACGCGGCACGCGAGACCTTCGAGCGACTCAGCCGCTGGTGGTCCTGACGCCGCCGCGCTGCGACCTGATGCGAATCATCACCGCCCGCAGGGGCTGGGTGTAGGATGGCTGCCATCGGCCGGGCCTCGTCTGCGCTTGTGCAGGAGCTCCCGCCGTCCGGGCATCGTGATCGTCAGCCAGCTCCCATCGGCGTCGCTGCGCAGTGTCCGGCAAGTCCGTTCGTGGGGTGTGCAAGCCCCGCCCGGCCCCACGCGTGTCGTGCGGGTCTCGAGGAGAGTCGATTTGGCATCACGACGTCAGGGCCGTTCCGGAAACCAGAGCGGTCAGCGCGGGCAACGTCGTCCCCGTGACAACGAGGGCATCATTCCGGTCCTCGCCAAGGCCGTGCGCGAGGTGGAGCACGACGTCCAACGGCGTCAGATCTCCAACGGCACGCACACCAAGTTCCAGGTGATCGCGCTGCTGGCCCGCGACGAGCGACAGCGCGTCAAGGCGGCCAGCCTCAGCGACGCGCAGCGCGACGGGCAGCTCAAGCGACTCGACGGCATCGCCACGATCCTGGCCCAGACGGCGGCGCGCGAGCCGCAGTTCTTCCACCTGCTGGCCGACGAGGCGGAGATCTCCGACTCCGCCAAGCGGCTGATGCGGGAGCTGCAGATCGCCGGTGGCATGGAGCCCGCGCCGGAGCCCGAGCCCGCCGCCGAGGACCCGGAGGCGATCGCGCGCCACGAGCGTCAGGTGACGCCGCGCAGCGTGGTCTCGGCCCAGCTCTCGCACCCGTTCCAGAAGCCGGAGTACGTCGAGCCCGTGGAGATGCCGAGCGAGCGACGGCTGATCGGCTGGGAGCTGATCGAGCCCCTGCTCAACTCCTTCGAGCAGGCCAAGCCGGGCGCGCGCTCGTCGATGGCGCTGCCGGAGCCCACCCGCACCGTCACCAACACCGGTCGCGAGCTGATGCTGCACCAGGCGCAGGTGATCACCGCTGCTGCGCAGGGCCACCGCACCTATCTGCTCGCCGACGAGCCCGGTCTGGGCAAGACCGCCCAGGCGCTGCTCGCCGCCGAGGCCGCCGGTGCCTACCCGCTGCTGTGCGTGGTGCCGAACGTGGTCAAGACCAACTGGGCCCGCGAGGCCCAGGCCTGGACGCCGACCCGCAAGGTCACCGTGATCAACGGCGACGGCGCGACCATGGACGGCTTCGCCGACATCGTGGTGATCAACTACGAGGTGCTCGACCGGCACGTCGGCTGGATGGGCAACCACGGCTTCCGCGGCATGGTCGTCGACGAGGCCCACTTCATCAAGAACCGCAAGTCGCAGCGCTCGCGCAACGTGCTCGACATCGCCGAGCGGATCCGGCGTCGCGCCGGCCGCCCGCTGCTGATGGCGCTGACCGGAACCCCGTTGATCAACGACATCGACGACTTCCGGGCGATCTGGGAGTTCCTCGGCTGGATCGACGCCAAGGTGCCGAACCGTGAGCTGATGGCGGCCCTCGAGCGGACCGGGCTCACCCCGATCGATCACGCCTTCTACCCGGCCGCGCGCTCCGCCGTGGTGGACATGGGCATCGTGCGCCGCCGCAAGGTCGACGTCGCCGCGGACATCCCGGCGCGCCGGGTCGCCGACCTCCCGGTCGAGCTGGAGGGCGCCCTGGGCCGCTCCATCCGCGAGGCCGAGCGCGAGCTGGCCACCCGCCTCATGCAGCGCTACGACGCCGCCCTCTCGACCCGGGCCGCCAAGCACGACGAGGAGTTCGACCCGCGGGTCGTCGACCTCGACCTGGTTCGCCGGGTGGCGAGCTGGGAGGTGTCGGACGCCAACGACTCGAGCAGCGGCCAGAACGTCTTCTCGATGGTCCGCCGGATCGGCCAGGCCAAGGTCACCATGGCCGCCGACTACGCCGCCCAGCTGGCGCACAGCACCGGCAAGGTCGTCTTCTTCGCCAAGCACATCGACGTCATGGATGCGGCGCAGGAGTACTTCACCCAGCGCGGCCTGCGCTACGCCACGGTGCGTGGCGACCAGTCCTCGACGGCGCGCCAGGCGCAGATCGACGCGTTCGTCAACGACCCCGACGTCGCGATCATCGTCTGCTCGCTGACGGCCGCGGGCGTCGGCCTCAACCTGCAGGTCTCCTCCAACGTGGTGCTCGCCGAGCTCTCGTGGACCAACGCGGAGCAGACCCAGGCGATCGACCGGGTGCACCGGATCGGCCAGACCGAGCCGGTCACCGCATGGCGTCTGATCGCTGCGCAGACCATCGACGCCCGGATCGCCCAGCTGATCGACTCCAAGGCGTCGTTGGCCGCACGGGCCCTCGACGGCTCCGACGAGGAGATCGTGGACTCCGCCGACATCCAGGTCGAGGCCCTGGCCGGACTTCTCGCCGACGCGCTCACCGAGCGCGCGGCAACGCTCGCCAAGGCCTGATCGACACCGCCGAGACGACC
>NZ_BAAALG010000007.1:45920-49709 GCF_039528155.1 Nocardioides dubius | reverse complement strand
CGCCTCTCAGCGCGGGGTGAAGCGGCGCCGTTGGAGCTCGCGCACCGCCTCGGCCAGGTCGTCGACCGGACCGGCCACCTCGATGCCCGGCGCCACAGTGGTGATCGGCAGGGCGGCCACCGGCGCACCGGGCACGCCCCACTCGCCCAGCCACGACGACAGCTGGGCGGAGCTGCTGGCGAAGACGATCCGGCCCAGCCCGACCCAGGCGTGCGCGGCCGAGCACATCGGGCAGTGCTCGCCGGACGTGTAGACGGTGGCGCTGGCACGCTCGGCCGGCGCGAGGTTCTCGGCCGCCCAGCGTGCGATCGCGAACTCGGGGTGCTGGGTCGCGTCGCCGCCGCTGACCCGGTTGTGGTCCTCGAAGAGCACCTCGCCGGCGGCGTCGACCAACAGCGATCCGAAGGGCTCGTCGCCCGCGTCGATCGCCTGCTGGGCGAGCTCGACGCAGCGGACGAGGAAGGCGCGGTCGGCTGCGGTCACATCGGTGCTCATCCTGCGAGGGTAGACCAGAGCGATCCGCTGGCAGCTCGGGGTCGGCGGCGGGCCATCGGGCCCGGAGACGGCGAGCTGCCAGCGGCGCGGCTCAGCCGAGCGGGTCGACCTCCGCATGCTCGCCCACCGTGCCGGCGAGCCGGGCCAGGTGGTGGTCGGCCATGCCGTGGGCCTGCTCCAGTGCGGTCAGCGTCGCGGCGTGCGCGCCGATCGCGTACTCGGCCGTCATCCCGATCCCGCCGTGCAGCTGGATCGCGGACTGGCCGACCATCCGGCCTGCGCGCGCGACCTGGAGGCCGGCTCGTGCCGCCGCCTCGGCGATGCCGTCAGGCTGCTCGGCGAGCACCATCGTCGCCCAGTCGACCATGCTCCGGGTGAGCTCGACCGCCACGTACATGTCGGCCGCGCGGAAGGTCAGCGCCTGGAAGTGGTTGAGGGTGACGCCGAACTGCTTGCGGCTGGTCAGGTACTCGGAGGTGATCCGCAGGGCCGACTCCATCACCCCGACCGCCTGGTTCCCGGCCACCACCCGGGCCCGGTCCAGCGCTGCCGCGATCACGGCGGTGGCATCGCCGCCCTCGCCGAGCACCGTGGCCGGGGTGCCGTCGAAGGAGATCCGGGCCGCGCGCGAGCCGTCCGGGGCCGCGAAGCCGTCCCGCTGCAGGCCGCCGGCGGCAGCGTCCACCAGGAAGAGCCCGGTGCCGGCGTCGGTCGCCGCCGAGACCACCAGCAGGTCCGCGCTCGCGCCGTGGGGGACCGGCTCCTTGACGCCGCTCAGCCGCCAGCCGTCGCCGTCCCGGCTGGCGCGGACCCCGGTGGCGGAGCTCGCCCAGCGGGTGCCGGGCTCGGCATGGGCGAACGCCGGAACCAGGGAGCCGGCGCTGAGCGGGTCCAGCAGCTCGGCGCGCTCCTCGGCGCTGCCGGCGTCCGCGATCAGGCCGCCGGCGAGCACCACCGCCGTCAGGAACGGCTCGGGAGCCAGCACCCGGCCGAGCTCCTGGGCGATGAGGCCGACCTCGATCGGGCCCGCCCCGGTGCCGCCGTCGGCCTCGGCGAAGGGCAGGCCGAGGATGCCCATCTCCGCGAGCCGGCTCCAGAGCTGGGGGTCGTAGCCGAGGTCGGTGGCCACTGTGCGGCGGCGGTTCTCGTAGTCGCTGTAGGCCTTGCCGAGCAGGGCGCGCACCGCCTCGCGCAGGGCGTTCTGCTCGTCGTCGTAGGTGAAGTCCATCGGTTCGCCTCTCAGAGTCCGAGAATGGTGCGGGCGATGATCTGGCGCTGGATCTCGTTGGATCCTCCGTAGATCGATGCCTTGCGCAGGTTGAGGTAGACCGGCGTGGAGACCCGTGCCCAGTCGGGCGCATCGGAGACGTCGCCGGCGAAGCTGGACAGGCCGGCCGGTCCGGCGAGGTCCATCGCGAGCTCGCTGACCGCCTGCTGCAGCTCGGTCCCGCGCAACTTGAGCACCGACGACGCCGGATGCGGCTTGCCGTCGGCGGAGTTCGCCGCCACCCGTACGGCGGTCAGCTCCAGGGCGAGCAGGTCGTTCTCCAGCTCCGCGAACCGGGCCGCGACCAGCGGGTCGTCGAGCTCGCCGATCTCGCGCGCCCACTCCTTGGCGGCGCCCAGCACCCGCTTGGAGGCGCCGACCGGTGCCACGCCGACGCGTTCGTTTCCGAGCAGGAACTTGGCATAGTCCCAGCCCTTGTTGAGCTCGCCGACCAGGTTCTCGACCGGCACCCGGACGTCGGTGAACCAGACCTCGTTGACCTCGTGGCCGCCGTCGATCAGCTCGATCGGCCGGACCTCGAGGCCGGGGGTGGTCATGTCGATGAGCAGGAAGGAGATGCCGGCCTGCTTGCGGGCCTCGGGATCGGTGCGGACCAGGCAGAAGATCCAGTCGCCGTGCTGGCCGAGGGTGGTCCAGGTCTTCTGGCCGTTCACCACGAAGTGGTCACCGTCGCGCACGGCGGTGGTGCGCAGCGAGGCGAGGTCGGAGCCGGCGTCGGGCTCGGAGAAGCCCTGCGACCACCAGATGTCCAGGTTGGCGGTGGCGGGCAGGAAGCGCTCCTTGATCTCCTGGGAGCCGAACGCTGCGATCACCGGGCCGACCATCGAGGTGTTGAAGGCCAACGGCGCAGGCACGTTGGCGCGCTGCATCTCCTCGTGCCACAGGTGCCGTTGCAGCTCGGTCCAGTTCCGCCCGCCCCACTCCACGGGCCAGTGCGGGACCGCGTAGCCGTGCGCGTTGAGGATCCGCTGCGTGGTGACGAACTGCTCCTTGGTCAGCTCTCGGCGGGCCGCGACGGTGTCGCGGATCTCCTGGGGGACCTGGGTGGTGAAGAAGGTGCGCAGCTCCTCGCGGAACTGCGCATCGGCGGGGGACAACTCGAGCCGCATGGGCCACCTCTCATCTGGGTTGGCCTCATCATGGCGCAGCGGTGGTCGCGGCAACAGGGTTCGTTAGCCTGGAGGCGTTATGGAATGCCACCACTTCGCAGCCGGACGCTGTCGTTCCTGCAACTGGCTCGAGCAGCCGCTCGCCGACCAGGTGGCGGCCAAGGAGCACGGTGTGCGCGAGCTGCTCGCGCCCTGGCCGGACGTCGCGTGGCTGGCGCCCGTGCGCAGCCGGGAGTCGGGGTTCCGCAACAAGGCGAAGATGGTGGTCTCCGGCTCGATCGAGCAGCCGGTGCTCGGCATCCTGGACGGCGAGGGCCACGGGGTCGACCTGCGGGACTGTCCGCTCTATCCCGCGGAGCTCGCTGCGGCGTTCGGCCCGTTGACCGAGTTCGTGACCCGGGCCGCGCTGGCGCCCTACGAGCTGGCCGCGCGGCGCGGCGAGCTCAAGTACCTGCTGGTCACGCTCTCCCCGGACGGCGAGCTGATGGTGCGCTGGGTGCTGCGCTCCACCGAGCCGCTGGCTCGGATCCAGAAGCACCTGCCCTGGTTGCGGGAGCAGCTGCCGCAGCTGCGGGTGGCGTCGGTGAACATCCAGCCGGAGCACAAGGCGATCCTGGAGGGGGAGCGCGAGATCGTGCTCACCGAGGCGCAGACATTGCGGATGGAGCTCGACGGGGTCGGCCTGCACCTGCGCCCGCAGAGCTTCTTCCAGACCAACACCGAGATCGCCACGGCGCTGTACCGGCAGGCGCGGGCCTGGGTCGCGGAGGTGGCGCCGACCTCGCTGTGGGACCTCTACTGCGGAGTCGGCGGCTTCGCGTTGCACTGCGCGGCACCGGGCCGCGCGGTGCACGGCGTGGAGCTCAGCGCCGAGGCGGCGCGGAGCGCGGCCACCAC
>NZ_BAAALG010000007.1:41316-45886 GCF_039528155.1 Nocardioides dubius | reverse complement strand
GCCCACCACGGCCGCCGAGCTCGGCCTGGACGTCACCTTCGAGGCCGGCGACGCGACCGCCTGGGCGATCGCCCAGCCGACTGCTCCGGAGCTGGTGGTGGTGAACCCGCCGCGCCGTGGGATCGGGCCCGAGCTCGCCGGCTGGCTGGAGCGGAGCGACGCCCGAGCGGTGCTCTACTCCTCGTGCAACGCCGTCACCCTGGCCCGGGACCTGGCCGCGATGCCCACCCTGCGCCCCGAGCGGGCCGTGCTGCTCGACATGTTCCCGCACACCGGCCACTACGAGGTGCTCACCCTTCTGCGCCGTACCTGACCCCGAGAGCGCACAGGTATCCCCGAGGTTGCGCATGTGGCGCCCGAGACTGCAACCGCCGTCCACAGACCCCGCCGCCGCGCCGCCGTGCACCGATGCGAAGGTGGTGCCATGAGTGCGGATCAGGCCTACTTCCAGCTCGCCGACACGGCGCGGACCGGCGACGGCGTCGTCGAGTCGTTCGTGGCGACCGAGCACACCGCGAGCCCGTGGGGTGCTGAGATGCAGCACGGGGGTCCGGTCGCCGGCCTGCTGACCCGCGCGCTCGAGCACCACGGCGCCCGCGCCCACGCACGGCTGTCGCGGATCACCATCGACCTGCTCGGTGCGGTGCCCCTCGGCACGCTGCGGGTGCGCGTCGCCGTCCTGCGCCCCGGACGCCGGATCGAGCTGCTCGGTGCCGAGCTGGAGGCCGACGTCGACGGAACCTGGCGCCCGGTGGCGCGGGCCCAGGCCTGGCGGCTCGCCACCCAGGACACCAGCGGCGTCGTCAACGACCCGTTCCCGCACCCGGTGATGCCGGAGCACGACGTCGCGGGCACAGACATCCTGCCTGCCGCCTGGCAGGTCGCCGGCTTCGTGCCGACGCTGCGCTGGCGTGCCGAGGAGGGCCTGCGGGCGAACCGCGGAGAGCCGACCACGGTCTGGCTCCACCTGACGCTGCCGCTGGTCGCGGGGGAGCCGACCTCCCCGCTGGCGGCGGCCCTCACCATCGCGGACGTCGCCAACGGCGTGGGCGCCCGTCTGGACCCGAGCACGCACACCTTCTTGAACACCGAGATGACCGTGCACCTCTACCGCCCGCCGAGCGGGGAGTGGTTCGGTCTGGAGGCCGAGACCGCGATCGGCCCGGACGGCGTCGGGCTCAGCCAGGCGCTGATGCACGACACGCTCGGTCCGATCGGCCGGATCTCGCAGAGTCTGTTGGTCGAGCCGCGGCGCTAGTCACGACTAAGGCGTGTCTCCCCAACGGCGATTGCCTGCTGCGCGACCCCCGAAGCACGCCGTGGACTGCGTTGTCGTCAGTCGTCGTGGCTCCGCCACGCCTCCCTCCTCCGCCTTGCCACGCCACACTTCGGACGCCGCTCGCAACGGCAACCGTTAGGGAGACACGTCCTAGAGGATCGCCAGCAGGAGCAGCGGGACGCCCATCGCGACCAGGGTGGCGATCGTGCCCAGCGCGACCGCGCGGGTGCCGATCCCGGCCAGGTCGCGACCGGTGAGTCCCAGCCCGAGGCCGTACATCCCGGCGGCCAGCAGCACCGTGGCGGCGATGCTCGCGGCGTCGGTGACCAGGCCGGGGAGCAGACCGGTGGAGCCGACCAGGCAGGCGGCGAGGAAGCCGAGGACGAACCACGGAACGCCGGGCGCGTCGGTGGAGCCGTGCCGCCGGGCCAGCACCAGCACGACCGGTGCCAGCGCGGTCACCCGCCCGAGCTTGATGGCGATCGCGACCGGCGCGGTCGCCGCTCCGATCAGGGACGCCGACGCGATCACCTGGGCGATCTCGTGGATGCTCGCCCCGGCCCAGATCCCGGCCTCGGTGTCGCTGAGGTGCAGCAGGTCGGCGAGCACCGGGATGGCGAGCATCGTGGCGGTGCCGAAGAGGGTGACCAGGGCGACGGCCGCGGCCACGTTGCGCTGACTGGCCCGGACGGCGTCCTGGGAGGCGGCGATCGCGGCAGCGCCGCAGATCGAGAATCCGGCAGCGATCAGCGCGGTGAGCTCGCGCTCGACGCCGAGGCGGGGGCCGAGCCACAAGGTGGTGGTGAAGGTGACGACGACGGTGGCCACGATGATCAGCACCGCGCCGATGCCGACGTCGACGAGCGCGGAGACGGAGAGCTGCAGCCCGAGCAGCGCGACGCCGAGTCGGATCAGCGGCTTGGAGGCGCGGGCCTGGCGCTCCAGTCCCTCACGCCCGCGGAGCAGGTTGGCGACCAGGGCGCCCGCGATCAGTCCCCACATCAGCGCGCCCACGAACGGCACCGCCTGCGCCGCCAGCAGCGAGACGCCTGCGGCAGCGAGCGGAGCCAGGACGGCGGGCAGCCGACGGCGGGTGCGGGGAGGGAGCGTGCTGGTCATGTCTCCACCCTCCGCCGGCTCGCCGGGCCGGAGTAGAGGTCAAGATCGCACCAGGTTATAAACTGCGATTATGACTGGCGTGGACCTGGAGACGCTGCGACTGCTCGCCGCGATCGGCGACCTCGGCAGCATCAACGCGGCCGCGGCCCGGCTCGGCATCTCACAGCCCGCAGGCAGTGCGCGGTTGCGCGAGTTCGAGGCGCGGTGGCAGATTGCCGTCGCGGTGCGCACGCCCCGCGGCACGGTGCTCACCCCGGAGGGTGACGCCGTCGTCGGCTGGTCGCGCAAGGTGCTGCGCGAGGTGGAGGCGATGGAGTCGGGCCTGCGCGCGATGACGGCGGCGCAGCGCGGCGACCTCGCGGTGGCGGCGAGCCTGACCATCGCCGAGTTCCTGCTGCCGCGCTGGATGAGCGGGCTGCGGGTCGCGGCCCCCGGCGTGCGTCCCCATCTGCAGGTGGTGAACAGCGAGGCGGTGCTCGACCTGCTCGGCCGGGGCGCGGTCACCCTCGGCTTCATCGAGGACGCCGAGCGTCCGGTCGGCGTCAGTCACACGGTGATCGGCTACGACTCGATCGTGATCGTCGTCGAGCCCGGGCATCCGTGGGCGCGCCGCACCTACCCGATCCCGCCGGAGCAGCTGCGTGCCGAGTCGTACGTGCTGCGCGAGCCGGGCAGCGGCACCCGCAGCACCTTCGAGCGGGCGCTGCGGGCGGTTCCGGAGGTGGCCCTGGAGGCGAGCTCGACGCAGACCCTGCTCGGCGCCGCTCTGGCCGGAGTGGGGCCGGCCGTGCTCTCCGCGCTCGCGGTGAAGAGCCACCTGGAGCGCGGCGAGCTGGTCGCGGTGCCGACCGAGCTGGACCTGCGACGTCCGCTGCGCGCGGTGTGGACCCGTGGCCAGCGCCTGGCCGGGCCGGCCCGTGAGCTGCTGCGGATCGCGACGTCGGCCAGTGGGGTCGACTCCACGACCGCGCTGCGCGAACGGCCCGACTGAGCCGCCTCAGCGGACCTGGCGCACCTCGAACTGCAGTCGCGGGTGGGCGTAGGCCTCCTGGGACTCGACCAGCAGCAGCTCGCGCGAGCCGGCGTCGAGGGTGTTGCTGAGCAGGTCGAAGACGCTGGACACGGTGCGGCCCAAGGCGTCGCCGGCATCGCCGCTGGAGCGGTAGTGCGCGGTGAACAGGGCGGCGGTGACGTCGCCGGAGCCGTTGGCCTTCATCGGCAGGTGCGGGGTGCGCACGATCCAGGCGCCCTCGGGGGTGACGGCGAGCATCTCGATGGTGTCGGCGGGCCGGTCGGCCTGCTCGACGCTGGTCACCAGCACGGTGCTCGGGCCCATCGCGCGGGCGGCGTCGGCGGCGTCCAGGATCTCGGCCAGGGTCTGCGGCTCGCGCCCGGTGAGGTAGCCGAGCTCGAACTGGTTGGGGGTGATGATGTCGGCCGCCGGCACCACGCGCTCGCGCAGCAGGACCGGGATCGCGGGGTGCACGAAGCAGCCGCTCTTGGCGTTGCCCATCACCGGGTCGCAGGCGTAGACGGCGTCGGGGTTCGCGGCCTTGACCCGGGCGACCGCGTCCAGGATGACGTCGCCGATCTCCTCGCCGCCCTGGTAGCCCGACAGCACCACGTCGACCTCGGCGAGCGCGCCGCGCTCCTCGATCCCGGTGATCACCTCGCGCACGTCCTCGGCGGGGAGCAGCGGGCCGCGCCATGCGCCGTAGCCGGTGTGGTTGGAGAAGTGCACCGTGAAAACCGGCCAGACCTCGTGGCCGAGGCGCTGGAGCGGGAAGACGGCGGCGGAGTTGCCGACGTGGCCGTAGGCGACCGAGGACTGGATGGAGAGGATCTTCACCGGCCTAGTCTCGCACCCTCCTTACATACCGTCGGTCGGTATGTCTTGTCGTCGGAAAGTAGAACGCGTTACAGTTGCGCGGGTGGTGTGGGCTGAGCCACACCCGGGAGTCGAAGAGGTGTGCGCGGGATGGCGAAGAAGTCCTATTCCACGGTGGCCGACTACGTCGTGGTCGGGGCCGGATCTGCAGGGTGTGCGGTTGCTGGAAGGCTCGCCGGCGCCGGCGAGCAGGTGATCCTGATCGAGGCCGGCGGCAGCGACAAGTCGATCATGTTCAAGCGCCCCGGCATGATCGCGATGATCCACAGCGAGCCCAAGCTCAA
>NZ_BAAALG010000007.1:32295-41236 GCF_039528155.1 Nocardioides dubius | reverse complement strand
TGGGTGGCTCCGGTTCCATCAACGGGATGATCTTCGTGCGCGGCAACAGGGAGAACTTCGACTCCTGGGAGGCCGAGGGCAACAAGGGCTGGGGCTACCAGGACGTGCTCACGTCCTACAAGCGGATGGAGGACTGGCAGGGGCCCGCCAGCGAGTACCGCGGCAAGGGCGGTCCCATCAAGGTGCTGGAGAACGGCGACATCTGTGACGCCGCGAAGTCGTTCATCGCCGCTGGCGCCGACGAGCTCAACCTGCCGGTCAACCCCGACTACAACGGCGAGTCCCAAGATGGCATGCACGTCATCCAGGAGAACACCGGCAACAACCTGCGCTACTCCACCTCGCGGGGCTACCTCACCGAAGCCGACCTGCCGACGCTCGAGGTGCAGCAGCGCGGCACGGTCTCTCGCGTCGTGATCGAGAACGGTCGTGCGGTCGGCGTCGAGGTGATCGAGGCCAAGGGCGAGCGCCGGATCGTCCGGGCCCGCAAGGAGGTCATCCTCTCCGCCGGGGCGTTCGGCTCGCCGCAGATCCTGATGCTCTCGGGCGTGGGACCGGCAGGACACCTGCAGGAGAAGGGGATCAAGGTCGTCGCGGACCTTCCGGTCGGCGACAACCTGCACGACCACCTGTTCGTGCCGATGACTTACTCCGTCGACAACTCACCGCACCGCAGCACTGCCGCGCACTTCGGATCCGCCATCGTCAAGGATCGCTTGAAGCCGGGTTCCACGTTCCTGTCGCACTCCGTCTTCGAGGCCGGCGGCTTCGCACACACCTCGTTGTCCACGGGCGTGCCGGACATGCAGTTCTTCGCGATCCCGTGGTCCTACCCGCCGTTCCAGGACGAGCAGGTCCGCCTGCGCCCCGACACCCGCCCGTCGCTCTCGGTCTTCTCGACCCTGATCCGTCCCAAGTCCCGCGGCACCGTGCGGCTGGCCAGCGCCGACCCCCTGGCAGCGCCGCTGATCGACGTCCAGGCGCTGGCGGAGCCCGATGACCTGAAGGTGCTGGTCGAGGGCATCGAGATGCTCCGTGCGGTGATGGCGAACTCGGCGATCGCCAAGCATGTCAAGGAGGAGTACGAGCCGGGCCCGGCCTTCTCTGGCCAGCGGCTGAAGGACGAGGTGCTGCGTCGCGTCACGACCGTGTACCACCCGGTTGGCTCCTGCCGGATGGGCATCGACGAGCGGGCCGTGGTCGATCCCGAGCTGCGCGTCAACGGCATCGAGGGCCTGCGCGTCGCGGACGCCTCGATCATGCCGTCGATCATCGGTGGCAACACCAACGCGCCGTCGATGATGATCGGCGAGAAGGCCGGCACGATCATCCTGGAAGGCCTGGGCGCATGAGCGCGCTGGTCCGCCCGGCGTCGGTGACGCCGGAGTTCCTGAACCGCCTGGTCTCCCGGGTTCCCGGCTCCACCGGCCAGACCTGGAAGCTGACCGAGGTCTACACCGGCGAGGTCCTCGTCGAGCTGCCGCAGTCGACGCCGTCCGACATCGCGGGTGCCTTCGCCGCCGCTCGCGCCGCTCAGCAGGAGTGGTCGCAGTGGTCGGTGGCCAAGCGGCTGGCGGTCTTCAAGAAGTTCCACTCGCTGGTGCTCAAGCACAACGAGACGATCGTCGACCTGATCCAGGTCGAGTCGGGCAAGGCCCGCCGAATGGCCTTCGAGGAGACCCTCGACGTGCCGATGGTGACCGGCTACTACCTCAAGCGCGCCAAGAAGGTGCTGGCACCGAAGAAGCACGCCGGCCCGGTGCCGGTGGTCTCCTCGTCGCTGGAGGTGCGCCAGCCCAAGGGCGTGATCGGCATCATCGCGCCGTGGAACTTCCCGTTCGCGACCGGCATCTCGGACGCCATCCCGGCGCTGATCGCCGGCAACGCGGTGGTCGTCAAGCCGGACAACAAGACCGCGCTCTCGCCGCTGTACGGCGTCGAGCTGCTGGAGCAGGCGGGTCTGCCCAAGGGCCTGTTCCAGGTGGTCTGCGGCGAGGGCCCGGACGTCGGCCCGACCCTGATCGACAACGCGAACTACGTGATGTTCACCGGCTCCACGAACACCGGCCGGGTGATCGGCGAGCGGGCCGGGCGCAACCTGATCGGCGCCTGCCTGGAGCTCGGCGGCAAGAACCCGATGATCGTGCTGCCGGACGCGAACCTCGACGACACCGTCAAGGGCGCGCTGTTCGGTGCCTTCGGCAACACCGGCCAGATCTGCATGCACATCGAGCGGATGTACATCCACGACTCGATCTACGACGAGTTCAAGGCCCGGTTCAAGGCCGCGACCGAGAATCTCGTGGTGGGTGCCGCCTACGACTTCGGCCCGAACACCGGCTCGCTGATCAGCGTGGAGCACAAGGACCGGGTCGCCGCGCACGTCGCGGATGCGCTGGAGAAGGGCGCGACCGTGGTGACCGGTGGCAAGGAGCGCCCGGACCTCGGCCCGGCGTTCTTCGAGCCGACCATCCTCGAGGGCGTCACCACCGAGATGCTGGCCGGTCGGACCGAGACCTTCGGTCCGGTCGTCGCGCTGCACCGCTACGCGACGGTCGACGAGGCGGTCGCGCTGGCCAACGACACCGACTACGGCCTGAACGCCAGTGTGTGGGGCAGCGACCTCGACAACGCGATCAAGGTCGGGCGCCGGATCGAGTCCGGCAACGTCAACATCAACGACATCCTGGCCACGGCCTATGCCTCCAAGGGGACGCCCTCCGGTGGCGTGAAGCAGTCCGGCGTCGGCGCCCGCCACGGCGACCAGGGCCTGCTCAAGTACACCGACTGCCAGAACGTCGGCATCTTGAAGAAGCAGGTCATGCAGGTCCCCGACGACAAGCCCTTCGAGAAGAACGTCGAGGAGCAGATCAAGGGCCTCGCGATCATGCGCAAGCTCGGCATCAGGTAGTCCCAGGCGGAGCGCCAGCGCGCCGCCCGCCGCATCAGAGGCAGTCGACCTCGCCCCATCGGGGCGGGGTCGACTGCCTTTTTCTGTGCCCGGGTCGGCGGGGAGCTCGGACCGTACGTCTCGGCATGCGAGCGGTGCGACCACATTCTGAGACGCGCTTTGCGTGCCACGCCCGGCCAGTGGTGTTATTTGCTTAAGTCAATAGAAACACTCCACATTGAGCGGACCGGTCCGCTCCGGCAAGAAGAGGCCTCACGCATGATGGGTGGATATGCGACCGGTGCGCTGCTGGTGGTCCTGGGGCTGTTCGCGGGCATCTACGTCCTGAGCCGCCTGCGGCTGAACTTCAGTGCGCTGACCATGCTGGCCCTCGCTGCCGGCGTCGGTGTCGGCGTGGTGTTCGAGGGGCACCTCGGCAGCGTCGAGCCGATCGGCAGGATCTACATCAATCTGCTGCTGGCGATCGTGGCGCCGTTGGTGATCGTCTCGATCCTCTCCAGCATCACCTCGCTGAGCAGCACCGCGCAGCTGCGCACGATCGGGCTGCGCTCGGTCTTCTGGCTGCTCCTGCTGAACGCCCTCGCGGTCCTGCTCACCCTGGGCCTTGCGCTCGAGCTGGGTCTCGGCAAGGGGGCGGACCTCACGGTCGGGGAGGTCAACACCTCGGCCCTGGAGGCGATGAAGAAGCCGTTCAGCGAGGTCTTCATCGACTTCTTCCCCACGAACATCGTCACCGACATCGCCGAGAACAACATCATCCCGATCATCATCTTCAGCCTGATGCTCGCGATCGGCTACGCCCTGGTGGCCGAGCGGATCCCCGAGCAGGTGGCACCGTTCAAGCGGTTCATCGACGCGCTGCGCGAGGTGATCTACAAGGCCGTCGGCTTCGTGATCGCGCTGACGCCCTACGCGGTGCTCTCGCTCACCGCCGTCGCCGTGGGTCGTGCGGCCGGCCAGTGGTCGCAGATGGTGTCCCTGCTCGGCGTGCTGGTGCTGGCCTGGGTCGCCTGCTTCGTGCACGCCTACCTGATCGGCGGGGTCCTGCTGCGCACCGTGGCCGACGTCGACCCGGTGCGGTTCTACCGCCGGATGCTGCCGGCCCAGCTCGCCGCCTTCACGACGCAGAGCAGCGCGGGCACCCTCCCGGTGACCACCCGGCTGCTGCGCGACCGGATCGGCGTCCCGGCTGACATCGCCGGGTTCACCGCCCCGCTCGGCACCACCATCGGGATGCCCGGCTGCGCCGGCGTGTGGCCGATCCTGATCGCCGTCTACGGCGTCAACGGCCTCGGCCTCGACTGGGGCGTGCAGGACTACGCCGTCCTCGTGCTCCTCGGCATCCTGGTCTCGGTCGGCACCGCCGGGGTTCCCGGCACCGCCACCATCACCGCCACCACAGTGCTGACCGCGGCCGGTCTGCCGCTCGAGCTGGTCGCGATCACCCTGCCGGTGAGCATGGTGGCGGACATGGCGCGCACGCTGAACAACGTGACGTCCGCCGCGATCGCCGCAACGATCGTGGCCCGCAAGGAGGGGCGTCTCGACGACGCCGTCTTCGCCAGCGACGAGCAGCGAACCGAGGTCGCCGACCAGTCGCTGGATCCCGCTGAGCGCGACGTTCCGGCCGAGCGTGCTCCCGATGACCCGAGCGCGCTCGCCCTCTACGGCGGGGTGCCCATCGGCGCCTGCGCCATCACGCCGCTGGAACCGGCACATCCCATTGCAGACGGCACCCGCCGTGAAGAACAAGGAGTGAGGCTATGACAACCAACCGCGCAGTGCGCAGGATCGCGGCCCTTCTGCCCGGCGGCATGCTCGCGGCGTCGCTGCTCGTCGCCTTCGGGCCGACGTCGGCGGCGAACGCCAGTGGCTGGGTCGACGGCGCCGATGAGTTCCCCTGCCTCGATGACGTCACCTGCCTGTGGATCGAGGGCTGTGAGCTCGACGAGAACCAGCACCCGGTCTATCCCAACCGCAACGGCACGACCAGCTACCCGGCCGGCAGCTACAGCTACCAGGGGGACGCGGCGCCGACCACGCCGACGCCGACCGCCCCGACCAAGCCGACGCCGACCAAGCCCACGAAGCCGACGCCTACCAAGCCGACGCCGACGGGCTCCAGCCCGAGCGGAACGCCGGCGAGCCCCGGCGCCACGACCCCCTCCGACCCCGCAGGCGACCTTGGCCTCGGCGACGAGCAGGAGCAGGTGGCGGCCGGTGCGCCGTCCGCACTCGCCGCGCCGGTCCTCACCGTCAAGAAGGACTCGGTGACCGTCACCTGGGAGGCCTCGCCCAACGCCGAGCTGGAGCAGGTCACCGGCTACCTGGTGCGCTTCACCGGCCTGGAGGCGGTGGAGTTCGACGCCACGACGTTCACGCACACCTTCAAGGACCTGGAGCCGGGCAGCTACCGCGCCGCGGTCTGGGCGGAGAACGCTGCCGGCGTCTCGGCCGGATCGCCGCCATCGGAGCCGACCGTGGTCGGTGACGACCCGGCCAGCGTGCCGGGCACCGTCACCGCCACCGGCGAGGTGGCGCCGGGCGCCGTGGTCACCCTGACCGGTGCCGGATTCGCCCCGCGGATCGAGGGATTCGAGGTCGAGCTGCACTCGACCCCGGTCGCGCTCGGCACGGTGAGCACCGACGACCAGGGCGGGTTCGCGCTCGACGTGACCATCCCGGCGACGGTCGCTGCCGGCGACCACGAGGTGGTGGTCCTGTTCGAGGGTGCCGAGGTCTCGCGCAGCCCGGTGACCGTGGTGGCTGCGGCCCCTGCTGCCACCGGCACCGGGGACACCGCGACGGTCGAGGTCAAGGAGGGCTCGGGAGCTCCGGTGCCCGACCATGCGGGCCTCTTCATCCTCGGTGGGCTCGGTGCCGCCGGCGCGCTGTCGCTGGCCTGGCATCTGCTCCGCGGACGTCGTCGCCCTACCCGTGCGCTCGCCCCGGCCTGAGCGATGAGACACGAGCAATGGACCGGCACGCGATGTTGCCGCGCCGGCTGACGCCCGGCGCCTGAGACACACCGCATCAACCAGCCACTGGGTTGCCGTGCGCTCGCCACAAGTGACACGGCAACCCAGCTTCCCGACCGAGCCCGCAGCACGTGCTCATCAGGCCTGCCCATGATGGCAGGAGAAAGCAGCGACATCATGACCAACCTCCACCGACGACGCCGCGCCGCGGCGGTGCTCGCCGCGGCCGCCCTCGCCGCCGCGCCCCTGGTCGGGGTGAGCGGCGCTCACGCGGCACCGGACGCGCCCCGAGAGCCGTCCAGCGCCACCGCGTACCCCGAGGCCACCAAGGGCGCCACCATCGACTGGTTCGCCAGCGCCTACCCCTCGCTGAGCGAGGGCAGCGTCTTCGAGACGGTGACCATCGAGCGCTTCGAGTACCTGCTGAAGAAGAACACCGGCAGGTGGGCCTTCCTGATCGGCGGCCCGGAGGATGCGCACATCCAGGACGCCATCGCCCACATCGACGCCGTCGCCAAGGCCGAGGGCATCGAGAAGGTCTACAACTTCGACCCCAACCTGGACGGCGAGGCGCTGAGCGTCTTCGACCTGACCGGCTACAACCTCTACAGCGCGGACAACGCCGGCAAGGACCAGTTCCTGGACCTCGGCGAGCGGCTGGTCACCGAGTACCTGAGCAAGGACGCCGAGACGCCGTTCCGGCTCGCTGCCGACCCGGCGCGGCCGGACCAGCGCGTCGCCGCGGACCACCCGTACTTCTTCGTGTACGACGCAGCGGGTGGCGCGAGCAACCGGATCGTCGACGCTCTGGTCACGCCGCCCGGCGACCTGAGTGCCCCAGGGGCGGAGGCCGCGTACCGGGCCGACGTGAAGCGCGTCCTCGACTCCGCGTCGCTCGACGTGGACACCCAGTGGGACTTCCTCTCCACCGAGCACAACCGTCGCCACTTCGAGCGGTACGTGCGCAACGCCGACCCGGCGGTGGAGGCCAGCAACCGCAAGCGCTTCGGCGGCGACATCTTCGAGGCGGAGCGCGACCTGGCAGGCGGGGACGAGGATGACTTCCGGATCCAGAACATCACCTACCCGGAGCTGATCGAGATCCTCGACAGCGACGGAGACTTCGTGCTGCTCTTCGGTGGCACCTGGTGCCACAACACCGCGGCGATCATCCAGCAGACGGCCCAGTACGCCCGCGAGCACGGCATCAAGAAGGTCTACAACTTCGACTTCTCGCTCGACTCCACCGGCAACGGCGGCACCCTGGACAAGCACATCCGCGACAATGCCTTCCGCGCCATCAGCTCGGTGCAGCAGCAGACCCGCCCGGCCCACCTCTACGGCGAGATCCTTGAGCGCCTCGCCAACGCCCAGACGCAGTACCGGATCCTCGACACCGAGACCGGAATACAGTCGGTGAGCCCGGTCCGCTACTACGAGGACGGCGTGGTGCCGAACCCGTCCGACCTGGCCGAGGGCCAGAAGCTGGCCCGCAAGATCCAGGTGGGTCATGTGCTCTCCTACAACCGGGCCGGCGACGCACCGGTCCTCGACCAGGCGATCCGCTCGGACTGGACCAACCCCGAGGCCGGCAACCCGCCGGCGCCGCAGTACGCCGGCAACGTCGAGTACATGACCGAGTGGTGGTTCACCGCCGGCCACGACGCGAGCTTCGACGCAGCCGACGCCGACCACCTGCGCGGATCGGTCAACGTCACCCAGGTCAGCGGCCAGAACGTGCTGCAGAACCAGCGCAACTTCGCCCGCGAAGGCCTGCGCGAGATCCGCGACGTGATCGCGGGCGTGGCCGGGGGCTACGAGAGCTCGGTCACCGCCAGCGGCCTGCCGACCTCCGTCGGCGCCGGAGAGGCGACTCCGCTGACTGCTCAGATCGACGTCACGTCGCTCTTCGGCGGCTACTACTCCGACCGGACGGCGAGCGCGCAGACGGCGCCGCTGACCGGCACCCGGCCGCTGACCGGAACGGTCTCGATCAGTGTCGACGACGAGCAGGTCGCCGAGGTCGAGATCGACGCCGACCGCAGCACCACGGTCACCGGTGAGATCCCGGCCCTCTCGGCCGGCAGCCACCGGATCGGCTACGCCTACTCGGGCGGCAACGGTGGACTGGTCGCGGGCGCCGAGGCGAGCCACGACCTCCAGGTGGTGGCGGAGTCCGCGACGGTGACCCTGAGCGCGCCGGCGAGCCTGACCTACGGCGCTGGCGGCACGGCGACGGCGACCGTCACCGAGGGGGCGACCGGCACGGCGACCCTGAACGGGCTGCCGGGCGGTCCG
Organism: Nocardioides dubius; assembly: GCF_039528155.1. Classification (NCBI taxonomy): domain Bacteria; kingdom Bacillati; phylum Actinomycetota; class Actinomycetes; order Propionibacteriales; family Nocardioidaceae; genus Nocardioides; species Nocardioides dubius. The sequence continues at coordinate 33,049 of NZ_BAAALG010000007.1, read as the reverse complement.
CTCGAGGCCGACCTCGACCAGGGCACGGCGACCTTCGCCATTCCCGCCTCCCTGGCAGCCGGTGACTACGTGCTGACGGCCGGCTACGCCGGTGACGACACCTATGCCTCCGCGACCTCCTCGGCCTCCGCGCTGACGGTGGCCAAGGGCCTCACGGTGAGCTCGTCGTCCTCGGTCAGCACGACCTTCGGCAAGGCGGGGACGCTCACCGTCCGGGTGAACAGCCCGAGCGAAGCGGTCACCGGCGACGTCCGCCTCAGCGGCGTGGGCACGGCGCAGACCAAGGCGCTCTCCGGCGGTGCGGTCACCTTCGCGCTGCCCAAGACGCTGGCGGTCAAGAAGTACTCCGCCAGCATCGACTACCTGGGCAGTGCCAACCTCCGCCCGTCCAAGTCGCAGGTCTCCTACACCGTGGCCAAGGGAGCGGTCTCCAAGGTGACGTTCACTCGCACGAAGACCCCGACCTCGAAGAAGTCGGGCGGCGCGCTGGTCAAGGTCAGCGTCGGGTCCGGTCTGCCGTCGGCCACAGGCACGATCAAGCTGGTCATCAAGAAGGGTGCGACCACCCGCACGGTGACCAAGAAGCTCAGCAAGGGCAGCGCGAGCGTTGCTCTGCCCAAGCTGACCCGCGGCACCTGGACGGTGAGCACCCAGTACCTGGGCAGCACCACCTACGCCTCGGCGAAGGCCAAGACCGTGAAGCTCAAGGTCGTCCGCTAGTCCGGCAGACACCACGAGGCGGCGCTCACCGATC
>NZ_BAAALG010000007.1:27947-32280 GCF_039528155.1 Nocardioides dubius | reverse complement strand
TGCCGCCCGCAGCGGGTGGGCTAGGAGGTGTCTCCCCAACGGCGAGTGCCTGCTGCGCGATGCCCGAAGCACGCCGTGGACGGCGTTGTCGTCGGTCGTCGTGGCTCCGCCACGCCTCCCTCCTCCGCCTTGCCACGCCACACTTCGGACGCCGCTCGCGACGGCAACCGTTGGGGAGACACGCCCTAGGAGACGAGCTCGTCGCTGCAGGCGCCGGCGGTCGCGACAAGCGTGCTGATCCCGGCCAGGCCGGGCACCGGGCGCGGGTCCTCGAGCAGCGTCCAGCAGTGGTCACGGATCGCGTACTCGCCGCGCGGCCCGTCGACGATGAAGCGATGCACGCCCTCGACGAGGCGCTCCACCTCCTCGCGCCGCGTGCCGCCGCCGAAGCTGGCTCGGATCGCGCCGATCGGGAAGCCGAGCCGGTCCAGCAGCGGGTGGGCGCAGAAGCGCCCGTCGCGGACGCCGATGCCGTGCTCGGCGGAGAGGTAGGCGGCGAGCTTGCCGGGCTCGACGCCGTCCAGGGTGAAGGTGGAGACCGTCGCATGGTCCGGGGAGTCCGCCCAGATCCGCGCGAAGCGGATGCCGGGTAGCGCCGCCAGCCCGTCGGCCAGCGTGTTGCGCAGCTCGGCCTCATGGGCGGTGAGTGCCGTCAGGTCGAGGGCTTGAAGGGCCTCGGCCGCGGCAGCCAAGGCGACGGCGCCCAGCACGTTGGGGGAGCCGGCCTCGTGTCGTGCCGGGCCGTCGGCCCACTCGGTGCTCTCGGTTGTGACGCGGCGGACCGCGCCGCCGCCGGACAGGTGCGGCCGGCCCGCGTCGAGCCAGTCGCGCCGTCCGACCAGCGCCCCGGCACCGTAGGGCGCATAGAGCTTGTGACCGGAGAACGCCACGTAGTCGACGTCGCTGGTGCGAAGCGAGAGATGGTGGTGGGCGAGGAGCTGGGCGGCGTCGACGAGCACGCGTGCGCCGTGGCGGTGGGCGATGGCCACCACGCGCGCCAGCGGCAACGCCTCGCCGGTGACGTTCGATGCGCCCGTCACGGCGAGCAGCGCGTGCGGCTGGGCCGCGAGCGTCGCATCGATCCGGTCCAGGGTCTGCTCGATGGTGGAGTCGGCGACCAGCACCGTCGCACCATGCCGAGAGCGTTGCCAGGGCAGCAGATTGGCGTGGTGCTCGACGTCGAGGACCAGCGCCGGTCCAGGGGCGACGCCCGCCAGCAGGTTGATCGCGTCGGTGGTGTTGCGGGTGATCACCGTCAGGTCGTCGTCGCGGGCATCCACGAAGGCGCCGATCCGGCTCCTTGCCTCCTCGTACAGGGCGGTGGCGACCTGGGAGAGGTAGCCGGCGCCGCGGTGCACCGACGCGTACCAGGGCTGCACGGTGGCCAGCCTCTCGGCGACGCTGCGCAGTGCCGGTGTGCTGGCCGCGCCGTCCAGGTTGGCGTAGCCGACCCAGCGGCCGTCCAGCAGAGGCACCTGGGTGTCGGCGCCGACCAGGTCGAGGAGGGGAGGGGGACTGCCCATGGGAGTGTCCTGTCGCGAGGGTGGTTCTGACTCGCCAAGAATAATGTGATTCTGGAGTGACTTACTATTCTTTTCGCTGGCTGGACGCGCTGCCGCAAGCTCGAGGGCGACGAGTTGGTTAGGGTAGCCTAAGTTGCATGGCGAATGAGCGGATGCGTGACTACTGGTCCGCTGTCGGCGCGCAGGGCTGGGTGGAGCACAAGCAGATCTTCGACGCCGAGCTGGCGCCGTTCGCCGACGCCGTCCTTGCGGCGGTCGAGACTGTTCCGGGTGACCATCTGCTGGACGTCGGCTGCGGCACGGGAGCCCTGCTCGACCTGGCTGCTGGGGCCGGGGTCACCGGGGTCGGCGTCGACATCTCTCCGGCCATGGTCGAGGCGGCGGCGAGGGCGGTGCCCTCGGCGAGGTTCGTCGCTGCGGACGCGCAGACGGCGCGGGTGGAGGAGCTGGGGCGGTTCACCGGAATCGTGTCGCGGTTCGGCGTGATGTTCTTCGATGATCCGGTTGCTGCGTTCGCCAACCTCCGCGGTGCGGTCGAGCCCGGCGGGCGGCTCGCCTTCGTGGCCTGGCGCGGGCTGGCGGAGAATCCGATGTTCACGCTCGGCACCAGCGTGCTGCTCGATCGGCTGCCGCCCCCGCTGCCGCTTCCGGTCGACGGCGCCCCCGGCCCGCTGGGGCTCTCCGATCCGGACCGGATTCGGCAGGTGCTGGCCGCTGCGGGCTGGGAGGGCATCCGGGTGGAGCCGTTCGATGCCCCCTGCATCTACGGTGCGGGCGACTCCGACGGCGTCGAGGAGCGGCTCGAGATGATCCTCGGGACCTCTGCCGGAGGAGCCGCCCGCGAGGCGCTCCAACCCGCCCTGGGTGATGAGGGCTGGGCGGAGCTCCTCGACGACGTGCGCACCGAGCTGCGACGCCATCTGATGGATGGGCGCCTGCGGTTCAATGGCGCGACCTGGCTGGTCACGGCTCGCAACGCGTAGGGGCGTGCCTCTCAGGCGACCTGGAGGGAGCGCTTGGACAGGCCCATCCAGAAGCCGTCGATCACCTGCTCGCCCGGCTCGTCGGCCTTGAGTGCCGCGCCGAGGGTGATGAAGAGCGGCGTGTAGTGCTCGACGGTCGGGTGTGCGTAGGGCATCCCGGGGGCGCGCTCTTTGAACCGGGCAAGCTCGTCGACGTCGCCTCGCGCGAGCGCCTCGCCGGCCCAGGTGTCGAAGTCCTTCGACCACCCGGGGGCGGTGGCGTCGATGCTCCAGTCGCGCAGGAACGGCAGGCCGTGGGTGAGGAACCCGGAGCCGATCACCAGGATGCCCTCGTCGCGCAGCTCGCGCAGCCGCTGACCGATGCCGAGCAGCCGGTACGGGTCCTGGGTGGGCAGCGACATCTGCACCACCGGGATGTCGGCGGCCGGGTACATGATCTTCAGGGGCACCCAGGCGCCGTGGTCGAGCCCGCGGCTGCGGTGCTGGTGCACCGGCTCGGTGCTCGGCAGCGCGGCGGCCACCCGAGCGGCGAGCGCGGTGGAGTCGGGCGTCTGGTACGTCATCCGGTAGTACTTCTCGGCGAAGCCGCCGAAGTCGTACACCAGTGGCGCCTGCGAGGCGGTGAGGCTGATCGGAGCGGACTCCCAGTGGGCGCTGACGATCAGGATCCCGCGGGGGCGCGGGAGGCGACCGGCCCAGGCCGCCAGCTCTGCGGACCAGACCGGGTCGTCGAGCAGCGGAGGGGCGCCGTGTCCGATGTAGAGGGCGGGCATGGAGGTAGTCATGAAGCCAGCGTACGCGGTAGGTAGTTGATTCTTCAAGTAAAAGGCGGAGATGTGACGCAGTCGCACGCAGGGGGCAGCGGACGGCGCGAACTCCCACACCGGCGTCCACGGATGGCTAGGGTCGATGCCATGAGCACACTCGCAGGCTTGGTCGAGCGGGATCTCGTGGCCGAGGACTGGGCCCGTGCGCTGGCGCCGGTCGAGGCCCAGGTCGCCGCGATGGGTGCCTTCCTGCGCGACGAGCTGGCGCACGGACGGGGCTACCTGCCGCCAGGGCACCAGGTGCTGCGGGCGTTCACCCGGCCGATGAGCGAGGTGAAGGTGCTGATCGTCGGCCAGGACCCGTACCCGACGCCGGGTCATGCGGTCGGTCTCAGCTTCTCGGTGGCACCCGACGTCCGGCCGTTGCCGCGGAGCCTGGCCAACATCTATGCCGAGCTCGCGACCGACCTGCAGATCCCGCCCGCCGGCCACGGTGATCTCTCCGCCTGGGCCGACCAGGGCGTGATGCTGCTCAACCGTGCGCTCACGGTGCGCGCGGGCGAGGCCAACTCGCACGCAGGCAAGGGCTGGGAGGTGATCACCGAGCAGGCGATCCGGGCCCTGGTGGCGCGCGGCGGTCCTCTGGTGGTCATCCTCTGGGGTCGCAACGCGCAGTCGCTCAAGCCACTGCTGGGTGAGGTGCCGACCATCGAGTCGGCCCACCCCTCGCCGCTCTCGGCGTCGCGTGGCTTCTTCGGCTCGCGGCCCTTCTCGCGGGCGAACGCGCTGCTGGCCGAGCAGGGTGGGGCACCGGTCGACTGGCGCCTCGACGGGAGCGAGTAGGCGCCTGCTCGCGCCCGGCGGGCCCGGCGGTTGACGCGGCCCGGGAGCCTCGTCAGGCTGAGCTGGTGAGCTCAGAGGAGCGGATCTTCGACCTGCTGGAGGATCTGGACGCCGAGGCGGACGCGATCCTCGGCGCGGAGCGTGCACTGGAGGTCGCCGACCAGGCCCGGGCCGAGTACGCGACGGTCACCCTGAACGCCCGGCTGATGGCGGGCGG
>NZ_BAAALG010000007.1:15289-27938 GCF_039528155.1 Nocardioides dubius | reverse complement strand
GCCCGCCGGCGCCGAGCTGAGTCTCGGCGTCCGGGGCGCGGGAGCGCTGCGCGGGCAGCTGGCGGCGGTCGCCGCGAGCTGGCTGTTGCTGCGCACGGGGGAGCGGGTCTGGGTGGTGCTCACCTCGGCCGTGCTGTGGTGCGACGGTGCTCCCGCGCATGCGGTGGCCGAGGCCGCCTGGCCCCGGACGGCGCGGCTCGGGGTGGGCTCGGTGCTGCGCCGGATGGCCGACGACGACGCCGCGGCGCAGGTGGTGCTCGCCGACGGCACGCGGGTGGAGGGCCACTGGCGGCGGATCGGCAGCGACTTCGCCGAGTTGGCCACGGGGCATCGCCGCGGGCCCCTGCTGGTCCCGTTCGCGGCGATCTCGGCGGTGGCTCAGGTGGCCTCGGAATCGTAGGGCGGCAGCTCGTTGGCGGCCAGGGCGCGGCTCTTGCCGGTCGGACGAGCCTCGTCCTCCTCCTCGTCCATCGCCTCCAGGATGTGCTTGCGCACCAGGGTCCGCGGGTCGAGGTCGCGCAGCTCGAGGTCGGCGTACTCAGGTCCGAGCTCGTTGCGCAGGTCGTCGCGCGCGGAGTTGGCCAGGTTGCGCAGCTGGCGCGCCATCCGGCCGGCCTGGCGAGCAAGGTCGGGCAGCCGGTCCGGCCCGAAGACCAGAACGGCCACCACGGCGATGACCGCCATCTCGGTCAGGCCGACCCCGAACATGGGTCAGAACCTGTTGGCAGGGGTCAGGCCGAGCTGCATGCCGGCCAGGCCTCGGCCGCGACCGGAGATGGTCGAGGCGATCTTGAGGAACTCGGCTCCGGCCGGGCTCTGCGGTGCGGTGGTCACGATCGGTGCGCCCGCGTCGCCGCCCTCGCGCAGAGCGACGTCGATCGGGATGGTGCCGAGCACCGGGACGTCGTAGCCGAAGCGCTGCGACAGGGTCTGCGCGACCCGGGCGCCGCCGCCGCTGCCGAAGATCTCCAGGCGGTGCTCCTTGCCCTCGGCCTCGCAGTGCGGGCAGGGCAGGTAGCTCATGTTCTCCACGACGCCGATCACCCGCTGGTGCATCATCGAGGCCATCGTGCCGGCCCGCTCGGCCACCTCGGCGGCAGCCTCCTGCGGGGTGGTGACCACCACGAACTCGGCGTTGGGCAGGTGCTGGCCCAGCGAGATCGCCATGTCGCCGGTGCCCGGAGGAAGGTCCAGGACCAGAGCGTCGAGGTCGCCCCAGTAGACGTCGGCGAGCATCTGCACCAGGGCCCGGTCGAGCATCGGGCCACGCCAGGCGACGACCTGGTCGCGGCGCGGCTTCAGCATGCCGATCGAGATCACCGAGACGCCGGACTCGGTCGGCACCGGCATGATCAGGTCGTCGACCTGGGTGGGCCGCATGTCGGCCACGCCGAGCATCGCCGGGATCGAGTGGCCGTAGATGTCGGCGTCCACGATGCCGACCTTGAGCCCCTGGCCGGCGAGCGCCAGCGCGAGGTTCACGGTGACCGACGACTTGCCGACGCCCCCCTTGCCGGAGGCGATCGCGTAGACCTTGGTGAGCGATCCCGGCTGCGCGAAGGTGATCTCGCGCTGCGCCTGACCGCCGCGGAGCGTGTCGCGCATCGCGGAGCGCTGCTCGTCGCTCATCACGCCGAGCTGCAGGTCGACACCGGTGACGCCGGCGACCCGGGAGACGGCGGCGGTGACGTCGCGGTTGATCGTGTCCTTGAGCGGGCAGCCGGCCACGGTCAGCAGCACGGTGAGGGAGACGGTGCCGTCGGCGCCGATCTCGACGCGGTCGACCATGCCCAGCTCGGTGATGGGCCGCTTGATCTCGGGGTCGTTCACCGTGGCCAGGGCCGCGTTGACCTGCTCGAGGGTGGGGGTGCTCATGAGCGTCAACTCTACGTCGTGGCGGGTGATCCACCCGATTCGGGCTGATCGGTCTCATCGGCGTGCGCGGCCCGTTCGTCGAGCTCGGCGAGCAGACTGCGCAGCTCCGAGCGCACGAAGTCGCGGGTGGCCACCTCACCGACCGCCATCCGCAGGGACGCGACCTCGCGGGCCAGGAACTCCATGTCGGCGTGCGCGCGGGCGTTCGCCTGGCGGTCCTGCTCGGCGATCACCTTGTCGCGCATCTCCTGCCGGTTCTGCGCGAGCAGGATCAGCGGTGCCGCGTAGGAGGCCTGCAGGCTGAGCATCAGGGTCAGGAAGATGAACGGGTACGGGTCCCACGCCTGGTCGGGCGCGAGCCAGTTCCACAGCACCCAGACCAGCACGAACAGGGTCATGTACAGCAGGAACTTCGCGGTGCCCATGAACCGCGCGAACTGCTCGGCGAAGACGCCGATCGTCTCCGAGTCGTAGCTGGGACGGCGCAACAGCGGCCGGCGCGACTCGCGCGGAACGTCGAGCCGAGGACGTCGGGTCTCAGCCATGCTCACCTCCCGGGCGGTTCGCCTCGCGCCAGTTCTCCGGCAGCATGTGGTCGAGCAGGTCGTCGACGGTGACGGCGCCGAGCAGGCGACCGTCCGGGTCGACGACGGGGGCGGCGACCAGGTTGTAGCGCGCCAGATGCGCGGCCACCTCGTCGATGCCCATCTCGGGGCGCAGCGGGTCCAGGTCGGCGTCCAGGGCGCCGGCCACCAGCGTGGACGGCGGCTCGCGGAGCAGCCGCTGGATGTGCGCGACGCCGAGCAGCCGGCCGGTCGGCGGCTCCAGGGGCGCGCGGCAGACGTAGACCAGGGCCGCCAGCGAGGTGGTAAGGTCGGGGTTGCGCACCCGTGCCAGTGCGTCGGCGATGGTGGCGTCGGGGGAGAGGATCACCGGCTCGATGGCCATCATCGCGCCGGCGGTCTGGTCGGCGTAGGAGAGCAGCCGCTTGACGTCCTCGGCGTCCTCGGGCTCCATCAGCTCGAGCAGCTCGGCGGCGGTCTCCGGCGGGAGGTCCGCGATCAGGTCGGCGGCGTCGTCGGGAGACATCTCCTCCAGGACGTCGGCGGCGCGCTCGGAGTCGAGGTCGCCGAGGATCTCGACCTGGTCCTCCTCGGGCAGCTCCTCCAGGACGTCGGCCAGCCGCTCGTCGTCGAGGGCCGCGACGACCGCGGTGCGGCGGTTCTTCGGCAGGTCGTGGATCAGGTTGGCGGCGTCGGCGGGCCGCATCTCGTTGATCTTGGCCAGCAGCTGGGTGGCGGCCTGGTCGGCGTGCCGGGTGGAGTGGTCCTCGATCTCGGTCCACTCGACCACGTGGGTCTGCCCACGTCGGCGGAAGCCGCGTCCGGGCTCGACCACGGCCACCCGGCTGATCACCCAGTCCCGGTTGCGGGCCTGCTCCATCGCCACGTCGTAGATGGTGCCGCGGACCTCGGTGCCGCGGATGCCGACGGTGCGATCGAGCAGCTCGCCCATCACCAGTGCCTCGGTGGGACGCTGTTCGAAGCGGCGCATGTTCAGCAGGCCGGTGGTGTAGACCTGCCCGCTGTCGAAGTGGGTGATCCGGGTCATCGGCACGAAGATCCGGCGGCGGCCGAAGACCTCCGCCACCAGGCCGAGCACCCGTGGTTGCGTGGCCCCGCTCCACAAGGAGACGACGAGGTCGCGGACCTTGCCGACCTGGTCGCCTTGGGGGTCGAAGATCGGCAGCCCGACCAGGCGGGCCACGAAGACGCGGGAGGGGGTGGAGCTCACAACTCAGAAGGTTATCGGGCCTGCGTGCGCTCCCGGGTGCAGCCGCTCCGGTAGTCTCGGCGCGGTGAGCACGAGGGTCCGCATCGACGACAACGGGATCACCGCACCTGCGGACAAGGAGCTGGTGCTCGACGTCGTCTTCGACGGCCGCCGGATCTGGTCCTTCTGGCTGATTCGCGACGGCGAGTCGCGCGGCCCTGACAGCTTCGTCGAGTGGCCCCCGGCGCTGCGCCGCTTCCTCGACGGCACCGTCGAGATCGGGCTGGTCGAGCACGCCACCGGCGACGTCCTCTTCACCGGCGAGGTCGCGCTGGGCGGCAAGGGCGCCCAACGGATCAAGGTGGAGACCGAGGACGGCAAGCCGCTCGGGCTGGACAAGTCGAACCGGCTCGCGCAGACCTTCGACACCCGCAGCTCCGAGCACGTGGCGCCGCTGCTCGACTCGATCGAGGAGGTGCTCGATGCCCTGCGCAAGGCCGGCATCGACGCCTTCCCGGCCTACGGCACCCTGCTCGGCGCGGTGCGCGGCGGCAAGCTGATCGGTCACGACAGCGACGCCGACATCGGCTACGTCAGCGACCACACCAAGCCGGTCGACGTCGTCCGCGAGTCGTTCCGGCTGCAGCGCCGGCTCAGCGAGATGGGCTACGAGATCACCCGCTACAGCGGTGCGGCCTTCAAGGTCGACGTCGCCGAGGCCGACGGCTCGGTGCGGGGCCTGGACGTCTTCGGCGGGTTCCTCACCGACGACGAGCACCTGGTGCTGATGGGCGAGATCCGCACCCCGTTCAAGCGGGAGTGGATCTTCCCGCTGGGCACCACCACGCTGGAGGGGCGCGAGCTGCCCGCCCCGGCCGATACCGACAAGTTCCTCAGCGCCACCTACGGCCCGAGCTGGCGGGTGCCGGACCCGGCCTACCACTTCGAGACCCCCGAGAGCACGCACCGCCGTCTCAACGGCTGGTTCCGCGGCACCCGGGTGGGTCGCGACAACTGGGACCGGGTCTGGTCCAAGGCCGAGCGCGAGGGCCGCGCCGACCTGACGCCGGACGCGCTCACCCGCTGGGCCGCTGAGAGCCTGGACCGGCCGGCCCAGGTGGTCGACATCGGCTGCGGGAACGGCGCCGCGGTGCATCACTTCGCCCAGCAGGGCGTGCCCGCACTCGGCCTGGACTACTCGCCGCGCAGCTTCGCGCATGCCGCGGCGCTGGCCGAGGAGCAGGGCCTGCCGGCCCGCTACGAGCGGGTCAACCTGCTCGAGCTGCGCCAGACGCTGGCGTGGGCGGCCCGGATCGCTCGCGATCCCGGACCGCGGCTGGTGATCGGTCGCCACTTCCTGGACACCACGACCGTTGCCGGGCGTGAGCACTTCTGGCGGATGGCCGAGATGCTCACCCGTGACGGCGGCCGCACGGTCGTCGAGTTCGTGGTGCCGTCCGAGGGCGCCGAGAAGGTTCGCCTGCTCCGGCCGCTGCGTGCGCAGCGGGTCCGGCGCGAGGTCAAGGAGCGTGGAGCCGACGTGCTCGACGTGACCGAGTACGACACCGACACCAGCGCGGTGCTCGGTGCTGACGCCCCCCGCACCGGTGGGCGCATCCGTGTGTGTCGAATGGTGGTTGAGTGGCCGTGAAGATCAGTGACCTGCGCAGCGTCGTCTCCCGGGGTCGCGCCAAGGTGAAGCAGGCCGGTGGCGCACGGGTCGACATGGTGCGCCTGGCTGCCCGGGTCAGCGAGCTCGAGGCTGAGGTGCAGGAGTGCCGTCAGCTCAACCTGCGCCTGGCCGAGCTGACCGATCTCGTGCAGGAGCTGCTGCTTCCGGTCGCCCAGCGCGACGAGGAGAAGCTCGCCGCGCTGGTCACCAAGTACTCCGACCAGTTGGGCTGACCGGGCGGCGCCTGCGACCGGGCGCCCTCAGCTGCCGGCGCTCGGCACCGGCCGGACGGTCCAGGACAGATCCTGCTTCCATCCTGTCGAGCTGCCCGGCACCGACGGCAGCCGCAGCGCGCTGGTGACCACGTTGGCCAGCGAGGCGTTGCGGATCGTCGGCGTCGACCAGCCGAGCTGGTCGGCCGAGGCGGTCAGCTGCGGGTTGAGGGCGAAGAGGTCCGAGCCGGCCGGAATGCCGAGGCTCGGACCCCAGACGATGAACGGCACGGTGTGGTTCGCGCGGCTCTTCGCGTTGCTGTGCGAGCGTCCGCTGCCTCCGTTGCTGGAGGTGAGCACGACCAGCGTGCTGCCGCGCAGTGCGGAGCGGCTCGAGACCAGCGAGATGATCCGGCCGACCCGGCGGTCGGCGTCGATCAGGGCGGTGCGGTAGCGCTTGCTGGTGAAGCCGTACTTGTGGCCGGCGGTGTCCGGACCGGTCAGCTGCAGGTAGGTCAGCTGCGCCGGCGAGCCGGAGAGCTTGGCGCGGGCGGCCTTGATCAGCTTGTCGGGCTTGGCGCTGTAGGTGCGCACGTTGAACTTGTTGCGCCCGGCGTCCAGGCCCTGGGGGTCGCTGCCGCCGCTCTTCGCGCCCCAGGAGGCGAGCAGCCGGTACCCGGCCGCCGAGTCGGTGTAGGCGGCGGTGGAGCGGCCGTTGTTGCGGGCGATGTCGAAGATGCTGGAGGTGTAGCGTCCCGCCGCGCCGTGCACGGTGCTCTTCAGCTTCTCGGCGCGAACCCCGTGGCCGCCGGAGGAGGCGGAGACCCGGCGTCCGGTCACGATCGAGGCCTGGTTGGCCAGGGTGGCGGTGGACTCGGTGGCGGTGTGGGCACGCATCGTCGAGGCGCCGCCGGCGACCATCCGGTTGAGGTGCGGCATCTTGGCGCCCATCTTCTTGATCATCCCGGGGCGCAGGCCCTCGACCGAGATCGCCACGACCCGCCGGATCGGCGTGCTCTGCAGGCGGATCGGCGCGACGTTGACGTCGCTGATCACCAGCGGGTGGTCGGTGGCCTTGGCGACGAGCGCGGTGCGCAGTCGCTGGTGGCCGGAGAAGGAGACGTCCTTGGTGCCGAAGACCCAGTCGACGCCGATCGGCTTGGGCGGCGCGCACTTGCCGGCGGAGGTGATCCCGCCCGGCCCGGCGGCCTGCACCGAGGCGCTCTTGGCGACGTCGCAGAAGTAGTTGCTGGTCTCGTTCATGTCGCCGGTCATGAAGACCGGGATCGAGGGCTCCGCAGCGCGGAGGCTCTTGATCAGCTTGATCTGCAGGGCGCGCGCCTCGTTGCGGTGCTGCTGGGGGATGCCCTGCTTGCGGTCCTTCGCGGTGAACCCGCCGAGGTAGTCGGCGGCGTTGTGGAAGTTGCTGACCCAGACCTGCTGTCCGGTGGTGAGCCGCTGCAGCTTGATCACCGGCATCTGGATCCGGCTGACCACCCGCTGGCCGTTGACGTTCTTGAAGCCGTAGGGGATCGACTGGGTGCGGGCCTCGACGAGCTGCCACTCGCTCTTGCGCCAGATGATCGAGTTGTGCATCGGGGCCGAGGAGGCGCCGAAGGTGGCGCCGGGATAGATCCCGTAGGTGTCACCGGTGCGGCGCAGCAGCTCCTGGTACTGCGGCGCCTGGAACTCCTGGAGCCCGGCCACGCTGAGGTTGTACTGCTGCAGCAGCTGGACGGTGTAGCCCATCCGCACCGCGGACTTCTCGAAGCCCTTGCGGCCGGATCCGTTGTCGGTGTGGCCGGCGCCCAGGATGTTGAAGGAGGCGATCCGGAACTGGGTGGCCGTGTCGGCCGGGGTGGTCACGTTCTCCTTGGCGCCCGCACTCGGCGCGGTCGCGCTCAGGCCGACTGCCAGCGTCAGCGCGGCCGCGGCGGCCAGCCAGCGCCGGGTGCGGCGCGCGCCAGGCAGGTGCGCGGTGCTCGGGGAGGTGGACAGGCGCATCAGATGACTCCAGACAACGGTGACCGTGCTGCGGACGCGCCCCAGTGTAGGTGCAGAAGTGGCGTGTGTGACAGGTGAGTCGTCAGAAACTTGGCGTCCGCTGCGTGTCGAAGCGGGGAAACGGGGTTTCGATCGGTAAAGTGCCTCGGTCTATGACTACGTTCCGGGGATCAAGCTCAAAGGGTGAAGATGGCTGAGCGTCTCGTACTCCACATCGGTGCGATGAAGACCGGCACGACCTTCCTGCAGTCGGTCTTCAACACGAATGCGGCGCCGCTGGCCGAGGCCGGCGTGCGCTTCCTCGGTGGCCGGTTCGGCGTCCAGTCGCTCGCGGTGCGCGACGTCCTGAACCTGCCCAAGAAGCCCAAGGCCAACCGCAAGCGGTGGAACGCGCTCCTCGCCGAGCTCGACGACCCGGCGGTGCGCACCGGCGTCGTCTCGATGGAGTTCCTGAGCTTCGCGCGGGCCCGGCACCTGGCGGCGTTCTTCGAGCCGCTGGCCGACGTCGAGGTCGAGGTCGTGCTCACCGTGCGCGACATGTTCCGGGTGATCCCGGCGCAGTGGCAGACCTACGTGCGCAACTTCGGCACCGACGACTGGTCGCGCTACCAGCGCCGGATCGTGCCCAGCCTGCTCAACCGCCGCGGCGGACAGGCCGCGCACACGTTCCACCGCGCCCAGGACATCGAGACGATCCTGGAGCGCTGGCGCACCGTGGTCCCGGCCGACCGCATCCACCTGGTCACGGTTCCCGGCCCTGAAGCACCGCGCGACCTGCTCTGGCGACGCTTCCTGGAGGCGGCGAACCTGCCCCCGATCGAGGTGGACCTCTCGCAGACCAAGGACAACTCCTCGGTCGGCTACGCCAGCTGCGACTTCCTGCGCCGGGTCAACGACGACCTCAGCGACGTGCGACCGGTCAGCTACCGCCACCACATGCGCCCCCTGATCAACCAGGCGCTGGCGCCGTTGCGGGCGAGCGAGGGCAAGCCGGCGCTGGACCGCCGCACCGCCCGCTATGCGGCGCGCCGCAACGCGGAGCTGCGCGCGCTGCTCGGCGACGGGCCGCACCGTTGGGTCGGCGACCTGGTGGATCTGCCGGACCTCGCCTCGGACGCCGAGGTGCCCCGGCACAGCGCGGCCCCCGACCTCGACGAGGTCCGGCGCTCGGCCGAGGCGGCCTGGGCGTTCTGCACCGGCGGAGAGCCGGTGCCGGCCGGGCTGGCGCTCGACGACCTCGTGCACGCGACGGCGCATCGGATGCGCCAGGCCTACCAGTGGACGTGATCCGATGACGCGACGGCTCTACCTGCACATCGGTCTGCTCAAGACCGGCACCACGTTCCTCCAGGACGGCCTGTGGATGCACAAGGAGGAGCTGGGACGCCGTGGCGTGCTGGTGCCGGGGCGTCATCGCCGCCGGCACCTGATCGCCTCCCTCGACCTGCGTGACGACCCCAAGCTCGCGCGCCGGGCCGGCGACGTCTCCACCCCCTGGCAGGACCTCGTCGACGAGGCGAGGGAGTGGGACGGTCACGCGGCCGTGATCAGCCACGAGTTCTTCGCTCCCGCCGCGGTGGAGCACATCCAGCGGGCGGCAGACTCGGTGGGCGAGCTGGAGCTGCACGTGGTGATCACCGCGCGGGTGCTCACCGAGCTGGCGCCGTCGCTGTGGCAGGAGTGGGTCAAGAACGGCGGGCAGCGGGGGATCGAGGGATTCCCCGGCAAGGCCGCCTTCGATCCGCACGACGAATGGGGCTGGGCGGCCTTCGACCTGGCCGACGTCCTGGAGCGCTGGTCGCAGGTGGTGCCTGCGGAGCGGATCCACATCCTGCCGATGCGCGCAGGGGCCGGCCGGACCGCCGACATCTGGGAGCGGTTCCTGGAGATGCTGGACGTCGCCCCGGCGGAGCTGCCCGCGCCCGAGGAGGCGGTCAACGTCAGCCTCGGGGTGGTCGAGATCGAGGCGCTGCGCCGGATCAACATGCGGCTGGAGGACTTCGACACCGCGGGCGACCGGAGCCGGTGGATCAGGACCTATCTGGCCAGCACGGTGATGCCGAACGAGCGCGAGCGGTTCCGGCCGAGCGAGAAGCGCTGGAACCGGCTGGTCGCCAAGGCGCAGCATGCGGTGCAGATCCTCGAGGGCGCCGACTACGACGTCCGCGGCGACCTCGCCGACCTGGTGCCCGAGGTGGCCCTGCCTGACCTGCGGCATCCCCGCGACGTCACCGAGGGCGAGATGCTCGCGGTGACAACTCAGACTATCGCCACAATGCTCACCGACGTCCGCGAACGCAACCGCGAGCGCTTTGGTCTCTGGGACCAAATCGCCGAGCAGTCGATACCGCCCCTGCATGTAAGGTGCTGGCGAAGGCTGATCAGATTCGGGAAGGATCGGACGTGAAGTTCATCGCCGTGGGGGCAACGGTGGCGACGATGGTCATGACGGGGGCACTGTCGATTCCGGCACAGGCCGACGTCACCCAGACCGGCGTGACGGCGGCAGCCGCCAGCGCACCCGCCGTCAAGGCGGCACCTGTCGCTGCCAAGAAGAAGAAGAAGAAGTGGGAGCCGCCCACGGGCGCGTTCTTCAACATCCCGCGAGGCACCGACCTCGCCCAGCAGTGGACGATCGAGCGGCAGATCGTCGCCGCGATCAACCACACGCCGAAGGGCGAGTACATCCGGATCTCGGTCTTCTCCTTCGACCGGATGCCGGTCGCGGACGCACTGATCCGGGCCCGCAAGCGTGGCGTGCGCGTGCAGATCCTGATGAACAACCATCAGCAGAACTCCGCGATGTACAAGATGTACAAGCAGATCGGGAAGTCGCGCAAGAAGCGCAACTTCGCCTACCGGTGCACCTTCGGCTGCCGCAGCGGCTTCGAGAACCTGCACTCCAAGTTCTTCTTGTTCAGCAAGACCGGCGGCGCTGAGAACGTCACGATGCTGGGCTCCACCAACCTGACCGCCAACGCCGCGATCAACCAGTGGAACGACCTCTACGTGATGAAGGACAACGCGACGGTGCACAAGCACTTCGTCACGCTGTTCAACCAGATGCGCAAGGACAAGAAGGTCAAGAACCCCTATTACAAGGTCGACCTGGGCAAGCGCTACCAGCTCCAGGTGATGCCGTTCAACGGGTTCAACAAGCGCAACGACCCGATGATGAAGGTGCTCAACCGGGTCAAGTGCACCGGTGCCTACGGTGCGCCGGCCGGCGTGAAGGGCCGGACCATGATCCGGATCCACATGCACGCCTGGCACACCAAGCGCGGCGAGTGGCTGGCGGCCAAGACCCGCGACCTCTACGCGCAGGGATGCGACGTCAAGGTCATGTACGGCATGGCCAGCGCGCCGGTGCGCAAGATCTTCGCGACCAAGACCAAGCGCGGTGCCTTGCCGGTGCACATCAACGGCTACGACACCGACCTCGACGAGCTGATCGACCTCTACGGCCACGAGAAGATGCTCACCATCGCCGGCAACTGGAACGGCGACACCAAGGCCCGCTACACCTGGACCGGCTCCAGCAACTGGGCCAACTCCGGGATGCGCGGCGATGAGCTGATCTTCCGGATCAAGGGCGACGGCGTGCTCCGGACGTACCACAAGAACTTCAACTACATCTGGAAGTACCGCTCGCACCTGGCGAAGTACATCGACTACGGCCGCAACTCCACGCTCTCCAACGGCACCAACCTGCGGATGGCGCCGCAGCAGCAGGAGACGTTCCCGAAGCCGGGCGGCCCGGCCTGGGAAGAGGGCTGATCGGTCCCGAGGCGCTGTCTCCCCACGACCCTCCGTTCGAGTGTGGCTTGTCTCACTTGGGCGGGGGGTCGTGCGCATCGGTTAACCATCACTAACATTCCGTGAAGCGACCACCTGTGACCGCGCGGGTGAGATGAGGAAGGTGTCCGATGGGCAGACTGTGCCAGACCGAGGGGCTGACCGACATTCAGGAGGAGATCCTGAAGACGGTGCGACAGTTCGTCGAGGAGAAGATCATTCCGGTCGCCCAGGAGCTGGAGCACGCCGACGAGTACCCGACCGAGATCGTCGAGGGGCTCAAGGAGCTCGGCATCTTCGGCATCATGATCCCGGAGGAGTACGGCGGCCTCGGCGAGTCCCTGCTCACCTACGCGCTCTGCGTGGAGGAGATCGCTCGCGGCTGGATGAGCGTCTCGGGTGTCATCAACACCCACTTCATCGTGGCCTACATGCTGATGAAGCACGGCACCGAGGAGCAGAAGCAGAAGTACCTGCCGCGGATGGCCACCGGCGAGGTGCGCGGCGCGTTCTCGATGTCGGAGCCGGGCCTGGGCTCGGACGTCTCCGCCGTGGCGACGAAGGCCGTCAAGAACGACGACGGCTCGTATGCGATCACCGGCCAGAAGATGTGGCTGACCAACGGTGGCTCCTCGACCCTGGTCGCCGTGCTCACCAAGACCGACGAGGGCGCCTCCTCGGTCTACAAGAACATGACCACCTTCCTGGTCGAGAAGACCCCCGGCTTCGGTGAGGTCGCCCAGGGCATCACGGTGCCGGGCAAGATCGAGAAGATGGGCTACAAGGGCATCGACACCACGGAGATGATCTTCGAGGGTCACCAGATCGCCGCCGAGCAGATCCTGGGCGGGGAGCCGGGCAAGGGCTTCTTCCAGATGATGGACGGCGTCGAGGTCGGCCGGGTCAACGTGGCGGCGCGCGCCTGCGGCCTGGCCTGGCGGGGCTTCGAGCTCGGCATCTCCTACGCCCAGCAGCGACACACCTTCGGCAAGCCGATCGCCGAGCACCAGGCGGTGCTGTTCCGGATCGCCGAGATGGCCACCAAGGTCGAGACCGCGCACAACATGATGGTCCGCGCCGCCCGGCTCAAGGACACCGGTCGCCGGATGGACGTCGAGGCCGGCATGGCCAAGATGGTCGCCTCCGAGTACGCCAACGAGGTCGTCGAGGACTCCTTCCGGATCCACGGCGGCTACGGCTACTCCAAGGAGTACGAGATCGAGCGGATCATGCGCGAGGTCAAGTTCATGCTGATCGGCGAGGGCACCAGCGACATCCAGAAGATGATCATCGGCAAGTCCCTGCTCAAGGACTACCA
>NZ_BAAALG010000007.1:7469-15237 GCF_039528155.1 Nocardioides dubius | reverse complement strand
GCCGTCGTCGTCTTCGGGCCGGTCACGCTTAGGCGGTCCACTTCCAGGAGGCCAGGATCGAGTGGGTGATCTCGTCGCGCTTCTTCGCGGCCAAGGAGGCCGGATAGGAGAAGCCGATCACGGTCACCTTGCCGTCCTCGTCGATCACCGAGTACTGGTCGAGCAGGTAGGCCGTCGGCTCCGCCTTCATCGTGCCTCGGTGGTGCGCGGCGGCCCGGCCGTCGATGAAGACCCGCTCCAACGTCTCCAGGCTCTTGGCCTGCTCGGAGAGCTGTTCGGTGACGCTCTCCTCCAGTCCGTCGAGATCCCCGCCGGAGGCGACGATGTAGGTGACCGCGACGTTGTTGCGGAAGCCGTCGCGTCCGTCGCGCTCCCAGGCCGCGGTGTCGATGTCGGCGTCCAGCTCACGGGCGCCCGCGGTGTCCTCGACCCAGGTCTTCGGCACCCGGTAGCGGTAGGCGGTGCCCTTGATCTTCGGGCCCTTCGCGGGCTTGCCGAAGTCGACGCTCTGCGCCTCCGGCTCACTCGGCGTGGCCGAGGGCGAGGCCGAGGCCTCGGTGCTGGCGCTGCTGGTCGCCTCGGCGTCCTTCGGCTTGTCGTCGCCGTCGCCGCCACATCCGGTGAGGCTGGCGAGGGTGAGCACGCCGAGCAGCGCGAGGGCCGCTGAGCGAGGGCGGGTGCGGATCATGTGCGCAAAATACCCTGCGCCGACGAACCGGGGAGAGGGTCGGGGCGAAAAAGGACTGGTCTCCGGGCTCCGGGTTTGCCATGGTGGATCAGGACCACCTGAGAACAGGAGACCGCGATGACTGATGCCAGTGAGGCGAACCAGGATCTCAAGGCCCGGATGCGTGAGGCACTCGAGCGCAAGAACGGCGAGGAGCAGGGGGTGCACCGCGACGGCCCACTGCGCGAGAAGGCGCACGGCTCGGAGGTCGCCGGGGGAGCAGCGCCGAAGATGCACCGCCGCAAGGCCGGAGGAGGCGGCTCCTGAACCACCCGATGCACCGCCATGGCGCTGCAGGTGACCTGCCCGCGCTGCCCCACGCCGTTGCGGCGTGGGACAGACGGGTGGGTCTGCGCCCGACACGGTGCGGTGGCGGCGCTGCGGCGCCCGGTGCTGGCCGACTATGACGCGTTCGCCGAGCACCTGCGGGTGGCCCAGGGCTTCCCGACCTACCTGCCCTGGCCACTGGCCGACGCCTGGCGGGTGACGGACTTCGCCGTCGTCGGCGAGGCGGGCGGAGCGCAGGCGACGCTCACCTCGGTCGCCGGCAGCACGGTGCGCGACGGCCCGGTGGAGATCACCGTGGTGGCCGAGGAGCCCGGCATCGGCCTGGGTGCCCGCTGCGCCGGCCTGGTGCACTCCGACCCCGGCGCCCAGATCCGGGATGCGCTGCCCGGTCCGCGGATCCGGATCGACCAGCAGGCCCTGCCGCTGTGGCCGCTGAGCGTGGAGGGCGCCGGCCTGGAGCGCAGCGTGGTCGCCGGCGAGGCCCAGGGGCGTTGGCTCTGGCTGGTGCTGCGGCCGGCCTCGGCGCTGCTGCTGCTGACCGAGGGCTGGGCGCTCGCCGACCTCTCGCACCTCGGGGCCGCGCTGCTGGACGTGCCCTTCGGAGGACCGGCCCCGCCCTGGTGACTCGCGAGTTAACCGCCCGCGGCGGTGGAGTCGTAGGCTGCCGGGGTGAGGATCGATCTGCATACCCACTCACGCGCAAGCGATGGCACGCAGACTCCTGCAGATCTGATGACTGCCGCGGCTCGGGCCGGACTGGACGTGGTCGCGCTGACCGACCACGACACCGCCGAGGGCTGGACCGAGGCGGCCACCGCTGCCCGCGGTCTCGGCATCACCCTGGTGCCGGGCATGGAGATCAGCACGGAGTACGAGGGCCGTGCTGTGCACTTGTTGGCCTACCTGCCCGACCCCGGCTATCCGCCGCTGGTCGAGGCCCTGACGCGCGTGCTGGCCGCCCGCAACGCCCGGGTTCCGGCGATCGTGGAGCGACTGGTCGCGCACGGCGTCGAGATCACCGTCGAGGACGTCATCGCCGGAGCCGGTGACGCCGCGGCGGTGGGCCGCCCGCATGTGGCCGACGCGATGGTCGCCAAGGGCATCGTGGAGCACCGGGACCAAGCCTTCGCACAGTGGCTGAGCCCGGGACGGCCGGGGCACGTGATGCGCTACTCCGCCGACCTGCGCGAGATGATCGGCCTGGTCGAGGCAGCGGGCGGGGTCTCCGTGCTCGCCCACGTCTGGGGCCGGCACCTGCCGGCCACCCTGGACGTCCCGGTGATCGCCGAGCTGGCCGACCTCGGGCTGGGCGGTCTGGAGGTCGACCACCAGGACCACGACGCCGACGCCCGGGCGCGTCTTCGTGAGGTCGCCGTCGACCTGGACCTGGTGATCACCGGCTCCAGTGACCACCACGGTCTGGGCAAGACCGACCACGATCTCGGGTGCAACCTCACCGACCCCCACCAGTACGACCGTCTCCTGGACCGGGCCGCGGCTGCCGCCGCACGCTCGGGCCGCACGACCCCGGCAGTAGAGAACGCATGAACGAGCTGATCCACCTCACCCTGCTCACCGAGGTCTTCGTGACCCTCTTCGTGATCATGGACCCGCCGGGCACCATCCCGGTCTTCCTCTCCCTGACCGCCGGTCGCTCGGTGGCCTCAGTGCGCAAGGCCGCCTGGCAGGCGGTCTGCGTCTCGTTCCTGGTGATCACCGTCTTCGCGCTCTTCGGCCAGGGGATCTTGGCCTACATGCACATCTCGATCCCGGCACTGCAGTGCGCCGGTGGTCTGCTGTTGCTGTTGGTGGCCCTCGAGCTGCTGATGGGCTACGACAAGGACCCGGCCACCAGTGGCGAGACGAACGTGGCGCTGGTGCCGCTGGGCACCCCGCTGCTGGCCGGCCCCGGTGCCATCGTCGCGGTGATGCTGTTCGTCCAGCGGGCCGACACCGCTCCGGAGATCTCCGCCCTGGTGATCGGCACCATCGGCGTGCACATCGTGCTCTGGCTGACCATGCGCTTCTCGGTGCGCATCCTCAAGCTGATCCGCGAGGGCGGCGTCATGCTGGTCACCCGGATCGCGGGTCTGCTGCTGTCGGCGATCGCGGTGCAGATGGTGGCCGACGCCGTGCGTGCCTTCATCTCCGGCGACGCCTGAGCGGCTACTTGCGACCCAGGGACTGGGCGCGCTGCAGGACGCCGATGGGCACGACCCGGGCCGCGCCGACGATCGCCTTGTAGCGCTTGCTGGGGATCGACATCCGGCGGCCCCGCCCGAGGTCGGCCAGAGCCTCGCGGACCAGATCCGGGGCCTCCAGCCACAGGAAGCCCGGTGCGGAGTCGCGGCTGACGTCCATCCGCTGGTGGAACTCGGTCTTCACGAAGCCCGGGCACAGCACCATCACCTGGACGCCGTCGGGGGAGTACTCGTTGTGCGCCCACTCGCTGAAGCTGTTCACCCACGCCTTGGCGGCGCTGTACGTGCCTCGCGGCAGGAAGCTCGCCACGCTGGAGACGTTGACGATGGCTCCGTGACGGCGCTCCACCATCGCGCCCAGAGCGGCGTGGCTGAGCCGCAGCACGGCGGTGACCAGCACGTCGAGCATCTGCTGCTCGGCCTCGATGTCGTTGACCAGGAAGCGCTCCTTGAGCCCGAAGCCGGCGTTGTTGACCAGCAGGTCGACCGGCCGCCGGCGATCGGCGACGCGGGCCTCCACCCGAGCCAGGCCGGCGCGGTCGGTCAGGTCCGCCGCCAGCACCTCCACCTCGACGTCGTGGCGCTGCCGGACCTCCGCGGCGACGCTCTGCAGTCGGGCCTCGTCCCTGGCCACCAGGACCAGCCGATGGCCGGAGCCGGCCAGCTGTTCCACGAACTCGCGTCCGATTCCGGCGGTCGCGCCGGTGACCAAGGCAGTGCGGGAGGTAGTCATGGCGACAGCCAACCCGGCCCCGCGCGGTTCGGCAAGTGATCCGATCCCTGTCCGCGCTCAGGCAGGGTCCGGCATGATGGCCCGTGATGACCACGACAACGCTCGCCGTCGCCAACCAGAAGGGTGGCGTGGCCAAGACGACCACCGTCGCCTCCCTGGGCGCGGCCCTCGCCGAGCTCGGCCAGCGGGTGCTGCTGATCGATCTCGACCCGCAGGCCTGTCTGACCTTCTCGCTCGGCATCGATCCGGAGGATCTCGAGCTGTCGGTGCATCAGGTGCTCACCAAGGACCTCGACATCACCGAGGTGCTGGTCACCACCGAGGACGGCGTCGACCTGCTGCCGGCCACCATCGAGCTGGCTCGCGCCGAGGCCGACCTGCTGACCAGGACCGGGCGCGAGTACGTCGTCCGCGGTGCGCTGGAGCGACTCCGCGAGGCCGGCGAGAGCTACGACTGGGTGCTGCTGGACTGCCCGCCCTCGCTCGGCGTGCTGACGGTCGCCGCGCTCACCGCGGCAGACGGCGTGCTGATCCCGCTGCAGTGCGAGACGCTGTCGCATCGCGGGGTGGGCCAGCTCCTCGACACCGTGCATGACGTCCGCCGCTTCACCAACCGCGAGCTCGAGGTGTGGGGCGTGTTGCCCACGCTCTTCGACGGGCGCACCAACCACGCCCGGCGGGTGCTCGATACGATCTCGGAGACCTATGAGCTCCAGGTCATCGAGCCGCCGATCCCGAAGACCATCAAGTTCGCCGAGGCACCGGCCGCCGGTCGGTCGATCCTGGCACTGAACCGCAGCAGCAAGGGCTCGTCGGCCTACCGCGAGGTCGCTGCCGGGCTCGTTGGCCGCCGCGCAGGCGCCTGAGCGGAGCCGGCATGGGACGACACCGAGCAGCCGACGCGCGCCCCGTCGGCGGACGCCGTCGGGCGTCGCGCCGGCCGCAGCGCGGGCGCTGGCTTGCGATGGGCGGCTCCATCGTCGGCACCGGCCTGGCGGTGAGCATCGGGGTAGCCGCTGCACCGGTCGAGATGCTGAGCGAGGTCACCGCCGCGGAGGAGCGGGGGCGCGAGCGCCGTGACCTGTCCGCAGCGACCGCCGTCGACGGCGAGCGGTCGCAGGTGGCTCCCCAGGCACGTGCGGTGCTGGAGCCGGGCCGGGTGCTGGCTCCGAAGGTGCCGGCGGGCTCGGGTGAGGGCCGGCGCGTGGTCTTCAGCCAGTCCGACCAGCGGGTCTGGCTGGTGCGCGCCGACGGCACCGCCCAGCGCACCTACCTGGTCTCCGGAAGCGTCTACGACAACCTGGACCCGGGCAGCTACCGGGTCTTCTCCCGATCCGAGCAGGCCTGGGGCATCGACGACTCCGGCACGATGCGCTGGTTCGTCCGCTTCGCCCAGGGCCCGAACGCGGCGATCGGGTTCCACGACATCCCCCTCGACGACGGCAAGCGGGTGCAGACCCCTGCCCAGCTCGGCACGCCGCTCTCGCACGGCTGCGTGCGCCAGCGCACCACCGATGCCCTGGCCCTGTGGGAGTTCGCCCCGTTGGGCACGTCGGTGGTCGTCGTCGCCTGAAATGCCTCGCGGGACGCCATCCGTTCCGAGCGCCTGGGGGCTCGTGGCGGATGACGTCCCGCGGGGGAGTGGGACCTACTCGGCTGCGGCAGTCGCCTCGACGGGGGCCTCGGCGGGGGCCTGGCCCTCAGCGCCCTTGGAGCCCGACGAGCGGCGACGGCGACGGCGCTGACGCGGCTTGGCGTCCTCGCCCTCGGTGCCCTCGGAGCCGGTCGCACCGGCAGGGGTCTCGGTGGCCTCGGCCGGTGCGGTCTGCGTGCCGTCGACGGCCTGACCACCGCGGGTGCGGACCCGGTTGCGCGAGCGACGCTCGCGAGGCGGACGCTCGCTGCGCTCCTTGCGCTCGCCCTCGGCGCGCTCGGGACGCGCCGCGACGATCCGGCCCTTGGTGCCCGGCGCGATGCCGAGGTCGGTGAAGAGGTGCTCGGAGGTGGAGTAGGTCTCCA
Organism: Nocardioides dubius; assembly: GCF_039528155.1. Classification (NCBI taxonomy): domain Bacteria; kingdom Bacillati; phylum Actinomycetota; class Actinomycetes; order Propionibacteriales; family Nocardioidaceae; genus Nocardioides; species Nocardioides dubius. Next base: position 9,269 of record NZ_BAAALG010000007.1, on the reverse strand, counting down.
CCGGCTCCTCGAACGGCAGGTCGAGGGCCTTGTTGATCACCTTCCAGCGGGTGATGTCGGCCCAGTCGACGAAGGTCACTGCGACACCGGTGGCGCCGGCGCGGCCGGTGCGGCCGATCCGGTGGACGTAGGTCTTCTCGTCCTCGGGGCAGGTGTAGTTGATGACGTGGCTGACGCCGGCGACGTCGATGCCGCGGGCGGCGACGTCGGTGGCGACGAGGACCTTGAGCTTGTCCTCGCGGAACTTCGCCAGCGCCCGCTCGCGAGCGGCCTGCTGCATGTCGCCGTGCAGCGGGCTGGCGTTGAAGCCGCGCTCGGTGAGGTCGTCGGCGACGCGCTGCGCCTGGCGCTTGGTGCGGGTGAAGACGATGACCTTGTCGGCGTCGTCGGCCTGCAGGATCCGGGCGACGACCTCGGGCTTGTCGAGGTCGTGGGCCTGATAGATGAACTGAGCGGTGGCGGGCACCGTCTGGTTGTCGTCCGAGGACTCCGCGCGGATGTTCATCGGGTGGCGCATGTGGCTGCGGGCCAGCGCGATGATGGCCGACGGCATGGTGGCCGAGAAGAGCATCGTCTGCCGGGTCTCCGGCGTCTTCGAGAGCAGCTTCTCGACGTCGGGCAGGAAGCCCAGGTCGAGCATCTCGTCGGCCTCGTCGAGGACCACGGACTTGACGTGGGAGAGGTCGAGCGCGCCGCGGTTGCTCAGGTCGATCAGGCGGCCGGGGGTGCCGACGACCAGGTCGACGCCCTCCTCGAGCGCCTCCAGCTGCGGCTCGTAGCCGACGCCGCCGTAGACGGTGAGCACCCGGACGCCGCGGTCGGAGCCGGCGAGCTGGAGGTCCTTGGAGACCTGCAGCGCGAGCTCGCGGGTCGGCGCGACGATGAGGGCCTGGGGCTTGCCCTGGGCCATCTCGACGTAGTCGGCGTCGTGGGCCACGACGATCCGCTGCAGCACCGGGATGCCGAAGGCGAAGGTCTTGCCGGTGCCGGTACGGGCCTGGCCGATGAGGTCGGTTCCCATCAGGGCGACCGAGAGGGTCATCTCCTGGATCGGGAAGGGGGTGACGATGCCGGCGCGCTCGAGCGCGTCGGCGATTTCGGGGATCACCCCGAGTTCTCTGAAGGTGGTCACGCTGTGAAGTTCGCTTCCGTGAGTAGGTCTGTGCGGCCGACTCCGGAACCGGGCTGACCGCGCACATGCGCCGGCGCGCGAACCCCGGGAATCCTGGTCCGGGTGGCGCCGAGACGGTGTCAATGCAAGACACGCACGCGGCGAGTCTATCGGTACGCTGCGGGCATGACTGAATCCTCGCCGACGCCTGCACCGGGCGATCGGATCGCATTCGACGACCCCGACTACCGCGCGGCCGTGGTGGACCTGCTTGCGGTGATCTCGTACGGCGAGCTGGTCGCCTTCGAGCGACTGGCCGAGGATGCCCGTTCCGCGCCCTCCCTGGCGGCCAAGGTGGACCTGGCCACGATGGCGGCCGCGGAGTTCGACAACGTACTGCGGCTGAACCAGCGGTTGAGCGAGCTGGGTGCTGATCCGTACGCCGCGATGGAGCCGTTCCGTGAGCCGCTGGACGCCTTCCACCAGCACACCGCGCCGGCCGACTGGCTGGAGAGCCTGGTCAAGGCGTACGTCGGCGACGGGCTTGCGCGGGACTTCTACGCCGAGATCGCGGCCTTCCTCGACGTCGACACCCGCGATCTGATCCTCTCCTCCATGGAGCGCACCCAGCACAGTGAGTTCGTCGTCGAGCACGTCCGCGCGGCGATCGCCGCCGACCCGCGCGTCGG
>NZ_BAAALG010000007.1:2469-7305 GCF_039528155.1 Nocardioides dubius | reverse complement strand
CCGCCCGCCGTCTCCTGGGATGTGACGAATGCTTCACTAGGTGAAACTTGATCACGAGAACTATTGGGGTGCACAATAGTTCTCATGGTCAACGATTCTGTCGCCTCTGCGATGCCGCCGCCGGCTGGGCCGTGCGACGACTCCGTCGAGGAGCTGGCGATCAACCTGTTCACCGTCGCCCGGGTGTTGCGCTCGGTGCTGCACCGCAACCACACCAACCGTGGCCTGCGGCGCGGCGACGCAGCCCTGCTGAGGGCCCTGGCCGACCACGGCCCGATGCGGCCGGGACAGCTCGCCTCGCAGCTCGGGATCGGCGCCTCCGCCGTGAGCCGCCAGCTCGCGATGCTCGCCGAGACGGCGCTGGTGAGTCGCTACAGCGACCCGGAGGACCGGCGAGCGGAGATCGTCGAGATCACCGAGGAGGGCCATGCCCGCCTCGGCGAGCTCAAGCAGATGTACGTCGCGGTGATGCGCGAGTACTTCGGCGACTGGGACCAAGAGGAGATGCGAGAGGCGGCAGCGACCCTGCGCGCCCTCGCCGACTCGATGAACAACAAGAACATGGGTGATGCCGCGGCAGCCCTTCGAACCGAGGAGGAGCGATGACGCCCGTAGAGGAGAAGGTGGCTGAACCGAGCCACAAGGAGATCATGGAGGTCCTCGCCGGCCTCCTGGCGATGATGTTCGTGGCGATGATCAGCTCGACCATCGTCAGCACCGCATTGCCGACGATCATCGGCGACCTCGAGGGGTCGCAGTCCCAGTACACCTGGGTGGTCACCGCGACGCTGCTCGCGATGACCGTGTCCAGCCCGATCTGGGCGAAGATGGCCGACCTCTTCGACAAGAAGCTCCTGGTCCAGCTCTCCGGACTGCTGTTCCTGGCCGGATCGTTGGCCGCCGGACTGGTCTCCAACGTTCCGCAGCTGCTTGCCGCCCGCGGCCTGCAGGGCCTCGGCGTTGGCGGCCTGATGGCGCTGACCCAGGCCATCATCGGCAGCCTGATCCCGCCGCGCCAGCGCGGCAAGTACTCCGGCTACATGGCCGCCGTGATGGCGGTGGCGACCGTCTCCGGCCCGCTGCTCGGTGGCCTGATCGTCGACACTTGGGGATGGCGCTGGTGCTTCTTCATCGCGGTGCCGATCACGCTGGTCGGGTTGGGCATGATCCAGAAGTTCCTGCACCTGGGGCACACCCCGCGCAAGGTCCGGATCGACTGGTGGGGTGCGCTCTTCATCTCGATCGCAGCCAGCCTGCCGCTGATCTGGGTCTCGTTCGCCGGCAAGAACTACGACTGGGTCTCCGCGGAGTCCGGCTACTTCCTCCTCGGCACGCTGATCGCCGTCGTGCTGGCGGTGCGCACCGAGCGTCGTCACCCGGAGCCGCTGGTGCCGCCGCGGATCATCATGGAGCGGACCACCACGCTGGCCATCGTGGCGAGCATCGCGGTCGGCATCGCCCAGTTCGGCACCTCGGTCTTCCTGAGCCAGTTCTTCCAGACTGCGCAGGGCTACACCCCGACCCAGGCCGGACTGCTCATGATCCCGCTGATCTTCGGCTCGATGATCGGCGCCACCGGCTCGGGTGCCTACATCACCCGCACCGGGAAGTGGAAGCCGGTGATGATGCTCGGTGCGGTCGCGCTGATCATCGGCCTGGCACTGATGGGCCCCACCGACCACAACACCCCGATCTGGCACATCAGCGTCTTCATGGTGCTGATGGGTCTCGGACAGGGCGCCCTGATGCAGAACGTGGTGCTCGTCGTGCAGAACACCGTCGACGTCAAGGACATCGGCGCCGCCAGCGGCGTGGTCTCCTTCTTCCGCTCGCTCGGTGGAACGGTCGGCATCGCGGTGCTGGGTGCGGTGCTCGCGAACCGGGTCGCGGAGACCTCCGCGGTCTCGATCGGGGACCTGGTCAAGAGTGGTGAGCTCACGCCCAAGGAGGCCGCTGTGGTGGCCGGGTCGGGCCTGGACTTCAACGCCATGCCGCCGTCCGCGGTGGAGGCGATCCGACACGCCTACGGGGACGACATCGGTCTGATCTTCGTGGTTGCCGCCTCGATCGCCGTCATCTCGCTGTTGGCGATCTGGCGGATGCCGAAGGCCGAGCTGCGCACCACGATCGCCAAGCAGCCGCAGCCGGCCGAGACGAGCCAGGAGCCGGCCGCCGACTGAGCGCTCCACGCACGAACGCCGGTGCCGCCCTCACGCTGCGTGAGGGCGGCACCGGCGTTCTGTCGTTCGTGCTAGCGGCGGTGCGGCACCAGACGGATCACCTGGACGGCGACCAGTGTCACCACCGCGGCGACCGCGAGCTGCCAGAAGTGCTGCCACCAGTCGACGTTGGGCGTCTCGGGCTCGAAGCCGAACACCTTGAGGTAGAGCACGGTGCCGAGCAGGCTCCCGGCGACCCCGGCCAGCACCGCGACCCAGAGCGGGGGACGGTCGGCCAGAGCGCGCGCGGCGACGCCGACGGCAGTGCCGCCGACGAGCGCCGCGAGCAGGTCGTAGAGCTGCACCTCAGAGCCGGGTCAGGAGCGCAGGAAGCCCACGTGCCCGGAGACGCCGCCGCCGATCTCGACGTAGGCGATCTTGGCGCCGGGAACCAGGATCTTGCGGCCCTTGGTGTCGGTCAGGCTGAGCGCCGCGCCACCCTCGAGGGCGGCAGCGACCTGCTTCTCCAGGGTCTCCGCGTCGACGTCGGTCTCGACGACGAGTTCGCGCGCAGCCTGCTGGATTCCGATCTTGACCTCCATGGCGGACGTCCTTTCGTGCGGAGTTAGTCGTGCTTGGGGTACCCGGCGATTCCTCGCCAGGCGAGGGCGGAGACCAGTGCGGTGGCATCTGCCTTGCTGATCTCGCCCGGGTCATTGACCCAGAACCGTGCGCTGACCTGTGCCATTCCGACAAGGGAGACGGCGAGCAGATTGGCGGCGCGGTCGGGGAGTCCGGTGTCCTCGTGGATCACCTCGGTGATCATCGAGGCGCACTCGGTGGTGACCCGGTCCACCCGCTCGCGGATGCCGGGCTCGTTGGTCAGGTCGGACTCGAAGACCAGGCGGAAGGCGCCGGAGTCGGAGCCGACATAGTCGTAGAAGGCGCTCATCGCGGCAGCCACGCGCTGCTTGTTGTCGTCGGTCGAGGCCAGCGCCTCGCGACAGCTCGCGATCACGGTGTCGCAGGAGGCGTCGAGCAGCGCCACATAGAGCTCGAGCTTGCCCGGGAAGTGCTGGTAGAGCACCGGCTTGGAGACGCCGGCCCGCTCGGCGATGTCGTCCATCGCGGCCGAGTGGTAACCCTGAGCGACGAAGACCTCCAGCGCCGACTCGAGTAGTTGAGCCCTTCGCGCCTTGCGGGGCATGCGCGCTCCGCGCGGGCGTGGCTCACCGACGCCGTGCTGATCTGTGCTCACTCTCGGTGCTCCTCACTGGGCGCCCACCTGCTGGCGACCAACCGCAGCCTACAAGCCGGACCGCAGGCCGCCGAGTCCGGATGACGGGATCGTGAGCCGCTGCCTTGGCGGCGCAGGGAACATGGAGGGACAGAACCGTGTTGTAGTGGGTCGTCAGAGCACTCACTCCATTGCCGAGGAGAACTTCTCGTGTCCCTACCCCCGCTCGTGGAACCCGCTGACGAGCTGACCATCGACGAGGTGCGCCGCTACAGCCGCCACCTGATCATTCCCGACGTCGGGATGTCGGGGCAGAAGCGCCTCAAGAACGCCAAGGTGCTGGTCATCGGTGCTGGTGGCCTCGGCTCGCCCGCTCTGCTCTACCTGGCCGCGGCCGGCGTCGGCACGCTCGGCATCGCCGAGTTCGACGAGGTCGACGAGTCCAACCTGCAGCGCCAGGTGATCCACGGCCAGTCCGACGTCGGCCGCCCCAAGGCGCAGTCGGCTCGCGACTCCGTCCTGGAGATCAACCCGCTGGTCAACGTCGTGCTGCACGAGGGTCGCCTCGACAACGACAACGTCTACTCGGTGTTCGAGGGCTACGACCTGATCATCGACGGGACCGACAACTTCGCGACCCGCTACATGGTCAATGACGCGGCCTACTTCCTGAAGATCCCCTACGTGTGGGGCTCGATCTACCGCTTCGACGGCCAGGCCTCGGTCTTCTTCCCGCACGCGGTGGACAAGGACGGCGAGTCGCTGAACGCGCCCTGCTACCGCTGCCTCTACCCCGAGCCGCCGCCGCCGGGCATGGTCCCGTCCTGCGCCGAGGGTGGCGTGCTGGGTGTCCTGTGCGCCTCGATCGGCTCGATCCAGGTCAACGAGGGCATCAAGCTGCTCACCGGTGCCGGCGAGCCGCTGGTCGGCAAGCTGATGATCTACGACGCACTCGAGATGGAGTACCGCAAGCTGAAGGTCCGCAAGGACCCGAACTGCGCGCTCTGCGGCGAGAACCCGACGGTGACCGAGCTGATCGACTACGACGCCTTCTGCGGCGCGGTCTCCGACGAGGCCGCTGAGGCAGCCGTCGGCTCGACCATCTCGGTCGGCCAGCTTGAGACCATGCTCAAGGAGCGCGAGGAGGGCCAGGCCGACTTCGTGCTGGTCGACGTCCGCGAGCCCAACGAGTTCGAGATCAACCGGATCCCCGGTTCGGTGCTGATCCCCAAGGGCGACTTCCTCAACGGCTCCGCCCTGGAGAAGCTGCCCTCCGACAAGCAGATCGTGCTGCACTGCAAGTCCGGCGTCCGCTCGGCCGAGTGCCTGGCGATCGTCAAGGGTGCCGGCTACGAGAACGCAGTGCACGTGGGTGGCGGCGTGGTCGCCTGGGTGAACCAGATCGACCCCAGCCAGCCCTCCTACTGAGTCGCGCTGGAG
>NZ_BAAALG010000007.1:0-2413 GCF_039528155.1 Nocardioides dubius | reverse complement strand
CCTGTCGTTCGTGCGCACCGCGCGGAGGGCCGCTGCCTCAGCTCAGCTCGTACTCCTTGGGACAGGCGTCGCCGGCGCAGTCGCGATACTCCGCCTCCCAGGCACGCAGACGCTTGAGCAGGTCCCGGTAGCGCGGCTGCCTGGCCAGGTTCCGGCTCTCGCCCGGATCGACGCTGCGGTCGTAGAGCTCCTCGGGGCCGTGGGTGGGCAGCACATAGGTGTAGCTGCCGTAGCGGATCCCGGTGTACATCGGGATCCGGCCGCCCTTGACCGGCCATGCCGAGATCGGGATCGGTCGCTTGCCGCTCTTCTGCTCCTGGAGGAGGGAGAGCACGTCGGTGCCGTCGATGGGACGGTTCGGCTTCGCGCCGGCGATCGCGGCGATCGTCGCCGCGAGGTCGGGGTTGGTGACCGGCAGGTCGCTGGTGGTGCCGCGGGGGAGTCCCGGGCCGCGCATCAGGATCGGGATCCGCAACGAGTTGTCGTAGGGGAGCACCTTCCCCATCCGGTTGTTGTGTCCGACCATGAAGCCGTTGTCGGAGGTGACGATGACGTAGGTCTCGTCGAGGATGCCCTGGTCCTCGAGCTCGGCGACGGTGTTGGCGATCGCGTCGTCCACGCTCAGCAACGACTCCAGCCGCTGCTGGTTGACCTCGCGCATCGCTGCCTTGTAGTTCGACGAGTGCTCCGGCAGGTACCAATGGCTGCCTCTGGTGCCGCGCCACATCTCCGGGACGTCGGGCAGCTCCTGGTCGGCGAACTTGTTGCGGTACTTCTCAGCCGGCATCGTCGTGCTCAGCTGGGCGTCGGGATCGTCGCCGAAGACGACGCTCGGGTCGTCGGACTCGCGAGGACCGCCGATGTGCGGCGCCACGTAGTTCACCCACATGTAGAAGGGACGCTCGGCGTCGCGCGACTCCAGCGCCTCGCGGGACATGTCCGCGATGATGTCGGTGTTGTAGCCCTCCGGCTTGACGATCCGGCCGTTGGCGTTGAACTCGGTCTCGGTGAAGGAGTACGTGCTGTCGTCGATGCTGGCGCGCCAGTCCGACCATCCCGCGGGGATCTGCTTCGGGCGATTCAGCCCGTACCCGTTCAGGTACTTGCCGACGAAGAGCGTGTCGTAGCCGGCCGACTGGAGCCAGACGGGCAGGGTGCGCTGCGGCTTGCGGAGCGCCTTCGGGCCGCCGGTGCGCCCCTTGATCGTGCGCGCCCCGTGATTGACGGCGTACTGCCCGGTCAGCAGCGAGGCGCGAGCCGGCACGCACAGGGGGGTGGGAGCGAGGCCGTCGGTGAGCGTGACGCCCTGATCGGCGATCAGCGACTGCAGGGCGGGCATGTGCGCGATGTCGTCGACGCTCATGTCGTCGGCGGTGATCAGCAGGACGTTGGGTGCACCGGCAGCGGGCGCCGGTTGACTGGTCGACGGCGAGGGACGCTTTCCGAGATCCTCGGGGAGTGAGTCGTCGCTGCAGGCGGCGAGCCCTGTGGTGAGCCCGAGGGCGGTCACCACCGCCCAGGCGGAGAGCGTGCGTCCCCGCCGCGTCGAGCGGCTCACGTGCGACATCGGGTACCTCTGCTTCAATCGACAAGGGGCGCGGTCGCCCCTCGGGCACCGGCCAGCGTAGTCGCGGGCCTGAACCACCCAGCGGCGGCGCGACAGGAGGGCCGGGAAGCAGTGCGGAACAGTCAGAACGGCGACCCTCTCTATGCGGAGGCGGTCCTGTGCTGCGCCGAGGCCGTCCCGGTGGGCCGCGCCACCAGCTACGGCGCGATCGCGGAGGCGCTCGCCGAGGTGTTGGGGCGCGGCGGTCCGCGTCAGGTGGCGCGGGTGATGTCGACCCAGGGCTCGGGCGTGCCGTGGTGGCGTGTGGTCCGCGCCGACGGGACTCTTCCGGTCGAGCTGGAGCGCCGGGCCGCGGAGCAGTACAGCGCGGAGGGCACGGTGCGTCGTCCGAGTGGGGCGGTCCGCTTCCCGGTCGCCTGGTGGCAACCCGACGAGGCCGTGCTGAGCGAACTGCGCGGGTTGGCCAAGGCCCATGAACAGGGGCCATCCACCGCCTGAACCCGGCGTCCCGGAGCGCTCGCGGCGCGACCCGAACGGGGTGTGGCGCGCGTTACGCCCGTTCGTTTTGCGTTGGAGGGCAATTGTTCTCTAATGTTTCACCTGTCGCCGCGAGCGGCAGGCAGGGAAACCGGCCGGCCGAAGTGGCGGATCTCCGCAGACACAGGGCTGCAACCTCGCAAGAGGTGGCGCTGTCCTGTGTACGACCATGTGGAGACACGGTCCAGAACGACCTGGTTTGACGGGGTCGGGCGGATCGGGTAAGTTTGGTCAGGTTGCGCCGAAGGAACTGGGTCGGGATCGGTCCGGGGTTTCGGGTGCGTTTGATGTTTGAGAACTCAACAGTGT
>NZ_BAAALG010000006.1:289370-294935 GCF_039528155.1 Nocardioides dubius | reverse complement strand
GCATCGGGCACGTTGACGATGACATCGGGCTCTACTCCATCACTTTGGATACCTCTTACAAGCAGGAGGCAGCTCAACTGGAAGTGCTCTTGTCGAAGCAGCAGCACGACATGGCATGGCCCTGGTACACAGATCGCGCAACTGTGGTCGTTCAGGGCACTGCAGCGCGATCTCTTGGGCAACTTCGGATGGATCGGCCGGACCGCATCGAAGCTTGGACGGACGCCCTTTTCTGAGGAGTACCTTGGGAGCCGGAGACTTAGCTGGTGGTGAACTGCCGGACCTTGGTGTTGGCGAAATTATCTACTATCAAGAAGGCTTTCCCAAGTTCGTTGAGGGTGAGTTCGACGCGGAAGAAGTCCACTTCTCCTGCGCCGTTCGCGTATGGCCTGATCCGTTCACCACGGGTGGCTGCGCTCCAGTCTTCGAAAGACTCGCGGTAGAACCTGTCCCCTTCGTCCCAGAACATGCACTCATCCTCGTAGTTCTCCAAGTCGGCTTGCTCATATGTCTCCTCGTGGAGGGAGCAGTCTGCCCAAGCGAACATCAGTGGCACCACATCTGCGTACATCCTCAGACCTATGAAAAAGTTCCAGGCCACGAGTTGTTCGGGGTCTTTTCCGTCCTCGTGGTCGATCCCGATAGCGATCTTGCCTCGGCCTGAAGACTTGTTAACCCACTCCTCGAAGTCGACAACGAGTCGAGTTCCTCTGGCGAGCATGTCCATCCAAGGTTTGGCGAGGCGGAGCTCGCGGAGGCGGAGTTCGTAGGGATCACCGTCGGCTGCCGCCTTGAGCGGTCCGCTTGCCGTTCTGTCTAGCACCTGTGTGTTCGGGACCAGCACCTTCCAGCCGCCGGTCTTCGTTTGCTGGAGTGTGTCTCGGGAGATCAGTTGCCAGAAGCATGTCTTCTTTACGTCGTCGTACAGGACGACCGCGACTGGTAGCGAGTGATCAAGCCAGTAGGCCACGTGGTCCTTGTCTGGCCGATACCACCAGCCCCCGAGGGTCGCTTCCCTGAACCAACTTTGACCACTCTTGATCTGCAGTGCAAGGAGTCGCCCTGTCACGTTGTCTGCGTCCACGACCTCGGTGTGGGCGTCGATCCCGAAGTCTTCAGTCGGCTGCTCCCTGAACAGCCAGCCGAGTTCGTCTTGAACTGCGAGGGCGGTGTGAGTGACCCCCGCGCTACCGACTCTGGCTGAAGGTCGTCGTTGTGGCATGTACAAAGGATGCCTGATCGCCCAGGACTTTCAGGGCATCTCAAAAGACCATAGATCGCTCAACTGACAGGCCTTGAAACCTGCGCAGAGTCCTAGCTGCTATCACCCGGCGGTCCTCGGGGTCCTCGCCGAGGGGCTATACCCCCTGTACTGCAAGGTCCCCGCCCGATGCCTGCGAGTCTGGAAACTCTTTTAGTGAGGGGAAACCACAGGAAACGGGGACGCTGGGCCGCACCGCATCCCTGGTATAGCCCTCAGAGGCCACAGGCGTCGATCTGAGCGCCTCTGATGCGATGTCTGGGTGCCGGGTCCACCGATCCGCTACTAGGCTGTCAGATCGCCCGACATCGAAACGAAGAGAAAGTCAAGCGGAAGTTTCTAGCGAGAAAGAACGGCCCGAAACTTCACAAGGTGTTGGTGTTGTCGACCTCGAGGTCGTCGTAGAAGTCGAGGGCCGCTTCGGTGAAACCAGGGAAACTCACGTGCTCACGCTACGCGGTCGGCCGGTCACAGGTCGCCGGAGGCGATCCGGTCCAGCATGGTCAGGCCGGTGACGTCGTCGGGAACGGTGCCGCGCTGCTTCTCCCGGGCGGCGCTCATCGCGGAGATCCACACCAGGAAGACCGAGACTGCCCGGGCGTGCGGGTCGATCGCCGGGCCGCTGCCGCCCATCCGTGCGGCGGCGTCGTCGGTGAGCGTGGAGAGGGCGTTCATCCAGCGGTGCAGGACATGACCGGCGATGTCGACCGGGCCGGAGCCGATGTACTCGACGAGGGGGTGCGGGCGGGCGTCGCCGCCTTCGACCCGATCTGCCCAGCCGGCGTCGCCCATCGCGCGGAGGGCGGCCGCGACCGCGTCGCGGACCGGCTCGTCGACCGGGCGCTCGCGGACCGCGGCGATGAAGGCATCGGTCCATTCGTCGAAGTAGGAGAGCATGATCGCCGCCTTCGACTCGAAGTGCAGGTAGATCGTGCGGACGGCGACGTCCGCGGCCGTGGCGATCTCCTCGATCGAGGTCTCCACGTAGCCGCGCTCCTGGAAGAGCTGGTCGGCAGCGGCCACGATCCGCGCCCGGGTCTGGGCCTTGCGGCGCTCCTGCCGCGACGCGGGCGGGTCTTCTGGCATGGGGTCACCCTAGGGCACCTGCAGCACGACAAAGTGCATACCGTGCATTAATACTATGATGGCAGCAATAGGGCGCGGTGTCGTGCGCAGAAGCCGACCGTCTCGTCTCGGGAGACCCGGGCGCCCGTTGCCGAGGAAGGTCGTTCGTTGAAGATCCGCATCTCCGCACTTGCCCTCGCCGCCGGGGTGGCGTTGGCCAGCTGTGGCTCCGACTCCGAGAGTGCCGCGACCGAGGGAGCGGCGCCGAGGCCGTCGCTCGACGAGGCGAAGGCCGTGGTGCTCGACTACTTCACCAAGGCCTTCGCCGGCGACCCTGCGGCGTGCGAGCACGAGTCACAGGCGTTCGCGACCGAGCTCAACGAGCTCAATGCCACCGCCGACTGCGTCGAGCGCGTCGAGGCGGTGAAGGAGATGATCCCTGAGGGCGAGCCGTTCATCGACATCAGCAGGTCGACCGTCGCGGTCGAGGCGGACGGCGACGGTGCGACTGCCGTGGTCACCCACGAGCTCGAGGGCTTCGGCGGCACCTACCGGATGGTCGTCGTCGGCGGCGTCTGGCGACTCGACGGTGAGATCGGCACCCACGGCGATGGCGGCGGGAGCACAGGCACCGATCCGGTGCGGGTCCCGGAGCAGGAGGCAGAGGAGATCGCGGCGGTCTTCTGCCTGGTGGAGGTCGGCGTCACCCGCAATCAGGTCGAGTCCTGGATGGGTGAGGCCGGCGAGGAGCAGGTCGACGACGACGGTCAGACGGAGTTGAGCTGGTACGTGAACCAGGACAGCTACACGGTCTGGTTCGACGAGCAGGACCAGGTGGCCAGCCTGAGCAGCAGCACCCCGCGTGAGGTGGACGCCTGCGCGCAGTCGTGATGAACGCCCGCCGACGCCCTCGCCACGGATGGTGGTGAGGGCGTTGGCGTTGTCGGAGGTCGGTGCAACGATGAATTCGACGTCGTCGACCGGTCGGTCCTGGCGTCCCCATCCGATCGAACCGAGGAGCTGTGATGGCCACTCTCAACCCGTATCTGAACTTCCGTGGCACCGCACGGGACGCATTGACCTTCTACCAGTCCATCCTGGGCGGCGAGCTGACGACGTCGAGCTACGCCGACATGGGCGGGCTGGAGCAGATGGGCGTCAAGGAGTCCGAGTCCCAGTGGCTGATGCACGGCATGCTGGTCGTCTCCGACTCGATCAACCTGATGGGTGCCGATGTGCCGACAGCACACGGCGACAGCATCGAGAACGGGCACATCTCGCTGAGCGGCCCGGCGGAGGACGAGGCCTTCCTGCGCGAGGCCTTCGCCAAGCTCGCTGAGGGCGGCGAGCTGCACGTTCCGCTGGAGAAGGCGCCCTGGGGCGACTACTTCGGTCAGACCGCCGACAAGTTCGGGGTGAAGTGGCTGGTGAACATCGCCGGCGCCCAGGGCTGAGACGCGCAAGGGCCGCCTCGGTGAGGCGGCCCTTCCAGCGTGGAGCGGATGACGAGACTCGAACTCGCGACATCGACCTTGGGAAGGTCGCGCTCTACCAACTGAGCTACATCCGCAATGCCGAGGTGTGACCTCGGTCGCGGTCGATGCTACTCGACCGGGGCGAGGTCCGGACGCTTGGGGCTGACCGTGTCGCCCGACGAGCGGCCGGTGACCCGGCGATGGATCCACGGCAGCATCTCGCCGCGCATCCACGCGGCGTTGTTGCGCATCTGCTCGCGCCGCGGCACCACGACCACCTCAGGCAGCGTGGGTGCGCCGAGCGTGTGCGGCACGTCGAGCAGGTCGAGCACCGCCATTGCCATCCGCTGATGGCCGGCCGGGCCCATGTGCAGCCGGTCGGCATCCCAGTACCGCGGGTCGCGGTAGTCGCGCATCCGCCAGAAGTCGAGCAGTAGCGCACCGTGCCTCTCGGCGACCTCGCGCACCAGCTCGTTGTAGATCGCGAACCGGCCGCGGGTGGGCTTGAAGAGCGGGAAGGTGCCGGCGTCGAACGCCGTCCACATGACCAGGGTGGCGCCGGTGCCCGCCAACCGCTCGACGGCGGCGTCGTAGCTCTCGACCAGGGCGTCGATGTCGACCTTCGGGCGCAGGATGTCGTTGCCGCCCGCGTAGATGGTGATCAGATCGGGCTCGAGGGCGAGCGCCGGCTCGATCTGCTCCGCGATGATCTGTGGCATCTTGCGGCCGCGGATCGCCAGGTTCGCGTAGCGGAACTCCGGGTTCACGAGTGCCAGCTGCTCGGCCGCTCGATCCGCCCAGCCGCGCAGTCCGTTGGGCCGCGTCGGGTCGGGGTCCCCGACTCCTTCGGTGAACGAGTCGCCGAGTGCGACGTAGCGCGAGAAGACCGGGTTACTCATGAGTTCATGATCCAACGCGGTTCAAGGCGACGTCGTCGCGGGGTCGGCGAGAGTGCGCGCCCGAGGCGCAAGCTCGCGCGCCATCTCTGCGCCCTCGGGCTAGATGGGGGTGCGGTGGAAATTCTGGAAGGAGCGCGACGGCGTCGGGCCGCGCTGGCCCTGGTAGCGCGAGCCGTACTTCTCGGAGCCGTAGGGGTGCAGTGACGGCGAGGTCAGCCGGAAGAAGCAGAGCTGGCCGATCTTCATGCCCGGGTAGAGCTTGATCGGCAGGGTCGCGACGTTCGCGAGCTCGAGCGTGACGTGGCCGCTGAAGCCCGGGTCGACGAAGCCGGCGGTGGCGTGGGTGAGCAGGCCGAGGCGGCCGAGCGAGGACTTGCCCTCCACGCGGGCGGCGATGTCGTCGGGCAGGGAGACGACCTCATAGGTGGAGCCGAGCACGAACTCGCCGGGGTGCAGGATGAACGGCTCGTCCTCGATCGGCTCGACGACGCGGGTCAGCTCGGACTGGTCGGCGGCCGGGTCGATGTGCGGGTAGCGGTGGTTCTCGAAGACCCGGAAGAACCGGTCGAGCCGGAAGTCGATGCTCGACGGCTGGACCATCGACGCCTCGTACGGGGCGATGGAGATCCGGTTCGCCTCGATTTCGGCCAGGATGTCGCGGTCGGAGAGCAGCACGCTGCGAACCCTATCGTCAACGCGCCCGCCGACGCAGAGGTGATCACGAATGGAGAGTTCGCGGGAAGCCCTTGCCATCCCGGAAGAAGTTAGGTTAGGTTTACCTAACGGAATCGCGCAGCGAATCTCTCCGCAGCGCACGGCCCGCCGGGAAACGCCACGTCCCACAGGGCAGTGACGGCCGCCGCCT
>NZ_BAAALG010000006.1:282725-289337 GCF_039528155.1 Nocardioides dubius | reverse complement strand
CGCCGTTCGCTGCGGGCCGCGCAACACCGCCAGATAGCCTGCCCTGGTGAGCACGCAGAGCCAGCACGACCAGTCGTCCCCCGCGCAGCCCGAGCTTCCGCCGGCGCGCGAGACCTGGACCAAGCTGCTGGTCGGCGTCGCGCTCTTCCTGGTGGTGCTGTTCATCGCGGTCCGGATCGGTGCCGAGCATGGCAACCAGGCCCGCTTCGGCTTCCCGGACAAGGTCGACGGCGTCCGGCTCGCCGAACCCGACCGTGCTCCCGAGGCGCGCGGGCGCGACCTCTACGTCCGCTACAACAGTGGCAGCGACGACCTCTACAGCCTGGTCGTCGAGTGGCTCCCCGAGACCACGGCCGAGGAGGCGATCGGTGACGGTCCGCAGCCCACCTGGTCCGGCGACGTCGGGTGCGCCGCGACGACGGAGGGCGCCCTCTGCCTCCACGTCTTCGAGGACGGCGTGATCCGGGTCAGCCAGAAGGGCGCCGACGTCGCCGCGGTCGCCGACCGCACCCACGCCTTCCTGGACGACATCACCATTCCGGACTGAGCGCCGCGCCCTTCCGTTCGAGCTACCGGAGCACCGGCAGGGTCAGCCGCGAGCGGTGCTTGGCCGAGTTGTGCACCCGCAGCACCGTCAGCGTGCTTGCCAGATCGGGAACCGTCGGCAACAGGTGCGGCACGTCGAAGGCCTGGATGGCGAGGCGCAGGCGGTGCCCCTTCTTGATCCGCGCCCCGGTCGGGAAGATCTCGACGTCCACCGTGCCCACCTGGCCCGGGGCCAGTGACCGCTTCGCCGCCTTGGTGAACGGGTGGTAGGCCTGCAGGATCTGCCCGTCGAGATAGCGGGTGCGGCGCCGGTCCAGGGCGCGGTGGGAGATCACCTGCCACCCGCCGGTCAGCCGGGTGACGGTGCCGTCGGGGGCGACGTCCTCCACGGCCACGCTCAGCATGCCGTCGCCGGTTGGGCTGGAGACGTGGATCCGCGCATTGAGCGGGCCCTGGAAGGAGAGCGGCCTCTTCAATGGCGCGCTGTCGAAGGTGACGCCGGCGGCGTCGTTGGGTGCGTTGTTCTCCAGGCAGGGGTTGATCAGGCCGGTCAGGTTCGGCAGCCCCGCCGTCCACTGGTTCATCGAGCGGGTGCAGAGCCCGGCGACCGGGATCGGCAGCACGTCGGCAGTGCCCGGCCGGGCCGTGCCACGGGTGAGCCGGCCGGCCTTGAGGTGCGCCGCACTCCCGGAGAGCGAGAAGCTGACCGCCCGGTGCTTCTTGCCGATCCACTGCTTGCCGGTGCGCCAACGGCCGCTGCCCTGCTCGTACCAGGTCAGGGGCGCGATGTCGGAGTCGAGGCGGGTGTCCTTGCGACCCTTGACGTAATGGTCGAACCAGCGCAGTTGGAGCTCGCTGATCGAGCCGACGCCGGCCTTGACGACCCCGGCACCCGAGGAGCCCTGGAGGTGGTCCCACGGGCCGACGATCATCTTCACCGGCACGCCGCGCTTGCGCAGCCGCTCGAAGACCAGCGGCGTGCCGCGCTGGAACAGGTCGAACTCGCCGGCGATCAGGAAGGTCGGCACCTTGATCTTGTCGACCACCTCGATCGGGCTGCGCTCGCGGTAGAACGGACCGTCGAAGGCCGGCTCGCCGCCCAGCAACGCGGTGAGCAGCATCGGGGTGGTGAAGGTGATCGCGCCGGCCAGGTGGCTGAGCAGTGCCATCACCCCGGAGCGCGGGTCGCTGGCGGCCACTGCGGGTGGGAGCACGCCGGTCGCGGTGACCAGTCCCATCCACAACGGCATGAAGCCGACGTCGATCTGGCCGCCGGAGGCGACGACGTCGCGGTAGACGTCCGCCGCGGGCACCTGCGGGAAGATCGCCTTGAGCCCCTTCGGGCGGGCGGACGCCGCCCACAGCTGCGAGATCCCCATGTACGAGGGGCCACTCATCGCCGTGCGCCCGTTGCTCCACGATTGGCGCTGCGCCCAGTTCATGATCTCGCCGGCGTCCTTGTTCTCGCGCTTGGCGAACGCCTGCCAGGTGCCCTCGGAGCTGCCGGTGCCGCGCGCGTCGACGGTGAGCTGCAGGTAGCCGCGCTTGACGAGGTAGGTGGCGTCGGCGCCGCCGAGGCCCATGCTGCCGCCGGCCATCACGGTCTTGTTGTAGGCGGTGATGGTGACCACGACCGGGAGCCGCCGCCCGACCACGGCACCCGAGGCGGTGACCGGTCGGATCAGGTCGCCGCGCAGCACGGTTCCGTCCGACATCGGGATCGCCAGGTCCTTGACCGTTCGGGTCGACGGGTACTGCGCGGGGCGCGGCTTCCACCGTGGGCCGCGTACCTGAGCGGTGCCCGCCGGTGCCGATGTGGCGGAGACCGCGATGGCGGGCGCGTGCGCCTGGGCAGGTGCGACGGTGGTCAGGGTGCCGGTTGCGGCGAGCGCAAGGGCTGCGATGCCGGCGCAGGCGCGGGTGCGCGCGAGGTTCATGGGGCCGTTCCTCTCGATGGTCACATCGAGAGGTCAACGAGAGTTGCCTGGCTCAGGTCACGCCGTCCGGCCTAGGGGCGGTGCCGTTCTGCGCCTTGCGGCGCGGCGGTGCGGGGCGTCAGCTGTTCAGCGCGTGACCGTCGAGAGCGTTCTCGTGCAGGTCGCGCAGGAACGGGGCCGCCTCGCGCAGCTGCTGCAGCAGGGTGACGACGTCCTGCGGCTCGAGGACGCGGGAGGTGGACGGCATGCCGGTGATCCGGTCGAGGGCGAGCTCCTCGGGAAGGCGGATGCCGATCTCGAAGCGGTAGTGCGTGTCCTCGAGGCTGAAGTCCACGTCGGCGACCAGGCCGGAGAAGTAGTCGCAGGAGACCGAGTCCCACAGCACGACGCGCTCACCGATGTCGAGGCCGCGCTCGAGGGCGAGGTCGGAGTGGTTGAGCAGGAGCGACCGCGAGCGGCGGGTGAGCTCGCTCATCTCGATGCCGATCAGCTCCATGGTGACCACCACTCCCTTCACGCCGAATCCCTTGTGACAGCGGCGTTCTGAGGGCTTCAACGAGCCATCCCCCGCAACGTCACGCCCTGGAGGGCCGCGAAAGTGTGACCTCAGTCAAGTGGCGTCCAACCGGCTGCGCCGACGACGATCATCCGGGCCTGGTTGCGCAGGTTGTCGGTGATCTCGTGACGTCGGGCGGGCGCGGCCTCGATGAACTCCGCAGCCGCGGAGACCATCAGGTCGACGAAGAGGGTGGCGAGCAGGGAGAGGTCGCGGGCGCCCCAGGCGGACAGCTCGGGCATGCGTGCCAGGTCGCGCGCCAGCTCGCGTCCGAAGAGGTCGAGCTCGTGGCGGATCGCCTCGCTGACCACGCCGACGCCGCCGTAGCGCTCGCGGCTGATGAACCGGAAGTGGGCGACGTCGTCCGCCAGGTGCGCGGCGAGCACGTCGACCGACTTGTCGATCAGCGCCTCGGGCGTCGGGTCGCCCCGCCGCACCTCGTTCAACATGGCCCGCAGGCTGACGAAGGACTCGTCGACCAGTGCCAGGCCGAGATCGTCGAGGGTGGCGAAGTGCCGGTAGAAGGCGGTGGGGACGATGCCCACCTGTCGGGCCAGTTGGCGCAGCGAGAGCGCAGCGAAGGCGCCGTCGCCGACCAGGCCCAGGGCTGCGTCGAGGATCGCGCGCCGGGTGCGGTCCTTCTTCTGCTGCCGGCTCTCGGGGGCGGGGGCTTCGCTCACGCGTGAAGTGTAGGCCTCAAGGGCCCATCTATTTCAGTGAGCACCCGTGCACCGTGGCGGAGGTCACGCGCACTGGCGGTTGACGGCGGGTGGAGGAGCGGTCGTACCTTTTCAGTGTACGGATGTTCACTCAATCTGGAGTTGGTTCCGATGAGCTTCGCCTCCACCTTGCTCCGCTCCCGAGCAGTCGCCTCGCTGACCTCGCCGCACGGCGTCGACCGGTACCTGGAGCTGGTCAACCCGATGTGGGCGGCCCATGAGGTCCGCGCCCGGATCGTCGACGTGCACCGCGAGGTCGACGTGGCCGGGCATCCGCCGGTCACCACCTTGACCCTGGCGCCCACCTCCACCTGGCGCGGGCACCGCGCCGGCCAGCACGTGCAGCTCGGCGTCGAGATCAACGGCGCGCGACGCACCACCCGGGTCTTCTCGGTCTCCAGCGCCGAGTCCGGCGCGGGGGATCGGTTCACGATCACCCTGCGCGCCAACCCCGAGGGCGTCGTCTCCCGCTTCCTGGCCGAGGAGGCAATGCCCGGCCAACTGGTGCATCTCTCCCAGGCGCAGGGCGACTTCGTGCTCCCGGATCGGATGCCCGAGCGGATCGTGCTGATCTCCGGCGGCTCGGGGATCACGCCGGTGATGTCGATGCTGCGCTCCCTGCAGCGCCGCACGCACCGGGGGCGGATCACCTTCGTGCACTACGCGCAGTCGCCCGAGCACCAGATCTACGCCGACGAGCTGGCCGAGATCAAGCGCGCCGGCTACGGCATCGACGTCCACCTGCTGCACCCCGAGCTCGGCGACCCGGCGTTCAGTCCGGCCTGGCTCTCGCGGCTGGTCCCCGACTTCGCCGACGTCGACACCTGGGCCTGCGGCCCGGCCCCGCTGATCGAGGCCGTGCGTGCGGCCTACGACGGCTCCGAGGCGCTGCGCGTCGAGTACTTCAAGCCGCCGCGCAACACCGCCGGCGCCGCGGGCGGCCAGGTCGCCTTCGCGCGCAGTGGCAAGGCTGCCGAGAACACCGGTGCCACCCTGCTGGAGCAGGCCGAGGCGCTTGGGCTGCGGCCCGAGTCCGGCTGCCGGATGGGCATCTGCTTCTCCTGCACCGCCACCAAGACCGAGGGCACCGTGCGCAACGTGCTCACCGGTGAGACCTCCGCCCTGCCGGACGAGCAGATCCGGATCTGCGTCTCGGCACCCGACGGCGACTGCACCGTCGACCTCTGACCACCTCTCCCTGTCACGGAAGGAAGCACCCCATGACGAAGACCACCCAGCCCGGCGCGGACAAGTTCCTGCTGAGTGCCGAGCAGCTCGAGCAGTTCGGCGCTGAGATGGACGCCATCCGGCACCGCGTGATCGCCGACCTCGGTGAGGACGACGCCAACTACATCCGCAACGTCGTCAAAGCGCAGCGCGCCTTCGAGGTCGCCGGGCGCGCGCTGTTCTATGTGCCGCCGGCCTGGGCGCTCGCCGTCGCCTCGCTCAGCGTCTCCAAGATCCTCGACAACATGGAGATCGGCCACAACGTGATGCACGGCCAGTACGACTGGATGGGCGACCCCGGCCTGAGCTCGCGGATGTACGAGTGGGACAACGTCTGCCCCAGCGATCAGTGGAAGGTGTCGCACAACTACATCCACCACACGTACACGAACATCCTCGACAAGGACCGGGACATCGGCTACGGCATCCTGCGGATGGACGAGGACCAGGAGTGGCGGCCCTACTACCTCGGCAACCCGGTCTACGCGTTCCTGCTGATGACCTTCTTCGAGTGGGGCGTGGCCCTGCACGACCTGGAGGTCGACGAGATCTTCGCGGGCAACAAGACCTGGGCCGAGACGGCGCCGCTGCATGCCGGACTGCTGCGCAAGATCCGGCGTCAGGCGCTCAAGGACTACCTGATCTTCCCGGCGCTCACCGGCCCGCTCTTCGTGCCGACGCTCGCGGGCAATGCGGTGGCGAACCTGGTCCGCAACGTGTGGGCGTTCAACATCATCTTCTGCGGCCACTTCCCGGCTGGGGTCTCCACCTTCACGATCGAGGAGACCGAGAACGAGACCCGAGGCGGCTGGTACTACCGCCAGCTGCTCGGCTCGGCGAACATCACCGGCTCGAAGCTCTTCCACGTGATGAGCGGCAACCTCAGCCACCAGATCGAGCACCACCTGTTCCCCGACATCCCGGCCCGTCGCTACCCGGAGATCGCGGCCGAGGTCCAGGAGATCTGCGAGCGCTACGGCCTGCCCTACAACACCGGGCCGCTGCACAAGCAGCTCGGCAGCGTCGCGAGGAAGATCCTGCGACTGGCGCTGCCCGACCGGATGCCGTGGCAGCGCTCGCCGAAGGCGGACGACGTGGCCCAGGCCCCGGTCGCGGCGGCCGCCTGATGGGTGCCGGCTCCCGCAGAACGGGTGCCGACCCCTCCGGTCAGGGGGCCGGAGGGGTGGTCCGGCGTGACGAGCAGCACCCTGTGGCCGTGCCGATTCCCTTGTCGCGGTCGGGGGACCTGCCCGAGACTGGCCGCACTATGAACTCCGAACGCGACCACATCAGCCGCGCCGAGATCCGCAAGGACGCGGTCCAGGACTCCGTCGACGCCACCATCAACGCCGTCTCCGCGGTCGGCAGCACGCTGACCGGAGCGGTGCGCGACATCGCGCACACCATCGGTGGCCTGGCCACCGACCTGTTCGAGATCCGGGCCGCTGCGCGCCGGGCGAGCAACGAGCACCTGCAGGACTGAGCCGGCGCGCGCCTCCTGCGCGCCCTGCCTGGACGTCCTGCGCTCCGAGGGCGCGCGGGGGCGCCGTTCGCATGACGTCGGGCGGGGCCGATGGGTCGCCCTGGGTCGCACGTCGGGGGATGAGCGAGAGGGCCCCGCATCGCA
>NZ_BAAALG010000006.1:282204-282703 GCF_039528155.1 Nocardioides dubius | reverse complement strand
GATGCGGGGCCCTCTCGGCGTTGGCGATCAGATGTCGAACAGCGAGCTCGCCTGGTTGATGTCGACCTGCTTCGGCGTGTTCGCCTCGGCGGGGGCGGCCGGCTTCGGCTGCTCGGCAGGCTCCTCCGTGGCCGGCTCGGCCTCGGCGGCAGGTGCCGCGGCGGGCTCCTCAGCAGCAGGCGCCTCAGCGGGTGCCTCGGCAGCAGGCGCCTCGGTGACCGGCTCCTCGGCCACCGGCGCGGCGGGGGCGGCAGAGGGTGCTGCCGGCTCCGGAGCGGCGATGTCGAAGAGCGAGCCCATCGCGTTGATGTCGACGCGCGGCACCTCGGGGGCGGTCGCTACGGGAGCGGCCGGTGCCTCGGCGGCGGGAGCCTCCGCTGCCGCAGCCGCGGGGGCAGCCGGAGCCTCTGCTGCCGGAGCGGCGGGTGCCTCGGCTGCCGGAGCCGGGGCAGCGGGTGCCTCGGCGGGCGCTGCGATGTCGAACAGCGAGCCGCCTGCA
>NZ_BAAALG010000006.1:273566-282183 GCF_039528155.1 Nocardioides dubius | reverse complement strand
GCGGGGGCCGGAGCCTCCGCCTTGGGTGCCTCGGCGACCGGAGCCGGGGCAGCGGGTGCCTCGGCGGGCGCTGCGATGTCGAACAGCGAGCCGCCTGCATTGAGGTCCGCAGCCGGGGCAGCCGGGGCAGCCGGAGCGGCGGGTGCCGGGGTCTCGGCCGGGGTGGCGATGTCGAAGAGCGAGCCACCACCCAGGTCGGCCTTCGGAGCCTCCGCCTTCGGTGCCTCCGCCTTCGGTGCCTCGGTCTTCGGCGCCTCGGTGGGAGCCACGTCGAAGAGCGAGCCACCACCGAGGTCGGCAGCAGGCTTCTCGGCGGCCGGAGCAGGCGGTGCCTCGGTCGGAGCGACGTCGAACAGCGAGCCGCCCGACGACGCCGGCGTGGCCTCGGGGGCCGGGGTGTCGAAGAGTGAGCCGCCGGCCGGCTTCTCGGCGGCCGGGGCCGGGGCGTCGAACAGCGACGAGGACGCGGGCTTCTCGGCGGCCGGAGCCACCGGGGCGTCGTCGAAGAGCGACGAGCCCGAGGAGGCCGGAGCGGCCGGAGCCGCCGGAGCGTCCCCGAACAGCGAGCTGCCGCTGCTGGCCTTGGCGTTGGCCCCGACGTCGGCCGGGTCCGCGACCGTGTTCTCGGTCAGCGTGACGTCGCCCGCCTCGGGCTCGGCCTTGGTGGCGACACTGCCGGACTTCGCGGCAGGTGCCGGAGCGGCCTGCCCCTGGCCCGGCTTGAGCTTGGTGGCGACCTCGCCCTTGACCGAGGCCAGCAGCATCTGCGCGACGTCGAGGACCTCGACCTCCTCGCGAGCGCCGCCGTTCGCCTGCTCGGCGGTCAGGCCGTCGGCCAGCATCACGCGGCAGAACGGGCAGCCCACGGCGATCTGGTCGGCACCGGTGGCCACGGCCTCCTTGGTGCGGTTGACGTTGATCCGCTCGCCGAGGGTCTCCTCCATCCACATCCGGGCGCCACCGGCACCACAGCAGAAGGAGCGCTCGGAGTTGCGGTCCATCTCCTGGAACTCCGCACCCGGCAGGACCTGGAGCAGCTCACGCGGCGGCGCGTAGACGCCGTTGTGACGACCGATGTAGCAGGGGTCGTGGTAGGTGATGGAGCGCTTGTGGGCACCCTCGCCGGTCTTGACCGGGGTCAGCTTGCCCTCGCGGACCAGGCGGTTGAGCAGCTGGGTGTGGTGCACGACCTCGAGCTCGATGCCGAAGTGCTTGTACTCGTTCTTCAGGGTGTTGAAGCAGTGCGCACAGGTCGAGACGACCTTCTTGACCTTGTACTCCTTGAAGGTCTCCACGTTCTGCTGGGCCAGGCCCTGGAAGACGAACTCGTTGCCGGCGCGGCGAGCCGGGTCACCGGTGCAGGTCTCGCCGTTGCCCAGAACGCCGAAGGTGACCCCGGCCATGTCGAGCAGCTCGGCGACGGCGCGGGTGGTCTTCTTGGCGCGGTCCTCGTAGGCACCGGCGCAGCCGACCCAGAACAGCCAGTCCACCGACTCCAGGGACTCGATGTCCTCGCCGACGACGTTGACGTCGAAGGGGAGGTCCTTGGCCCAGTCGAGACGCGCGTTGGGCGACATGTTCCACGGGTTGCCCTTGTTCTCCAGTCCCTTGAAGAGACCGTTGAGCTCGGCCGGGAAGTTCGACTCCACCAGGACCTGGTAGCGGCGCATGTCGACGATGTGGTCGACGTGCTCGATGTCGACCGGGCACTGCTGGACGCAGGCGCCACACGAGGTGCAGCTCCACAGGACGTCCTCGTCGATGACGTAGTCGGCGCCCTCGGGGTTGTAGAACCAGTCCTGGACCTCGGTGTTGGCGCCCTGCTCGACCTCGCCGGCGCCGGAGCCGATCAGTGAGGTGCGCGCAGCCGCGGACTCGGAGCCCTCGGCGGTGGCGTAGGCGTGCTCGCGCAGGCCCATCATCAGCAGCTTCGGCGACAGCGGCTTCTCGGTGTTCCAGGCCGGGCACTGGCTCTGGCAGCGACCACACTCGGTACAGGTGGTGAAGTCGAGGATGCCCTTCCAGGAGAAGTCCTGGATCGAGCCGACACCGAGGACCGAGTCCTCGTCGAGGTCGTCGATGTCGTCGAGCGTGATCGGCTTGCCGGCCGAGGTCAGCGGCTTGAGCGCGCCGAGCGCGGTGTCGAGCGGAACGGCGCCCTCGGAGGTGCGCTCGGTGGACTCACGCTTGAACCAGATGTTGAACCAGGCGGTGAACCGGTGCCAGGCCACGCCCATGGTCAGGTTGTTGGCGATCACCAGGAGCCAGACCATCGCGGAGACGATCTTGAACATGGCGATGAAGTAGATGATGTTCTCGAGCGCGGTGTGCGAGTCGGGGTAGAGCGCGTCGCCGATCCACGAGCTGATCGGGAAGTGTGCGCGCTCGCCGTGGCCGAAGAGCTTCCACTCGGCGCCGCGGATGAAGAGGATCGCGGAGGACTCCAGCAGCACCATCGCCTCGACGAAGTACGCCTGCCACATGGTCGAGCCGAAGAAGCGGCTCTTGCGGCCGTCGGCGGCCGGGCGGTGGCGCAGTCGGTAGACGATCAGCGGGATGATCGCCAGCGTGCCGAGCAGGCCGAGGATCTCGGCCGTCCACTCGTAGACGATCCAGTGCCCGATCAGCGGCCAGGCGAACTCCGGGTCGAAGAGCTGGAAGTACGCGCTGCCGACCGCCGTCGAGAGGAACAGGAAGGCGGCGAACGCGAACCAGTGCAGAACACCGACCCAGGTCCATTGGAGCATGCGGGTGTGAAGGAAGGTCTCCTTCAGCATGGTCACCGTGCGGCGCCCCGGGTTGTCGGTGCGTCCAGTCGCGGACTGGCCGATCTTGATGGTCGCGAGCATGGAGCGCACCGCACGTGCGGTGAGTGCCACAGCCACGACCGTGATGGCCAACGAGACCACGATCGCGAAGATCTGCATGGGTCCAACTCCTCATGAGTCAGGTGGAGACATACGTGCGCCGAGCCTATTGCCCTCGTTCGTCGGTCGTCAGGTTAGGCCAGGGTGACTTGAATCCTACCCGTTGGTAACTTCGTCGGTCGGTGACGCCGGATCGTGGATGGTTGTCCGAAAATCGCGCGCCTTGTGCCGGAGCCCGGTGACACCCTTGACGGGTGGCCGTCTCCCTCGATTCAACACCCTCACGCTCAACCGGGCCGGGGCCCGCAGCACCGCTCGCCGTCGCCGTCGCACTCCTGCTCGTCTATGTGATCTGGGGCTCCACCTATCTGGGCATCCGGGTCGTCGTCGAGGACGTCCCGCCCCTGCTCGGGATGGGCTCGCGCTTCCTGACGGCGGGTCTGCTGCTCGGCGGGCTGCTTGCGCTGCGCGGTGGCCTGGCCCGGCTGCGGGTGACGCCGGCCGAATGGGTCGGCTGCGCCTTCCTCGGGCTGATGCTGCCGGTGCTGGGCAACGGGCTGGTGGCGATCGGGGAGAGCCGCGGGGCGCCGTCCGGGGTGACCGCACTGCTGGTGGCCACGGTTCCGCTCAACATCATGGTGCTGCGCGCCCTGACCGGGAGTCGGCCGGGCGCGATCGCCCTGATCGGGGTGGTGGTCGGCCTCGTCGGCGTCGCCCTGCTCGCGCTGACCGGAGGCGGGGCCGAGGCGGACATCCCGCTCGGCGCCACCGCAGTGGTCCTGCTCGCGGCGGCGTTCTGGTCGTTCGGCTCCTGGTACCAGCCGCGGCTGAGCATGCCGAGCGACCCGATGGTCGCCACGGTGCACGAGATGCTCGTCGGCGGGGTGCTGCTGCTCACCTTCGGTGTGATCCGCGGCGAGCGCGCCGGGCTCACCGGTCACCCGACCGACGCCTGGATCGCCTGGGTCTACCTGGTCCTCTTCGGCTCGATGGTGGGCTACACCGCCTACGTCTGGCTGCTGCACAACGCGCCGATCTCGCTGGTCGCCACCTACGCCTACGTGAACCCGGTGGTCGCGGTGGTGCTCGGCGCGCTGATCCTCGACGAGGCGATCACCTCGATGATGCTCGTCGGCGGCGGGCTGATCGTGGTCGCCGTCGCGGTGGTGATCACCGTGGAGCGCAAGCCCCAGGTGATCGCCACCGACGAGGTGCCGCCCGAACCCGGCTGACGGTGCCTCAGCTGCGCACGGAGCGCAGCCGGCCGGCCTGGGAGAACGTGGCGGTGGTGGTGACCTTCTTCCAGCGCACCACCTTGCCGGAGCGATTGCGCACCGGCTTCTTGGCGCAGAAGGTGAAGCGCGTGCCGAGCCGCTCGTAGGGCTGGCCGACCGCGTTCATCACGGCGCGGGTGGTCATCCCGCGCTTGAGCATTCGCTTGACCTTCGCCTGGGACTTGCGCAGGCCCGGGTTGCGGCACGAGTCCGCACGCACGCCGTGGGCGCGCTCCCAGGTCTGCAGGTAGGCCTCCGCGCCGCGGCCCAGGTCCTGGCTGATCGCGGTCCCGCCGCTGACCTTGACCAGGTCCGCGATCCAGTCCGGGTACATGCCGTAGTGGGCGACGCCGTCGGTGTTGACGTCGAAGGTGCGCTGCCCGCTGCGTTGCCGGTCGATGCGGACGCCGCCGAGACCGGTCACCGGGTAGCTGACCTTGTTCTTCGCATCGGCGCCGCGTGGCATCGCCTGCTGGGCCAGGCCGTTGATGTCCGCGCCGAACCCGAACCCGAAGTAGTACCGCTTGTCGGCCCAGGTCAGGTGCCGCTTCCACTTCTGCACGAAGCCGGTGGAGTCGCCGGCCATCGGGGCCACGAAGCCGCCGAGGTCGTAGATCCGGGGGTACGCGTCGGGGGTCGACCAGGAGTGCGACGAGACGACGCCCGAGTACCGCCGCCGCTCCAGCAGGTCCAGGGTGGCCGAGCGCGCCCGGACGCTCATGTGGTCGGGGTCGATCAGCATCTTCTTGCCGATCATCTGCGTCAGCACCGCCTCGCCGAGGTCGGTCAGGCCGCGTCGGTTGCACTGCGCCCCGCTGGGATAGATCGGCAGCGACGGCAGGGAGAGGCCGAGCTGGGCGATCGCGCCGAAGAGCGCGTCCTGGACCTGGCCGCCGGAGAGGTCGGGGATGCCGAGCTGGGTCTTGTCGGTCGACTCTCCGGCTCCCGGCTCGCAGGCCCCCATGGACCAGAAGCTGCCGGTCTCCAGGAAGTTGGCCAGGTTCACCAGCGGTCCGATCCCGCCCTCGTCGCCGGCGACGCCGGCCAAGGCGTTGTCGAACTTGTTGACCAGCTCCATCTGGCGCACGCCGAGGTCATAGAGCTCGCCGAGTCCCTTCTTGATCTGGGCGACGTCGCAGGCCGCGATGTCGAGCTTCATGGTGCAGCCGAACGGGATGCTCACCTCGACGCCCATGATCACGGCGAGCTTGCCCTGGTTGATCACCTTGCGGGCCTGGAAGGGGTCGGTGACGATCCGGTACCAGCCCTTGCCCGGGCCCCCGTACTGCGCATCGACGTAGCGCTCGAGCTCGCGCATCCGCTTGGCCTGCAGGCGCGCCGAGTCCATGTCGTTGCAGGAGTTCCGCTTGGCCGGATAGATGTTGCACAGCTGGCCGTTCTCGACCAGCAGGTTCACCATGATCCGCTGGCCGCCGCGCCAGGAGCGCTCCAGCCACTTGTAGTAGACGCCCTCATGGGTGAGCGCGTCGGGCTTCGGCCAGCCCTTGAAGGTCGGCCAGCCGACCGGGTCGCGGGTGCCGCCGCTCAGGGCGAGGTCGAGCACGCCGCCCTTGGTGCCCTGCTGGCTGAGGTCGCTGCAGTCGGGGAGCGCGTAGGCGGCGCCGTACTTGTGCCACGGGCGGCCGCAGTGGACCTCGCCGCCGAGGAACTCGTAGGCCATGCCGTGCACGTGCGGGTCGATGTAGCCGCGCACCTCCTGGAACGCGCTGACGCCGGCGTGCGGCTTGCCGCGGACGTCGGTGCCGACCTCGGGGTACGCCGAGCAGCCGGTCGTGGTGCGCAGCGCGAAGTAGGTGGGGGAGGCGCCGGTGCTGAAGGTGCCGGCCGCATAGCGCAGCCAGCGGCCGTCGCCGAGCCGGAAGGTGAAGCCCTTCGCGCTGCGCTGGGTGGTCCACTCGGCGGCGACCGACGGGCCGGCCGCCCAGGTCGCCGAGGTGCCGCTCGCACCGGAGAGGAAGGCGCGCTGCGGGCTGTAGAGCAGGTGCACGCCGAGGTCGCTGGCCTGGAACCGGGTGGCCGTGTTGCCGAGTCGGTAGCAGCCGCCGGCCACCGCGTAGCGGCTCTCGGGGACGGTCCTGCGGGCGGAGCGCAGTGCTGCCGTCGTCAGTGCGGGGTCGCGGAGCTTGCGCTGCGAGGCCGCATAGGAGGTGTTGCGCCGGGCCGCGGCGGCCGAGGTCGGGTCGGTGGTGCCCTCGGTCTCGCCGGCCCGGGTGATCGTGTTCTTGGTCGCGGGATCGTCGTGCCGGTGGTCGTGCCCGTCGTCGAGCGCCACCCCGAGTGCCTCGGCGGAGATCGCCTTGCTCTTCGCGTCGTAGACCTCACGCAGGGTGTCGCCACCGTCCAGGCGCCACGGCGAGACGACCAGCACGGTGGCGAGCAGCACGAGCGAGAGGGTGACCGAGAGCGCCAGGTGACGCAGTGAGCGATTCCGCATAAAGGGCTCAACGACACATCCCGGTGGAGGTCACTCCGTGCGCGACCCCCGCCCGGTGAGTCGTGCGGTGAGGGTGGCGGCTGCCCGGCGAACCGCTGCCGCGTGCTCGCTGGTCCGCGGATCCGGGGTGGAGAAGGTGAGCGCGAGCCCGGCGACCGGGTAGTCGTTGTGGTCCAGGACGGCGGCGGCGACGCTGGCCAGCCCGGGGGTCACCTCGCCGTCCTCGGTGGCGTGGCCGCGCGAGCGGGTCTCGCTGAGCAGGGTGCGCAGAGCGCTCAGTGACTGTGGGCCGATGCCGTTGCGCTCCACGAAGAGCGAGCGGTCGGGAAAGAGCGCGCGGACCTGGGCCGGCGGCAGGGCGGCCAGCATGGCGCGCCCGCTCGCCGTCAGGTAGGCGGGGAGCCGGACGCCGACGTCGGTGACCAGCGGCGGGCGCCCAGGGGCGCGCTCCTGCAGGATGTAGAGGACGTCCCCGCCGTGCAGGACGGCGAGCTGGGCGGACTGGCCGGTGGCGTCGACCAGCTCGGCCAGGCCGCGCCGGGCGATCCGCGCCAGCGGCGCATGGCGGGCGAACCCGCTGCCCACCTCGAAGGCGGCCACGCCGAGGCCGTAGCGCCGCTCCTCGGCCAGGTGCACCACGAAGCCCTCGGCGACCATGGCGGTGATCAGGTGGTAGGCGCTGCTGCGCGGCAGGTCGCAGGCGCGGGAGATCCGGTCCAGCGGAACCGGACCCGGTTGCGAGGCCAGGAAGCGCAGCACGCGCAGGGTGCGGGTGGCGGCCGGGACCTGACTCATGGCACCAGCAAACAGGCTCGACTCGCCGTCGAGCAATGCCGCTTGCACCGAAGTCCCAAAACGACACCGAGTGCCACTGGCCGAGACATCCGAGCCGAAACGCTTGCATCTTCGTAGAGTGGCAAGCGTGAGCACTGGAGGAATCGCAACCGGTCACGCCATCTCGCCCGACTCGGGCGTGCATTGGGCAGACGAAGGCGCCTGGAAGGTCGCCGAGGGGATCTACCGGATCCCACTCCCGCTGCCGATGGACGCGCTCAAGGCGATCAACGTCTACGTGATCGAGGGTGACTCCGGTCTGACCCTGATCGACGGCGGTTGGGCGATCCCCGAGGCGCGCGAGCTGCTGGACGCCTCGTTGCGCACGATCGGCTCGGGCTTCGGGGACATCAAGCAGTTCCTGGTCACCCACGTGCACCGCGACCACTACACGATGGCCTCGGTGCTCGGGAAGGAGTTCGGTGCCGACGTCTCGCTCGGCATCGGCGAGCAGCCTGCGCTGGACCTGCTGCAGAACGCCGCCGACCTCACCGAGTCGCCGTTCGCCGCGGTGCTGCGCACGGCGGGCGCCCAAGAGGTCGCCGATCAGTGGGGTGCCGGGAACAACGGGGAGCTGCCCGACCTGAGCCACTGGGGGATGCCCAGCCGCTGGCTCGAGGGCGACCTGAGCATCGCCGTCGGCTCGCGCAGCATCGACGCCGTGCACACCCCCGGGCACACGCCGGGGCACTACGTCTTCGCCGACCGCGCCGAGGGCGTGATGTTCTCCGGCGACCACGTGCTGCCGACGATCACCCCCTCGATCGGCTTCACCGTGCCGCCGGCGGACCAGCCGCTGGCGCAGTTCATGGCCTCGCTGGCCAAGGTGCGCGGCCTGCCGGACCTGCGGGTGCTGCCCGCGCACGGCCCGGTCGCGCCGTCCACCCACCAGCGTGCCGACGAGCTGCTGGCGCACCACGAGGACCGGCTGAACCAGTGCCTGAGCTCGCTGCGGGGCCGCAGCGGCGCGACCTCCCTGGAGGTGGCCCGCGACCTCGGCTGGACCCGGCACGAGCACGCCTTCGACAGCCTCGACGTCTTCAGCCAGGGCATGGCGGCGATGGAGACCAAGGCCCACCTCGAGGTGCTGGTGGCCCGGGGGCAGGCGACGGCGGACGACCACATCGACGGCGTGGTCTTCACCATCGCGAGCTGACGCCTCCGCGAGCTGACACCTCCTGAGCGCT
>NZ_BAAALG010000006.1:238122-273533 GCF_039528155.1 Nocardioides dubius | reverse complement strand
GGCCGGCGCCGCGCCGTTGCTACGTCAGCGGGCGCTCGCCGCGCACGGGGACCAGCGCCAGGGCGAGGGCCGGGAACGCTGCGGACGCCGCGAAGACGGTGGCGAAGCCCAGGTGCGTGATCGCCACTCCGGCTGCGGGCGGGACCGCCGAGGCGGCCAGGAACTGGGCGGTGTTGTGCAGGCCCATGGAGCGTCCCGACCAGTACGGGCCGGCCCGTTCGGCGACGGCCGCGAAGGCCAGGCCGTTGTCGGCGACGGTGACCATCGAGGCCAGCAGCAGCACGATGACGGCGACGCTCCGGTCCAGACCGGTGGTGACGCCCAGCAGCAGCAGGATCGTCACCCCGGCGATCGCGATCCAGCGGGTCGGCAGCATCCGGCTGCCCACCCGGTCCGACAGGTGCCCGGCGGCGATCCGGGTGATCGCGCCCGCCACCTGGGTGACGGCGACCAGGGTGCCGGCCGCGCCCGGTGACCAGCCTCGCTCCTCGACCAGCCAGACCAGCGCGAAGGTCCACACCAGGAACTGCGGCACCACCAGCAGCACGGCGACCTGGTGCACGCGGCTCAGGTAGCTGTCGCCTCGGTAGGGGTTGACGGCGTCGTGGGCGGCTGCCGCCGTCCGCGGCGGGTCGATCACCACGGCCACCACCAGGGCCAGCGCCACCAGGGAGGCGATCGCCGGCACGGTCAGCGCCCAGGCGACGCCCCAGTGCTGAGCGGTCACGGCCAGGGAGATGGCCGCCAGCCCGACGCCCAACGGCTGCGACGTCTGCCGGATGCCCATCGCCAGCCCACGCTGATCGGGCGGGAACCAGCCGACCGCGACCCGGCCGCTGGCGGCGGCAGTGCTGGCGGCACAGGCCCCGGCGACGAAGAGCGCGGCGGCCAGCGCGATCGGCACCTGTGGCGCAAGTGCGCGGGCTGCGACGGCGGCCGCGCCGGCCAGCGCGGTGGTGGCCAGGCCCGCGATCAGCACGAAGCGCTCGCCGCGCCGGTCGGTGAGCAGGCCCCAGAGGATCAGCGCGACCATCACGCCGAGGATGGGCGCGGCCGCCACCGAGGCGGCGGTGGTCAGGCTCATCCCCTCGTGCCGGAGCGCGGGGATCAGGAACGGGGCGCCGTGGATCGTGAAGGCGGAGGTGGTCTGCGCGACGGTGCCCGCGATCAGGATCGACCAGCGGCGCGCGGGGGAGGGCGCACTGGTGCTCATGGCACCAGTGAACCACTCTGTTCATCTTTTGAGATGATCAGTCTTATATTATGGACAAACTGTTCTGCGGGAGGGCATGCCGGAGCGAGTGCCTTATCGCCGGCGCAGGATGCTGCGATGAGCGGTCAGTCGTCGTGGAAGACCTCGTCCGCCCGCTCGATCTCCGCCGAGAGCGCCTCCACCGCCTCCGGCTTGCCGTGGAAGCGGCGGTAGGAGTAGACGATCAACGCGATCGCGACCAGCCCGGAGGCGATCTGGGTGACTCCGGTCGCCAGGCCTCCCGGCAGCCACCAGGTCTCGGAGAACCACCACCAGCCCGGCATGTCCGGGCGGACGATCCACACCACGCCGCAGGCGATCAGCGCTAGCGCGCCCGTGGAGGACAGGATGATCCGGGGCCAGGTCTCGACGCCCTCGGCGGCGCCGCGCAGCGCCCGGAACTTGATCGGGTCGAGGCGCCGCTCGGCCCACTCGTACTGCTGGGAGAGGATCGCCAGGCCGCCGAAGAGCATCAGCAGGCCGGGTCCGGGCAGGACCAGGGCGGCGATGCCGGCCAGCACCAGAAGCCAGCCGAGGATCTCCAGTGCAATGCGCTTGGTGGCGGCGATCATGCCCTTACTCTGGCAGACCGTTCCTCGCGGACTTCCCCCATCCGGGCAGGATGGGGGCATGACCGCACGTCGCTTCCGCCAGGTGGACGTCTTCGCGCCCGCACCACTGACCGGGAACCCGGTCGCCGTCGTCCACGATGCGGAGGGTCTCTCCGACGAGCAGATGGCCGCCTTCGCCCGGTGGACCAACCTCTCGGAGACCACCTTCCTGCTCGCACCGACCGCGCCCGGTGCCGACTATCGGCTGCGGATCTTCACGCCCAGCGGCGAGCTGCCCTTCGCCGGGCATCCCACCCTGGGCAGTGCGCACGCCTGGCTGGAGGAGGGTGGCGTCCCGGCGGTCGACGGCGTGCTGGTGCAGGAGTGCGGGATCGGGCTGGTCGAGTTGCGCCGTACCGGTGAGGCGTGGGCGTTCGCGGCTCCCGAGCTGCTGCGCTCCGGGCCGGTCGAGGCCCAGGTGCTGGCCGAGGTGCGTGGGGCGCTCGGGCTGCGTGCCGAGCAGGTGGTCGACGCGAATTGGGTGGACAACGGACCCGGCTGGATCGGGCTACGCCTGCGCAGCGCCGACGACGTGCTCGGGGTCGCTCCCGACGCGGCAGCGCTCGGCGATCACAAGGTCGGCATGATCGGGCCCCATCCCGACGGCGGTCCGGCGGACTTCGAGGTGCGCGCGCTCTACCCGGGGCTGGGCTCGTTCGAGGACCCGGTGACCGGCAGCCTCAATGCCGGCTTCGCGGTCTGGCTGACCCGCAGCGGCGAGCTGCCGCCGTCCTATCTGGTGCGCCAGGGCACCGTGTTGGGGCGTGACGGCCGGGTCCGGATCAACACCGCCGCAGACGGCGTGATCTGGGTGGGCGGCGACTGCCGCACCCTGATCAGCGGTGAGGTCGTGCTCGACTAGGACGCGTCCTGGGTGGTGTCGCCCCTGCGGCCGTGGAAGCTGCGGCGCAGGGCGGCGCCGATGGCGGCGATGAAGACCAGGTTGAAGGCCATGTGCGCGGAGACCACGGCCTTCGCCGTCTGCCCGGTGGGGTGCACGTCGCCGTAGCCGGTGGTCGTGGTCGTGGTCAGGGTGAAGTAGAGCGCGTCGAGCCGGGTCTCGATGCCGTCGAACTGATCGTTGTTGCTGGCCAGGGCGAAGTAGATGAACGAGAACGCGATCAGCACGATCTCCAGCAGCAGCACGAGATTGAGCACGCTCAGCGAGGTCTCGACGTCGGTGCGCGCCGTCTCCCGGAAGAGCACGAAGGCGACGGCGGCGACCGCGATGCAGGTCAGCGCCAGGTTCGCCAGCATCCGCACCGCGCCCTGGCCGCTCTGGACCGGGAGCGCGAAGTACAGCACCAGGACGGCGACCAGGTTGAACCCGGCGGCGAGCCAGGAGTGTCGGAGTCCGAGTCTGTCGGATGCCATAGCGGATTCTGACACGTGCCTCCGGTCTCGGTCAGCCGCGTAGCCAGGCCAGCACCGCCGAGACCCGGCGGTCACTGTCCGGCGCGAGGTCGAGCTTGGCGAAGATGTTGCCGACGTGCTTGCGCACCGCCGCCTCGCTGACCACCAGTGCCTCGGCGATCGAGGAGTTGGTGCGGCCCTCCGCCATCAAGGAGAGCACCTCGCGCTCGCGCTCGGTCAAGGCGGCCAACGGGCCGGCGTCGCGGCGGCGGGTGAGCAGTTGGCGCACCACGTCCGGGTCGACCACCAGGCCGCCCCGGGCGACCCGGTCCAAGGAGTCGAGGAACTCGCGGACGTGTCCCACCCGCTCCTTGAGCAGATAGCCGGTGCCGCCGGGGCCCTCGGCCTCCAGCAGGGCATCGAGGTAGGCGTCGGCGACGTACTGGCTCAGCACCAGGATCGCGACGTCCGGGTGGGCGGCGCGGATCGCGGCGGCCGCGCGCAGGCCCTCGTCGGAGTGCCCCGGCGGCATCCGGACGTCGGTGATCACCACGTCGGGCGGGTCGTGGCGGACGAAGGCCAGCAGGCCCTCGGCGGTGTCGACCGCCGCGAGCACGGTGTGCCCGGCGCGTTCGAGGATGCCGACCAGGCCCTCGCGCAACAGCGCGAAGTCCTCGGCGACGACGATCCGCAACGGAGCGCTCACGGTGCGGGCCACGGGCATCGCATCCTCACCTCGGTCGGGCCGCCGTGCGGGCTGGCGATCTCCAGGGTGCCGCCGAGCGCGTCCAGCCGGTGCTGCAACCCGACCAATCCGCTGCCGTGGCGGGGATCCGCGCCGCCGACGCCGTCGTCGCGCACGATCAGGCTCAAGGTGCCGGCCCCGGCTGCGCCGGTGATCTCGACCTGGCGGGCACCGGAGTGCCGCACCACGTTGGTCAGCGCCTCGCTGACCACGAAGTAGCCGGCGGCCTCTGCTGCGGGGGTGCTGCGGGGGACGTCGAGGTGCACGCTCGACGGGGTCGGCATCCGGTCGGCGATCTCCCGCACGGCCGCCTCAAGGCCCAGGTCGATCAGCACCCGTGGGTGGATGCCGCGGATCGTCGTGCGCAGCTCCGCCAGTGCCTCGCGGACCTGCTCCTGGGCACGTTGCACGGTCTCCGCGCCGGGGCCGTCGTCGATGTCGAGCTCGGCCTGGCCGAGGGTCATCGACAGGGCCACCAGGCGTTGCTGGACGCCGTCGTGCAGATCCCGCTCGATCCGCTTGCGCTCCACCTCGAACGCGTCGACCAGCTCCAGGCGTGAGGCGCGCAGCTCGCCGACCCGGCGGGCCAGCTCCTGCTCGGAGGTGGTGAGCAGGAGCCGGGTCAGCGATGCCTGCGCTGCCGCCAGGGCGGTGAGCAGGTAGCCGCCGAGCACCCACGTCACCGGAACGGCGATCAGCGCGAACGGCAGAGCCTCGGCGGCGCTGGTGAGCTCCCAGGGTCCGAGCACCACCACGGAGTCGTAGTGCGCGAGCACGGGGGAGGCCAGCGAGGCGCCGAGCACGACCGCCAGGTTGGCGGCGACGATCAGGTCGACCAGCCAGCCGAAGGTGGCCAGCAGCACGGTGAAGCCGACCTCGCGTGCGGTCGGGCGGTAGGCGCCGCGATCGCGCCACCACGCCCGGGGGCTCGCCGGCAGGGCGCGTGGATCGGCAGGAGTCTCGTGGCCTGGCTGGAGCAGGCGAAGGCGACGACGCTCGCGGTGGGCGACGGCCACGGCCACCAGGGGCAGCGCGAACAGGAGGGGGATGCCGACCAGCACCGGCGCCGTCAGCATGCCGAGCGCGAGCAGGGTGAGTGCGACGAGCAGCGCAAGCAGCCCGATCAGGCTGCTGCCCACCAGGTACCACCAGGCGCGCACCGCCCAGGTGGTCCGCGCCATCCGCAACGGACCACGGCGCAGCGCACCCCAGGCGTCATCGAGTTCCACGCCGCCACCCTAGGCGGGGAATCGGGCTGTCGGGGTAGCGCGTGCGCTACCTCTGATCGGGCGCGTGGGCCAGGGTGCGGGAGCGCCGGGCGCGGTTGGCTCGAGGCATGACGATCAACGACCAGGCGCCGGTGGTGCTGCACGAGCTGGCGCGACACCACGGCAGCGGGGAAGGGCGCGTGGATGCGCTGCGTGGCGTCAGCCACGTGTTCGGAGCCGGCACCTTCACTGCGGTGATGGGGCCCTCGGGTTCCGGCAAGTCGACGCTCTTGCAGTGCGCTGCCGGCCTCGACATCCCGAACGGCGGCCAGGTCTGGCTGGCCGGGCAGGCGCTCGCCGCGCTGGACGAGAAGGCGCGCACCGTGCTCAGACGCGATCAGGTGGGCTTCGTCTTCCAGGCCTACAACCTGTTGCCGGGCCTCAGCGCTGCCGACAACGTGGCGCTGCCACTGCGTCTGGCCGGACGCCGGCCCGCGCGCTCGCAGGTGCGGGAGGCGTTGGCGCGGGTCGGGCTCGCCGACCAGGCCCGTCGCCGTCCGGGGGAGCTGTCGGGCGGCCAGCAGCAACGGGTGGCCCTGGCCCGCGCGATGCTGACCCGCCCGCGGGTGCTCTTCGCCGACGAGCCGACCGGCGCGCTGGACCGGACCACCGGACGGCGCGTGCTCGACCTGCTGCGCCGGACCGTCGACGAGGAGGGCGTCACCGTGGTGATGGTGACCCACGATCCGATGGCGGCCTCCTACGCCGATCAGGTGCTCTTCCTGGCCGACGGACAGATCGTGGGCACCCTGCCCCGCTCGGACGCCGACCGGATCGCCGCTGCGATGAACCACCTGGAGCCGGTGTGATCCGGCTTGCGGTGCAGTCCGCGCGTCATGACCGGAGCCGGCACCTGGGCAGTGTCGCCGCCGTCGGCCTCGGCGTCTGGCTGATCGGACTGGTCGCCCTGCTGATGGCCTCGGTCGAGCGCTACCTGTCGCGGCTGTCCCCGGGGCAGGAGGAGGTCCGGGTCGCGCTGCAGGACACCACCTCGCTGCTCGGGGTGATGGCCGGGTTCGCGGGGTTCATGGCGATCTTCGTGGTCGCCAGCACCAGCAGCTTCGTGGTGGCGGCGCGGGCGCGCGAGCTCGGGCTGTTGCGCCTGGTCGGGGCGACGCCACGCCAGGTGCGCCGGATGATCCGGATCGAGACGCTGGTGGTCGCCATCGTCGCCTCGGCGCTCGGATGTGCGCTGGCGGTGCTCACCTTCCCGGCGGCCACCTGGCTCCTGGAGCACAAGGGTCTGGCGCCCGGCGGGCTGCCGGGTCCGGCCCTGGTCCTGCCGCTCTCGGTGGCGGCCGGGATCGGTGTCCTCGTGGCCCTGCTGGGCGCGCGCAGTGCGGCGCGGCGTGCCTCGCGCACGGTGCCGGCCGCGGCGCTGCGGGAGGCCGACGAGCTCGGCCGCCCCGTCGGTGTGGTCCGCGTGCTGTGCGGGGTGTTCTTCCTGGCTGCGGGGGTGGCGATGCTGCTGCTGATCCGCGCCGGTGATCCGCTGCTGGCGCTGGTGCTCGCGATCTTCGTGCCGGAGGTCTGGGTGATCGCCTTGGTCTGCCTCGGACCGGTGCTGTTGCCCTTGCTGGCAAGGGCTCTGACCCGCCCGTGGCGCGCGGACCCGCTGGTGGCGGTGGCGCGGGAGAACGTCGCGGTGCGCGCCCGGCGGACCACCTCGCTGGCGGCGCCCGTGCTTGCGCTCTCCGCGATCGCCGGCTCTGTCGTGCTCACCCTCTCCTTCGCCGCCGACTGGGAGGAGGGCATCACCCGACAGCGGTTGGCGGCGCCGCTGGTGGTCACCACCGACTCGCCGCGTGAGGAGGCCCGGCTCCGCGAGGTGGACGGACTCACCCTCGATCCTCGGGTGCTGCTCACCGCCGAGGTCGGTGGCGCGGACGACGCCTACGACACCGAGATCGACGTGATCGATCCCGAGGTGTCGTCGCGGCTGCGCGGGATCGGGGTGCGCGAGGGGACGCTGGCGGAGCTCGGCTCCGGCGAGATCGCGGTGAGCCGCAGCGCAGCCTGGGACAACGGGATCGGGGTCGGGGAACGGGTGCCGGTCCGCGTCGCCGGCGGTGAGGTCGAGCGGCTGGAGGTGGTCGCGATCTACGAGGACGCGGCGAACCTGATCGGCGAGTTCGCGCTCTCCGGTGAGGCGGACGCGGCGCGCGGTGCGACGGTGACGGGCACCTGGTTCGTGGACAGCGCGACGCCGGCTGCCGCCGTCCGCGAGGGGTGGCCGGACGGGGCTGGTGCGGTGCAGGGACGCGACGCCTGGATCGAGGAGCAGGACCAGGCGCTGCGCTCGCAGAACACGATCGGGTTGTGGGCGGTGCTCGGACCGACCGGCGTCTACTCGGCGCTGGCGATCGCCAACACGCTGCTGCTGGGCAGCGTGCAGCGACGTCGCGAGTTCGCCACGTTCCGGCTGGTCGGGGCGAGTGCTCAGCAGGTGCGGCGCCTGGTCGTGCTGGAGGCGTTGATCGTGGCCGGAGCCGCCTTGTTATTGGGTGCGCTGATCACCGCAGTGACCGGAGTGCTGCTGCGGGCGCCGATGACGGCGGGTCTCGACGACGTCGCGCTGACGATGCCCTGGACGGCCTTCGGGGCGATCGCAGCGACCTGTGCAGGCGTGGCGGTGGTGGCCGCGCTGGCAGGATCCGGCCGCCTGAAGGATGGCAACTTGCGTCAATCAAAACTCTAATGTTTACTAAACCACTATATAATTGGAACCTATCAGTGTTTCAGTGGTGGAAGGACCCGGACAGTGCGCAAGTTGATCGTCCTCGGATTCGTGGGCCTGCTGGCTCAGCTGATCGACGGATCGTTGGGAATGGCCTACGGCGTCACCTCCTCCACCCTCCTGCTCGCCGCAGGCATCGCGCCGGCGGCTGCCTCCGCCGCGGTGCACTTCTCGGAGATCGGCACCTCCCTGGTCTCCGGCATCTCGCACGCCAAGTTCGGCAACGTGGACTGGCGCACGGTCGGCATCCTCGCCGTTCCGGGCTTCGTCGGAGCCTTCGCCGGCGCCACCTTCCTGGTCAACATCGACGGTGACTCGGCCAAGCCGTGGGTGGCGCTGATCCTGCTCGCACTCGGTGCCTACGTGATCTGGCGGTTCCTGGTGCTCGGTGGCCGGCGTCCGCAGTTCAAGGGGCGGCCGACTGCCGGCTTCCTGGCTCCGATGGGTCTCTTCGGTGGGGCGCTCGACGCCATCGGTGGCGGCGGCTGGGGCCCGGTCGGCACCACCACCCTGCTCTCCTCGGGCCGCCTCGAGCCGCGCAAGGTGATCGGCTCGATCGACACCTCGGAGTTCGTCGTCGCGGTCGGTGGATCGCTCGGCTTCCTGCTGGCGCTCGGGTCCTCGGGCATCGACTGGGGCATCGTGGTCGCGCTGCTCGCCGGTGGCGTGGTGGCTGCGCCGATCGCCGCCTGGCTGGTCCGGATCCTGCCGGCCCGCGTGCTCGGCGTCGCGGCCGGTGGCCTGATCGTCGTCACCAACGCGCGCACCCTGCTGCTCTCCTTCGGCGTCTCGGAGTCCATCACCTGGTGGAGCGTCGGCGCGCTGTTCCTGGCCTGGATCGCCGGCATCGTCTGGGCCGTCCGCCAGGAGATCGCCTCCCGCAAGGCCGAGGCTGCCGAGACCAACGCCGACGACGCTGACGGCGAGCTCGCCCCCGCCTGAGCGCCGAGGCGGGTCTCGGGTTTGAGACAGGTTCGGTAGGTGCCGATCTGGTCGACGCGCAGCGCGGCGCGCACGCTGGGGGCATGAGGGAAACGATCACGGTAGGCACCGCAGCGGTCTCGGTGGCGGAGCTGGTCGCGGTGGCCCGCGACGGCGCGGCCGTCGAGCTCGGGGACGACGCGCTGGCGGCGATCGAACGGGCGCGCGAGGTCGTCGAACGGCTCGCGGACGCCGACACCCCGGCCTACGGGATCTCCACCGGCTTCGGGGCGCTCGCCACCCGGCACATCGCTCCCGAGATGCGCACCCAGCTGCAGCGCTCGCTGGTGCGCTCGCACGCCGCCGGCTCCGGCCCCGAGGTCGAGGACGAGGTGGTCCGCGGACTGATGCTGCTGCGGCTCTCCACCCTGGCCACCGGGCACACCGGCGTCCGCCCGGCCACGGCCCGGCTGCTGGCCGGCCTGCTCAGCAACCGGATCACCCCGATCGTCCACGAGTACGGCTCCCTGGGCTGCTCCGGCGACCTCGCCCCGCTGGCCCACTGCGCGCTCGCGCTGCTCGGCGAGGGTGAGGTCCGCGACGCCGACGGGCGCCGTCAGCCCGCTGCCGAGGCGCTCGCCGCCGCCGGGCTGGAGCCCGTCGAGCTGGCCGCCAAGGAGGGCCTGGCGCTGATCAACGGCACCGACGGGATGCTGGCCATGCTGACCCTGGCGATCCACGACCTGCAGGCGCTGCTCCGGCTCGCGGACGTCACAGCCGCGATGTCGGTGGAGGCCCAGCTCGGCACCGACCGGGTCTTCGCCGCCGAGCTGCAGGCACTGCGCCCGCACCCCGGCCAGGCGGCCAGCGCCGCCAACCTGGTCCGGCTGCTGGCCGACTCCGGCGTCGTCGCCTCGCACCGCGGCCCCGACTGCAACCGGGTCCAGGACGCCTACTCGCTGCGTTGCTCGCCCCAGGTGCACGGTGCCGCACGCGACACGGTGGCCCACGCCCTCGCCGTCGCCGAGCGCGAGCTGGCCAGCGCGATCGACAACCCGGTGGTGCTCCCGGAGGCCGGCCGGGTCGAGTCCAACGGCAACTTCCACGGCGCCCCCGTCGGCTACGTGCTCGACTTCCTGGCGATCGCGACCGCCGACGTCGCCTCGATCGCGGAGCGGCGCACCGACCGCTTCCTCGACGTCGCCCGTAACCACGGGCTGCCGCCGTTCCTGGCCGACGACCCCGGCGTCGACTCGGGCCTGATGATCGCCCAGTACACGCAGGCCTCGATCGTCAGCGAGCTCAAGCGGCTCGCGGTGCCGGCCTCGGTCGACTCGATCCCCTCCAGCGCCATGCAGGAGGACCACGTCTCGATGGGCTGGTCGGCCGGGCGCAAGCTGCGCCGGGCCGTCGACGGCCTCAGCCGGGTGCTGAGCATCGAGCTGCTGGCAGCCACCCGGGCGCTGCACCTGCGCGCCCCGCTGACGCCGTCACCCGCGTCGGCCGCCGTGCTCGCCCTCCTCGACACCGTGGACGCCGGCCGCCCCGGTCGCGACCGGCACCTCGCCCCCGAGATCGACCGGGTCCATCAGCAGGTCCGCAGTGGCGCCGTGCTGCGTGCCGTCACCGAAGCGATCGGAGAACTGTCATGAGCAACCCCCGCCTGCCGATCCACGCCGCGCACGGCACCGAGCTGACCGCCCGCTCGTGGCAGACCGAGGCCGCGCTGCGCATGCTGCGCAACAACCTGGACCCGGAGGTCGCGGAGCGTCCCGAGGAGCTGGTCGTCTACGGCGGCACCGGCAAGGCCGCCCGCAGCTGGGAGGCCTACGACGCCCTGATCGCCGAGCTCAGCGACCTGGCCGACGACGAGACCCTGCTCGTCCAGTCGGGCAAGCCGGTCGGCGTGGTGCGCACCCACGAGTGGGCGCCGCGGGTGCTGATCGCCAACTCCAACCTGGTCGGCGACTGGGCGAACTGGGAGGAGTTCCGGCGGCTCGAGGAGGCCGGGCTCACGATGTACGGCCAGATGACCGCCGGCTCCTGGATCTACATCGGCACCCAGGGCATCCTGCAGGGCACCTTCGAGACCTTCGCCGCCGTCGCGGACAAGATCTCGGCCTCGCGCCCCGAGGGCGACGGCACCTTGGCCGGCACCATCACCCTGACCGCCGGACTCGGCGGCATGGGCGGTGCCCAGCCGCTCGCGGTGACCATGAACGATGGGGTCGCGATCTGCGTCGAGGTCGACCAGTCCCGGATCGAGCGACGGATCGCGCACCGCTACCTCGACGTGCAGGCCACCTCGCTGGACCATGCCCTCGAGCTCGCGATCGCAGCACGCGACGAGCGCCGACCGCTCTCCATCGGCGTGCTGGGCAACGCCGCCAAGGTGCTGCCCGAGCTGCTGGCGCGCCGCGCCCCGATCGACATCGTCACCGACCAGACCTCGGCCCACGATCCGCTGTCCTACCTGCCGATCGGCGTCGAGTTCGCGGACTGGCGGGCCAGCGCCGCGCGTGACCCGGAGTGGTTCACCGAGCAGGCGCGCGCCTCGATGGCGGCCCACGTCGAGGCGATGGTGGGCTTCGCCGACCGCGGTGCCGAGGTGTTCGACTACGGCAACTCGATCCGCGACGAGGCGCGCAAGGGCGGCTACCAGCGGGCCTTCGACTTCCCGGGCTTCGTGCCCGCCTACATCCGTCCGCTCTTCTGCGAGGGCAAGGGCCCGTTCCGCTGGGTCGCGCTCTCCGGGGATCCGGCCGACATCGCCGCCACCGACGCCGCGGTGCTGGAGCTCTTCCCCGACAACGCGCGGCTGCACAAGTGGATCACCATGGCGCAGGAGCGGGTGGAGTTCCAGGGTCTGCCGGCCCGGATCTGCTGGCTGGGCCTGGGGGAGCGGCACCTGGCCGGGCTGAAGT
Organism: Nocardioides dubius; assembly: GCF_039528155.1. Classification (NCBI taxonomy): domain Bacteria; kingdom Bacillati; phylum Actinomycetota; class Actinomycetes; order Propionibacteriales; family Nocardioidaceae; genus Nocardioides; species Nocardioides dubius. The sequence continues at coordinate 261,722 of NZ_BAAALG010000006.1, read as the reverse complement.
TCAACGAGATGGTGCGCGACGGCGTGCTCAAGGCGCCGATCGTGATCGGCCGCGACCACCTCGACTGCGGCTCGGTGGCCTCGCCCTACCGGGAGACCGAGGCGATGGCCGACGGCTCGGATGCGATCGCCGACTGGCCGCTGCTCAACGCGCTGGTCAACACCGCCTCCGGTGCCAGCTGGGTCTCGATCCACCATGGCGGTGGCGTCGGGATGGGCCGCTCACTGCACGCGGGTCAGGTCTGCGTCGCCGACGGCACCGAGCTGGCGGCACAGAAGCTGGCGCGAGTGCTCACCAACGATCCCGGGATGGGCGTGCTGCGCCACCGCGACGCCGGCTACCCGACGGCGGACGCGGCGATCCTGCGCGAGCGCTGAGCGGCTGTCGGCGGCCGACGGCGCGGCCTCACGGCTGCGGCGTCAGCGCGTCGTCCACGATCTCCTCGGTGCCGGCGAAGGCGTGCCGCGGGGCCAGCGCGAGGGCGACCGCCGCGAGCAGTGCCGCGATCGAGCAGACCGCCCAGACGGTGAGGTAGCCGGAGAGCGGTGCGGTGGCCTCGTCGCTGCCCTCGATGCCGGGCCCGACCAGCGCGATCGCGAAGATCGCCGAGGCGATCGCGCCCCCGACGGTCTTGGTGGCGTTGGTCATCCCGGTGGCGAAGCCGGTCCGCTCGGGCGGTGCCGCGGCCGCGGCGGCAGCGGGCAGCGCGGCGACCAGGGCGCCGGAGCCGACGCCGGCGATCGCCATGTTGGTCAGCGCCTGGGTGGTCGTGTCGTGGAAGGGTAGCCACAGTGCGTACCCGGCCGCGACCATCAGACAGGCCACCAGCAGCGCGTTGCGCACGCCCCACCAGCGGGTGGTGAGCGGCAGGGTGAAGGCGCCGATCGCCAGCGTGATCACGTAGACGCCGATCAGCGTGCTGACGAAGGCGGCGTCCGCGCCGAGCCCGTAGCCGCGGAGGTCCGGGTCGGCCTGCGCGAAGGTGGAGAGCGGGATCTGCCCGCCGAGCACGGGCACGCCGAAGAGGAAGGCCGTGGTCTGGATCGGCCACTGCCCGGGCCGGGCCAGCAGGCGGACGTCGACCAGCGGCTCGCTCTGGGTGAGCGAGTGCCGGGCGAAGGGCAGGAGCATCAGCAGGCCGAGCACCACCAGCAGCCAGGCGACCACGCTGTCCAGCCCCTGTACCCGGACCACGACCAGGCCGCCCATCACCCCAGCGAGCGCCAGGGTGATCAGCGCGAAGCCGGTCCAGTCGATCCCGCCGACGGCGTCACCCGGGGCGCGCTCGACCCCGGCCCAGATCAGGAACAGGACGGCCGTCACCACGATCGCCGGGATCGCCAGCACCAGGTTCATGTTCCAGGTCTCGACCAGCAGGCCGCTGGCGAGCGCGCCGACGATCACCGCCAGCTCGAGCACGCCGACCAGGACGGCGGCACCGCGCCGGGTCAGCAGCTGCTGGCGGCCGGTGTCGCGGGTGCGCCGGTGGATGATCGCGATCTCCAGGGGGAGCCAGACCACGTAGGCGCCCTGGATCGCCCAACCGATCAGGAAGGTGGTGAAGCTCGGTGCGAAGACCAGGATCCAGGAGCCGATCGCGGTGGCGGCGGTGGCCAGCAACAGGACGGGCTTGTGCCCGATCAGGTCGCCGAGCCGCGCCAGGATCGGCACGCAGAGCGCACTGACGATCAGCTGGGCCGCCTCGAACCAGTTGACGTCGCCCTCGTGGATCGAGAGATGGTCGGCGATCTGTGGGTAGATCGGCGTGTAGTAGCCCTGCAGCACGCCGCTGGCCACCTCGACCGCGGCCAGGAAGCCGACGATGGTCGCCAGACTGCGCACGCCTTGCTGGGCGGCGGATCTGGGCCGTGCCGGGGAGCTCATGCGGGCAGTCCTTCCAGCAGGCGGCGGTACCAGGCGATCCCGTCGAGGAACGCGTCCACGCCGAGATGCTCGTCGTAGGAGTGGATCGCCTCGCGCTGTTGCTTGGTCATCCGGAACGGCGTGAAGCGGTAGACCCGATCGCAGATCTCGGTGAAGAACCGGGAGTCGGTGGCCGCCATCATCACGTACGGGGCGGGAACGGCGTCGGAGAACTGCTCGGTGATCGTGGACTCGATGAGTGAGAAGGCGTCGTCCATCGGCGAGACCGGCGACGGCTCGTTGCGCTCGACGACGGCGATCTCGATCGAGTCGTCGGCGATCGCCTTGCGGATATGGGCGATCGCCTCGTCCACGGTGTCGCCGACCATCACCCGGATGTTGACGCCGGCACTGGCCTGGCCGGCGATCACGTTGAGCGCCGGGGAGCCCGACAGGGTGGTCACCGCGATCGTGGTGCGGACCAGCGCGGCCGCCTCGGGGCCTGCCGCGATCAGGGCGCGAGTGAAGAGCGGACTCAGCCGGGTGCCGTGGCTGAAGAGCGCGCCCAGCGGCGCCGGTGCCTGCGCGCCGATCCGGCGGAACAGCTCCAGGGTCGGCGGCGGCAGGTGCGGGCGCATCGGCGCGGAGTCCAGGCGGGTGATGGCGCGGGCGATCCGTGCGGTCGGTCCGTTGCGCGCCGGCGTGCTGGCATGGCCGCCGCGGCCCTGCGCGGTCAGCTCCAGGGAGGTGACGCCCTTCTCGGTGACGCCGACGACGCCGATCGGTGCGGTGATCCCGGGGAAGGCCTGGTGCGCGATCGCTCCGCCCTCGTCGAGGACGAACCAGGGAGTCACGCCGCGCTTGCGCAGCTCGGCGACGGCGAGCGGTGCGGAGTCGCCGGAGACCTCCTCATCGGCGCCGAAGGAGAGCCAGACGTCCTGGGCCGGGGTGACGCCGTCCGCGAGAAGGCGTTCGACGGCCTCGCAGATGGCGACCAGGGAGCCCTTGTCGTCGAGGGTGCCGCGACCCCAGATCGCGCCGTCGGCGATCTCGGCGCCGAAGGGCGGATGCTGCCAGGTGCCCTCGACCGGCACCACGTCGATGTGGGCCATCAGCACCACCGGGCGTGCCGAGGAGGCGCCGGGCCAGCGGAAGAGCACGGCATGCTCGTGGATGTCGATCCGCTCGAGATGCTGGTGCAGGAGCGGGAAGCAGTCGGCGAGGGCGGTGTGGAAGTCGTCGAACGCTTGGCGGTCGATCCGGGCCGGATCGCGGTGCGAGACCGTCGGGATGCGCACGAGCTCCTGCAGCCGCGCGACGGCGGCGTCGGTGTGGGATGACCCTGACATGGGCCGACCCTACTGCCGCCGCGCGGCTTCGGGGCGTCAGAGCGCGGTCGCGGCGTCCTTCTGGCTGCGCTGGCGGGAGAGCCCGAGGCCGATCGCGACCCGGAGCAGGAGGACGACGCCGGCCACCGCCCCACCGATCAGGATCGCCTGGTGCAGGCCCTCCAGCACCACGTCCCAGACCGCGACGGGCAGCTCGCCACTGTTGTCGGCGACGAGCTCGCGGGCCACGGCCAATCCGGCCCAGAGGGCGGCCAGGCCCAGCAACGAGCCGACGGCGAGCAGGCCGAGCGCGGAGAGCCGGCGACGCGCGGTGACCAGGGTGATCGCGACCAGCAGCAGCCAGGCGACCGGGAGCCAGAAGCCGGCCACGCCGAGCAGCCGCCATGCGCTCTGCGCCTGCTGCAGCTCCTCGGTGCCGGCCACCTCGATGGTCAGGTCGCGGCTGGCCAGGTCGATCCGGCTGGTGAGCCCCTCGCTGGCGAGTGCCGCGGTGAGCTCGTCGGCCAACGGGGCGAGGTCGACCTGCATCTGCGAGCCGGCCACGATCCGGTCGCCGTCCATGATCCGCACCACCTGGCGGTGGGCGACCTCGTTCGCCCTGCTCCACACCGGGGGGAACTGGCTGCTGCCGACCACGCTGGCGACCGCGCGCCGGACGCTGGTGCGCACCGCGGGACGATCCGCCAGCGGCGGACCGATCGCGAGCAGCGTGGCGGCGGTGAGCCGGGTCGCGGCGGCGGTGGTCACGGCCGGGTCGTCGGCCAGCGGGGCGACCGTCTCGACGTACCGGTCGGTGTCCTTGGCGACCGTGTTGAACCAGGTGGCGGCCACGGCGACGGGCAGCACCAGACAGGTGACGAGGGCGAGGAGCCAGGTGGCGGGGCGGGGGATCACAAGGAAAACCTAGGCCAGAGGGGTTTGCCATGCCCAGGTTGCGGGAACCCATGTCCCTGTAGGCCTTCGGGGCCGGTGGCATCTCGGGCGTCACCGGCCGGAAGCGCCCCAGGCGGGCACGGCATGATCAGGGCATGGAGTTTCGTGACGTCGTTCGCCGCCGCCGGATGGTCCGTGCCTACGACCCCCGCCCGATGGAGCCGGCCGTCCTGGATCGGATGCTGGAGCATGCGGTCCGCTCGCCGAGTGCGGGATTCAGCCAGGGTTGGGCTTTCCTGCGCCTCGACACGCCCCACGACGTGGCCCGCTTCTGGCAGGCGACCTCGCCCGACCCGGAGGCCAGCAACCCCTGGCTCGACGGGATGCGCACGGCGCCGGCGGTGATCGTCCCGCTCTCGCACAAGGACGCCTACCTCGACCGCTACGCCGAGCCTGACAAGGGCTGGACCGATCGCGACGAGGCCCGGTGGCCGGTGCCCTACTGGCACTGCGACACCGCTATGGCGTCGCTGCTGATCCTGCTGACCGCGGTCGACGAGGGCGTCGGCGCCTGCTTCTTCGGGGTGCCGCCGACGCGCCACGACGCGTTCCGCGCCGAGTTCTCGGTGCCCGCCGGCTACACCCCGGTCGGCGCGATCACGGTGGGCTACCTGCCCGAGCGCGACGGCGTCCCCGGCTCCTCGAAGCGGCGCTCGCGGCGCAGCGTCGAGGAGGTCGTCCATCGCGGCGACTTCCGCAGCTGAGTCGGGTGCCGGCGACGGCCGATAACGATCGCGTTAAGTCTCAGATCCGAGACCCGGGCCGGGAGCCTCCCGGTTGACCTCGCTGTCGGGGCGGAGTGGACTGTGCCCATGCCGTGGGAGGAGATGTGGAGGGAGCTGGCGCCGGTCGGCCGCTCCGCCGCCACTGGGGGATACCGGCGCGACGCCTTCGGCTCCGCCGAGCGAGAGCTGTCGGCCTGGTTCGTCGAGGCAGCCGTCGAGCGTGGGCTGGAGATCGAGCACGACGCGATCGGCAACGCCGTCGCGTGGTGGCGCCCCGAGGGCTCTGCCGGCCGCGGTGTGCTGACCGGCTCGCACCTCGACTCGGTCCCGGACGGTGGTGCGTTCGACGGTCCGCTGGGCGTGGTCTCGGCCTTCGCCGCCCTCGACCTGATCCGTGCGCGCGGCGCGACTCCCCAACGCCCGTTGGGGATTGCGGCCTTCGTCGAGGAGGAGGGCTCCCGGTTCGGCCTGCCCTGCCTCGGCTCGCGGTGGGCGGTCGGCGCGCTGGCCGAGTCGCACGCCAACGAGCTGCGGGACCGCGCCGGGATCCCGTTGCCGGACGTCCTCGCCGAGCACGGACTGGGGCTGGCACCGTCCCGGCTGCTGGACGACGTCGCCGTCTTCGTGGAGCTGCACGTCGAACAGGGCCGGGTGCTCGCCGAGCTCGACCAGCCGGTCGGCGTGGCCAGCGGGATCTGGCCGCACGGGCGCTACCGCTTCGAGATCACCGGCCAGGCCAACCACGCCGGCACCACGGCGATGGAGGATCGCCACGACCCGATGCTGACGTTCGCGATGACGGCCCTGGCCGCCAACAAGCAGGCGCGGCTGGGCGGGCACCGGGCCACCTTCGGCCGGGTCGACGTCGCACCGGGCAGCACCAACGCGGTGCCGAGCAAGGTCACCGCCTGGCTGGACGCCCGGGCCGCGAACGAGGAGGCACTGGCCGACCTGGTGCTCGCCGTCGAGCGCCAGGGCAGCGAGCGGGCCGGTCGTGACGGCACCGCCCTGACGATGACGCCGGAGTCGGTGAGCCCGCTGGTGCGCTTCGATCCCGACCTCGCCCAGCGGCTCGCCGCCCGCCCCAGCGGACGGTTGCCGATCCTGGCCACCCAGGCCGGCCACGACGCCGGAGTCCTCGCCACCGCAGGCATCCCGACCGCCATGCTCTTCGTGCGCAACCCGACCGGGGTCTCGCACGCTCCCGAGGAGTTCGCCGAGACAGCCGACGCCCTGCTCGGCGTCGAGGCGCTCGCCGATGCGCTGCTCGGCATGGCGGGTGTGCTCCGGTGAGGTTGCTCCTCGAACGCGCCGTGCTCGGGGAGGAGGTCGTCGACGACGTGCTGGTGGAGATCGTCGACGGCCGGTTCAGCAGCGTGACGCCGGGCGCCGACGATCCGACGGCCCAGGTGCTGCCCGGGCTGGCGATGCCGGGCTTCGCCAACGTCCACAGCCATGCCTTCCACCGTGCCCTGCGCGGCCGCACTCAGCGCACCGGCAGCTTCTGGAGCTGGCGCGAGGAGATGTACCGGCTGGCGGAGCGCCTCGACCCGGACCGGCTCCACGACCTTGCGGTGGTCACCTTCACCGAGATGCTCTGCGCCGGGGTGACCTCGGTCGGCGAGTTCCACTACCTGCACCACGGCCCCGGTGGGCGACGCTACGACGACCCCAACGCGATGGGGCGGGCGCTGCTGGCGGCGGCGGCCGAGGTCGGGATCCGGATCACCCTGCTCGACACCTGCTACCTCGCGGCCGGCATCGACCGGCCGCCGGAAGGGGTCCAGGTCCGGTTCAGCGACGGCGACGCCGAGGGCTGGGCACTGCGCGTCGCGGAGCTGCAGAGCACGGACACCGCGCGGGTGGGCGCCGCGATCCACTCGGTGCGCGCGGTGCCCAGGGACCAGCTGCCCACGGTCGCGCTCGCCGCCGGCGACCGACCACTGCACGTCCACCTCAGTGAGCAGGTCGCCGAGAACGACGAGACCCTGGTGGCGTGGGGGCTGACGCCCACCGAGGCGTTGGCTGCGGCCGGCGCACTCGGCCCGGCCACCACCGCCGTGCACGGCACGCACCTGACCAGCGACGACGTCGGCATGCTCGGCCGGGCCCGCGCCTACGTCTGCTTCTGCCCCACCACCGAGCGTGACCTCGGCGACGGGATCGGGCCGAGCTGCGAGCTCGCGGCCGCCGGGGCCAGGCTCACCCTGGGCTCCGACAGCCAGGCCGTGATCGACCTGTTCGAGGAGATGCGCAGTGTCGAGCTCCACGAGCGGTTGGCCACCCAGCGCCGCGGGCTGTGGGAGCCGCCGGCGCTGCTGGCGGCCGCGACCAGCACCGGTCAGGGGAGTCTCGGCTTCGATGATGCAGGACGGATCGCGGTGGGTGCGCGGGCCGACCTGGTGATCATCGACCCGGAGTCGCCGCGCACCGCCGGCGCCGATGCCAGCGTCGCCGGCCTGGTCTTCACCGCCGCATCGCCCGACGTGGTCGCGGTGATGGTCGACGGCCGCTGGCACGACGTCCCGGCACTGCGCGCCGACCTGGGGCCGCGGCTGGAGCGCGCGATCATCAGGGCCTGGGCATGAGCAGCCTGCTGGTCACCGGGATCGCCGAGCTCACCACCTGGGAGCCGGAGCGCCCGCAGCAGACCGACGCCGCCCTGGTGGTGGTCGACGGCAGGGTGGCCTGGCACGGGCCGGCCCGGCAGGCGCCGGCCGCGGACGCCGCGGTCGACGTCGGTGGGGCGGCCGTGATCCCCGGGTTCTGCGACTCCCATGCGCACCTGATGTTCGCCGGTGACCGCAGCGCCGAGTTCGCGGCGCGGATGAGCGGTCAGCCCTATCAGGCCGGCGGGATCCGCTCCACGGTCGCGGCGACCCGGGCCGCCAGTGACGAGCAGCTGGCCGCGAACCTGGCACGGCTGGTCGCCGAGATGCAGGCGCAGGGCACCACCACCGTCGAGGTCAAGAGCGGCTACGGCCTCACCGTCGCCGACGAGGCCCGCGCCCTGGCGATCGCCCGCCAGGTCACCGACGAGACCACCTTCCTCGGCGCGCACGTGGTGCCGGAGGGCAGCGATGCCGATGACTACGTCGCACTGGTCACCGGCCCGATGCTGGCCGCGGCGGCCCCGCATGCGCGCTGGATCGACGTCTTCTGCGAGCGGGGCGCCTTCGACGTCGACCAGGCCCGAACCGTGCTGGCGGCCGGCGCCGCCGCCGGACTGGCCGGGAGGCTGCACGCCAACCAGCTCGGTCACGGGGACGGCGTCCGGCTCGCCTGTGAGCTCGCTCTGGTGGCCGTCGACCACTGCACCTACCTGTCGCCGGCCGACGTGGACGCGCTCGCCGGCTCGGGCACCATCGCGACCCTGTTGCCGGGGGTGGAGTTCTCCACCCGCTCCCCGTGGCCGGATGCGCGCGGGCTGCTGGATGCCGGCGTCCGGGTGGCGCTGGCCACCGACTGCAACCCCGGGTCGAGCTTCACCTCCTCGATGCCGCTGTGCATCGCGCTCGCCGTCCGGGAGATGCGGATGACGCCGACCGAGGCGCTGCGTGCAGCCACCGAGACCGGGGCTGCGGCGCTGGCACGCGACGACGTCGGGCACCTGCGCGTCGGTGCGGTGGCCGACTTCGCGGTGCTCGCGGCGCCCTCCGCGATCCACCTGGCCTACCGGCCCGGAGTGCCGCTGGTCACCGGGACCTGGCGCCGGGGCCGCCCGGTATGAGCGGCGTCACGCCCATCTGAGGCACCCAGCAGCCCTGCCTAAGGCACTCTCCCCATGTGCGGGCCTACCTCAGAGGCGCAGAGTCATCTCATCGACGAAGAACAGATGGGAGAAACGCCATGAGCCACAACGACTACCTGGCCCGCGCCGAGGTCGCCTACCGGGCCGAGCGGGTCCGCAACACCTGGGGCATCTCGCGTCGCAAGCGCAACGAGGAGAGCTACGCGCGGCCGATCAACCGGCCGCTCCCGCTCGAAGGCGAGAACTGAGCCTCGCCGCCACGCAGCCCTCTGCGCCGGATGGACCGATTACCGGCATCATGGGGAGCGTGGCAGCAGCTGGCCCCCAACAGACCCTGGTCGGACGTGATCGCGAGCTCGACGAGCTGAGCTCGATGCTGGCGATCACCCAGCCGGGGTCTGTCGCGCGTCGGGAGTTCCACATCGCGCTGCTGGCCGGCGACGCCGGCGTCGGCAAGACCCGGCTGCTCACCGCCCTGCGCGACCGCGCCTTCGAGCAGGGCTGGCAGGTCGCGGCCGGCCACTGCCTCGACTTCGGTGACAGTGCGCTGCCCTATCTCCCGTTCTCCGAGGTGCTGGGCCGGCTGGCGACCTCGGTGCCCGAGGTGGTCGACCGGATCGGTGCCCTGCACCCCGGCCTGGTGCGGTTGCAGCCGGGCCGGCGGGTGCTGACCGACGACGCCGACGAGCGCGCCAGTGTGGATCGCGCCGAGCTCTTCGAGGCGCTGCACGCGCTCTTCGAGGCAGCTGCCGCCGTCCGCCCGCTGCTGGTGGTGATCGAGGACGCGCACTGGGCCGACTCGTCGACCCGGGACCTGATCAGCTTCTTCTGCTCGCGACCCTTCCACCAGCCGGTGGCGATGGTGGTCAGCTACCGCGGCGAGGACCTGCACCGGCGTCACCCGCTGCGTGCGAAGGTCGCGGCCTGGACCCGGATCGCCGGCGTGGGCCGGATGCAGCTGAACCCGCTGGACGACGCCGCGGTGCGGCAGATGGCCCTGGAGCTGCACCCCGAGCCGATCACCGAGTCGGACCTGGCCGGGATCGTGGATCGGGCCGAGGGCAACGCGTTCTTCGTCGAGGAGCTCGTCGGTGCCGCGAAGGCGGGCGCCGGCCAGGGCGTGCCCGACGACCTGGCGGACCTGCTGCTGGTGCGCCTGGACCGGCTCGACGACCAGGCGCGCCAGGTGGTCCGGGTGATGTCGGTGGCCGGACGGCGGGTCTCCCACGAGCTGCTGGCCGCGGCGAGCGGGCTGGACGCCACCCAGCTCGACCAGGGCCTGCGGGCCGCGGTCGAGTCGCATGTGGTGGTCACCGCGGGCCGGCACGGCTACGCGTTCCGGCACGCGCTGTTGGCGGAGGCGATCTACGACGACCTGCTGCCCGGCGAGCGGGTGCGGCTGCACGCCGCCTACGCCGAGGCGCTGAGCAGTGGCGTCGCACCGGGCACGGCGGCCGAGCTGGCCCGGCACGCGCGGGCCGCGCTCGACCTGCCGACCGCGCTGACCGCCAGCGTGCGGGCCGGCGAGGAGGCGATGGCCGTGGGCGGCCCCGACGAGGCCGCGCACCACTTCGAGCACGCCCTGGAGATCGCCGCCGACCCGCGGCATCGTGCAGAGGTCGACGTCTCGGCGCTGGTGCTGAAGACCGCGGACGCCCTGGTCGACAGCGGCAACCCGACCCGCGCCCAGCACCTGCTCGAGCGGCACCTGCAGCAGCTCGACGATGACGTCGACCCGCTGCTGGCGGCGCAGCTGCACCTGCAGCTCGCCTACTCGGCGCTGCTCACCGACAACGACACCGACTGGCTGGCGCACCTGCGGGCCGGGCAGGCGCTGATCCCCGAGGAGCCCTCGCGGGACCGGGCCAAGCTGCTGGCTCTGACGGCGCGGATCTTCTCCTTCCGGATGCCGAGTGAGGCCCGTGAGGTGGCGACCGAGGCGTTGGCGCTGGCCGAGAGTCACAACCTGCCGAAGACGGCATCGGATGCCACCACGACCCTGGTCGGCCTGGACCGCACGGTCCCGATGGAGCAGCTGGCGGCCGCGCTGGAGGAGAGCGTGGCGCGCGCCGTCGTCACCGGGGCGGTGGGGGCTGAGCTGCGCGCGCTCTTCCTGCTCGGGCGCGGCTATCAGGACCGGGGCCTCTTCGAGGAGGCGGCCGCGGCCTTCACCCGGGCCACGCAACGTGCCCAGGTGCACGGCATCCCGTGGGCGCCGTACGCCTTCGACGCGCGCCTGCAGCACGCGCAGGTCGCCTACCTCAGCGGCGACTGGGACCAGGTGCTGGAGCTCACCGACATGGGTGGACAGTCGCCGCCGCCGGTGGCGGAGGCACTGCTGGTGGGCTGGCAGGCAGCGGTGCTCTCCGCACGCGGCGTGCCGCAGCGCGCCCGGCTCAAGCGGCTGCACCGGTTCTGGCACCAGGAGGGGATGGCCGCGATCGTGGCGGCACCGATCGAGATCACCGAGGCCGGTGACGCCGATGCCCCGGACGAGGCACTGGAGCTGGAGCGTCGGGTGCTGCGGGTGCTGGCACCCAACTGGGGCGAGCTGTTCCAGGCACGGGTCCGGCTGTGCGCGGTGACCGTCGCCGCCGTCGCCGCGACCATGGGGGAGCAGACGGCTGAGCAGCGCGAGCGGTTGCTCGGCGAGGTGGAGCGATTGCACGAGGTGGGGCTGAAGGTCGTGCAGCACCAGGTCGAGTCGGGCGGCTTCTGGGGCCCGGAGGGCAAGGCCTGGGCACAGCGCCTCGAGGCGGAGACCCTGCGCGCTCGTTGGCTGGCCGGCATCGACGCCCCCGACCTGGCGACCCTGCGGCGCACCTGGGAGGAGACGGTCGAGGCGTTCGCACTGCTCCGCCATCCCTTCGAGACCGCGACCAGCAGGGTGCGCACCGCGGAGGTGCTGCGCGCCGCAGGGGACTCGGCTGCGGCCCGGTGCCTGCTCGACGAGGCGCGCGCGGTGGCGCAGAGCCTGGGGGCCGCCGTCCTGCTGGGGCAGATCCGGACGCTCGATCCTTCCGCGGGCCGCGGCGCACGCCCCGCCGGGGAGCGGCAGCGACTGGAGCCGTTGACGCCGCGCGAGCACGAGATCCTGGAGCTGGTGGCGCAGGGGCGCACCAACGGCGAGATCGGCAAGCAGCTGTTCATCAGCACGAAGACCGTGAGCGTGCACGTCTCGAACATCCTCGGCAAGCTGGGCGCCTCGGGTCGTACCGAGGCTGCCGCGGTCGCTCGGCGCGAGGGGCTGCTGCGCTGACACGGGCGCCTGGCGCTGGGGTGCGGCGCCCGTGTGTGGCGCTCGTGTGGCGGGCGGCCACCCGGGCAGCGCGAGCCGCGGCGCGCGCGGCAGACTGAGCGCCGTGGACGAGATCGTGACGCCGGTGGCGCGTGAGTTCCGGTGCTCGCGGGAGGCCGTTGCGGAGCACCTCGCCGGCACCGCGCCCACCGACCATGCGCACCTGCTGGTCGAGTACCGCCGGGGCTGGGGGCGCGACGCCCTCGCCGAGAGCACCTGGCCCGAGGAGGTGCGCCACGAGCTTGCGACCCGGGCCAAGGCTGCCGGCGTGCGGGTGCAGCTGATCCGGCGTCACGAGCAGGCGCATCAGGTGCCGGTCCGGCCCGCCGAGGCGGAGGCCGGGCGGTTCGTGGCGTTCGCGGCGTGGGCACGCGGGGGGTTCCCCGCCCCCGCCCCGAACCCCTCAACTGCTTCTGCCGAGCCCTCGGCCTGGGTGGAGCGCACCACCCTGACCGACCCTGCGGACCTGCTCGACCTCTCCCTGGCGGACCTGGCCGCGGGTCGCTCGCTCGGGTGGTCGCCTCATCACGAGCCGCTGCTGCTGGTCTGCACCAACGGCAAGCGGGACGTGTGCTGTGCCGAGCAGGGACGACCGATCGCTCGGGCCCTGAGCGAGGCCCATCCCGATCGGGCCTGGGAGACCACGCACGTCGGCGGGCACCGCTTCGCCGGCGCGATGCTGGTCCTGCCGGGAGCGCTCTCCTACGGGCGCCTCGACGTGGACTCCGCGCTGCGGGTCGCAGCGGCCTCCGAGCGCCACGAGGTCGTGGTCGAGCACCTCCGAGGGCGTGGCACCTATCCGCCCGCCGTGCAGTACGCCGAGGCGGTCGTGCGCCGTGAGCTCGGTGAGAACCGCGCGCAGGCGCTGCTGCTCAGCACCATCGAGACCGACGGCGCGACCAGCAAGGTCACCTTCCAGCGGGCCGGCAGCGAGATCACCGTCCAGGTGCGGGAGCTGCCCGGACCAGCCGTCCGGGCGAGCTGTCGTGACGCCGTCGCGAAGCCGACGACCACCTTCGAGGTGGTGCACGGGCCACGCTGAGCAGCGCGTGGCTGCTCAGTAGCTGACGTCGATGCCCAGCTCGGCTGCGAGCAGCGGTGCCATCAACTGGAGCTGGTCGCCGCTGATGGTGATCCCGGACAGGTTGCGGATGCCATCGATCGACTCCATGGAGCTGCCGCGGAGGTCGACGTCGGCCAGATCGCTGCGGTGCACCGTCAGCTGCCCGATCTTGCACCCGTCGAGGGCGACGCGCCGTGCCGTCGCCTCGACGAGGTCGAGGTCGGTGATCTGACACTCGGTGAACCGGACGTCGAAGAGGGTCGCGTTGCGCAGGTTCAGGTAGCCGATCTTGCAGCCGACGAAGTGCACTCCACGCCAGTCGACGTCGTAGGCCTCCAGCGAGCCGAGCCGGCCGCTGACCTCGACCTCGCGCCACTGCGAGCGCGCTGCCCGCGCGGCCGGTGCGTCGAGATCGGCCCAGCCGACCTCGGTCAGACGCGCGCCGGACAGATCGAGCGACTCGGCCCGGATCGCGTCCAGGCGGCACATGTCGATCCGGGCGCCGCTCAGGCTGAGCTCGGCGAAGGAGAGCCCCCCGAACTCCTCGCCCTCGAGGTCGGCTCGCGGTCGCAGGTCGTCGACGTCGCCGCCACGCAGGTCGCTCAGGACGAGCGGGGTGATCGCGGGCGGGCGGGGGCGAACGGTGCGGGCCAAGGAGACCTCCGAGGAAGACGATCAGCAGAAGGGCGTAGCCGCCCCAGGCTGTCACGTCGGCTCCTCGAAGTGGAGGGTGAGGTCCTCGAAGAGGTCGCAGAAGTCGGGATAGTCGGTGTGCTCGACCGTGCTCACCACCGTCCAGGCGACGTCCTCGTGGATCCAGGTCCGAGCCTCGGTCATCAGGTCGGAGCCGTCGGTGCGGTGCCAGATCCGCAGATACGACATCGGTCGGCCGTCGACGGGGTAGATCTCCGCCTCCTCGAGCTCAGCCTCGGCGAGCCCCTGCAGGACGCCGGCGATCAGGCTGCCCTGGTAGGTCTCGAGGTCGAGCGCGGTGGGCTCGCGGGTGACCACGGCGCGCGGCCGGTACCCGCTGGCGGGCAGCCACTCGGTGGCCAGCATCAGGTGGATGCGGGGATCCTTGGTCGGCGTCATGCTCGTCCACCGGCGGGGGAGCGTCAGCGTCGGCTCACTGCTCATCGGAGCCACCGGTGAGTCGGTCGCCGGCCCATCCGCCGAGCTGACCGCCGCCGTCGGCGCAGGCGGCCAGGAGCGACGGCGGCAGCTTGGCCCGGGTGCACAGGGCGACGCCCGCCAGCGCGCCGCCGGCACGGAGCCCGTCGGTGGCATCGAGGCCGCCGAGCCGGTCCAGCAGGTCCAGGTCGCGGGCCTCGTCGACCAGGCGCACCAAGGGTGAGAGGTCGCGGAGCTCCTCACCAGGAAGCAGGTCGCGCAGCCTGCCCAGGATCGACTGGCTCGTACCGGGCTCGCTGTGCGCGGGCACGGCGGGCGGGGTGAGCGCCTCCAGGATCGGGCCCACCGCCTCGGTGAAGGCGGCGTGGGCGTGCGCCTCGACCTCACGGGCCCGTGCCGCGATCGCCAACGCATGGTCGAGCGTCGTCTCCGCCCTTCCCTCAGGGAGCACCTGATCGAAGCTCGGCAGCGCGGTGTCCACGTTGTAGCCGCCGCTGCGCGCCACCTTCCGTGCCCGGTCGAGCTCGGAGCGTGCCTCAGCCAGCGCCGAGGCCAGCGCGCTGAGCTGGAGCGCCAACTCCCGGCTCGCACCGCGAAGGCGGTCGCCCGAGGCGAGATGCCGAGTGCAGACGTTGCGCAACAGCTCTCCGGCGCGGCTGTTCCAATCGCCTTCGGACCGGGTCCGGATCGACGCGGTGACCGTGCCGGCGTCGTCCAGCTCGGTGGCCAGGGCGCGCAGTGAGGCGGCGGCCGCGTGGCACCCGTCGGGGTCGCCGTCGAGGATCAGCGAGACGCTCATCGCAGGGCCTGCTCGGCCTGCATCTCGAGGAGCCAACCGGAGCCCTGATCGGCCTGGGGATACCGCTCGAGGCAGAACAGCACCGCCTCGCACAGATCGTCGTACGCGCCACCCAGCGCCGCGCTCTGGACCGCGACCCGGTCGATCGCCTCACGGGCCAGCGCGGTGGAGGTGCCGGCGTCGGGCGTGGGCAGAGTGCTCGCCGCGGCAAGACTCGTGGCAAGGGTGTGCAGCGGCCGTGGATAGCCGGCGACTGCGTCGTGGTCGAACTCGATGTCGCTCATGCGGGCACGCTAGGAGCGGACGTGTGACCTGCCCGCGGAGGCGAGTGGTGCCTGTGGACGACCGCGTGAACAAGTCGCAGCTTGTTGCACGCGGCCGGCCACCGGCAAGCGATGCAGACGTCAGAACGCGGCGCGCACCTGGTCCTCGGTCAGGCCGTAGTCGGCCAGCGAGTACTGGTGCGAGGGCCGCTTGCCGCCCTGGCGCGACTCCGCGTCGATCGCCTCCACGGCCTGGGCGACCTGGCTGCTCCAGTCCAGACCGAACGCCTGGTAGATGCCACGTGTGGTGGCGACCGGGTCGCTCACGAAGTCGCTGTACTCGACGTCCACGAACTGCTCCGCCGGGTAGCTCGCCCGAGCCTCGGCGAACGCTGCGTGCGAGCGCGCCAGCATCTCCAACTGGGTTCGGCCGATGGTCTCGCCGACGAACGTCGTCGACCAGCCCTCCGTGGCCTCGGCCGAGAGGGAGCACGCGGAGGCGATCGAGACCACCGGGTCGCGGTGGGTCTGCACGATCAACGCATCCGGATAGACCTTCATCAACGCGTCCAACGCGATCAGGTGCGAAGGGTTCTTCAACACCCACCGCCTGTCGACGTCGTTGAGGCCGATCAGCTGCAGGTTCGCCTTGTGCCGCTCGTAGGCGGGCGTCCAGTCCTGCCCCGCCAGCCACGCGGAGTAGTTCGGCACATGCGCCAAGCTCTCGAAGCCGATCGACATGCCGGCCTGGCGCAGGATCCGCCAGCACTCCTCGACACTCCCGGCATCCATGTAGTGGATGCCCATGAACTCCGGATTGTCGACGTGGTGCGCCGAGTAGGCGGCGTTGATCCCGGCGAAGACCGGGTTGTCGGCCCACGTCTCGCGCGGCGGGCGCGGTTGCGGGAACTCGGTCAGCCAGACCTCCATGCCCTGATGCCGGACGTCGGCGGTCAGCAACCGGTGCAACGCCGTGGTGCCGGTCCGCGGCAGGCCGACCACGAAGATCGGTCGCTCGATCGGCACCTCGGCGTAGGCCGGGTTGGTCGCGAAGCCGTGCTGGCTCAGCAACCGCCCGACCAGGGCGCTCTTCACCTGCGAGCGCTGCATGTAGTTCCCGACGCCGGTCAGGCCGGCGGTCTCCGCGTTGAGGTCGTCGACGAGGAGCCGCAGCCCCTCCTCGTGCTCGGTGCCGCCGAAGTCGGACAGTCCGGTGGTCCGGACCGCCGCGGCGGCGATGTCATCGAAGCTGCCGACGTCGGCACGCTCGCGAGGCAATGCTCTCTCCTCAGTTGTCGTGGAACTCGCCGCAGTCGACGTTCAGCATGGTGCCGGTGACGGCGGAGGACAGGTCGCTGGCGAAGAAGAGTGCGGCACGGGCGACCTCGTCGGCCGTGGCCAGGCGCTTGAGGTCGGTCGGTGCGGCCTTCTCGGCGTAGACCTCCTCGTGGGTGCGGCCGGACTCGCTGGCGATCCAGTCGAAGTACGCCTTGTTGACGTCCTCGTAGATGTAGGACGGCGCGATCGAGTTGACCCGGATGCCGCGCGGGCCGAGCTCGGTGGCCAACGAGGAGGCGAGGTGCTTGAGCGTGCCCTTGGAGAGCTTGTAGCCCGAGTAGACCGGGTCGGAGTGGTGGACGACGCAGGAGTTCAGCATCACGATCGAGCCCTTGGTCTTGGCGAGCTCGTCGGCGAAGAGGGCCGAGAGGCGCAGCGGAGCGAAGACGTTGGTCTCCTGCGCGGCGCGCAGGGTGTCGAGCTCGAGGGTGCTGATCGGCTCCATCGGCGGGATGCCGAAGGCGTTGTTGATCAGGCAGTCGACCTTGCCGAACTCGGCGACGGCCTTCTCGACGAGCGCAGCACGCTGCTCTTCGTTGGTGATGTCGGTCGGCACGATCAGTGCCCGGCGACCGTAGGACTCGACGACCTCGGCCATCTTCTTGAGCCGCCGCTCGGTGCGGGAGACGAGCACCAGGTCGGCGCCCATCTTCGCGGCCTCCTCGCCGAGGGAGCGCCCGAGGCCGGGGCCGACGCCAGAGAGAACGACAACCTTGTCGGTAAGAAGTGTCATGCCGGTCACAGTAGAACCTGTTCCAGTCGCCGTCGAGAGGTTGTCTCAATTTCGTGTCAAAACTCTGACACTTCTTCCCGAGGGCCCTCGGGCTAGGAGATCATCCGGCGGGCGACGCCGACCTGGCGCGCCTCGATCCGCGCGGCCCAGGCCTCGTCGGTGATCTGGTTCTGCGCGAAGTGCGGCAGGTGGTCGGCGACCTTGTCGAAGGGCACCACCTGGACCCGCGGCCCGTCGTCGGCGGTGAGGTCGCGGGCGACCCGCTGCCAGCGCAGCATGGTGACGCCGAGCGGGTGCTCGGTGGTGTCGAGCCAGTTCGCGATGCCCGGGTTCTGCGCGGCGATCACGTAGCGGATCATCCCGTCGGGGTCGATCTGCGATTGGGCACGGGTCAGCGAGCTCTGCCGGTGCTCGTAATCGGTCGACACGTACCAGCGCGAGCCGATCTGGATCGCCTGGTACGGCGCCGCGTCGCAGGCCGGAACGGTGACGATCATGGCCTGCTCGACGCCGTCGACCGGGCGCAGGTCGTAGTGCCCGATCGAGGAGAACTGGCTGGCCAGGCCGCCGGGGGTGGACGCCGGCACGGTCAGCGTGTTGACCGGCTCCTTGTAGGTGAACCACTGCGGGAAGGCGTACCAGGTCGGGATCCGCCCGGTCAGCAGCTTCGCGGCGACCCCGTAGCGCTTGGCGATCGGCTCCGGCGCGAACGGCGCCCGCGGCACGCCGGCGGTGTCGAGACGCTGGATCCGGATGGTGCCGCGCTCCTCGCTCATCCAGTCGCTGTAGACCTCGCGGATGATCAGCGTGGCGCCCTTCTTCAGCCCCAGCTCGGGGCCGAAGGTCCAGCTGAACGAGCCGTCCTCGGCGACGTCGAGGCTGCGGTCGTCGAAGGCCGCGACGCTGGTGGGTGCCCCCTCGGCGGTGTACCCGCCGTCCATGATCTGGAAGGAGAGGTCCGCGGTGGTGCCGCGGACCCCGCTCACCTCGTAGCTGGCGCCCTCGGTGAGATAGGCGTTGAAGTAGATGGCGTCTGGGTTGTCCAGCCCCTGGCGCGAGTACTGATGCGTCGGGTTGATCAGCACCGGGTGCTCGAGGTCGTAGTCGAACGCCATCTGGATGGCCGAGCGGATGCTCCCAGCGAGGTACTCGTGACCCTCCGCCAGCTCCGCAGGGGTGACCTCGAACGGCGGGTTGTTGATCAGCCGGTCGGCCTCGCGGACGGCGTCCGCGAAGGCCTGGGCGCCGCTCGAGAGGAGCGACGCCGCGGCCAGGGTCTCGGGAGACTGCTGCACCTGCTCGGCCATCTGAATCAGTTGGCCTTGGCGATGACGCCGTTGGCGAAGCGCTCCAGAGCAGCCACCTTCACGTCGAGCGGCTCCGGGTCCTGGCCCTTGATGTAGGGCACCCGGAAGCCGACGATGCAGTCGGTGACGCCCTTGTCCTCGAGGCGCTTGATGCCGTCGACGCTGTAGGCGTCGGTGGAGATCACGTGCACCTGGAAGTCGTCGCGGGTGTCGCCCTCCTCCTTGCGGATCTCGGTGAGGCGGGTCAGCAGGCGGTCCAGCTCCTCGGCGTCGCCGCCGGCGTGCATCCAGCCGTCGCCCTTGCGGACGGCGCGGCGCAGCGCGGCGTCGCTGTGGCCGCCGACCAGCAGCGGGATCGGCTCGGTCGGAGCCGGGGTCTGCTTCATCTCGGCGATGTCGTAGAAGTCGCCCTTGTACTCGAAGAACTCACCGGTGGTCAGGCCGCGGAAGATGTCGATGCACTCGTCCATCCGCTTGCCGCGCTTCTCCCACGGCACGCCCAATGCCACGAAGTCCTCGGGCCACGGGGAGAGGCCGACGCCCATGGTGAGCCGGTTGTTGGACAGGAACGCGACCGAGGAGGCCTGCTTGGCGATCAGCACCGGCGGGCGGACCGGCAGCTTGAGCACGAACGGGGTCAGTCGCAGGGTCTTGGTGACCGCGAAGACGTGGGCGCAGAAGATCATCGTCTCGATGAACTCCTTGTCCTCGAGGAACTCGCGGTCACCGGTGTCGGTGTACGGGTACCGGGAGTCGGACTCCTTCGGGTAGATCAGGGAGTCGGCAACGGTCATCGAGGTGTACCCGGCGGCCTCAGCTGCCTGGGCAAGCGGAGCGTAGAGCTCGGCACGGGTCATCGCTTCGGCGTAGGTGAATCGCATGGAGGCAGGCTAGAACGTGTTCCAGATCTCTGGAAGGGTGTATCCCGCCCGTTGGCACACCAGCAGCAAGGAGCCCCGATGGAGATGAACGAGGTCGCCGACCGGATGGCGATCACCGACGTGATCACGCGCTACACGCGCGCGGTGGACACCCGCAGCTATCAGGCGCTTCATGATGACGTCTTCACCGAGGACGCCGTGCTCGACTACTCGGTGGTCGGCGGGCCGGTCGGCCCACCGGTCGAAGTGGTGCCGTGGATCGAGAAGGGGATGGCCGGCTTCGACCGGTTCCAGCACATGATCGGCCAGGTCGCGATCACCTTCGAGGGTCCGGACACAGCAGAGGTGACCGCCTACTTCACCAACCCGATGGTCTCGCGTGCCCCCGACGGCACCGAGAGGCTCTGGGAGGTCGGCGGCTACTACCACCACACGATGGTGCGCACCGCTGACGGCTGGCGCTCCGCGCGCCTGGTCGACGACATGGTCTGGACGCGCGGGTTCTAGCCGCCCGGGCCCCGTCGCCGTGTCGCCGGGCCCGGCTGCCGGGGCGCCCGGTCGCCGTCGCCGGGACGGCGAGGTCGCCGGAGAAGCGGTCGGATGCGGACTCCTTTGCAAGAATGGGGCCTGTTCTGTCCGCCTGCCGTCTGGGGAGCGTCACGAAGTGTCCGACAACGAGGAGAACCCGGTCGCCAACGGGCTGGTAGCCCTGGCCACGGTGGCCGTCGTGGTCGGCATCCTGGGCGGTCTGGGCGCCGTGGTCGCCACCAAGGTGGTCGGCCTGGGCGACGCCAGCGAGGCGGCCGCCGACTCCACCGGACAGGGCGGCGGAGCCTCCCTGATCATGCCGGACCCGGTGCCCACCAAGGAGGTCTCCGGACCTCTGGTGACGCTCGCGCCCTCGGAGACCGACCCGGGCGAGACGACCGCGACCGAGTCCGACGAGCCCAGCGAGGAGCCGAGCGAGACCGAGAAGGAGAAGGCCGAGAAGGAGATCACCCTCAGTCAGGGTGCCTTCGAGGTCGCGCCGGGTGAGAAGCTCTACCTGTCGGGCATCTACCCCGGCGGCGAGGGCACCGTCCTCGACGTCGAATACCGCATCGACGGCGGCGCCTGGACCGGCTTCCCGGTCGACGTCGGCGTCTCGAACGAGACCTTCTCCACCTACGTGGAGACCTACAAGACCGGCTCCATCGAGTGGCGCGTGGTCGACAAGGCGAGCAAGAAGGTCTCCAACGCCGTCAAGGTGCGCCACGGCTGAGGCCGCTCGCCTCCCGTCGTGCCGCACCGCCCGCTAACCTCGGGGCATGGCGAGCGACGAGGGCGCATACCGGCAACCGAGCATCGACGTAGCGGGCCTGAGTGCCCTGCTCGACGGGCGCTATCGCGACGTGCGGCAGTTGGTGCGCACGAACCTCGCGCAGCACCACGAGCTGCTGCTCGACGCCGAGACGATGGGACGCGACGAGTTCCGCGACCGGGTCCGGGACGTGGTCGTCGAGATCGCGGCCACCGGGCAGACCGCGCTCGGGCTGCCCACCGAATTCGGCGGCGGTGGTGACGTCGGCGCCTCGGTGGCGGCGTTCGAGACGATGGCGTTCGGCGACCTGTCGACCCTGGTGAAGATCGGGGTCCAGTTCGGCCTCTTCGGTGGCGCGATCCAGCAGCTCGGCACCGAGACCCACCACAAGACCTACCTGCCCGGTGCCGCCGACGGCAGCCTGATGGGCTGCTTCGCGATGACGGAGTCGGGGCACGGGTCGAACGTGCAGGCGCTCGGCACCACCGCCACCTACGACCCGGCCACCGAGGAGTTCGTGATCCGCACGCCAGACGAGGCGTCGCGCAAGGACTACATCGGCAACGCGGCCCGGCACGCCCAGCTCGCGGTGGTCTTCGCGCAGCTGGTGATCGGCGAGGAGAGCCACGGGGTGCACGCGTTCGTGGTGCCGATCCGCGACGGCGAGCAGGTGCTGCCGGGCGTCCGGGTGGCCGACTGCGGCCTCAAGATGGGGCTCAACGGCGTCGACAACGGACGGCTCTGGTTCGACGACGTCCGGGTGCCGCGCACCGCGCTGCTCAACCGGTTCGCCGACGTCGCCGCCGACGGCACCTACTCCTCGCCCATCGAGAGCGTGAACAAGCGCTTCTTCACGATGCTGGGCACCCTGGTCCTGGGCCGGGTCTCGGTCGGCGGCGCGGGCGTCAACGCCGCCAAGGTCGCCCTGACCATCGCCGTCGACTACGCCAACCGGCGCCGCCAGTTCGCCAGCTCCGACGACCAGCCCGAGTCGCTGCTCCTCGACTACGGCCAGCACCAGCGCCGCCTGCTGCCGCTGCTGGCGCGCACCTACGCGCTGCACGCCGCGCAGGAGGTGCTGGTCGATCGGCTCAGCGCGGTCTTCGACGGCGACGGCACCGACGAGGAGGCCCGCCGGGCGCTCGAGTCGCGCGCCGCCGGCACCAAGGCGCTCGGCACCTGGCACGCCACCCGCACCATCCAGGAGTGCCGCGAGGCATGTGGCGGCGCGGGGTACATCGCCAAGAACCGGTTCGCCGCGCTGAAGGCGGACACCGACGTCTTCACCACCTTCGAGGGCGACAACACGGTGCTCATCCAGCTGGTCGCCAAGGGCCTGCTGACCGGCTACTCCTCGGAGTTCTCCGACCTCGACCAGCTCGGGATGGTGCGGTTCGTGGCCTCGATGGCGGTCGACTCGGTGATCGAGCGCACCAGCGTCCACAAGCTCTTCGAGCGGGTCAAGGACCTGCTTCCCGGCGGCGACGAGTGGTCGCAGGAGGCGGGCCTGCTCGACCCGAACTACCAGCAGGCGATGCTCCGGTTCCGCGAGGAGCACCTGGTCAGTGGCGTCGCGCGCCGGCTCAAGAGCGGCGTGGACGACGGGATGGAGCCGGGCGAGGTCTTCTCCCGGGTGCAGGACCACGTGATCGCCACCGGGCGCGCCCACGTTGAGCGGCTGGTGCTGGACGCCTTCATCGAGAAGGTCGCCGCGCTGCCGGACGGCGACAACAAGGTGGCGCTCGGGCTGCTGGTGGACCTGCACGCACTCTCGGTGATCGAGGAGGACCGGGCCTGGTTCATGGAGCACGGCCGGCTGACCGCCCAGCGCTCCAAGGCGATCACCGCCGAGATCAACGACCTGTGCCGCAAGCTCCGGCCGTTGGCCGGCGATCTGGTCGCCGCCTTCGCGGTGCCCGAGGAGGTGCTGCGCGCCGAGGAGCTGCGCAGCTGGTGAGCCGCTCCGCTCGCGGCGCCGGCGTCATGCGCTTGGTGGCGCCGGAGGCGCGAAACGCATGACGTCCTGAACGAGAGCGCTCAGGACGTCATGCGAATGGCATCGGGTGCCCGGGGCTACGTCCGGGCGGAGTCGGGGAGGACTCAGTGGCCCTCGGCCTTGAAGCGCTCGATGGAGGCCTCGATCTCTGCTTCGGCGGCGGCGCGGCCGACCCACTGGGAGCCCTCCTCGACGGACTTGCCGGGCTCGAGGTCCTTGTAGGTCTCGAAGAAGTGCTGGATCTGCAGGCGCTCGAACTTCGGCACGTCGTCGATGTCCTGCAGGTGGTCGAAGCGCGGGTCGCCTGCGGGCACGCAGAGGATCTTGTCGTCGCCGCCGGCCTCGTCGACCATCTTGAAGACGCCGACCGCGCGGGCCTTGACGATGCAGCCGGGGAAGGTCGGCTCGGGGAGGATGACCAGCGCGTCGAGCGGGTCGCCGTCCAGGCCGAGGGTGTTCTCGATGTAGCCGTAGTCCTCGGGGTAGGCCATGGAGGTGTAGAGGTAACGGTCGAGGTGGATCCGGCCCGTTACGTGGTCAACCTCGTACTTGTTCCGCGAGCCCTTGGGGATCTCCACCAAGACGTCGAACTCGAGCACTCTCATCCTCCACAGCTACTCCGGCGGCACGTGCGCCGGACACGACATATCCAGGCCCCCGTGATGGGGCCGCCGTCCATCTTCGCGCACAATGGGGCCGAATATGCATTCAGCGAAGGAGTTCGGGTGGGCAAAGGTGACGCACGCCACAGCTCGCGACTCCTGCTGTGGGCGCCGATCGGCCTGGTCCTGTGCCTGCTCGGCGCCGGATTCGCGGCCTTCGAGTACGACCTCGGCGAACGGTGGGGGATCGCCGAGACGGCGCCGTCGT
>NZ_BAAALG010000006.1:200597-238085 GCF_039528155.1 Nocardioides dubius | reverse complement strand
GCCGGCTCCGCAGCAGCTGCAGCTGCCTGCGTCCGCGCCGGCCGGCCCGGTCGCCGAGCCCGCCGCGGCCAGCGGCACGGCCGACGAGCGGGCGATCCGGCGCGCGGTGGCCAAGATCCTCAAGCGCAAGACCTGGGGTGACCATGTGGTCGCGGCGGTCGGCTCGCCCGGCGGCGAGGTCTGGTTCGACAACGCCGCCGGCGTCGGCACCCCGGCCTCGCTGACCAAGCTGGTCACCGGGCTCGCGGCGCTGGATGCCCTCGGCGCCGAGCACACCTTCACCACGAAGGTGGTCGCCACGACCGGCGAGGCCGTGATCCTGGTGGGCGGCGGCGATCCGTACCTGGCCGCCGAGCCTGCCAAGGCCAGCGCCTGGCCGAAGCAGGCGGACCTGCGCACCCTGGCCGCGGAGACGGCGGCCGCGCTCGCGGCCGAGGGCCGGACCAGCATCCGGCTGCAGTACGACGACTCGCTCTTCAGCGGCCCCACGCTCAACCCGCGCTGGCCGGCCGACTACTTCTCCGACGGCGTCGTCGCTCCGATCACCGCGCTCTGGGCCGACCAGGGCGACAAGCGCGACGGCTGGGGCCACGAGGCGGACCCGTCGCGCTCGGCGGCCCAGCTCTTCGCCGGCTACCTGCGCAAGGCCGGCGTCCAGGTGACCGGAAAGGTGCGCCCGGCCTCCGCCCCGTCGACGGCGTCCGTGCTCGCGGAGGCCGAGAGCGCCCCGCTGAGCCAGGTCGTCGAGCAGGTGATCGCGGTCAGCGACAACGAGGGGGCCGAGCTGCTGGCCCACCATGTCGGCCTGGCCGAGGGCACCGGTGGCTCGTTCACCGGTGGCGCCCGGGGGGTGCGCGCGGTGCTGAGCCGGCTCGGCGTGCCGATGGCCGGTGCCCGGCTCTTCGACGGCAGTGGGCTCTCGCGTGACAACCTGCTCAGCGCCCGGACCCTGCTCGGCGTGCTGAGCGTCGCAGCCCAGCAGCCTGCGCTGCGGGCGGTGATCGAGGGACTGCCGGTGGCCGGCTTCAACGGCTCGGCCGCCCTGCGCCTGGCCGAGAGCGACCCCGAGGGCCTGGGCCGGGTGCGGGCCAAGACCGGCACCCTGACCGGGGTGCACGGCTTCGCCGGGGTGATCGACGCCGTCGACGGCACGGTGTTCACCTTCGTGGTCTTCGCGGACCGGGTGAAGGTCGAGGACACCCTGGCCGTGCGGGAGTCGATCGACGACTTCTCGGCGGCACTGGCCGCCTGCCGCTGCGGCTGACGCCGTCTGGGCCCGCCGCGTAGGGTCGTGGGCATGGAGCAGTCAGGCAGCGGGTCGTTCATCGACTGGGACTACGCCGTCCGGATCGGCACCCGGATCGTCGGCGAGGGGCCCGAGGTCACCGCTGCCGAGGCCAGCGCAGCGGTCGAGGAGCTGCGGGCGGGCGCCAACCGGGCCACCGGCCTGGTCCGCGACTTCACCGGACTCGACGCCCCTGCCGGCACCGCTCCGATCCTGGTCGTCGACCGGGCGAGCTGGGTGCGTGCCAACGCCGACTCGTTCGCCACCGCGCTCGGGCCGGTGATCGGCTCGGTGATGGGCGACAGGTCGCCGGGGCTGATCGGGCGCACCATCGGCTCGCGCGTGACCGGCGCCGAGGTCGGCCTGCTGCTCGGGTTCATGGGCTCGCGGGTGCTCGGCCAGTTCGACCCGTTCCACGACCCGCACGGGCGGCTGCTGCTGGTCGCTCCGAACGTGGTGCACGTGGAGCAGGAGCTGGGCGCCGACCCCACCGACTTCCGGCTCTGGGTCTGCCTGCACGAGGAGACGCACCGGGTCCAGTTCACCGCCGTGCCGTGGATGCGCGAGCACCTGATGAGCATGGTGGCCACGATCGCGGCCACCATGAAGTCGGACGACGGCGCGCTCGACGAGGGCGTGAAGAAGGTCGCCTCCGCACTCCGCGAGGGCTCCGGCAGCGGGTCGCTGGTGGAGATGGTGAGCAGCCCGGAGCAGCGCGCGCTGATCGATCAGGTGACCGGGATGATGTCGCTGCTGGAGGGTCACGCCGACGTGGTGATGGACGGCGTGGGGCCCGAGGTGATCCCCAGCGTCGCCGCGATCCGCCGCAAGTTCACCGAGCGTCGCAAGGGCGTCGGTCCGCTGGACCGGATCCTGCGCCGGCTGCTCGGGCTGGACGCCAAGATGGCGCAGTACCGCGACGGCGCCAACTTCGTGCGCGCCGTGATCGCCGACGTCGGGATGGACGGCTTCAACGCGGTCTGGGCGCAGGCCGAGAACCTGCCCTCGAAGGCGGAGATCCTTGAGCCCGAGCTGTGGGTCAAGCGGATCCACGGATGACCCTGCACCCGGCCATCGCCGCGGTCCGGCGCGGGGTGCGTGCGGTGCTCGCCGAGACCCAGCCCGGCCAGCGCATCGTCGTCGCCTGCTCCGGCGGCGCGGACTCACTGGCGCTGGCCTCGGCTGCCGTCTTCGAGGGCCACAAGGCGGGTCTGGCGATCATCGGCGCGACCGTCGACCACGGACTGCAGGAGGGGTCGGCGGCCCAGGCCGAGCGGGTGGTCGGGCAACTGGCTGCCATCGGCGTCGACGAGACGCTGACCGCCCGGGTGACGGTCGCCGCCGACGGGCTCGGGCCGGAGGCGNNNNCCCGCTCGCGAGGCTCGCTACCAGGTCCTCGCCGAGATCGCCGAGCGCACCGGAGCCGCCCTGGTCCTGCTCGGGCACACCCGCGACGATCAGGCCGAGACGGTGCTGCTCGGGCTCGCCCGCGGCTCCGGCGGGCGCTCGGTGGCCGGCATGCGACGCGGCTTCGAGGTGTTCCGGCGGCCGCTGCTCGACGTCACCCGCGACGACACCGCCGAGGCGTGCCTGATCGAGGGGCTGGACGCCTGGGCCGATCCGCACAACGAGGATCCGGGCTACGCCCGGGTGCGGGTCCGCAAGCAGGTGCTGCCGGTGCTGGAGGACGCGCTCGGCCCCGGCGTCTCCGCGGCGCTGGCCCGCACCGCCGAGCTGCTGCGCCCGGACATGGAGTTCCTCGACGAGCTGGCGGCGCTGTCGCTGCGCGAGTGCGCCGGCAGCGACGGGCTCTCGGTGCAAGCGTTGGCGGGACTGCCCCAGGCGCTGCGCACCCGGGTGCTGCGGGCGGCGGCGGTCGCGGCCGGTGCGCTCGACGCCGAGCTGGCCTACGAGCACGTGACGGCGATGGATGCGCTGGTCACCGGCTGGCGCGGCCAGCGCTGGATCGACCTGCCCGGGCACCTGCGGGCCCTGCGTGCCGACGGCGAGATCCGCTTCCAGCCCTCGATGTGACCTCAGCGCGCAGATCGGCGTCCTGGATGCGCGCTCAGGTCACACGGAGCGGACGACTTCGAGGTCACTTCCCGAGATGACGCCAGTCAGGCCGCGATGTTGCTTCGTGCGCCAGGCCGCGAGAAGGCTGAGGGCTGCGAAGGCCAGGAGCGCTGGGGTCGTCCAGGCCGGAGTCGCCCAACCCAACGCCAGGAAGACGCCGACGCCGCTTGCCAGCTTGGCGATCCGCGAGACGATCAGCGCGCCTGGGCGCCGTGGAACGGCGCGGATCGAGACCACCCATTCGCCGACGGTGCGACCGAAGCCGAGCACCGCGATCGTCTCGATGGCGCCCGGCACTCCCCATTGCAGCGCGGCCTGCAGCGTGACATCGAGGTCGCTGACCTCCATCTCGGCCAGGTAGAGGCCCCAGGCCCGATAGCCCACCGCGACCACCGCGCCCAGCACGATGACGAACAGCACGTCGCAGGCCATCCCCATCCAGCGTCGTCCCGTGGTGAGGGCGGTCGGCAGCGCGCGCGGTCCGTCGTGCTCGCGCACCAGGAGCAGGGCGATCACGGAGCCGGCCGTCGCGCCGAGCGTGTTCACCAACAGGTCGTCGACGTCGAAGAGGCGGTAGGCACATCGGTACACGCCGAAGATCCCGGTGGTCTGCGTGACCTCGATCAGCAGGGAGACGGTGAACCCGAGGCAGGTGGCCACCACCACTCCGTGGCCGAGCACGCGGCGGACGAAGTAGCCGAGCGGCACGAAGAGCGCGGCGTTGAGGGCGACCTGCAGGAAGGCGGCGTCGCGAACCAGGCTGGCCCAGCCGCCTTCGGTGGGCCGGATGGCGCGGATGGTGGCCAGCGGATCGGTCTGCCGACCGACGCAGGTGAAGCCCTCGGCGGGTAGCGGCAGCAGCGTGTAGGTCCACAGTGCCAGGCCGTAGACGGCGCCTGCGAGGAGGACCAGGAGGTCACTCACGCTCAGCCGACCCCGGCGGCGGTACTGGAGGGCCGCTACCGGGATCACCAGGAGCGCCGCCAGCCCGGTGCCGAGGATGACGGCGAGGAGGCCGTTGATGGTCTGGTCGCTCATGGAGCGAGGCTAGGTGATCCAGCAGACGTCTCCCGGCACCGGCTGATGAGCGATCGCACCGGATGTGGCAGGCTGACGGACATGGATTCCGCCCACGTCGAAAGCGATCTGATCAACATCCTCTTCACCGAGGAGCAGATCCAGGCGAAGCTGCAGGAGATGGCCGACCGGATCGCCGCCGACTACGAGGGGCAGGACCTCCTCATGGTGGGCGTGCTGCGCGGCGCGGTCATGGTGATGGCCGACCTGTCGCGGTCGCTGGGCCGCCATGTCGAGATGGACTGGATGGCCGTGAGCTCCTACGGCTCGGGCACCAAGTCGTCGGGCGTGGTGCGCATCCTCAAGGACCTCGACACCGACATCTCCGGGCGCCACGTGCTGGTGGTCGACGAGATCATCGACACCGGGCTGACCTTGAGCTGGCTGATCTCCAACCTGTCCAGCCGCAACCCGGCCAGCGTCGAGATCGCCACCCTGCTGCGCAAGCCCGAGGCGCTCTCGATGCCCGTCGAGCCCAAGTACGTGGGCTGGGACATCCCCAACGAGTTCGTGGTCGGCTACGGCCTCGACTACAAGGAGCGCTACCGCAACCTGCGCGACATCGGCACCCTGGCGCCGCACGTCTACTCCTGAGCCGTCGCGCCGCGTCCTGCGGCGGACTAGTGGCGCGGGACACTAGGGTCGGCTCATGCTGATCCGACCGGCTGAGCTCGAAGCGATCCGGCGCGGGGATATCGACCTCGCGTTCCGGCGTTGGGACCGACCACGGGTGAAGGTCGGCACCCGGCTGCGCACCGCCGTCGGGCTGGTGGAGGTGACCGGCGTCGACCAGGTCGCCGTCTCGGCCCTGCGGGCCGACGACGCCCGGCGCTGTGGAGCCGCGTCGCTGACGGCGCTGAAGGGTGCGTTGAGTGCCCGCGCGGAGCTGCCGGTCTTCCGCGTCGAGCTGCGCTTCGCCGGCGCCGACCCGCGCGAGGCGCTGCGGGAGGCGGTCCCGGACGCCGAGGAGATCGCTGCGATCGGAGCCTGGCTCGACCGGCTCGACACGTCGTCCGCGATCGGCGCCTGGACCCGGCAGACGCTCCGGTTGATCGACGCCAACGCCGAGGTGCGTGCTCCGGAGCTCGCCGCCGAGGTGGGGCGCGAGACGGCGGAGTTCAAGCGCGACGTCCGCAAGCTCAAGGAGCGCGGACTGACCGAGTCACTGGCGATCGGCTACCGGCTCTCGCCCCGCGGCGAGGCGGTGCTCGACGCCGAGGACGGGCCGCGCTCGCGGGAGCCGCGCCGCGTCGGCACACCGCTGCCACGCACCATCGGGGCGCCGGCGACCGCCGCTCTGCGCGCAGCAGACCTGCACACGTTGGAGTCCGTCGCCACCTGGAGCCGCGGCGATCTGGCGGCGTTGCGCGGCGTCGGGCCGATCGCGCTCGACCGACTGGCCGCGGCGCTCGCGGAACGCGGGCTCGGCTTCGCCGTCTCCTGAGGTGCGTGCCGCGGGGTCAGGAGGCCGGCGTCAGCAGCATCGGCAGCAGCGTGACCGCCTCGGTGCGCAGGTTGGCCAACGCGTCCTCGCGGCCGCACAGGTGGCCGAGCAGGGCCTGCTGGAAGAGGCCGTCGAGCAGTCCGTAGACGACTGCCGGCGCCATCGCCGGCTCGCGGCCGGCCAGGGCGGCGTAGGTGCTGATCACCCGCCAGATCATCTCTTCGAGGGTCTTGTCGATCGCGACCACCGCCTCGCGGAGGTTCTCCTCGAACATGCTCTGCGAGCGCAGGTCGTACCAGAGCCGGTGCATCGGCGCCTCGTCGAGGATCGTCTCGACCAGCTTGTCGGCGAACGCCTCGGCCAGCCCCTCGGCTGTGGTCGCCTCGGCGACGACGCCGTCGTAGCGGTGCACGCAGGTGGCCTTGTAGTAGCGCACGCAGTAGACGATCAGCTCGAGCTTGTCGGCGAAGTAGTAGTGCACGACGCCGTGGGAGAAGTCGGAGTTGTTCGCGATCTCGCGCAGGCTCGCCTTCGCATAGCCGAGCTCGCCGAGGGTGCGCAGCGCGGACTCCGCCAGCTCGCGGCGGCGTTCGTCGTGCTTGTCGGCAGGCGTTCGACGAGTCGGTGCGGTCGTCATGAACGGTGAGCCTAGCCGCTGCGGAGTGATCTTGACAGTCGTCAAGAAAATTTTGGACAACTGCCCAGGAAAGTCTTGACGGTCGTCAAGATCATGGGGTTGTGTGATGCGCATCACTCGTCACGAAGGAGGGCCCATGCCCAGCAGCATCGATCTGTCCGGCCGCACCGCACTGGTCACCGGCGGTGCCCAAGGGCTCGGCGAAGGGATGGCCCGAGCGCTGGCAGCGGCCGGCGCTTCGGTCGTGATCGCGGACCTGCGCGACGACCAGGGCGCAGCGGTGGCTGCCGCGATCGGTGGCCACTTCGTCCACCTCGACGTGACCAACGAGCTCTCCTGGCAGGCGGCGATCGCCGTCGCCGTGGAGACCGGCGGCCTCGACATCGTGGTCAACAACGCCGGCATCGAGATCAGCAGCCTGATCCTCGACCTGGAGCCCGACGACGTGCGCCGGATGCTCGAGGTCAACGTGCTCGGCACCGCGCTCGGCATCAAGCACGCGTTCCGCGCGATGCGGCCCGAGGGTCCGGCCGGCCAGGGCGGCGTGGTGATCAACGTGGCCTCGGTGGCCGCCACCATCGCCTTCCCCGCGATCGCCGGCTACTCGGCGACCAAGTCGGCGGTGGACCGGCTGACCCGGGTCGCGGCGATGGAGAGCGGCAAGCTCGGCCTCGGCGTCCGGGTGAACTGCATCTACCCGGGGCTGGTGCCCACCGAGATGGGCGCGGGACTGGCCAACGACATGGCCGAGCTCGGTCTCTATCCGTCGCCGACCGACGCGGTCGCCGCGGTGGTCGAGCTGACGCCGTCCGGTCGGCTCGGCACCATCGAGGACATGGCAGACGCCGTGGTCTTCCTGGCGTCGGACCACGCGAAGTTCGTCAACGGCGTCGGCCTCCCGGTCGACGGCGGCATGGGAATGTGAGGAGCGAGATGTCCAGCACCAAGCCCGTCGTGGTCTACGGCGCCTCCGGCTACACCGGCCGGTTGATCTGCGAGTACCTGCGTGAGTTCAACGTGCCCTTCGTTGCGGCGGGCCGCGACGCCGACCGGCTCAAGGCCTCGATGGAGGCGAACGTCGCCGGGATCGAGACCGCCGACTACGAGATCGTCGAGGTCGCCCACGAGGTCTCCGCCCTGGCGGAGCTCTTCGCCGGCGCCTCGGTGGTCTGCAACACCGTCGGCCCGTTCAGCAAGTACGGCCCGAGGGTGGTGGAGGCCTGTCTGGCCGGCGGCGCCCACTACCTCGACACGACCGGCGAGCAGGACTGGCTGATCACCTGCGACGAGCAGTACGGCAAGGCCTTCGCCGCGAATCACCTGCTGCTCAGCCCCGGCATCGCGCAGATGTACACCACCGGTGAGATCGCGGCCGAGCTCTGCTTGGAGAAGCCGGGCCTGGACACCCTCGACATCGCGGTCTTCTGGGGCGGCTCGCCGACCATCGCCTCCACCCAGACCATCCTGGTCAACGCCGCGACGTCGTCCGCGCACTACCTGCAGCAGAACGACTACGTGGAGTTCGACCCGAACCAGGGCCTGGTCCCGCTGGTGGTGCCCGGCCAGCACGAGCTGGCCCAGTCGCTGCCGTGGGGCGGTACCTCGCACCCCGTCTGGTACCGCAAGGATCCGCGGGTGGCGAACTGCAAGGCCCAGGGCGGCGTCTTCAACGCGGCGCTGATGAACGGCGTCCCGCAGATCGTCGCGGGTGCGCTGGAGGCGACCAAGGACATGAACGACGAGGACCGCGACGCCGCGCTGACCGCGACCGCGGCCCAGGTGATGAACCAG
Source organism: Nocardioides dubius (assembly GCF_039528155.1). NCBI lineage: Bacteria > Bacillati > Actinomycetota > Actinomycetes > Propionibacteriales > Nocardioidaceae > Nocardioides > Nocardioides dubius. The sequence continues at coordinate 229,775 of NZ_BAAALG010000006.1, read as the reverse complement.
ATGCCGCCACGGGAGAACCCGCGGCTCAACAAGTCGCTGGACTCGGTGCACGCCTCCGGTCCGCTGGGGCGGGCCCACTGCGTGATCCACGGCAATCAGAACTACAAGCAGACGGGGCTGTTGCAGGCCTATGCGGCCTACTCGCTGCTCCAGCAGCCGCCGCTGCGGGTCGGGTTCGCCTCGGGCTGCAAGGCGTTCGGCCACCGTGAGCTGCTCGGCCAGCTGCGCGCCTTCGGCCTGGTCGCGGAACCGGTCCTGACCGTCGAGGGCTGAGCGCCGTGCGCTTGGTGGAGTACCTCGACAAGGGCGCCTCGTTGGGAGGCGAGGCGCCCTGCCTGGTCTGTGACGGCGAGACCCTCAGCTACGACCAGGTCCAGCGGCTCAGTCATCGGATCGCCTCCGCCCTGGCGGCGCAAGGCGTCCGCGGCGGCACCAAGGTCGCGGTGCTCTCCGCGAACGATCCGATCGCGTTCAGCTGCGTCTTCGGGATCAGCCGCGCCGGAGCGGTGTGGTGCCCGATCAACCCCCGCAACGAGGCCGACGAGAACCGCGAGCTGCTCGAGCTCTTCGACTGCGAGGTGCTGATCTTCCAAGGCGCCTTCACGCCCCTGGTCGCCGCGATCCGGGGCGATCTGCCGCAGCTGCGCACCCTGGTCTGCCTCGACGCGGAGGTCGAGGGTGCACTCACCTGGGCCGAGTTCCTGGCGCAGGGCAAGGAGATCGTCGAGGCCCCGAGTGCCGACGACCTCGCGATGATCGTTGGAACCGGTGGGACCACCGGTCGCCCCAAAGGGGTGATGCTCACCGGCACCAACCTGGAGACGATGACCGCGCTCACTCTGATCGGCTACCCCTGGCCGGAGCGCGGTCATCGTCCGACCTACCTGGCGCTGGCGCCGTTGACGCACGCCGCGGGGGTGCTGTGCTTCCCGGTGCTGGCGCTGGGTGGCTCGATCGTGGTCCTGCGCACCCCGGACGTCGGCGCCTTCCTGAGTGCGATCGCGGAGCATCGGGTGACCCACACCTTCCTGCCGCCGACGCTGATCTACATGGTGCTGGACCATCCGGCGCTGGCGACGGCGGAGCTCGGCTCGTTGCAGTGCTTCTGGTACGGCGCAGCACCGATGTCGACCAGTCGGTTGGAGGAGGCGTTGCGCCGGATCGGCCCGGTGATGGCCCAGCTGTTCGGGCAGACCGAGGCGCCGATGATGATCGCCACCCTGGCGCCGGCCGAGCACTTCCGCGACGACGGATCGGTCGCCGTCGAGCGGCTCTCCTCGGCCGGTCGGCCCTCCCCGCTGGTCCGGGTCGCGATCATGGACGACGCCGGACGCCTGGTGGCACCAGGAGAGCGCGGCGAGATCGTGGTCCGCGGATCGTTGGTGATGCGCGGCTACTACAAGAACCCCGAGGCGACCGCGGAGGCGTCGGCGCACGGCTGGCACCACACCGGCGACATCGGCTTCCTCGACGCCGACGGGCTGCTGCACATCGTCGACCGGGCCAAGGACATGGTGATCACCGGCGGCTTCAACGTCTACTCCACCGAGGTCGAGCAGGCGTTGATGGCGCATCCGTCGGTGGCCGACTGTGCGGTCATCGGGCTGCCCGACGAGAAGTGGGGCGAACGCGTGACGGCGGTCGTCCAGGCCCGGCCCGGGATCGGTGTCGACATCGCCGAGCTGACCTCCTTCGTGAAGGAGCGGATCGGCAGCGTGAAGGCGCCCAAGCAGATCGAGATCTGGGCCGACCTGCCCCGATCCAAGGTGGGCAAGGTGCTCAAGACCGAGATCAAGGCCCAACTCGTCGCCGACCCCGACCACGCGAACGACTGAGGGCCGCGTCTTCTGCAGCTCTGAGCACGCAGGCTCACGCGCAGCTGAGGCAACGGCGTCAGGCTGGAGTCATGTGGGCAGAGGAGAGCACCCGGTTCACCACCTTCGGGCCGGTGCACGTGATCATGCTGGTGACGTTCGTGCTGGTCTGCGTGCCGCTGGTCCGGTGCGGACGACGGCACCGGGGGACCGGGCGCGAGGTGCGGTTCTCCCGGGCGTTCGCGGTGCTGATCCCGGTGGTCACGGTGCCGATGCAGCTGCTCCAGCTCACGCCGTCGGAGTGGGACCTGGACACCTCGTTGCCCCTGCAGATCTGCGACTTCGCCTGGGTGCTGGCCAGCTACGCGCTGTGGACCCGCAAGCGCTGGGCGGCCGGCGTCAGCTGGCTGTGGGGCCTGACGCTCACCCTGCAGGGCATGCTGACCCCGGACCTGGCCTCCGGCTGGGCCGAGCCGCGCTTCGCGATGTTCTGGGCGATGCACTGGCTGATCGTCTGGTCGGCGGTCTACCTGGTCTGGGGGCTCGGGCTCTACCCGGGCTGGCGCGAGCTGCGGATCGCGATCGGGCTGACCTCGCTCTGGGCCGCGGGCGTGATGACGTTCAACGCGATCATCGGCACCAACTACGGCTACCTCAACGGCAAGCCCAACAACGCGTCCGCGCTCGACTACCTCGGGCCCTGGCCCTCCTACGTGGTGATCGAGGTGGCCATCGTGATCGCGGTCTGGACGCTGATGACCTGGGCCTGCGTGCGCCGCACCCGCACCGCTGCGGGCTGACTCAGCCGGCCGCCGCCACGACCGCCTCGCCGCCGTCCCAGGTGGCGACGAGCCTCGCCGCTCCGTCGACGGGTGAGCGGAGATCGCCGCTGAGGACGACGGAGCCGCGGCTCGGCTCCCCGGCGAGGTGGACCTTCACGGCCGGGTCGATCTGCTCGACGCTGCCGTCGAGGTGGTGCAGCTCGACGGCCGCCTGCTGCTGCTCGTCGGCCAGGGCGCGGGCGAAGCAGGCCTGCGCCACCGGGTCGTGGGTGGCGTCGTAGATCCAGCGCCGGCCCAGGGCGGAGTGCTCCATGGTGGTGATCAGGTGACTCTCGGCGCCGTCCAGAGGCGCACCCCGATAGGTCAGCGGCACCTGGGCGATCAGGTCGCCACGCCGCGCGATCAGCGCCTCCACGCCGACCTCGCCATCGGGATCGTCGAAGCGGTAGCCGCCGATCAGCTCGACCGCGCCGGTACCGCCCCACGGTTGATCGTCGAGCCAGGCAGTGGCGACTTCCAGCTTGCTGGGAGAGATCTCTGCACGATGAAGGACTGCCATGTCGCCAGCCTAGGACGGTGCCCTGAACGGGTTGCCATGCTCTGGGCACAATGGGGGCATGAGCTTCACTGACCTGATGGCGGGCCCCCCGCCCACGAACCTTCCCGTCGACCCGGCGGTCGCCGAGCTGGACGGCGGCGCCGCCCCGGCCGCGGTCGTGCGCAACCACCCGGCCTCGCCGGCTGCCTGGGCCGCGCTGGCCGAGCAGGCCGTCGAGCAGAGCGCCGACGACGTCACCGTCTACGCCTACGCCCGCGTCGGCTACCACCGCAGCCTCGACATGCTGCGCCGCAACGGCTGGAAGGGCCACGGCCCGGTGCCGTGGGAGCACGAGCCCAACCGCGGCTTCCTGACCTGCCTGGCGCTGCTGGCCAAGGCCGCCCGCGCGATCGGCGAGACCGACGAGTGGGAGCGCTGCTCCAGCTTCCTGCGCGAGACCAGCGCCACCGCAGCCGACGAGCTGCTCGCCTGACCCAGCCGCAGGACAGCGGTCGATCACTGTCGCCTGGTGACAGTGATCGACCGCTGTGTGGTGTCGTGACGTCGATGGCCTAGGCTCGGCAGCACATAGACAGGGGAGCCCTCCACATCGGAGAGCTGAGAGTGCGGAACGGCCGCAGACCCTCATGACCTGATCCGGTTAGCACCGGCGAAGGGAGTCGGGAGACACCAGATGAACACGCATTTCCGCCTGCGCACGATCGCGCTCGCAGCCTCGGCCACGCTGGTCCTCGCCAGCTGCTCGCTGCTCGGCTCGGACGACGACTCCGACGGTGACGACGTCCAGCGTGGGGAGTCGCTGAAGGGCACCACGGTGGTGCTGGCCACCCACGAGTCGTTCGCGCTGCCCGAGGGGCTGATCAAGGGCTTCGAGGCCGAGACCGGGATCACCCTCAAGGTGCGTCCCTCCGGCGACGCCGGTGAGCTGACCACCTCGCTGGTGCTCAGCAAGAGCAAGCCGTTCGCCGACGTCGCCTTCGGCGTGGACAACACCTTCGCCACCCGCGCGGTGGGCGAGGGCGTCTTCGCCGAATACCAGCCCACCTTGCCGAACGGTGCCGAGGAGCTCGAGCTCGACGGTGACGCCGCCGACGTGCTGACCCCGATCGACCACGCCTCGGTCTGCGTCAACGTCGACGACGCCTGGTTCGCCGAGAACGACCGGCTCGCCCCGCAGAACCTCGACGACCTGGCCGACCCGGCGTTCAAGGACCTGCTGGTGCTGCCTGGTGCCACCACCTCCAGCCCCGGCCTGGCCTTCCTGCTGGCCACCATCGCCGAGTACGGCGAGGACGGCTGGCAGGGCTACTGGAGCCGACTGATGGAGAACGGCGCGAAGCTGGCCGACGGCTGGACCGAGGCCTATAGCGCCGGGTTCACCGGCGCCGGCAAGGGCGACCGTCCGATCGTGGTCTCCTACGACACGTCCCCGGCGTTCACCATCGACGAGAAGTCCGGCGACTCGACCACCAGTGCGCTGCTCAACACCTGCTTCCGGCAGGTCGAGTACGCCGGGGTGCTGGCCAACGCGAAGAACCCGGCCGCTGCGGAGAAGGTGGTCGACTTCCTGCTCAGCCCCGAGGTCCAGGCGGTGATTCCGGAGAACATGTACGTGTTCCCGGCCGACGGCGACGTCGAGCTTCCCGCCGAGTGGGCGAAGTTCGCCAAGCCGGCCACCGACCCGCTGGCGGTCTCCGCCGACGACATCGACGAGCACCGCCAGGCGTGGCTCACCGAGTGGACGGACCTGGTCACCCGCTAACCGGGAGCAACGATGCCTCGACTGCGCAGAATCGCCGGCCTGGTCGCTCTCGCGGCCGGGCCGGTGCTGGTGCTCGGGGTCTTCTTCGTGCTGCCGGTGAGCGGCATGCTCGGCCTCGGGCTGTGGCCCGACGGTCGGCTCGACCTGGAACCGGCGTGGGAGGCGATCACCCGCGAGCGCACCGCGCGGGTCGCCTGGTTCACACTCGGGGCCGCGGCCAGCGCGACCGTGATCACCCTGCTGCTCGGCATCCCGGCCGCGTACGCGCTCTACCGCCTGGCGATCCCGGGACGACGGATGCTGCGGGCGATCCTGCTGGTGCCGTTCGTGCTGCCCACCGTGGTGGTCGGCGTCGCCTTCGACTCGCTGCTCGCCGCCGACGGCCCGCTCGGCTTCCTCGGCTGGTCCGACGGCCCGCCCGCGATCATCACCGCGATGGTCTTCTTCAACCTGGCCGTCGTGGTGCGCACCGTCGGATCCGCCTGGGAGTCGCTCGACCCCCGTCCCGGCGAGGCGGCAGCCGCCCTCGGCGCGCGGGGATGGCAGGCCTTCTGGGTGGCCACCTTCCCGGCGCTGCGCGGCTCGATCGTCTCGGCCGCCAGCGTGGTCTTCCTCTTCTGTGCCACCGCCTTCGGGGTGGTGCTGGTGCTCGGCGGGATGCGCTACGCCACCCTGGAGACCGAGATCTACCTGCTCACGGTCAACCTCTTCGACCTTCAGGCCGCGGCCGCGCTCTGCCTGCTCCAGTTCGTGATGGTGCTCGGCCTGCTCGCGGTCGCGCACCGGGCCCGTCGCGGCGCCGTCGCCGTGCAACGGGTGACCGCCCGGCCCCGACCGGTGCGTGTCAGCGACCTGCCGGCCCTGCTGACGACTCTGCTCGGCGTGGTGCTGGTGGCCGTGCCGGTGCTCGCCCTGGTGCTCACCTCGCTGCGTGACGACGGCACCTGGAGCCTGGCCAACTACCGCCGCCTGGGCCGCAGCGGCGACCCCGACCTGCCGGTGTCGGTGACCGAGGCGCTGGCCAACTCGCTGCGGATCGCCCTGGATGCCACCTGGATGGCGTTGCTGGTCGGGCTGCTGGTGGCGATCGTGGTCACCCGCCGCTCGTACTCGCCCGCCGAGCGCCGGGTCCGCGGGCTGCTCGACGGCTTCTTCATGCTGCCCCTGGGGATCTCCGCGGTCACCCTCGGCTTCGGCTTCCTGGTCACCCTCGACGAGCCGCCGCTCGACCTGCGTGACTCGCCGCTGCTGGTGCCGATCGCGCAGGCGCTGGTGGCCCTGCCGCTGGTGGTGCGGATCCTGATCCCGGTACTGGCCGGGATCGACGACCGGCAACGCCAGGCCGCGGCCTCGCTCGGCGCCTCGCCGCTGCGGGCCACGCTTACCGTCGACCTCGCCGTCGTCAGCAAGCCGCTGCTGGCCGCGGCCGGGATGGTCTTCGCCGTCTCGCTCGGTGAGTTCGGCGCCACCTCGTTCCTCAGCCGGGCCGACCATCCCACGCTGCCGGTGCTGATCTTCCGGCTGCTCGGCACGCCGGGCGAGCACCACTACGCGATGGCGGTGGCTGCGTCGGTCCTGCTCGCCGCGACCACGGCCACGGTCATGTTGATCACCGAGCGCCTGCGGGTGCCCGGGGTAGGAGGCTTCTGACATGTTGCGCATCGACGACGTCAGCGTGCGCTACGGCGCCGAGGTCGCCCTCGACGGGGTCAGCCTCGAGGTCCCTGACGGCCAGGTGCTGGCGGTGCTCGGCCCCTCGGGCTGTGGGAAGTCGACCCTGCTGCGCGCGGTGGCTGGCCTCGAGCCGTTGGCCGGCGGCCGGATCTTCGCCGACGGCGTCGACCTGCGCCGGACGCCGACCCATCGCCGCGGCTTCGCACTGATGTTCCAGGACGGCCAGCTCTTCGCCAGCAAGAGCGTGGCCGGCAACATCGGCTACCCGTTGCGGCTGCGGCGACGGGCCAAGGCAACGGTGGCGGCCCGGGTCGAGGAGCTGCTGGACCTGGTCGGGCTCGGCGGCTACGGCGCGCGACGTCCCGAGACGCTCTCCGGCGGTGAGCGGCAGCGCGTCGCGCTGGCCCGAGCGCTGGCCGTCGAGCCACGGCTGCTGCTGCTCGACGAGCCGTTGAGCGCGCTCGATGCGGCCCTGCGTGAGCGGCTCGCCGTGGACCTTCGCCGGATCATCACCGCTTCGGGCACCACCGCCCTGATGGTCACCCACGACCACGAGGAGGCGTTCGCGCTGGCCGACCGGATGGCGCTGATGCGAGCCGGGCGCGTGGTCCAGGTCGGTGAGCCGGCCCAGGTCTGGGCACACCCGGTCGACGTCGAGACCGCGCTCTTCCTCGGCTATGACCGCGTCGTGGACGGCGCGGCGACCCAGGTGGTGCTGCAGGCCGCGGGTCTGGCCGGCGCCGGTGCGGTCGCGCTGCGCCGCTCGGCGTTGGAGGTGTCGCCGGACGGCCCGCTCGAGGGCGTGGTCCGGGCGTCGCGGGCGGCGCCCGAGGTGGTCCGCCTGGTCGTCGAGACACCTGCATTGGGCGAGGTCTCCGCAGTGGCGAGCACCACCGAGGTCGCCCCGGGGCCGGGGCAGCGGGTGCGGATGCGGGTGATCGCGGACCGCCTTGCCGTCGTCGGCGACGCGGCGACCGCTGGGCAAGTCCCCTAAACTACGGGTCGTGTATCGCCGCGCCTATGCCCTCCTCGTTGGAAACGCCCTGCTCATGGGCGCGCTTGCCATCGTCGCGGCGATCAGCCTCGACAAGAGCCTGGTCGACCCCGAGGGCTTCCTCGGACCGGCCTGGACCCGGCTCCCACTGCTGGTGGGAGCAGCGCTCTTCGTCGACCTCATCCCGCGTGCGATCTGGCTCTCCAAGGGCAAGCCCCACCTGTGGGGCGGGCTGATCAAGGAGCGCTGGCGCGAGCACTGGGACCGTGAGCGGTTCACCCTGGTGGCGCTCGGCATCGGCTGCTTCTACGTGGTCTACGTCTGCTACCGGAACCTGAAGTCGTTCCTGCCCTCGGTGATGGGTGACGCCAACTACGACCGTGAGCTGGACCTGCTCGACCACGCGATCTTCCTCGGCCACGAGCCGGCGAGCATCATCCACGCCATCTTCGGCACCACCATCTCGGCGCACGTGCTGTCGTCGATCTACGTGCTCTTCATCCCGATGGTCGCGGTGCTGGTGGCGATCTGGTGCGTCTGGTCGCGGAACATCAGCTACGGCTACTGGTTCGTGACCAGCCAGTGCCTGATCTGGACCCTGGGCACCGCCACCTACTACATGCTGCCCTCGCTCGGCCCGGGCCTCGAGTACCCGTGGCGCTACCAGGACCTCGCGCACACCGGCACCACCGATCTGATGAACTCCCTCTACAACGCCCGCGAGGCGTTCCTGTGGTGGGACGGCTACGGCGGCGCGCAGACGGTCGCCGCCTTCGCCAGCCTGCACACCGGCGTCACCCTGCTGTGGGCGCTGATGGTGCAGTACACGGTCAAGATCCGCTGGGTGCACTGGGTGATGTGGGCCAACTTCGGCTGCACCGTGGTGGCCACTCTCTACTTCGGCTGGCACTACGTCGCCGACGACGTCGCGGGCGTCGCCATCGCGCTCATCTCGTTCTACATCGGCGGAATCGCATCGGGGCAGAAGTTCGATCGGCACGGCCTCTCCAGCCATCCCACGACGACCACCTCGAAGATCCCGGTCGAGCCGAAGGCGCACGCCGAGCGGGAGCCTCGCGTGTGATCACGCCCTGGGCCGTCTGACCTCCGCTCAGGGGTCCGGTCTAGTCCGGATGTGATCTACCGTAAATCGGACTAAGCGGACGTAGCGCCGAAAATTCGGTGGTTCTCGTCACCAAAACACGGTAAACACTGGACCTCGTTCACAGTCGTCATTTACAACTATTTATCGTTTGACCTTCTCGGGACTGTTCTTGTCGTCGCCGTAGGGGGAGTTTCACAAGTGCTCACGAACGAGCCCGCCGTGTCTGCACGCGCCGGGGCCCGATTCTGGTCTGCCATCGCCATGGTCTTCGGACTCGTCATCATGGCGATCACGCCATTGGTCGCGATGAGTCCGGCGAACGCGGCCGGCAACTATCTGTCGATCGACAAGGACGTCGACGTCAGCGAGCTGGCGGCCGGTCAGACCTTCACCTACACGATCACCGTGCGGTGCTCCGAGGAGGACTGCATCAACGCCCAGGTGCGCGACCCGCTGCCTGACGCGTTGACGGGCTTCGCGATCCAGGACGTCACCTACAACCCGGCCGGCATCCCGCGCACCGTGCAGTGGCTGCCCGGTGGCACGGCGACCCCGCCGGCCACGATCGCAGCCGACACCGAGCTCGTGGTCGACATCCAGGAGAGCACCGACGGCGGCACGGTCGGCCTCGGCAACGGCCAGGACTACCGGATCACCCTCTCCCTGCAGGTTCCGGCGGACTACCCGCCGGGCAGCAGCGGCGACATCGTGAACGTCGCGTACGGCACCGCCGACAACGCCAACCCGGTCTCCGACGACGCCACGGTCTCGATCGAGGTCCCGGTGCGGATGGGCGTCGAGGTCGACAAGACCTGGGCACCGGCCAACCAGGTCTTCAACCCCGGTGCCGACTCCACGATCGGCCTGAGCGCCAAGAACACCTCGAACGTCGACGTCGACAGCCTCACCATCCAGGAGCCCAAGGCGGCACCCGACGGCGCGGCGGCCCTCGACGCCAGCAACCCGTTCGTGATCACCGACTTCACCGGCTTCGGCGACGTCAGCCTGCCGGCCGGCTGCGCCACCGTGCAGGTCGACGCCTACGTACGCACCGGTGGCACCTGGAGCTGGACCGCCGGCACCCCCGTCGCCGCGCCCACCGTCGCGCTGCCCGCCGGCGTCAGCAACGCCGACGTGGGCGGCATCCGGATCACCTGCACCGGCGTCATCGAGCCGGGCCAGATCGTCGACGTCGAGCTCGACGTCGAGCAGCGCGCCACCCACCGCAACGACGGCGCGGACCTGTCCACGGCCCCGCACTCGGTGAACAACGTGACCACCGGCGAGGCCGTCCTGGCCGGACAGCCGAAGGCGACCGACGACGGCAACGCCTCCTTCGCGGTGGCCCCGTCGATCCCGACCGTCGAGGCGCACAAGGACATCACCCCGGGCACCATCACCGCCGGACAGGACGCTCAGGCGACCCTGACCGCGACCAACGGCGGCGTGCCGGTCGACCGGCTCGTCCTCTCCGACCTGGACTTCTTCACCTCCGAGGTGACCTTCGGCGGCTTCGACGCCGCGCCGGTCTGGCCGGCCGGTGCCACCGCCGCCACCCTCAGCTACAAGCACGCAGGCGGCTCCGAGGAGATCACCCTCGTCCAGGGCGTGGTCCCGCCGCTGCCCAGCCAGCCGATCACCGGCTTCGAGATCACCTGGACCGGCAACACCATCGACGCCGACGAGAGTGGCGTCGCGAAGTTCACCATCGAGACCACTGAGAACGCCACCGGAACCGAGTCGACCGCGACCCTGACCAACACGGTCGACGTCGAGGTCGAGGCTCCCAACGGCCTCACCGACACCGACAGCGCGACCGACGACCTGCGGATCATCAACCCGGAGATCGAGGTCACCCTCGCCAAGTCCGTGCGGCCCTCGACCCCGGTCAACCCGGGCGAGTCGGTGATCACCTCGCTGCGCGCCGACGCCATCGTCAAGGGCGCCGGCACCCGGCTGACCGACGTCGTCATCGAGGACGTCTGGGCAGGCGACGCCGAGGGGTTCTGGAACGCCTTCGACTTCAACTCCATCGCGCCGACCCAGGTCCCGCCGAACACCAAGCTGACCGTCGAGGTCTTCGACGGCACCGCCTGGCACCCGCTGACCGTCACCGGTCCGGTCGCCAGCGCCACGGTCTTCACGATGGACGAGGCCGCCGTCGACAGCGCGCTCGCGGCACTCGTTCCGCCGCTCAACGCCAGCAACGTCACCGGCCTGCGGTTCTCCTTCAACAACGCCGCCGGCTTCCCGACCGACACCGCGCTGACCCCGAACATCGACTTCGAGGCGCGCAGCACCAAGCGCACCGGCGGCGGGGTGACCCCCGCGCCCGAGCAGCCGACGAACTACGTCAACGCCGCCACGGTCACCGCTGACGGTGAGTCCGACGGCGGCAAGGACCTCCACGACAGCGACGGCGACACGGGAGTCGGCACCGTGGAGACCGAGCCCGGTGGCCCCGGCCCCGGCGTCTCCATCGTCAAGGACTGGACGACGGCAGCCGTCGACGCGCAGTCGTCGGCGAGCGCCCGCACCAACCTGGACTGGAGCGTCAGCAAGGGCTTCAGCCCGGTGGCGATCCAGGACCAGCCCGGCACGCCGAGCGCGGCCGGCGTCTCCAGCACCGTCTTCGACGCCTTCAACCTGACCCGGATCGACCCGATCAGCGCCAGCAGCGTGGCCTACAGCCAGGGCTGGTTCCTGCTCTACGACACGGTCACCACCGTCGAGCTGTTCAACGGCACCTCCTGGCAGACCGTGGCCGCCCCGGCCGGCTCCTGGATGACCGCGCAGCGCGGCTTCAAGGGCTACGACCTGACCCCCGCCCAGCAGCAGTCGACGATCAGCGTGCGGATCACCGTCGCGGAGACCGCTGCGGACACCATCGCGCGCCAGGCCGCCCGCCAGGACGTCGCGTCGCTCGACCCGTTCGCGCCGCTGCCCAACGCCGGAGTCGGCTACGGCAGCACGCCGCGTCGCTTCGCCCTGCAGTGGCAGATTCGCGACACGACCCGCTCCAGTGGCGCCTTCGTCACCGAGGACTCGGTGCTCAACCACGCTGACGCCGGCACGGTCGACAACACCGTCGGCATCACCGGCAACCCGACCGCCGGTGGCGCTCCGGCCACCGACACCGACTCGGACACGATCGTGATCGTCGACCCGGACCCGCTGGTCTCGGTCACCAAGTCGGTCACCCCGACCACCGAGCTGTTCACCCCGCCGTCCGGCAGCCCGGCCTCGGCCTACCCGAGCGCGACCTGGACGATGACGGCGAAGAACGCCTCGACGGCCCGGGCCACCTACGTGCGCCTGACCGACCCGGCGACCTGCACCGACACCGCGCTGGGCGACTGCCAGACCTCGGCCGACGTCGCGGGTGGGACTTACACGGGTGCCGTGGCCGGCGCGACCGACGACCCGTTCGACACCTCGGCGAACTACCTCAGTGACCCCGCCGTGGCGAACCCGTTCAACCGCTTCGACGCCACCAAGATCACCATCGCCGCCAGCATCGGCGCGGAGGTGGACCTGGGCGCCACCACGGTGTGGCTGCTGCGCTACTCCGGTGGCACCTACAGCACCGAGCAGCTGACCGCGACCGCGGCCAACGCGCTGACCGCGGCGCAGCTCGGCGACGTCGTCGGGATCTCGGTGACCTTCCAGGACACGAACCCTGCCTTGGGCGGCACGATCACCCAGGCCAACAACCTGACGCTGACCGTCGAGTCCAAGCTCCGCTCCACCCTGCGCCACGACGGCAGCGAGCAGGTGCTGCGGGCCGGTGACACGCTCGACGTCCCGAACCGGGTCTTCGCGCAGTCCTACGACCCGGTCGCCAGCGCCGGGGTGCTGACCGGCGACGCGGCCGACACCAAGGTCGTGCTGACCGGTGGTCTGGTGAACATCACGCCCACCAAGACGGTCACCCCCGCGCAGCTGAACGAGCCGCAGCGTGGCGACACCGTGAACGTGGTGCTCGGTGCGAACCAGGGCTCCAGCCCGCGCAGCACCCTGTCGCCGCAGGAGGTCGTGATCACCGATCAGGCCGACTCGGTGGAGTTCTGGAACAACTTCGACCTGACCGGACTGGGCACGGTGACCCTTCCGGCCGGTGCGAACCGGGTGCGCGTCGACCTCTTCGACGGCACCGACTGGGTGCTCGGCACCCCTGGCGCCACCGCTGCGCTCCCGGCGGGCCTCGCGCTCGACCAGGCGCAGGGCATCCGGTTTACCTTCGACCGTGCGGACGGCGGCCTCTTCTCGAGCACCATCCCCGCTCCCAACTGGAGCGCGAGCGCAGCGCTGACGGTCAAGGTGCGTGACACGCGCCGTGACGACGACGCGGCGATCGTCTTCGCCGGCCAGCGGATCGACAACACGCAGAGCTCCGCCTCGACCCGGACCGACGGGAACAACTCGCCGGTCAAGGACGCGACCGATGACATCGTGCTCTCGAAGGGCACGCAGGAGATCGCCGTCCGCAAGCTGACCAACGACGGCAACCGCTTGGCCAACGTCGGCTCCGCGGTGCCGTTCGACCTGACCATCCGCAACGTCGGCACCGGCTACCTGACGGTGACCGAGCTGACCGACGACCTGCCTGCCGAGCTGCTCTACCTGGAGGAGCCCGCACCGGTCTTCACCGCTCAGCCCGGCGGCCTGCTCTCGGACGAGGTCACCGTGACGCCGAGCCCGGACGGGCGCCGGATCACCTTCACCTGGCCCGATGGCGGCGACCGGATGCTGCCGGGCGAGACCTTCAAGATCCGGGTCTTCCTCGAGCTGCAGCCGGGCCTCGGCACCGGCCAGACCGCGCTCAACACGATGACGGTGCGCACCGAGGAGCAGCTGACCGGGTGTCGCAACACCGTGGCCGGAGGACCGCTCACCGGGGCCTGGGACGCTGACAAGCAGACCTGTGGCACCACCGACTACGTCGGCGTCGTCAACGGCCCGAACGTGATCACCATGAAGGGTGTCCGCGGCTCGCTGCCGGGCGCCTACGTGCCGGGCAACGACGCAGCGGTCTGCGCGCCGCGGCTGAGCGCGACCCCGGGTGCGGCGGTCGCCACTGACGGCAGCTTCTACCGTCCGCAGTGCGTGGCGCACAGCCAGGTCGACGGCGTCGACGACTGGGTGCTGAACAACGTCAACGCGGGCACGGTGGCGGTCAAGGAGCTGGTGATCTTCGACCAGCTCCCGGTCGCCGGCGACAAGCTGCTGGTCTCCGGCGGCAGCCGCGGCTCGGTCTACCGCCCGCAGCTGGTGGCCGACTCGCTGAAGGTGACCGGTCCGACCGGTGCCACCGCGAAGATCGAGGTCACCACGAGCGCCAACGTCTGCGTCGGCACCTGGGACACCATCCGCACCCAGCCGGCCTGTGAGCAGAGCGGCGAGGTGTGGGCCGAGGCCGACGCCGACACCGACTGGTCCACCGTCAGCGGTCTGCGGATCACGATGGACTTCAGCGGGACCGCGACCGGCAACCTGGCCCCCGGCCAGAAGGTCGACGTCAACTACTCCACCCGCAACGTGCTGGAGAGCGACGCCGACGCCAGTGGCGCCTCGAAGGTGGTTCCGGCCGCTGACGAGTTCGCCTACAACCAGCATGGCATCAAGTACCAGTTCGCCGGCCAGGCGCAGTGGCGTGAGCTCAGCCCCAACAAGGTGGGTGTGCACCTGCGTACCGGCTCGATCCGGATCGACAAGGCCATCACCGGTCCGGCGACCGACTACGCGCCGACCGGGGTCCTGGCCGACGTCTCCTGCCGGATCGGCACCGAGGAGCTCGACCTGGGCGCCGACGCCGTCGTCGAGCTGAACGCCGGCAACGGCTACAGCGTGCGGATCAACGGAATCCCGTTGAGCGTGGACGGAACCGAGTGCACGGTGTCCGAGCAGGGCAGCACCGGAACGTTCGGTGAGACCACCCGTACCGGCTCGCCGACCACGCTGCTGGTCGCCGAGCCCACCGACGGCGCGGTTCCGGCCGCTCAGGTCGCCGCGCTGGGCAACGACTACCAGTTCACCGGTCTGTCGGTGCAGAAGCTGGTGGAGACCGACGCGGTCGACACCGACTTCGGTCCGTTCTCCTTCGACCTGTCCTGCCTGTCGATCCTCGGCACGCCGGTCACCTTCGCGGGTGGCGCGACGAGCGTCGACTTCGACCTGGAGGCCGGCGACACCTGGACCGCCCCGACGGGCGTGATCCCGGTGGGTGCGACCTGCACCCTGACCGAGCGGGACTCCTCGTTCGCGGACGAGATCGTCATCGTCGGCGACAACGTCACCGACCAGGGCGCGGGCGTGGCCACCATCGTTCCGGGCGTGGACCCGGCGGCGGTCGTGGTGACCAACGGCTACGACGCCGGCACGGTGACGATCAACAAGGTCGTCGACGGTGACGGCGCTGCCCGCTGGGGCACCGGTGAGTTCGGCTTCGACGTGGCCTGCACCTACCAGTCGCAGAAGCCGTTCGAGGGCTCGTTCACGCTCCGTGCGGGTGACTCCCGCACGCTCGGCCCCTACCCGGCCGGCACCGAGTGCGTGGTCACCGAGAGCAGCACCGGCGGTGCCACGACCACCACGCTCGACCCGGTCGACGGCGTCGTCGTGGTGCCGGCCCCGGGCGCGGGTGAGACGGTCGGCAACATCGCCGTCACCGCCAACAACACGTTCGACCTCACCTCGCTCGACGTGGTCAAGGAGCGGATCGGCGCACTCGACGTCAAGGGTGCGAACGGGCCGTTCAAGGTGGCCCTGGAGTGCACCTGGCTGGTCGACGGGACCCGGACGCCGTTCGCGGTGCCGGGCGGCGCGGAGCGCAAGCTCACCAAGAAGAACGGCTACCGGGCGTCGTACGCGAACCTGCCGTCCAGCGCGAAGTGCACGCTGACCGAGACCGAGGACGGCGGCGCCAAGCGCACGTCGATCGAGGCCGAGGTCGCCGGCAAGACGGTCAAGGGCAAGAAGGCCACCATCACCCTCGACCTGACCCCGACCGCCGGTCCGGGTGAGGCGTCGGCGACGGTGACCAACGAGTTCGAGGCCGACGTCGAGTCCGACGGCGACGAGAACGACAACGGCGCTCTCGACGACGGCGACACGAACAACCTGCCGGGTGTGGGCAGCACGCTCACCCCGTGGTTCCTCGCCGTGGGCGCGCTGCTGCTCCTGGGCGGCCTCACGCTGCTGATCGCGCGACGTCGCGGCCTCAGCCAGCGCTAGCCCCCTGGGATAGTCCCTGACGAAAAGCCCCTCGAGACTCCGTTTCGAGGGGCTTTTCGTTCGGCAGCGCGTGATGATGGCAGCAACGTGCGAGTTGCGAGGGGCGCCGGATCGGGGCGCGGAGGCGTTTGGGAGCATCGCGGCATGGCCTCCTTCACCCGCGCCGAGCTGGAGTCGTACCGCGACGCCGTGGTCCCCGACCTGCTCGGCGATGACCTCAAGCTGCTCTTCGTCGGGATCAACCCGGGGCTGTGGACCGCGGCGACGCAGACCCACTTCGCGCATCCCGTGAACCGGTTCTACCCCGCGCTGTTCCGGGCCGGGATCGTCACCCGGGAGATCTCGCCGTCAGACGGGATGAGCGAAGAGGACCGCGACCACCTGCGGGCGCGGGGGATCGGGATCACCAACCTGGTGCGTCGCGCCACCGTTCGCGCCGACGAGCTCAGCAAGGAGGAGCTCGCCGCGGGCGGTCAGGAGCTGCTCGCGCTGGTAACCGAGCGGCGTCCTGCTGTGGTGGCGATCGCCGGGATCACC
The DNA here is from genome assembly GCF_039528155.1 of Nocardioides dubius. NCBI lineage: Bacteria > Bacillati > Actinomycetota > Actinomycetes > Propionibacteriales > Nocardioidaceae > Nocardioides > Nocardioides dubius. The sequence continues at coordinate 213,315 of NZ_BAAALG010000006.1, read as the reverse complement.
GCCTATCGCAGCGCGTTCAAGCAGCCCAAGGCGAAGGTGGGCCGCCAGCCGGAGCCGTTCGCCGGCGCCCAGCTGTGGGTGGTGCCCAACCCCAGCGGCCTCAACGCCCACGCCACCGTGGAGTCGCTGGCCGAGGCGTACGCGGAGCCGGCCCGGGCGGCAGGCGTCATCTAGCCGGGGGCTTCGCTCAGCCCAGCCAGTCGAAGGTGGCCGGATCAGGGCCCTGGCGTCCGGCCGGGCCCTGGTCGAGGGCGTCCAGGGCGGCGCGGTCGGCGTCGGTCAGGGTGATCGATGCGGCGCCGAGATTCTGCTGCTGGCGTTGGGGATCGGCCGACTTCGGGAAGACGATCCGGCCCTGATCGAGGTGCCAGCGCAGCACCACCTGGGCCGGCGTCGCGCCGATCCGCTCAGCGATCGCGGTGATCTCGGCTGCCTCGGAGACCTTGCCCCGGGCGATCGGCGCCCAGGCCTCGGTGAGGACCTGATGGCGGGCGTTCGCCTGCTCCACCTGGCGATTGGCGAACCACGGGTTCAGCTCGACCTGGTTCACCACCGGCACCACGCCGGTCTCCGCGACGAGCCGGTCCAGGTGGTCGGGCTCGAAGTTCGAGACGCCGATGGAGCGGGCGCGGCCGTCGTCAGCGAGCTCGATGAGGGTGCGCCAGGTGCTCACGAAGTCGCCGTCGTAGAGCGTGGGCAGCGGCCAGTGGATCAGGAAGAGGTCCACGTAGTCGAGGCCGAGGTCCTTGAGCGAGGTGTCGAAGGCGCGCAGGGCGTCGTCGCGACGGTGGTGCGGGTTGTGCAGCTTCGTGGTCACGAAGAACTCGTCGCGCGGCACGTCGCTGCCGGTGACCGCGGCACCCACGCCGGCCTCGTTGCCGTACATCTGAGCGGTGTCGAGGTGCCGGTAGCCGGCCTCGATCGCCGCGCCGATCACCTCGGGCGCCGCCTCGGTGCTGATCCCGAAGGTGCCAAGGCCGATCTGCGGGATGGTGCGGCCGTCGTTCATCTGCAACAGGGGAACGCTCATGAGCGCAGCCTTGCATGCCGCTGGTCGCCGGAGTCGCGGTCTGTTCAGCATGCGATCACCCTCGCCGCCGGCCGCCTCTCCCTGCCGCGAGATAGTCCCTGACGTTTTCGTGGTTTTCTGCGGTCCAAAACCACGAAAACGTCAGGGACTATCCAGATTGGTGGGCATGTGCAAGCAAATCGGCAGGGGGCGCGGAGGGTCGGGAAGGATCGCGTCTAGGCTCGTCCGCGTGGGCGAGCACACAGCGACAGGCGGGCTGATCCCCAACGTCGAGTTGGGTCCGGAGATCGGGCGCGGTGGCTTCGCGCGGGTCTATCGCGGCCGGCAGCGCAACATCGACCGGCTGGTCGCGGTGAAGATCGACGACCGGGTGCTGGACGACGAGCGCGGACGCCGTCGCTTCCTGCGCGAGGTGACGGCGGCGGGCCGGATCAGCTCGCACCCGCACGTCGTCTCGCTGATCGATGCCGGCACCACGCCCGACAATCGCGCCTACCTGGTGATGGAGCTGTGCCCGGGCGGCACGCTCTCGGACCGGCTGAAGGCCTACGGCCCGCTGCATGCCGCTGAGGCGCGTGACGTCGGGCTGGCGATCGTCGGCGCGGTGGCGGCGGCCCACGAGGCCGGCGTCCTGCACCGCGACATCAAGCCGTCGAACGTGCTGATCGACTCCTACGGCACGCCGCGGTTGGCGGACTTCGGGCTGGCCGCGCTGCCGGTCGCAGGCCAAGAGCTGTCGGTCACTCTGGAGGCGCTGACCCCGGCCTATGCAGCGCCGGAGGCGTTCTCCGGGCTGCCGCCCTCGGAGCAGTCGGACATCTGGTCGCTGGGCGCGACGCTGCATGCGCTGATCTCGCCCTACCGCTCGCCACGGTGGAGCGGCGACGGCTCGCCGGCACCGATCGATCAGGTGATCGCACACCTGGCGACCCCGCTCCCGGATCCGGGCACGCCGGGCAGTGCGGTGCTGATGGGCGTGATCGCCCGGGCCACCCAGCCCGACCCCGCGCAGCGGTTCGCCTCGGCCCGCGAGATGCATGACGCGCTGGCCGCACTGAGCCTGCCGCCCTCACCTCGCCGTGCGGTGCTCGGCGGACCCGAGGCCGCATTCACCTCGCAGCGCTCCATGCCGGGAGCCTCGCTCTCGGGGTCGCCGTCGGTAGTGCGTCCTGCCCGCAAGCGCGCCGTGGCGCTGGCCGCGGTGCTCGGCCTGGCTCTCGGGGGCGCGGCAACCTGGGGCGTGGGCGAGCTGGTGGGCGACGAGGCCCCGGCTGCGGCCGCCTCCGCAGAGACCTCCACCGATCCCACCGGCGGCGCCGCGGCGGACGACGGATCAGACCAGACGCCGACCGGGAAGCCCGGTGCGCAGGGCTCCCCGAGCGCCGACCCGACCACGCCAGGCGAGGCGCCTCCGGTCGGCCAGTGCTTCGATGGCCTGGTCAAGATGGCCAACACCTCCCAGGCCAGCAAGTCCGACTGCGCGGAGGAGCACTATTACGAGGCGTATGCCACCGGTCTGCTGGACCCGTCGACCACGACCCCGTACCTCGATGAGCTGTACGACGACCCGGTGGTGAAGAAGACCTGCACCGAGAAGGCGGCCAAGGCGTACCTCGCCGGTCGCGACGGGAACTTCGAGATCGACGTCCTGCCGCCGACCGACGTGGCGTTCACCAACGGCGACCGCGGCTTCTACTGCATCATCTCGGAGAAGGACGCCGGCCTGGTGACGGGCAGCCTCCGCGACGCCCCGGCGGATAGTCCCTGACGTTTCGCCCCTGTTCTGTGCGAAATGTCGTGCCAAACGTTCGTCAGCGTCGCCGCCTGGCAGATGTGACGCACGTAACTTGCGGGTAACTTAGGTCGTTGGCCGCGCATGCTGACCGTTTCCTCGCGCCGTCTGTCCGGCGCCCTGGGCCTGGCCTTGACGATCACGGTGCTGGCCGCTGGTGCCGGCGCTGGCACCTCTGAGCCGGCGTCGGCCCAGGTGCAGCAGTCGGCGAGCGCCGCCGTCCGCGAGCCTGGCGCCGCCAAGCGGAAGAAGCCGCGCTACCGGGCCACGATCGTGCGCACCAAGCACGGCATCCCGCACATCACCGCCAGGAACTACGGGTCGCTGGGCTTCGGCTCGGGCTATGCCGCGATGGAGACCAACGGCTGCACCCTGGCCGATGTGTTGATCACCGCCCGGGGCACTCGGTCGCGCTACCTGGGGGCCGAAGGCACCTATCGCGACGGCGTCTCGGTCAGTGGCACGAACCTGCAGATGGACGCGCTGGTCACCGACCTGCGCAACCGCAAGGTCGTCGAGAGGCTGTTGGCAGACCCGGTGGCGGGGCCGGGCAAGGAGACCCGGGCGATGGTCACCGGGTACGTGGCCGGGGTGAACAAGTACCTGCGCAGCATCGGTGGCGCGAAGAACTATCCCGACCGCGCGTGTCGGGGCGCCGCCTACCTGCGCCCGAACGCGACGACGCTCGACGTCTGGTACGGCATCTACCTGGCGAACATCCTCGGCTCCACCGGGCACTTCCTGCAGCAGATCGTCGGCGCGAGCCCGCCCACGCTGACCGATCCGGGCCTGCCGGACCTGGGCTCCTTCGCGCCAGTGCCGACGGAGGTGCCCTCTGCCGAGGACATGCAGAAGGCACTCGGCAAGGACCCCTCGACCGGGTTCGGGTCGAATGCGACGGCGATCGGCAGGAGTGCTTCCTCGACGGGGCGCGGCATGCTGCTCGGCAACCCGCACTTCCCGTGGACCGGGCGCTACCGCTTCTCCCAGCAGCACCTGACGATCCCCGGCAAGTACGACGTCGCCGGCGCCAGCCTGATCGGCTCGCCGGTGATCAACATCGGGTGGAACAAGAACGTCGCATGGAGCCACACGGTCTCCACCGGCTATCGCTTCACCCCATACGAGTACCGCACGCTGGTGTCGCCGACGACCTACCTCTCGGGCAACGGCCTGATCCGTCAGCTGGAGCGACGGATCGTCACCGTCACCGTGAAGAGGCCGGACGGCTCGCTGGCCAAGGTCACCGAGGATCTCTACCGCACCCCGCAGGGCTACGTGATCGACGACCCCAGCACGCTGATGGGTTGGACGCCGTTGAGCTTCTTCGCGATCCGCGACGCCAATGGCGAGCAGCTGCGCACGCTCGACACGTTCTTCGACATGGGCCGCGCCGGCTCGGTGCGGGACCTGATCGCCCGGCAGGACAGGGGCGGCGGGATGCCGTGGGTCAACACGATCGCCGCCGACCGCGCGGGCAACGTCGCCTATGCGGACCACTCGGTTGTTCCGAACGTCTCGAACGCGATGGCCGATCGATGCATGACGCCGATCGGGCGCCTCACCCAGGCGTTGGCCGGGCTGCCGGGGCTGGATGGCACCTTCGCGGACAGCTCGTGCGCGTGGGGCACCGACGCGGACGCAGCTCGGCCGGGAGTCCTCGGGCCGAAGAACATGCCCGTCGCCTACCGCACCGACTGGGTGATGAACGCCAACGACTCCTACTGGCTGCCCAACCCCGCGCAGCAGCTGAACGGCTTCGCCCGGATCATCGGCTGTGAGAAGTGTGAGCGGACCATGCGCACCCGGATGGTGAGCCAGTACGTCCTGGACCGGTTGAAGAAGGGCAAGGTGACGCCGGCGTCGCTGCGCGGCACCCAGCACCAGAACCGGGTCCGGGCGGGTGAGGTGATGCGCGCGAACGGAGATCTCGACAAGGTCTGCCAGGCGGCGGGCGGTGGCCAGGCGTGCGTGGCGCTGGCGAAGTGGGACGGGCATTCGAACACCACGAGCCGCGGGTACCAGGTGTTCCAGGAGTTCGTCACCCGGATCCCCGACTCGCTGCTCTCGGGGAGCATCTGGAAGGTGCCGTTCGACGCCCAGGATCCGCTCAACACCCCGCGCGACCTCGACGAGACCAACGGCAACGTGATCGGTGCGATGAAGAGCGCCATCGCCCATCTGGAGAAGCGCAAGATCGCCCCCGACGCGCCTTGGGGCTCGTTGCAGGTGGCCGGTGATCGCGGAGCTCCGGCGATCCCGCTCGGCGGTGGCAACGGCGACCTGGCGGGGAACGCGAACGCCCTGGCATCGGTCGATCCGGTCACCAATGCCGGGTACCTCAGTCCGATCACCTTCGGCTCTTCGCACATCCAGGCGATCGCCTTCGGCGACAGGGGACGGGTCAACGCCCGCACGATCCTCACCTACGGCCAGTCGGAGAACCCGTGGTCGCCCTGGTCGAGCGACCAGACTCGGTTGTTCGGGCGCAAGCAGTGGGTGGTCTTCCCGTGGACCGACGCGCAGATCCGCAAGCAGCGGATCAGCACGGTGCGGGTGCGGGGTCGCTGACGAACGTTGCGCCCCTCGATCGGCTGAATCTTGGGGCGAAACGTCCGGGACTACCCCCAGGGGAGAGTGGGCAGAAAAGTTGGGCCGGGCGGGAATCATCGGGTGGGGGTGCTCGTTATACCCATCAGAAAAGTTGAGTGCATGTCACTCAAGTAATGTGACTGGTCGACCACCGGCGTGGCAGACTGGGCGCATTGCTGGCCCGCAAGGGCCCAGGTACCACCATCACGCACCACCCAGATCCCAAGGAGAACCATGGCTCGCGCAGTCGGCATCGACCTCGGCACCACCAACTCTGTGGTCGCCGTTCTTGAAGGTGGAGAGCCCACCGTCATCGCAAACGCAGAGGGCGCCCGCACCACCCCGTCGGTGGTCGCGTTCGCCAAGTCCGGCGAGGTCCTCGTCGGCGAGGTGGCCAAGCGACAGGCCGTCACCAACGTCGATCGCACCATCCGCTCGGTCAAGCGCCACATGGGCACCGACTGGAAGACCAGCATCGACGACAAGAACTTCACGCCCCAGCAGATCAGCGCCTTCGTGCTGCAGAAGCTCAAGCGCGACGCCGAGGCCTACCTGGGCGAGCCGGTCACCGACGCGGTGATCACCGTCCCCGCCTACTTCTCCGACGCCCAGCGTCAGGCCACCAAGGAGGCCGGTGAGATCGCTGGCCTGAACGTGGCCCGCATCGTCAACGAGCCCACTGCCGCCGCGCTGGCCTACGGCCTGGACAAGGGCGACGACCAGACCATCCTGGTCTTCGACCTCGGTGGCGGCACCTTCGACGTCTCCCTGCTGGAGATCGGCGAGGGCGTGGTCGAGGTCAAGGCGACCTCCGGCGACAACCACCTCGGTGGCGACGACTGGGACAACCGGATCGTCGAGTGGATGGTCGACAAGTTCAAGAACGCCAACGGCGTCGACCTGGCTGCCGACAAGATCGCCAAGCAGCGTCTGCAGGAGGCCGCGGAGAAGGCGAAGATCGAGCTCTCCTCCTCCAGCGAGACCTCCATCCACCTGCCCTACATCACCCACGGCGAGTCCGGCCCGCTGCACTTCGAGGAGAAGCTGTCGCGCGCCGAGTTCCAGAAGCTCACCGCGGACCTCCTCGAGCGCACCAAGGCCCCGTTCCAGGCCGTGCTCAAGGACGGCGGCGTGCCCGTCTCCGCGATCGACCACGTGGTCCTGGTCGGCGGCTCCACCCGGATGCCCGCCGTGACCGAGGTCGTCAAGGAGCTGCTCGGTGGCAAGGAGCCCAACAAGGGCGTCAACCCCGACGAGGTCGTGGCCCTGGGTGCCGCGCTCCAGGCCGGCGTGCTCAAGGGCGAGGTCAAGGACGTGCTGCTCCTCGACGTCACCCCGCTGAGCCTCGGCATCGAGACCAAGGGCGGCGTGATGACCACCCTGATCGAGCGCAACACCACCATCCCGACCAAGCGCTCGGAGATCTTCACCACCGCTGACGACAACCAGCCGTCGGTGGAGATCAAGGTCGCGCAGGGTGAGCGCCAGATGTGGTCGCAGAACCAGCCGCTGGGCAACTTCGAGCTCACCGGCCTGCCGCCGGCCCCGCGTGGCGTACCGAAGATCGAGGTCACCTTCGACATCGACGCCAACGGCATCGTGCACGTCTCCGCCAAGGACCACGCGTCCGGCCGCGAGCAGTCGATGACCATCTCCGGTGGCTCGGCGCTGAGCAAGGACGACATCGACCGGATGGTCAAGGAGGCCGAGCAGTACGCGGAGGAGGACGCCAACCGTCGTCGCGCCGTGGACGCCCGCAACCAGGCCGACAGCCTCGTCTACACCACCGAGAAGTTCCTGACCGACAACGGCGACAAGATCCCGGACGAGGTCAAGACCGAGGTGCAGGCCGACGTCGACGCGCTCAAGGCGACCCTGGAGAACGCGGAGGCGAGCGCCGACGAGATCGAGGCCGGCGTCACCAAGCTCGGTGAGTCCAGCCAGAAGATGGGCGCCGCGATGTACGCCGCCGCCGAGGCCGACCAGGCCGCTGCGGGTGGCAGCACCGGCAGCACCGGCGAGGCCGACGACGACGTCGTGGACGCCGAGATCGTCGACGACGCCGAGGGTGAGAACAAGTGACCCATCCCCACGAGCAGCCGGTCGGGGCACCTGCGGGTGCCCCGGCCGACGGCCACGCCGTCGTGGACGCCGAGGTGATCGGTGAGACCACCGACATCAGTGGCGCCGCCAACATGGTGGAGGAGGGGGCACCCCTCGAGCCGGGCGACGTCGCCATGGTCGAGGAGGTCGTCGACCCGCTCGTGCTCGCCGAGGCGCAGCTCGCCGAGCGCACCTCGGACCTGCAGCGCCTGCAGGCGGAGTTCCTCAACTACAAGCGACGCGTCGAGCGCGACCGCGAGCTGATCAAGGAGAACGCCACGTTCGCGGCGCTCTCCCCGATCACCGAGGTCCTCGACACCATCGACCGTGCTCGTGAGCACGGCGAGCTCGACGGGGGTCTGCGCTCGGTGGCCGACCAGCTCGAGCAGGTCGTCGCGCGCCAGGGCCTGGTCCGCTTCGGGCAGCCCGGCGACGCGTTCGACCCGTCGCTGCACGACGCGCTGTCGAACCTGGGCGAGGACCCGGACGTCACCGTGACCACGGTCAAGGTGATCGCCAAGGCCGGCTACCGGATCGGCGACCGCGTCGTCCGCGCGGCGCAGGTGCTGGTGGTCGAGCCGGGCGCCGGCGCCGACCAGCAGGCGTGAGGCGTTCCACCACGAAGTCGCTCGCGTCCGGTCCGGGCGCGGCGGCACAGAACATGACGAAGGAAGGGAGGTGCGCGGATGTCGACCGCGAAGGCTGAGTGGGCAAGCAAGGACTACTACGCCGAGCTCGGGGTCTCCAAGGACGCAACAGCTGAGGAGATCAAGAAGGCCTACCGGAAGCTTGCGCGCGCCAACCATCCCGACTCGAACCCCGGCGACACCGCCAAGCACGAGAAGTTCAAGTCCGTCGCCGAGGCCTACGACGTCGTCGGCGACGCCGAGAAGCGCAAGCAGTACGACGAGATCCGGAGCATGCCGATGGGCGGCTTCGGGGGCGGGGCCGGTGGCTTCGACCTCTCCGACCTGCTGCGCGATCGGGCGGGCGGTGGCGGTGGCGGTGGCTTCGGCGACATGTTCGGCGACCTCTTCGGAGGCGGCGGACGTGGCCGTGCGAAGCGGCCCCGGGTCGGCCAGGACGTCGAGACGTCGGCGACGATCAGCTTCACCGACGCCATCGACGGCGTCACGATCAGCCTGCGGTTGACCTCGGACGCGCCCTGCGCCACCTGTGGTGGCACCGGCGGCAAGCCCGGCACCAAGCCGCACATCTGTCCGCAGTGCGAGGGATCGGGGATGGTCGCCAACTCGATGGGCGGCGCGTTCACGATGAACCAGACCTGCCCCTCGTGCGGTGGGCGTCAGCTCGTCTACGACGAGCCGTGCCCCTCCTGCCTGGGCAGCGGCCGCGGCTCCTCGGCGCGCACCATCCAGGCGCGGATCCCGGCCGGGGTAAAGGACGGTCAGCGGATCCGGCTGCGGGGCAAGGGAGGCGCCGGCGAGAACGGTGGGCCGGCCGGTGACCTGTACGTCACCGTCAAGGTGACGCCGCACCGGCTGTTCTCCCGCAAGGGCGACAACCTCACCCTCGACGTCCCGGTCTCCTTCGACGAGGCGGCGCTGGGCGCGGAGATCAAGGTGCCCACGCTGGGCGGTGCGCCGGTCACCCTCAAGGTGCCCGCCGGCACTCCCAACGGCCGCACCTTCCGGGTGCGGGGCAAGGGCGCGTCGCGTGCCGACGGCACCAAGGGCGACCTGCTGGTCACCGTCGAGGTGCAGGTGCCCGCGGTTCTCGATACGGCAGCGCGAGCCGCCGTCGAGGCCTACCGTGAGGCGATGGCGGGCAAGCCGCTGCGGAGCAAGCTCTTCGACGAAGGAAGCTGACGATGAACAGGCCAGATCCCGAGGTGGGCGTCTACGTGATCAGCGTGGCCGCCCAGCTCGCCGGCCTGCATCCGCAGACCCTGCGCACCTATGAGCGGATGGGCCTGATCGACCCTGCCCGCACCGGCGGTGGCGGACGCCGCTACTCGCACCGCGACATCGAGCGGCTGCGCTCGATCGCCGACCTCACCTCGCTGGGGATCGGCATCGAGGGGGTGCGCCGGATCCTCGAGCTGGAGAACCAGGTCGCCGCGCTCACCGCCCGCAACGCCGAGCTGGTCGCCGAGATCGAGGCCGCCCGCGGCGCACTGCTGCAGGCGAGCACCCGACGTCGAGCAGTGCCGCCGATCGGCAACAAGCTGCCGGTGCTGCGCCAGCCCGACCCCGGCCAGTCGGTCGTGGTCTGGCGGCGCGGCCGCTGACGCAGCGCACTCGAACACCGGAGCAGCACGCCCAGGGCCCGCGAATCTCGCGGGCCCTGGGCGTTTTGTCCCTGTGACCGGGATCTCGCCGTGATCGGGGCCACAAGGCTCCGCCAGGATGCGGCAGACGTGTCGTGGAGAGGGAGCAGATGTCTGAGACGCAGTCCGCAGCCGAGATCGCCCGCCAGTGGCTGGCCGACTTCGAAGGCTGGGTCGTCGACGACGGCGTGCCCCGCGAACGCGTCTTCGGTGATCCCGGCTGGTGGCGTGACGTCCTCGCGCTCACCTGGGACTTCCGCTCGCTGAGCGGCGAGGGCATCGAGGAGCTGCGCAAGGCGGCGCGGGGTGTGCGGTTCGGTGGCCTGCGCCTCGGCACCGACGTCCCGCTGCATCTGGCGGCGGGTGGCACCAGCCTGATGGTGCAGTTCGAGCTGACCAGCGACCACGGCGCCGGGCGCGGCATCGCGCACCTGGTCCGCACCGACGCCGGTTGGCGTGCCGCCGTCCTGTTCACCCAGCTGGACGAGGTGGCAGGACGTCGCGAGGCGATCGGCGCCGACCGCCCGCACGGCGCCCACACCTCCACCCTCGAGCCGACCTGGGGTGAGCAGCGGGCCCGCGCCGCGGAGTTCGCCGACGGCGAGCCCGACGTGGTGATCGTGGGTGCCGGCCACTCCGGGCTCTCCCTGGCCGCCCGCCTCGAGCGGGTCGGCGTGCGTGCGCTGGTCGTCGAGCGGGCCGCGCGGGTCGGCGACAGCTGGCGCAACCGCTACGCCTCGCTGGTGCTGCACGACCCGACCACCTACAACCACCTGCCGTACCTGCCGTTCCCGACCACCTGGCCCCGGTTCACCCCGAAGGACAAGATGGGCGACTGGCTGGAGCTCTACGCCACCGCTCTGGACCTCAACGTCTGGACCGAGGCCACCGTGCGTCACGCCGAGCTGCCGGATGCGGACGGTCGCTGGAGCGTCGAGGTCTCGCGCGGCGACGCCGTCCGCACGCTGCGACCGGCTCATGTCGTGGTGGCCACCGGCCTGAGCGGCAACCGTCCCTTCCTGCCGGAGCTGACCGGCGTCGAGGAGTTCGGGGGGCCGGTGCAGCACAGCTCGCTGTTCCGCACCGGCGCCGGCGCCGCGGGCAGCCGGGTGCTGGTCGTCGGCTCCGGCAACAGCGGCCACGACCTGGCTCAGGATCTGGCCGAGCACGGTGCCGAGGTGACCCTGCTGCAGCGCTCGCCCAGCCACGTGGTGGCCGGCGACACCATGCTGGCGATGACCACCCAGCTCTTCGGCGAGGACGGCCCGCCGACCGAGGTCGCCGACCTGATCTCCTGGTCGATGCCTTTCAGCGCCGCGGGCGATCGCCAGCGGGCGGTCACGGCTGCGGCCGCTGCCACCGACGCCGCGCTGCTCGACGGCCTGCGGGCGGCAGGCTTCGGGCTGACCGACGGGCCCGAGGGCCGCGGGATGAGCGCGCTGTTCATGGAGCGCAACGGCGGCTACTACATCGACGTCGGCTGCTCGCGGCTGATCGTCGACGGCACCATCGCGGTCAAGCACGGGGTCGGCATCGAGCGGTTGGAGCCGGGCATGGTGGTCTTCACCGACGGCGACGCGCGTGGCTTCGACGCGATCTGGCTGGCCACCGGCTTCGACGGCATCCGCGACACCGCCCGCGACATCCTGGGGCCGGAGGCGGTTGCCGCCGCCGGCCCGGTCTGGGGTCTGGACGAGGAGGGCGAGCTGCGCTCGGTGTGGCGCGCCTCGGGGCAGCCCGGCCTCTGGTTCATGGGTGGCAACCTGTCGTATGCGCGGGCCGGCTCGAAGTATCTGGCGCTGCAGATCACCGCGGAGGTCGCCGGCGTCCGCTGAGCTAGTGGTGGGTGTGCCCGCAGTTCACATCCAGGCACTGGCCGGTGATGGCCCGGGCGAGGTCGGAGGCGAGGAAGACCACGGCGTTGGCGATGTCGTCGGGCTCGGGGAGCCGGCGCAGATCGGTGTCGGCGGCGACCTCGGCATAGATCTCGCTCGCGTCGACACCTCGCTTCTTGGCCTGGTACTCGAAGTACACCTTCACCGAGTCGGCCCAGATGTAGCCCGGCGCGACCGAGTTGACCCGGACCCCCTGGGGACCGAGCTCGACCGACAGGCTGCGGGCCAGGGCCAGCAGGCCGGACTTCATCACCCGGTAGGAGCCGTATCCGGGCAGCTGATTGCGCAGCACGATCGAGTTGATGGCGACCACGGAGCCTTGGGTGCGCACCAGCTCAGGAGCCAGCTCGCGGGTCAGGTTCAGCGCCGAGAGCAGGTTGATCTCGATGCCCTGACGCACGTCGTCGGGGTCGGATTCGAGGATCCCGATCGGCGGGGGCTGGACATTGGCGTTGTGCACCACCGCGTCGACCCGGCCGAAGGCCGCGATCGACTGCTCGGCCAGCGCACGCACCGATGCTGCGTCGGTGAGGTCGGTCGGGACGCACACTGCCTCGCCCCCGGCGGCTCGGACGTCGTCTGCGATCGCTTCGAGGCGAGACGTCGTCCGGGCTGCGAGCACGACCCGGGCACCGGCGGCGGCGCTGCGGGTGGCGAGCGAACGCCCCAGGCCGGGGCCGGCCCCGGAGACGAGGACGACCTTGCCCTCCAGCATTCCTGCGTGGGAGATCATGCGCGTGCCTCGATGTCGATGAGGACGCTGAGCGAGGTGATCTTGCCGTGCTCGTCGAACTCGAAGAGATCAGTGGCCAGGAAGTCCGGCACGCCTTCGAACTGCACCCGCACCTGGACGGCGGAGAAGTGGTTGGAGACGGTGATGGGGGAGTGCCGGGTCACCGAGAAGCCGGTCGCTGCGGACTGGATGTCGAACTCGCGGATCGCGTCGAGGCCGTGGTGCGACGCGACGCCGAGCGGCTCGTGCTTGACCGCGTCCTCGGCGTAGAGCGCCATCAACT
>NZ_BAAALG010000006.1:192811-200517 GCF_039528155.1 Nocardioides dubius | reverse complement strand
AGGTCGGCGGTCATGGGTGACGCCAGGTGAGGACACCGTAGGCGATAGAATGAACAATGTTCAATCCTGGAATGGACATCGTTCATTCCAGCTGGCGTGAGGTGCGCCCGATGCCGGGTACGGTGACGCCGTGAGCGAGGCGAACGACAGGTCGGTGTACGGGGACGCGGCCGCACGCCGTCGCGGCACACTGGATGCGGCCGCGGCGCTGCTGGACGAGGGCGGCTACTCCGCCCTGACGATCCGGGCGGTGGCGCAACGGGCGGGCACCAGCACCGGCTTGATCTACAAGTACTTCGCTGACAAGCACGACATCTTCGTCGCGCTGTTGAACGAGAGCCAGATCGAGTCCACCCGGTTCCTCGCCCAGGTGCCGCGCGAGGATGGCGTCGCCGCGCTGCTCGAGGCGGTGATTCCGGAGTCTGCGCGGCAGTGGTCGCGCGTCGGCAGGATGACAGCGGTCTGGCAGGACGCCGTCAGTGGCCAGCAGTTCGAGCGTGAGTCGGTCGGCCAGGTGCGGGCGACGGCTGTGGCGTACAACGCCGAGCTGGAGCGTGCGGTCGTCGCGGCAGCTCAGGTTGAGGGTCGTCGGCTGGTGCCGGCGCCGGCGATGATCCCCTTCGTGCTGTCGGGGCTGATGGGCGTCTCCGACACGCTGGTCAACAACTGGGCGCGACACGTCGACCCTGCGGAGCTGATCGCCTTCACCGCCGCGGCGATCACTCGCGGCATCACCCGTGTCGAAGAGTGAAACCCTGTTCGGACATGCAGTTGCTTGGGTAACCTCCAGCCCAGGGTGAGGGAAGTAGGCGACGGCCCCGCGGGCGTCCGGCGACAAGGTGGTGGGTACGACGCTCAACGGACTTCTCGACTGGCTGGGTGACGTCGACTGGTTCCTTCAGGACCTGCACGGCTCCTGGGAGTGGTTCGCCTTCCTCAGCATCCCGCTCTTCACCGCCGTGATCGGCTGGCTGATCAACTGGACCGGCCTGATCATGCTCTTCTACCCGATCCGCTTCCACGGCTTCCGGGTGCCGGGGATGGCCGAGCTGACCCGGCTCGCGCCGCGCAAGCTGCAAGAGGTGCCCGGGTTCCTGCAGGGCGGCATCGGCTGGCAGGGGATCGTGCCCGCGCGGGCGGCCAAGATGGGCTCGATCGCCGTCGACAAGGCGATCGCGAAGCTCGGCACGCCGGCGGAGTTCTACCAGCAGTTGGAGCCGGAGAAGATCGGCGAGCACATCGTCACCCTCTTCGAGCCGGAGATCCCCGAGCTGGTCGAGGAGGTCATGCAACGCAGCAACCCTGCCTTCTGGCGCGACCTGCCGGTGGCGGGGAAGCGCGCGATCATCGCCCGGGTGCAGGCGCAGCTGCCGAGCGTGGTGGGCACGGTCACCGAGGAGATCGGCGTCCACATCGACCAGCTGCTCGATCCCAAGATCATGGTGATCGACCACTTCCAGAAGAACCCCGACCTGGTGGTGCGGGTCTTCAAGGACATGGGCCAGAAGGAGCTCAACCTGATGGTGAACTTCGGGTTCATCTTCGGGTTCCTGCTCGGCATCCCGGTGGCCTTCATCTACCACTGGGTGCACCTGTGGTGGATCCTGCCGGTGCTCGGCATCGGCGTCGGCTGGATCACCAACGCGCTCGGCATGTGGCTGATCTTCGAGCCGACCGAGCCCAGGCGCTACTTCGGGATCAGGTTCCACGGGCTCTTCCTGCGACGCCAGGACGAGGCTGCCGAGGTGTACGCCCGGATCATCGCCGACGACGTGATCACCCTGCAGCGGATAGGGGACTTCCTGATGGACGGCCCGCGCGGGGACCGGACCCGGCAGATGCTGGCCGACGCCCTCGCTCCGGCGATCGACCGGGCCGCGGGCCCGGCGCGGACGGCGGCCCGGATCGCGCTCGGCGGGCGGACCTACGACCGGATCAAGGGCGAGTTCGCCTCGGAGGCGGTCGGGCGCACCCTGACCCCGTTCCAGGACGCCGCGTTCAGCAGGCAGCAGTCGGAGAAGATCCGGGCGCTGATCGCGATGCGGACCAAGGAGCTGCCGCCCAAGGACTTCGTCGAGATGATGCGGGCCGCGATCCGTGAGGACGAGTGGATGCTCTACGCCCATGGCGCGATCATGGGGGCCGCGGGTGGGCTCCTGCACGAGTTGATCTTTAGGGTGGGCGGATGACCGAGGACCAGTGGCCGAGCGAGGAGCAGAGCGCCGTGGCTGACGACGACGTCGCGGGTGTGCGCGCGACCCCGGTCTCCCGCATCGACACCCAGCAGGCCGTGGAGGCGCTGCCGGGCCTGGTGCGGCTGGCGGCGACCTCCTGGCTGCGCACGGCCGAGTGGGGCGTGGTGGCCGGCATGCGGACCGGACGCCGGGTGCTCAAGGCCGCGACCAATCCGCAGACCGCGGTCGAGGTGGCGCAGGGCATGGCGGCCGCCTCCGGCGTGATCGCCGATCTGGCGAAGGCGCTCAGTCACGGCACCCCGGTGCCCGAGGCCGTGATCCAGGTCAGCTCGTCGCTTCGCCAGGCGCCTGAGGAGAAGCCGCGGGAGACGCGCGAACAGCGCACCCAGCGCACGCTGCGCCAGCAGGGGGAGGCGCTGCTCGCCCGCTCGCGCGATGTCTGGAACACCGAGCAGGGCCACCCGGCCTACGCCAGGATCCTGGACGAGATGGCGCCTGACGAGGGCCGGATCCTCCTGCTGCTGCTCAAGGGCGGTCCGCAGCCGACCGTCGACGTGCGCACCGGCGGCGTGATCGGGATGGCCAGCTCCACCCTGATCGCACCCGGGCTGAACATGATCGGCCCGCGCGCCGGCGTCCGGTATCTGGAGCAGGTGCCCTCGTACCTGAACAACCTCTTCCGGCTGGGCCTGATCTGGTTCTCCCGCGAGCAGCTGCGCGACCCGCTGGAGTACCAGGTGGTCGAGGCGCAGCCCGACGTGCTGGCGGCGATGCACACCGTCCGCTCGGCCAAGGTGGTGCGCCGCAGCATCCACCTGACCCCCTTCGGCGAGGACTTCTGCCGCACCTGCCTGGTCGCCGAGGACGAGGACCTCTCCGCCCTCCCCGAGCACCAGGCCCCCCACGACCTCGACTGATCCCGTCCCGCTGCCGGATAGTCCCTGACGTTTTCGTGGTTTCTGCGACGGAAAACCACGAAAACGTCAGGGACTATCGGGGTGGTGGCAGGAATTCGACGCTGTGAGCCGGATCACCGGCAGTTCAGTGAGATAAGGAAAGTTGAGCGGAACATACTCAACTTTGGTGTCGTTGAGATCAGTGAGGCCCTACGGGGGTCTCGACAAGCTGGCGGCAACGGCGGTTGGCTTGTCCGAGGAGCGAAGCCAGGAGGGACACCTTGAGCCAGTTCGGTGCCGACAAGTTCACCACCCGCAGCCGCGAGGCGATCGAGGCTGCCCAGTTGGGTGCGACCACCAAGGGTCACACCCAGACCGAGCCGATCCATCTGCTGGTGGCGCTTCTCGACGACGCCGAGGGCACCGCGCGCAACCTGATCGGCAAGGCAGGTGCGGACGCCGGCGCGATCACCCGCACCGCGACGTCGGTGCGCGACGCCCTGCCCAGCGCCAGCGGTGCCACCGTGCAGCAGCCCGGCGCCTCGCCGGCACTGACCCGCGTGCTGGCCGCCGCGCTCGACCTGGCCGCCTCGATGAAGGACGACTACGTCGCCACCGAGCACCTGCTGATCGCGATCGCGGGCGTCGAGAGCAGTGCCAGCAAGGTGCTCACCGACGCCGGCCTGACCGAGGCCGGCCTGCGCGAGGGCCTGACCGCCGTCCGCGGCAACCGCCGGGTCACCAGCCAGGAGGCCGAGTCCACCTACGAGAGCCTGGAGAAGTACTCCGTCGACCTGACCAAGGCCGCGGAGGAGGGGCGCCTCGACCCGGTGATCGGTCGCGACGCCGAGATCCGCCGGGTGATCCAGGTGCTCAGCCGCCGGACCAAGAACAACCCCGTGCTGATCGGCGAGCCCGGCGTCGGCAAGACCGCCGTCGTCGAGGGCCTCGCCCAGCGCGTGATCGCCGGCGACGTGCCGGACTCCCTCAAGGGACGCCGGGTGCTCAGCCTCGACCTCGCCGCGATGGTGGCCGGAGCCAAGTACCGCGGCGAGTTCGAGGAGCGGCTCAAGGCCGTCCTCGAGGAGATCAAGGACGCCGGCGGCCAGGTCGTCACCTTCATCGACGAGCTGCACACCGTGGTCGGCGCAGGTGCCGGCGGCGACTCCGCCATGGACGCCGGCAACATGCTCAAGCCGATGCTGGCGCGCGGCGAGCTGCACATGATCGGTGCCACCACCCTCGATGAGTACCGCGAGCGGATCGAGAAGGACCCGGCCCTGGAGCGGCGCTTCCAGCAGGTCTTCGTCGGCGAGCCCAGCGTCGAGGACACCATCCAGATCCTGCGCGGCATCCAGGAGAAGTACGAGGCCCACCACGGCGTCCGGATCACCGACGCCGCACTGGTCGCGGCCGCCACCCTGAGCGACCGCTACATCACCGGCCGCCAGCTGCCGGACAAGGCGATCGACCTGATCGACGAGGCCTCGTCGCGGCTGCGGATGGAGCGCGAGTCCTCGCCCGAGGAGATCGACCAGCTGCGCCGCGGCGTCGACCGGCTGAAGATGGAGGAGTTCGCGCTCACCAAGGAGAGCGACCCGGCCTCCATCGAGCGGCTGGAGAAGCTGCGTGCCGACCTCGCCGACCGCGAGGAGCGGTTGCGCGGGCTGGAGGCCCGCTGGGAGCGGGAGAAGTCCACGCTCGAAGGCGAGGGCGAGCTGCGTCGTCGTCTCGACGCGGTCAAGGTGCAGGCCGACAAGCTGATGCGCGAGGGCAAGCTCGACGAGGCCAGTGAGCTGCTCTACGGGCAGATCCCGGCGCTGGAGAAGGCCCTCGCCGAGTCCGCGGAGATCGAGGAGGCTGAGGTGGAGCCGCTGGTCGGCGACCAGGTCAGCGCTCAGGAGATCGCGGACGTCGTCGAGGCGTGGACCGGGATCCCCACCGGCAAGATGCTGCAGGGCGAGACCGACAAGCTGCTCGAGATGGAGCAGGTGATCGGCGAGCGGCTGATCGGCCAGGAGGCCGCGGTGAGCGCGGTCAGCGACGCGGTGCGGCGCTCCCGTGCCGGCATCGCGGACCCGAACCGGCCCACCGGCTCGTTCCTCTTCCTCGGCCCCACCGGCACCGGCAAGACCGAGCTCGCCAAGAGCCTGGCCGACTTCCTCTTCGACGACGAGCGCGCGATCGTGCGCATCGACATGAGCGAGTACTCCGAGAAGCACTCGGTGGCGCGCCTGGTCGGCGCCCCTCCCGGCTACGTCGGCTACGACGAGGGCGGTCAGCTCACCGAGGCGGTCCGCCGTCGCCCGTACAGCGTCGTCCTCCTCGACGAGGTGGAGAAGGCGCACCCGGAGGTCTTCGACATCCTGCTCCAGGTGCTCGACGACGGTCGGCTGACCGATGGCCAGGGCCGCACGGTGGACTTCCGCAACACGCTGCTGATCCTGACCAGCAACCTCGGCTCGGTCTTCCAGACCGACCCGTCGCTGACGCCGGAGGCTCGCCGCGAGGCGGTGATGGGCGTCGTGCGCGGCCACTTCAAGCCGGAGTTCCTCAACCGTCTCGACGAGATCGTGATGTTCGAGGCGCTCAGCAAGGACGCACTCACCCACATCGTGGACCTGCAGCTCGGGCTGCTGGAGAACCGGCTCGCGGTGCGGCGGATCAAGATCGCCGTCGACGACGACGCGCGCGGCTGGCTCGCGGACCACGGGTACGACCCGGCCTACGGGGCACGGCCGTTGCGCCGCCTGATCCAGACGGCGATCGGCGACCGGCTCGCCAAGATGCTGATCGCCGGCGAGGTCGCCGACGGCGGCGAGGTGCGGGTCAGCCTGGGCGAGAGCGGACTCGAGTTGAGCGTCGCCTGACCCTCGCCCCACCAGCACAGCGGGCGCCTGCCGAAGTGGCAGGCGCCCGCTGTGCGTCGTTTGAGAGACTGTGCGCATGACTGACGGCGCAGCCCACCCACGACCGGCACAGGTCACCTTCGGCGGATGGGTGATCCTCCTGGGATCGCTGTTCGCCCTGGTCTCCGTCTACGAGACCGTGGCGGGGCTGCGCTCGATCGACACCCGCGAGGGCATCCTGAAGTCGCTCGACGAGCCGCCGCTCGACGGCATGGGCCTGGACCTGCAGGAGGTCCTCGACTTCATGCACGGCACCGCGCTGGTCGCGGGAGCGTGCGCCGCGGCGATGGCGATCCTCGGCGGCTACGTGCTGCGCCGCAACCGGGCGGCCCGGCTGGGCCTGACCATCCTGGCACTGCCGATGTTCCTGACCGGCATGGTCGCCGGCGGATTCGCGACCTCGATGGTCGCGGTCGCGGTCGGCCTGCTCTGGACGGCGCCCGCGCGCGACTGGTTCGACGGCAAGCCCCCGCGCCAGCCGGCGCGTGAGGTCCCGCGCGCTGCCGACGCCGCACCGCGCGACCCGTGGGGTCTGCCGCCCCAGCAGGGGTCGAGCAGCCAGATCGCCGGCTCCGGCCAGCCGGCGCCCACCGGCGGTGGTGCCACGGCGCAGGACACCCTGGAGCGCCCGCCGGCCTTCGCCGGCTTCGGCACCCCGGCGGGTGCGCCGAGCGGCGGGACCCACGCCCAGCGTCCGAGCGAGCCGGAGCGGCCGCGTCAGCTGGGCACCGCCTGCATGATCACCTGGGTGCTCTCCAGCATGATCTTCGTGGCGATGGGCGCGGTCGCGATCGCGCTCGGCACCAGTGAGTCGCTGGCACGGGAGATGTGGGAGAGCGACGACAGCTTCGACAGCCTCGGCGTCTCCGTCTCCAGCCTGCGCGGCATCGCGGTGGCCACCAGCGCGGTCTTCGCGCTCTGGTCGCTGGCGGCGATGGTGCTCGCCGTCTTCACCTACCGGGGCCACGAGTGGGCGCGCTGGACGCTCTTCGTCTCGGCCGTGGTCGCGGCGATCTTCTCGCTGACCGCCGCCGTCAGCGTGCCGATGGTGCTCGCCATCACCGGCCTCACCGTCTATGCCGCGGTCTTGTTGACCCGGCCCAGCATCACCCATTGGATGATCGCGAAGAAGAGGAGCCAGCAGCGATGACTCAGGACCCGCAGCAGCCGGGCCAGCCCTACGGCCAGCAGCCCTACGGCGAGCCGTACCCGCAGCAGCAACAGCAATGGGGCGCACCCCAGCAGCAGTGGGGCGAGACCGACCCGAACCGTCGTCCGGGCACCGTGCTCGCGGCCGGCATCGTGACCTGGATCTGTGCCGGCATCGCCTTCGCCATCGGCGGGCTGTTCGGCCTCTTCGGTGCCGTCGCCCGCGACGACCTGATCAAGGAGCTCCGCTCCGACGACGAGTTCATGAAGGCGATCGACGACCTCGGGATCACCATCGACAACGTCGCGGACGGCGTGGTGTGGGTCGGCTTCGGCACCGCACTGCTGGCCCTGCTGGCGATCATCACGGCGGTCTTCGTGGTCCGTCGCTCCTCGGCGGCGCGGATCCTGCTGACGGTCCTCTCGGGGGTGACGGTGCTGATCACCGCGATCGGCTTCATCCCGCTGGTGATCGGCCCGGTCGTGGTGATCGTGCTGATGTACGTGGGCGGCGCCAACGCCTGGTTCGCACGCCGCACCGGCTGAGAGCCGGACGC
>NZ_BAAALG010000006.1:179266-192786 GCF_039528155.1 Nocardioides dubius | reverse complement strand
TGCGGCTGCTAGCGGGTGACGACGCCGAGGCCCTCGAGTCGCACCGGCTTGCCGTTGGAGGCGACCACGACCTTGACCTTGCCGCTCCAACCGGAGCCGAGCGAGCCGAGGCTGATCACCCGCTTGGAGACGGTGCGGCTGGCGGCGAGCCGGACCGTCTTGAGCAGCCGGGAGCCGGCGTAGACCTTCACCGTGCCGTGGCCGCGGCCCATGCCGGCCACCAGCGCCAGGCGCTTGGCGCCGCGCACGCTGAGGGTGGCCGAGGCGCCCTTCTTCTTGCTGGTCAGCGCCTGGCCGCCGTAGGCAGCCGAGGAGCGGGCCAGCGACCACTTGCCGGAGCGCTTGAAGGCGCGAGCCGCGTGCGGGACGGTCCAGGTGCGCGACGCGCTGTGCCCGCCCGAGCTCGCCTTGAACACGTGGCTGCCCGGCGCGAGGCCGGAGAGCGAGACCTTGCCGTTGCCGCAGGCGCGGGCCCGGCCGTCGAGGGTGCACGACGGGGCGCCCGGAGCGCTCACCGTGAACGCCGCCGAGGTGGTGGCGACGACGGCGTCCTCGCGAGGCCCGCCCGAGATGCTCACCGGGCCCCCCGAGTCACCCGCACCGGCCGCGAAGAGCGGCACGTACGGCGTCACGTAGCTCTTGTCGCCGCCGTGCCCGCCGACCGCGAACGCGATCTGCAGGTGGTCGCCCGACTGGGCGACCGGGCAGGGCTTGCTGCCGTCGCGGCGCGAGAGGCAGGTGGGCGCCTGGGTCGCGGTGCCCTTCAACGGGCGGGTCGCCCGCACCGGGAACTGGAACTCGAAGATCTCGCCCTGGCGCAGTACGAACGGCTCGTCGCCGGTCTGGGTGATCACGTAGCCACCGTTGACGCCGTTGAAGAAGTCCAGCCCACCGGCGCCCAGCGTGCCGCCCTCGGAGGCCTTGTAGACCGCCCACTTCACCGGCTCGTCGACGAACTCGATTCCGGGCGGGGCCAGGATCTCGGGGATGGTGGCGACCTTGCCGCTGCAGGGCAGGCTGATCAGCCCGATGTAGCCGCGGAGGTAGAACTTCTCGCCGACCTTGGGGACCTGGCCGGTGGGCGACATCCAGCCGGTGTTGGCCGACGTGCCGATGCCTGCGGTCTGGGTGGGGCAGCTGATCACGGTGTCCGAGGACGACGTGCCGTCCTGCCATTCGCCGGTGGCGGCGGCACCGGTGGCCGCCGAGGTGGTCGCGGTCAGCATCGGCGTCAGCGCGAGGCTGAGCGCGGCCGCGGTGAGGAGTCGTCTGCGCATGGTTCTACTGCTTTCTCTAGGAGGGGAGGGTCAGCGGGTCGGGGCGGCGAGGCCCTCGATGCGCACCGGGCGCTTCTTGGTGAGCACCTTGATCCGCACGGTGCCGGTGAACGGCGTGCTGAACGCGGTGACGGGGATCAGCTGCTTGCCGACCGAGGTGGAGCGAGCAAGCGAGACCTTCTTGACCAGGCGGCTGCCGGCGTAGATCGCCACCGTGCCGTTCTTCTTGCCGCGCCCTGCCACCAGCATCAGCGAGCGGGCGTTGCGCACGCTGAGGGTGAGGCTGGCGTTGCGCTTCTTGGTGGTCAGCGCGCTGCCGTCGTAGGCGCCCGAGGTGCGGACCAGGCGCCAGCCGGTGCCGCGCTTGAGCGAGGTCGCCCCGAACGGCACCGTCCAGTGGCGGGCGGCGGGGGAGTCGTCGCGGTTGCCGGCCCGGTCGACGGCGGTCGCCGTGAACTCGTGGGTGCCCGAGACGAGGCCGGCGAAGACGGGGCTGCCGCCTGCGCAGTCGTGGGTGACGCCGTCGAAGGTGCACTCCAGGTCGGCGCTGGGGTCGTCGGTGCCGATGGTGAACGCTGCCGCCCGGGAGAGCAGCACGCTTCCGGGCACCGGTCCTCCGCCCAGCGTGGTCTGCGGGGCGGTGGTGTCGATCCGCCAGGTCCAGGTGGACGGCGAGGCGTCGACCCAGGCTCCTTGGCGCGAGCGGACGCTGAAGGTGTGGGTGCCGTCGGTGAGGTTCGCGAAGCGGGCCACGCCGTCAGCCGCGCAGTCCATGGTGACGGCGTCCAGGGTGCAGTCGAACGTGGAGCCGTTGGTCCCGGAGTAGAAGAACTCCGCGTTGCGGCTGGTGCTCACTGCGGGCGGACGGATGAAGAGCGTGGTGTCCACGCTGGAGACGACCGTCTGCTCGGTGGTGCTGAGGTTGCCGGAGGCGTCCTCGGCGCGCACCGAGAAGGTGTAGTGGCCCTCGGGCAGGGTGACCGTGTGCCCCGAGGAGCAGGTGGTGAACGTGGCGGCGCCGAATCGGCACTCCTCGCGCACCGAGTCGTTGCCCTTCCAGGTGAACCGGAAGGTGCCGTCCTTGCTGGTGTCCTGGGTGGCGGCGAGCTCGGTGACGGTGGGGGCGGAGTTGTCGCGGAAGATCGCGACCGGTGCCTTGGTCGAGGTGCCGAAGGCGGTCGAGCCGACGCCGCACTCCTTGATCCCGCTGCGCTCCCGGGTCTGGTCGCAGCCCTGCCAGTCGACGAAGCTCCAGAACGGCGGCGAGGAGGAGGTGGAGGGGCGTAGCCACACCCAGGCCTCCAACGGCTCCTCGTTGCGGACCCGGGCGCAGGTGAGGGTGACCCGGTGGTCCAGGTTCTGCGACTGGTCGCACGAGGTGGCGCCGCCGTCCTCCAGCGAGCCCTCGACCACCCGGACGGTGCCCGAGCCCTTGATCCCGATGGTCACCAGCACCTGGCCGGCCTGGGCCGGGGAGGGGAGGGCGACGATCCCGGCACCCGCGACGACGGCGGTCGCGAGCAACATCCGCAGGCGCCTCATGCGGGCTCCACCTCCGTGCCCAGGTCCGGCAGCGCCAGCCACTGGTCCCAGGAGAGGTCGCGGCCCACGTAGCGCGGGGCGGCCAGCGGCCACTCCTGGGCGATCCAGCGGGGCACGAAGGCATCGAGCTCGGCGGCCAGGTCGGAGCCGACCAGGTTGTCGACCACCCACCAGGAGATGTCGGCGTCGGCGCCGACCTTGGCCGGAGGGTCGATGTAGAGGCAGCCGAGCAGCACGCTCTCGGCGGCGTCGAAGAGCCCGTACAGGAAGGACTCGTGCGCCTCGATCTCGGCGGCGTGGTGGGCGAGGTCGTCGATGTCCGCCTCGCGGGTCAGCTCGACCGGGGGCCAGCCCCAGGCCTGCCCGTAGATGGAGAACAGACGGTCACGCGAGCCGCGGACGGCCGGTAGATCGAGGTCGACGTCGGCCGGCCCCATCGTGCGCAGGTGGTAGCCGGGGGTCAGGGCGACCCGCTCGGGGTGCGCCCAGGTGGGCGGAAGCCAGTTTCGGTTCATGCTGGAACCTTCGCCGCGAGCCCTTGGCGTCGGCTTGGCGTTGCCTTGGAGGTCGGCTCAGGGTTGCTGCACGCCGGCCAGGGCGACCATCTGCGGCAGGCTCAGCGCGGCACCTGCGGCGACGTCGTCGGCGTAGCCGTCCGCGCCGCGCGCGGCGAGCGCCTGGGCTCCGGCCGCCTCGATCAGGCTCTCGTCGGGGCGGTAGTAGCCGTAGACGTTGCCCCCGACGCCGGCCCGCAGCTCGGCGGCGGCGCCGCGCAGCACGCCGACCCGGTCGAGCTGGCCCGACATCGCATCGACGACGGCCAATGCCTCCAGCAGGTAGGCCAGATTGGCGTGGTCGCCGGTCTCCCAGCTGAGCCTCACGCCCTCGGCGATCTGCGCGCGAGCACGGTCGCTCTCGCCCTGGACGACCGAGATCTGCACCGCGGTGAACAGCGCGATGTAGACGGCCAGCGGGTCGTCGCGCTCCCGGCCGGCAGCGAGCGCCAGGTCGACCAGCGTCCCGGCCTCGGCGGGGCGTCCGCGCAGCAGCTCGACGGTGCCGAGCCAGACATGGGAGAGGGTCCACAGCCACTCGCCGCCCAGCCCGGCCTGCTCGCACAGGTCGATGGTGCGCTGGTGGATCGCGGCGGCGGCGTCGAGGTCGTCGCGGGCCAGGGCGATCAGGCCGGTGCCGCCGACGGCGTAGGGCAGGCCCTCGGCGTCCCCGATCCGCTCGGCCAGCTCGGCCGCGCTGTCCCAGGCGCCGGCACCCTCCAGGTCGCCCTGGGCGAAGGCGAGCGCACCGACGACGGCTCCGGCGCGCACCCGGACCAGGTCGGCCACCGGCGCGTCGAGCACCTGCTGCATCAGCCGGCGTCCCTCGCGCAGGGTGCCGCGCACCCACCAGAAGAGCCACAGGTGCCAGCCCAGCCAGCCGCCGGCGTCGGCCTGGCCGGAGCGCAGCGACCACTCGATCGCGGCGACCAGGTTGGCCTGGTCGGCCTCGAGCGCGGTCAGGGTGGCGGCGGTCCCCTTGCCGCGCAGCGACGGCTCATAGCGTGAGGCGACGGCGGCGAAGAAGGAGAGGTGCGCGTTGCGGGCGCTGCGCTCCTCGTCCTCGGCCAGCCGGGTCAGCGCGTACTGCGCCACCGGCTCCAGGAGCCGGAACCGGGGGCCGCTCGCGGTGTGGTCGGCGACCACCAGCGACTGGGTGACCAGTCCCTCGACGACGGCGAAGACCTCGCCCGGAGCGACCACCGGGTCGAGGACGGCGGTGGCGGCCTCGATGGTGAAGCCGCCGGTGAAGACGGCGAGCCGGGGGAAGGCCTGCTGCTCGGTGGGGCTGAGCAGGGCGAAGCTCCAGTCGATCGCGGCGCGCATGGTGCGTTGCCGTGGCGGCAGGTCACGGGCGCCCTCGGCGGCCATCACCTCGCCGAGGCGCTCCAGGATCGTGGCCGGGGTCAGCAGCCGGGTCCGGGCGGCCGCGAGCTCGATCGCCAGCGGGATGCCGGAGAGGCGTTGGCACAGCTGCTGGACCGCGGGGTCGTCGGGGCTCAGGTCCAGCCCGGGGCGGACGGCGGCGGCGCGGGTGAGGAAGAGGTCGGTCGACGTCGGCAGGTCGAGCGGGGTGAGCGGGAACAGCACCTCGCCGCGCACCTGCAGCGGGATCCGGCTGGTGACCAGCAGCCGCAGGCCCGGGCAGGCGGCCGCCAGGGTGGCCAGCTCGGGCCACGCGTCGAGGAGGTGCTCGGCGTTGTCGAGCAGGAGCAGCTGCTGCCGGTCGCGGAAGAGCTCCAGCAGCGCGCCGAACGGGTCGCCGCCCTCCGCGACCCCGACCGCGCGGGCGATGGCCGGGATCACCGCGTCGGGGGTGGTCAGTGGGGCGAGCGGGACCAGGGTGCTGCCCGAGGAGAAGGAGTCGGCCGCCCGCTCGGCCACGGCCAGGGCGAGCCGGGTCTTGCCGCAGCCGCCGACGCCGGTGATGGTGACCAGGCGGCTGGTGGGCTGCTGGAGCAGGTCGACGAGGTAGGCGACGTCGCGCTCGCGGCCGAGCAGTGCGCCGAGCAGGTCGGTGGCGGGCAGGTTGGAGACCGGGCGCGGCGGTGCCGGGGGCTCGGGAGTGGGGGTGGCGGCCGGTGTCTCCGCGGCGGGTCGCAGGTCCGGGTCGTGCTGCAGGATCCGTTGGTGCATCCGGCGCAGCGGCGGGCCGGGGTCGACGCCGAGCTCCTCGCCGAGCAGCACCCGGACCCGCTCGAACTCGACCAGGGCGTCGGCCTGACGGCCGCCCAGGTAGAGCGCGCGCATCAGCTCCTCGCGCAGCGACTCGCGCATCGGGTGCTCGTCGACCAGGGCTTGCAGCCGGGTGATCGCGGCCTGGGGTGCGCCGAGGCGCAGGTCGAGGTCGGCGGCGAGCTCCTCGCCGGTCAGTCGCAGGCCTTCCAGGCGCGAGGCCTCGGTGCGGGCGAACTGCTGGGGCACGTCGGCGAACGGGGTGCCCTGCCAGTTGGCGAGGGCGGTGACCACCTCGCGGTGGGCCTCGGCGGCACCGAGGTGGCCGGCGGTGAAGCGGGTGCGGGCGCTCGCCAGCCCGTCCTTGAGCCGGGCCACGTCGACGGCACCGGGCTCCAGGGCGAGCAGGTAGCCGGGCGGGGCGGTCCGGATCTCGGCTGCCACCTGTGCCTCGCGGAAGCGCGCCCGGAGCCGGGAGATCACGGCCTGCAGGCTGGAGACGGTGCCGCCGCGGGCGGTCTCCCCCCAGACCCGGGCCAGCAGGGTGTCCACCGAGACCGGTCGGCCGACGTCGACGGCGAGCGCAGCCAGCACCTCGCGGTGGCGGGGCGAGCCGATGTCGACCGGGTGGCCGTCGGCGCCGAGCACGGTGACCGGGCCGAGCAGGCGCAGCACCAGCTCGTCCTCGGGTTGCGCCATGCGCGGGAGTCTAGGGCCCGCCACCGACCGCGCGCACCGGTATTCCCGGGGGTGGAACGCTCAGGCGCTCAGGTCGGCGGCGCCGAGACGGGCCAGCCCGTCCTCGATCACCGCACGCTCCTTGCAGAACGCCCACCGCACCAGGTGCCGGCCGGCCTGCTGGTCGTCGTAGAACCCCTGTGCCGGGATCGCGACCACCCCGGCACGCTCGGGCAGCGCCAGGCAGAAGGCGCGACCGTCGTCCCAGCCGAGCCGGCGCACGTCGGTGAGCGCGAAGTAGGTGCCCTGCGGGACCCGGACGTCGATGCCGAGCCCGGCGAGGCCGGTGCAGAGCAGGTCGCGGCGCTCGGCGAGGTCGGTGGCGAGGTCGGCGTAGAACCCGGCCTGCTCGTCGAGGGCATGCGCGATCGCCGGCTGCAGCGGGCTTCCGCTGGTGAAGGTGAGCCACTGCTTGGCGCCGAGGACCGCCTCGATCAGCTGCGAGGGTCCGCTCGCCCAGCCCACCTTCCAGCCGGTGAGCGAGAACATCTTGCCGGCGCTGGAGAGGGTGACGGTGCGCTCGAACATGCCGGGCAGGGTGCAGAGCGGGATGTGCTCGGCGTCGTCGAAGACCAGGTGCTCGTAGACCTCGTCGGTGATCACCACCAGGTCGCGCTCGATCGCGACGTCGGCGATCGCCTGGAGCTCGTCGCGGGTGAGCACGGTGCCGGTGGGGTTGTGCGGGGTGTTGACCAGCAGCACCCGGGTGCGCTCGTTGACGGCGGCACGCAGCGCGTCGAGGTCGAGCCGGAAGTCGGGTGCGTGCAGGGTGACCGGGCGCCGGACGCCGCCGGCGAAGGCGATCATCGCCAGGTAGGAGTCGTAGTAGGGCTCCAGCACGACCACCTCGTCGCCCGGGTCGACCAGGCCGAGCAGGGCGGCGGCGATGCCCTCGGTGGCGCCGGTGGTGACCACCACCTCGTGGTCCGGATCGAGGCTCAGCCCGTAGTGCCGGTACTGGTGGCGGGCGATCGCTGCCCGGAGCTCGGCGACGCCGGGGCCGGGCGCGTACTGGTTGCGGCCACCGCGTAGGGCGGCGACCGCCTGCTCGATCACCGGGGCGGGGCCGTCGACGTCCGGGAAGCCCTGGCCGAGGTTGATCGCGCCGGTGCGCAGGGCGAGTGCGGACATCTCGGTGAACACGGTGGGTGGGATGCCGTCCAGGCGGCGAGCGTGACCTGCCATGTCGCTAGACACTAGTAGGCGACAATGAGCCGGTGGGTCTGAACCGAAGGCGCGCCAAGCGCGGGTGGAGCTGGTGGCTGGGTCTGGCGATGGTGCTCAGCGGACTCAGCGTCCTCGGCTGGGCGGCGTGGCAGTTCTGGGGCACGAACTGGATGTCGCAGCGCACCCACGACCGGATCGTGTCCGAGGTCGAGCGCCAGTGGCAGGCCGACCCGCAGGCGCTGGAGCCGGTGCAGGTGCCGGAGGGTGACGTGCAGGCGCTGATCCGGGTGCCGCGCTTCGGCGACGACTATGTGGTGCCGGTGCTCGAGGGGACCAGCGACGGCGTGCTCTCGGCGGG
The DNA here is from genome assembly GCF_039528155.1 of Nocardioides dubius. Taxonomy (NCBI): domain Bacteria; kingdom Bacillati; phylum Actinomycetota; class Actinomycetes; order Propionibacteriales; family Nocardioidaceae; genus Nocardioides; species Nocardioides dubius. The sequence continues at coordinate 184,975 of NZ_BAAALG010000006.1, read as the reverse complement.
GTTCGGACACTTCACCGGCAGTGCGCTGCCGGGGGAGAAGGGCAACTATGCGGTGGCCGCGCACCGGGTCACCCACGGGGAGCCGTTGCGGGCGATGCCGGACCTGGAGATCGGCGACGAGGTGATCGTGGAGACCCGCGAGGCCACCTACACCTACGAGCTGCTCACCGGCGGCAACGACCTCGAGGTCACCTTCCGCGACACCTGGGTGGTCGACGAGCTGCCGACGAACCCGAAGGAAGGCGGGGTGCAGCCGCCGCAGAAGAAGGGGCAGCGGCTGTTGACGCTGACCACCTGCGCCGAGCTGTTCCACACCGACAACCGGCTGATCGCCTTCGCCACGCTGGTGGACACCGAGCCGCGGGTCTGAGGCAGCGCTCGGCGGTCTGCGCCGGGGTCAGTTGTCGCGGTCGGTGCGGTCGTCGATCCGGTCGACGACCTCCTCGATCCGATCGCCGACGGCGTCGGTGACGTCGTCGACCATGGCGAGCGCTGCCTTGCGGTGGCGCCACCACTCGAGCACCATCGGCAGCACCGAGACGAAGACGATCACCAGGATCGCGGCCTCGATGTTGTGCTGCAGGAACTCGATGCCGCCGAGGAAGTAGCCGAGCAGGGTGAGGCCGGTCGCCCAGAGCACCGCGCCGACCGCGGACCAGACGAAGAAGTGGCGGCGGTTCATCTTGCCGACGCCGGCGACCAGGGTGATGAAGGTGCGCACGATCGGCACGAAGCGGCCCAGGATGAGCGCCTTGGCGCCGTGCTTGTCGAAGAACTCCTCGGTCTTGGTGAAGTACTCCGGCTTGAGGAACCGGCCACGACGCTCGTAGATCTTCGGGCCGAGGAAGCGGCCGATCTCATAGCCCGCCACGTTGCCGAGGAAGGCGGCGATGGAGAGGGCGATGCAGGCGGTGACGATGTTGACGTCGATGCCCGCCTCGCCGGCACCGGCGCGGTGGATGAACAGGCCGACGCTGAAGAGCAGGGAGTCGCCGGGCAGGATCGGGAAGAGGAGCCCGCACTCGACGAAGACGATCGCGATGCTGATCCAGAACATCTCCTGGCCGAACCGCTCGAGGAGCCATTCGGGGTCCATCCAGTTCAGGCCGAGCAGGAGGGGATGCAGCACGTCGATAAGCACGGGGTAACCCTACGGGGGAGGTGGTACCTGCGCAGATGGCGTCGTGAACCCATGTCCGCGAGGTGCTCAGCGGGCGCGCCGCAGCCTCCGGAGACCGGTGGGTTCCGGAGGTGACGCTGCCGTTCAGTCGAGTTGGAGGGTGCCGAGTGCGGTGACGAGCCAGGTGTGGCCGTGCTTGTTGTGCCAGGTGTAGGTGCCGTCTCGGTTGCGGCGATACCTCCAGCCGGCGAAGGTCTTGGCGAGGTGGTGACGCCGGCACAGCGGCGCGAGGTTCTCGGGGTTCGTCTGGCCGGGTGGGCCCGTCTCGTCGTAGGCCGTGATGTGGTCGAGGTCCGCGTCGGCTGAGGATCGGGTGCAGTGCGGGAAGACGCAGCGCGGGTCGCGGAGCCGGACTTGGTCGGCCATCCAAACCGGTGGGTCGTGTCGGTCGACGGTGCCGGTGCGGTTGAGGTCGATGACCGGGGTGATGCTGGCGATGGAGCCGTGGCGTTGGAGCCAGTCGGTGAGCTGCTCGATGAGGATGGGGCCTAGGCGGTCGGTGTCGGCGAGGGTGAGGTCGTCGGGGCCGAAGAGGTCGGCGAGGGTGGTGTGCACGAAGACCCGCAGCCCGCGTCGGGGGCGGGCAGGTGCCGACGCCGCTTCCGATGCGCCTTCGTAGTCGAACGTGCCCTGCGTTTCGGCGATGCTCCCGAGCGCCTTGGCCTTGCGTTGTTCGATCGTGTCGGTGTCGCCGGCTGCCTTCAATCGGGCGGCTTCTTCGCAGATCAGGTCGTAGAACCGGGACAGATCGAGTGAATCGCCCACTACGTCAAGGGTGGAGGTGCCGGACGCGGTGCCCTCCGGACCCGTCTGGTGGGTCAGCGTCACATCCCAGTCGGCCTTGGTGAGTGGGCCGGTCTTGTCGCGGATCAGCTCCGGGTGGAACTTCGCCACCGCCATCGCCAGCACCCGCTCGATGGTGGGCCAGCCGTAGCGGCCACCACGCTCCAGCTCATCGTCGAACCAAGCAGCTGCCTCGGCCGACACCTTCCGGGTGACTTCGGCAACGCGGCGGGCCTTCCACCCCGGCACCTCCAACGCCTCGACCTGGGCCCAGAGCCTCGGCAGCCGGTGGTGCAGGTCCAAGGCGGCAGCCAGCATCGCCATCGCGGAGTAGCGGGTGAGACCGGAGGCGGCCGCGAACTCCTCGACCGCGAACGCCGCCACCGCAGGAGTTCCGTCCCCGCCGAGCAGGTCATCGAGCTCGAGCGATGCGAGGGCTGGGTCGTCCGACCACGAGGCCGGGTTGCCGCCGTCCACAACCGGGTTGAGCACGCACCACTGGTGCGCCAACCGCAGCTCCCGACGCGCGGTGACCAAGGCCCGTCCACGCCCCTCCGAGATCACCGTCAGCAAGCACCCCGCGTCGAGGTCCGTGACCTCAAAGGGGGTGTGCGTGGCGTCGATCTCGATCATGGAATCAGCACACCAGAGACCCCCGACACATCACGCGCAGCGCGTCCGCGGGCCCCGTCGCGACCCGCCTGCAGACCGCACGACTAGCGTTCAGAGCGTGAACGAGGAGCGCGCGCCGTACGACCCGATGCCCCACGGGCCGCCCGAGGTAGGGGTCGGGCCGTGGCCGGGCGGGCGTGATGCGTGGCCGGACGACGAGCGCTACGACGTCGCGCTGCTGGCCGAGGGCGACCGCCGCAACGTCGTCGACCGCTACCGGTACTGGACGATGGAGGCGATCGTCGCCGACCTCGACACCCGCCGTCACGACTTCCATGTCGCCATCGAGAACTGGCAGCACGACTTCAACATCGGCACCATCGTGCGGACGGCGAACGCGTTCCTGGCCGCCGAGGTGCACATCGTCGGCAACCGGCGCTGGAACAAGCGCGGCGCGATGGTCACCGACCGCTACCAGCACCTGCGCCACCACTCCGGCCCCGAGGAGCTCGCCGACTACCTGCACGAGCGGGGCGTGCGCCTGCTCGGCATCGACAACCTCCCGGGCTCGGAGCATCTGGAGACGATGGAGATGCCGCGCAAGGTCTGCTTCCTCTTCGGCCAGGAGGGCCCTGGCCTCTCCGAGCGAGCCCGCGAGGTCGTCGACGGCACCTTCTCCATCGCCCAGTTCGGCTCCACCCGGTCGATCAACGCCAGCGCGGCCGGCGCGATCGCCATGCACTCGTGGATCCGCACCCATGCCGACCTCTCCACCGACGCCGCCTGGCGCGGCTGACACCCCAATGTGACCTGTCGGCGCGGTTCGCCGTCGAAACCGAACGCTGAGGTCACATGGAGCGGGGGGCACCACTAGGCTGGGGCCGCTGTCTGCCGTGTCCTGAGGAGATCTGATGCCCATCGCCACCCCCGAGCGCTATGCCGAGATGCTCGATGCTGCCAAGGCGAACTCGTTCGCCTACCCCGCCATCAACGTCTCCTCCTCGCAGACGCTGAACGCGGCGCTGCAGGGCTTCGCGGACGCCGGCTCGGACGGCATCATTCAGGTCTCCACCGGTGGCGCCGAGTACCTGTCCGGCCCCTCGGTCAAGGACATGATCAGCGGCTCGGTGGCGTTCGCCGCCTACGCCGCGGAGGTCGCCAAGAACTACCCGGTGAACATCGCGCTGCACACCGACCACTGCCCCAAGGAAAAGCTGGACACCTTCGTCCGGCCGCTGCTCGCCATCTCGGCCGAGCGCGTCGCCCGCGGCGAGGCCCCGCTCTTCCAGTCGCACATGTGGGACGGCTCCGCAGTGCCGCTGGAGGAGAACCTGCACATCGCCGAGGAGCTGCTGGCCGCCTGCGCCGCGGCGAACGTGATCCTCGAGATCGAGGTCGGCGTGGTGGGCGGCGAGGAGGACGGCGTCGTCGCCGAGATCGACGAGAAGCTGTACACCACCCCCGCCGACGCGCTGGCCACCGTGCGCGCCCTCGGCACCGGTGAGCGCGGCCGCTACATGACCGCCCTCACCTTCGGCAACGTGCACGGCGTCTACAAGCCGGGCAACGTGAAGCTCCGCCCGCAGATCCTGCGCGACGCCCAGGACGCCGTCGTCGCCGAGCTGGGCCTGGCGGCCGGCAGCAAGCCGTTCGACCTGGTCTTCCACGGCGGCTCCGGCTCCACCGCCGAGGAGATCGCGGCATCCGTCGACTTCGGCGTGGTGAAGATGAACATCGACACCGACACCCAGTACGCCTTCACCCGCCCGGCCGCGGCGCACATGTTCGCCAACTACGACGGCGTGCTGAAGGTCGACGGCGAGGTCGGCAACAAGAAGGCCTACGACCCGCGCGCCTGGGGCAAGGCCGCCGAGGCCGGCATGGCCGCCCGGATCGTCGAGGCCTGCCAGAACCTCCGCTCGGCGGGCACCACCCTCGGCGTCTGATCCAGGCCCAGCTCCGCGCGAACGGCCGGTGACCTCTGCGGAGGGCGCCGGCCGTTCGGCATCTCCGCCTCCCGCCCCAACCTCCGGGCCGAAGCGCGCGGAGGGAAGGGTGGCGATCATTGGTAGGTGAGCGGCACGAACTCCCGGGCAAGTACGGCTCCCTGCTCCGCCGTCGGCGGCGCTTCGCCCACCCACGTCAGGGCAGCCAATGAGCCATCGGTGGTGACAGCGCACATCGTGTAGCTCTCGCCGCCGGACGACCCCGCGCCGCAGCGCAGGGCACCGGGGAGGTCGCCGCCCGTGTCGAAGCTCTGGGTCGTCGTCACGCCGGCGCCAGCCATCATGTCCCGGGCGGCGTCTGCCGCTGAGGACCCGTCGGGGTTGCCGTTGATGCCGACGAACTGGAGGACCACGCCTGGCCATTCCCGGTGCTCATAGAAGGCCCCGGTCACCTGGACGTCGAACTCCTCCGCGATGGTGGTCTTCTGCTGTGCCAGCTCCGTGTCCCGGGCTTCGAGTCGGGTCCAATCGCCCTGCGTCCCGAGGAACGCCGCCATGTCGGGGGCGTCGCGCTCGGCCCGGAGAGTGTCTGCCCGGTCGCGGATGTCGGAGAGGTTGAGCAGGATGCCCAAGGCTCCCGCGACCCCGAGCGCGATCAGCGGGTAGCGCCACGAGGGCCAGCGCTGGTCTGCCGACCTGGCCCCGAGAGCGGCCGCGAGGAAGCCGGCGAACGCCGGCACGAGTTGGCGGCCCATCGTGTAGGAGACCGGATCTGCGGGGACCGCCCAGTGCCCGAGCGCGGTGAGCGCCGCCGTGGCGGCGAGCGCCCACGGCAATGCCCGGAGGAACGGATGCGGATTGGCCCTGATGGTCACCCGCAGAGGCTAGTCACTTCGAGACCCTGCCGGGTGCCCTTTGTGGGCGTTGGGGGATTGACGCCCGGGCTGAAGGAGGGCGGCGGTGCACGGACCGCTGCCCTCTGCCATCCTGGGCCACCTGCACTGGCGCCGCGCACCATGAAGCGGATCTTTCACCCCTGGCTCCGATCGAGCGAGGTGCTACGCCAGGGCCGCCGTCGCGTCACCGCGCGGTGCGTCGTCCGGGGTGAGCTGCGCGGGCCATGGGCCCGATCGCCTACGTTCTGGTCGCTCGGCTGCCGGGTCGTTGCCGCGTTCCTGTACCGTCATA
>NZ_BAAALG010000006.1:157388-179201 GCF_039528155.1 Nocardioides dubius | reverse complement strand
AAGGGTCCGTGGCTCTGGATCGTCCTGGCAGTGGTGGGCGTGCTGCTCGCCTTGCAGTTCCTCGCGCCCGGAGGCGGGTGGGACGAGGTCGAGACCTCCGAGATGGAGAACTACATCTCCACCGGTCAGGTCAAGGACATCACCTTCATCGACAACGACCAGGAGATCCAGGCCACCCTGGACGACGACGTCGACCGCGATGGCGGCAAGAAGATCTCCACGCACTGGGTCAGCGGTCAGCAGAACGACCTGATCCGCCAGGTGCGTGAGCAGGTCGAGAAGGGCACCATCGAGAAGTCGAACTCGGAGAACCCGCGGCCCAGCTTCCTCGGCCAGCTGCTGGCCACCCTGCTGCCCTTCGCGCTGATCATCCTGCTCTTCATCTTCCTGATGAACAGCGTCCAGGGCGGCGGCGGCCGGGTGATGCAGTTCGCCAAGTCCAAGGCGAAGCTGATCAGCAAGGACATGCCGAAGAACACCTTCGCCGACGTCGCCGGCTGCGAGGAGGCGATCGAGGAGCTCGGCGAGATCAAGGAGTTCCTGCAGGAGCCTGCCAAGTTCCAGGCCGTCGGCGCCAAGATCCCCAAGGGCGTGCTGCTCTACGGCCCGCCCGGAACCGGCAAGACGCTGCTCGCCCGCGCGGTGGCCGGTGAGGCCGGCGTGCCGTTCTACTCGATCTCCGGCTCCGACTTCGTGGAGATGTTCGTCGGCGTCGGCGCCTCCCGCGTGCGCGACCTGTTCGAGCAGGCGAAGGAGAACGCCCCCGCGATCGTCTTCATCGACGAGATCGACGCCGTCGGCCGGCACCGTGGCGCCGGCATGGGCGGCGGTCACGACGAGCGCGAGCAGACCCTCAACCAGCTGCTGGTCGAGATGGACGGCTTCGACGTGCGCGGCGGCGTCATCCTGATCGCCGCGACCAACCGTCCCGACGTGCTCGACCCGGCGCTGCTGCGCCCGGGCCGCTTCGACCGCCAGATCCAGGTCGACGCCCCCGACCTCAAGGGCCGTCACCAGATCCTCAAGGTGCACTCGCGCGGCAAGCCGATCGCACCCGACATCGACCTGATGAGCGTGGCCCGTCGCACCCCCGGCTTCACCGGTGCCGACCTCGCGAACGTGCTCAACGAGGCCGCGCTGCTCACCGCCCGCCAGGGTGGCAAGCAGATCGACAACGCCTCCCTCGACGAGGCGATCGACCGCGTGATCGCCGGTCCGCAGCGCCGCACTCGCCTGATGAGCGAGCAGGAGAAGCTGATGACCGCCTACCACGAGGGCGGCCACGCCCTGGTCGCGGCGGCCCTGCCGGGCACCGACCCGGTGCACAAGGTGACGATCCTGCCGCGCGGTCGCGCGCTGGGCTACACCATGGTGCTGCCGGACGAGGACAAGTACTCCCAGACCCGTAGCGAGATGCTCGACAAGCTCGCCTACATGCTCGGTGGCATGGCCGCCGAGGCGCTGATCTTCCACGACGTCACCAGCGGTGCCGGCAATGACATCGAGAAGGCCACCAACCTGGCCCGCGCGATGGTCACCCAGTACGGCATGACCGAGCGCCTGGGCGCGGTGAAGCTGGGCGACAGCAACTCCGAGCCCTTCCTGGGCCGCGACATGGGCCACCAGCGCAACTACTCCGAGGAGACCGCAGCCGCGGTCGACGAAGAGGTCAAGAAGCTGCTCGGCACCGCCCACCAGGAGGCCTTCGACATCCTCGAGGAGAACCGCGACGTGCTCGACGCGCTCGTGGTCGCCCTGATGGAGAAGGAGACCCTGGACAAGGCCCAGGTGGCCGAGGTCTTCGTGCCGCTGCGCCGCCGTCCAGTGCGCCCGGCCTGGACCGGCTCGCCGACCCGGGTCCCGTCGTCCATCCCTCCGGTCGCGGTGCCCGCCTCCGCGAAGGCGAACGTCAGCAACGGCGAGGTCGAGGGCGGCACCGTGATCACCCCACCCGGCCCCGGCGGCGACCTGCACGGCGACCCGTCGAGCGACACCGCAGGCCCGGCATGACCAACCCGATCAGCTACGAGGTAGGACCGCAGGACGTGCCCCAGTTCGACCATGACCGTGCCGAGGCCGCGGTCCGCGAGCTCCTCTACGCCATCGGCGAGGACCCGGACCGCGAAGGCCTGCGCGAGACGCCGGCCCGGGTCGCCCGCGCCTACGCCGAGGTGACCTCCGGTCTGCGGATGGCGCCTGAGGACGTCCTCACCACCACCTTCGACATCGGTCACGACGAGATGGTGCTGGTCCGCGACATCGAGCTCTGGTCGATGTGCGAGCACCACCTGGTGCCGTTCACCGGCGTCGCCCACGTCGGCTACATCCCGGCCGAGACCGGCAAGATCACCGGCCTGTCCAAGCTGGCCCGGCTGGTCGACGTCTTCGCCAAGCGCCCGCAGGTGCAGGAGCGGCTGACCACCCAGGTGGCCGACGCACTCGTGGAGATCCTCGAGGCTCGCGGGGTGATCGTGGTGATCGAGGCCGAGCACCTGTGCATGACCATGCGCGGGGTGCGCAAGGCCGGCGCGCGCACCATCACCTCCGCGGTGCGCGGGATCATGCACAACCCCGCCACCCGCAGCGAGGCCATGGCGCTGATCCACAGCAGCCGCTGACATGAGCTCGCGAGCCTCCAGCCTGGTCGCCGCGGATCTCGGACGCCCGCAGGTGATGGGCGTGGTCAACGTGACCCCGGACTCGTTCTCCGACGGCGGTCGCTTCCTGGCCACCGACGCGGCGATCGCGCACGGGCTGGTGCTGCTGGAGCGCGGCGCCGACCTGATCGACGTCGGCGGCGAGTCGACCCGTCCGGGCGCCACCCGGCCGCTGGTCGGCGAGGAGCTGGACCGCGTCGTCCCGGTGATCACCGCGCTCGCCGACGCCGGCGCGACGGTCTCGGTCGACACGATGCGCTCCGAGGTGGCCGAGGCGGCGGTGGCTGCCGGCGCCCTGGTCGTCAACGACGTCTCCGGCGGCCTGGCCGACCCGCGGATCCTGGACGTGGTCGCGGCCAGCGACGCCGCCTACGTGCTGATGCACTGGCGCGCGCACAGCGACCAGATGCAGCAGCTCACCCACTACGACGGCGGCGTGCTGGCCGGCGTGCGGGCCGAGCTCGCCGCCCGGGTGGAGGCGGCCCTGGCGCGCGGCGTCGAGGCGTCACGGCTGATCCTCGACCCCGGGCTGGGCTTCTCCAAGACCCCGGAGCAGAACTGGCAGCTGGCCGGTGCCTTCGAGGAGGTCGCCGTCCAGGGCCTGCCGATCCTGATCGGTGCCAGCCGCAAGTCGTTCCTCGGCCACCTGCTCGCCGACGACGCCGGGCCACGCCCGGTCGGCGAGCGCGAGGCCGCGCACACCGCCCTGATCGCGCTGCTCGCGCTCCGCGGCGTCTGGGGCCTGCGCGTGCACGATGTCCGAGCCTGCCGCGACGCGCTCGCGGTGGTCACCTCCTGGAAGGACGGAACCCCGTCATGACCGATGAGCTGAGCATCGTCGGCGTCGAGTGCTACGGGCACCACGGCGTCTTCGAGTTCGAGCGGCGCGAGGGCCAGATCTTCGTCGTCGACCTGACGCTGGGCCTCGACACCCGCCCCGCGGCAGCCAGTGACGACCTCGCCGACACGGTCGACTACGGGACCTTGGTGGCCGCCGTGAAGGCGGCTGTGGAGAACGATCCGGTGGACCTCATCGAGAAGGTGGCCCAACGGGTTGCCGATGTGTGCCTGTTGGACCCTCGTGTTGAATGGACCCGGGTCACCCTGCACAAACCGGATGCGCCCATTGACGCGACTTTCTCGGATGTCGCGCTGACGATCACTCGGAAAAGGACGACTTCGCCATGACTGAGACACCCAACCCCCACATCATCGACGCCGACACCCTCACCGGTGAGATGCGTCCGATCCGGCGCTGCGTCCTGGCCATCGGATCCAACTTGGGCGAGCGGTTGGCGAGTCTTCAAGGTGCGGTCGACGCCCTTGCTGACACCCCCGACGTCTGGGTCACCTCCGTCTCGCCGGTCTACGAGACCGAGCCGGTCGGCTGCCCCGAGGGCGCCGACAACTTCCTGAACGCCGTCGTCCTCATCGACAGCACCCTCTCCGCGGCCACCCTGCTCGACCGGGCCCTCGCGGTGGAGGACGCCTTCGGGCGCGAGCGCGACGGCACCGCCAACGCGCCGCGCACCCTCGACGTGGACCTGATCGTGGTCGGCGACCGCCGTGCCAACGACGAGAACCTGCGCCTGCCGCACCCGCGTGCCGGTGAGCGCGCCTTCGTGCTGCGTCCGTGGCACGACCTGGAGCCGGACGCCGTCCTGGTCGACTCGGGCCCGATCGCGGACCTGTTGGAGGGCCTGGACCAGTCCGGCCTCAAGCTGCGCGACGACCTCTCCCTCGAGATCCACTGATGGGCAACGGGTGAGCCGGGCCGAGCTCGGCCACGTACGACCGACCCATCCGGGCCCGGTCGTCGCGGCCGCAGTGATCGGCCTGGTCGGCGGCTGGTCGCTCCGGCCGGTCGCCCAGTGGCTGGGCGAGGTCCCGCCGCTGGTCACCTGGGTCCAGGTGGGCGTGCTCTACTTCGTCGCCCTCTTCCTGGCGGCGGTCGCCTGGCAGACCCGGCGCCTGGTCTCCCGGCCGCTGGCGCTGGCGCCGAACCGCGCCGTCAACCGGCTGGTGCTGGCCAAGGCCTGCATCCTGGTCGGCGCGGTGGTCGGCGGCGGCTACGGCGGCTACGCGCTGACCTGGATCGGCAGCGAGTCGGCGCTGGTCGGGGAGCGGATCCTGCGCTCCGGGCTGGGCTCGCTGGCCGGTCTGCTGATCCTGCTCGCCGCGATCTGGCTCGAACGCTGCTGCCGGGTCCGCGAGGACGACGACGCCGAACCCTCAATGTGACCTCAGCGCGCGTCCGGCGACCTAAAGCGAGCGCTGAGGTCACATTGAGCGTGACCTGCGACTCGCGCGTCGCGTCCCAGAACCGGCTTGTTCCTCGCCTAGGCTGATGCCATGGCCACCACCAACGCTCGCCGTCGTCAGCGGAGCACCCGGATCACGGTTGCTGTCGCCCTTCTCGTGGTCGCCGCCCTTGCGGTCGCCGGCGCCGCGATGAGCGGATCGCTCGGCGTGGTGCTGGGCGCTGCCGTGGTGGCGCTGGTGCTGGGGGCCGCCTCCACCAAGATCATGCACTCCGAGCTGCTGACCTCCCGCCAGGAGGCCGCCCGCGATCGCGCCGAGCAGGCCCAGGCCTACCGCGAGATGGAGGCCGTCCGGGTCGCCGAGAACCAGGCCTTCGCCCGGGCGATGACCGAGCGGATCGCCGAGCGCCAGCAGCTGATCGGCGACCTCGAGGGTGAGCTGGCCCGTACCCAGCGCAAGGTCGCGGAGACCACGCTCAAGCTCGGCGCCGAGGCCCGTCGTGCGGCCCGCGCCGAGGCGGCGATCACCGACGAGACGCGTCGTGCCGACGACGCCGACGAGCGCGCCGCCGAGGCGATCGTCCGGGTGGCCGAGCTGGAGCAGGAGCTCGACGTCCTTCGTGCCGAGCTCGACGCCTGGCAGGCGGTCGCCACCGAGCAGACCCGCCAGCGCGCCTGAGGTGTCCCTGCGGGCGCGGCTCAGGGCCTGGTCGCGACGCGGCTCCCGGTCGCCGCTGAGCCCGGACCGGCTCGCCGCCGTCGACCGGTTCGGTGAGACGCCGGCCGTCGCCCACCTGCTGCCCACCTGGCTGCCCCGGGCCCGCCGGCTCTCGCCGGTGGCGCTGCTGAGTGAGGCACGCCCCTTCCTGATCGACGCCGAGCAGGCTGCCGAGGCCGACTTCGCGGCACTCGGTTCGCTGCTCGCGCGGGCGCTGGCGCGGCTGCGTGACGCCGACGCCGGCCAGGTCGCCGTCGACGACCGGGCCCGCGCCTGGCTGGCTGCTACCGGACGCCGCGCCGCACTCGCCGACTTCGTGGTGGAGCGCGCCTTCGTCGGCGACAACGTGGCGACCCGGATCCACGACGGCCGGATCCTGGCCGACTACGGCCCGCTGCTGCCGGCCGAGGCCCCCGAGGCGCTGCTGGAGCTGCACCCCGAGCAGTCGCCGCTGGAGCTGCGGATCAGGCGCTGCCGCCGGGTCGGCGAGCAGGCCGAGATCGAGCTGATCGCCGTGGTCCGGGTGGTCGACTTCGCGAGCACCCCGCCGCGCTTCACCCTCACCCGGGCGGGGGAGCCGGTCGCCTTCACCACCCAGGGCGACCCGGCCGCCACCCGGTTCAGCGCACGCCGCTTCCAGAGCCACGACGCGGGCTCGCTGAAGCTCTCCCTCGACCTCGGCCAGCAGGCCGACCTGGAGGTCCGCGTCGAGCTGGACGGCGTCGTCCGCACCGCCCGCCTCGCCCACCAGCGGGTGCTGGCCCGGCTGCCCAAGCCGGCCGGGCCCAGGGCCGCGACCGGCGTCCGGGTCGAGGGCCGGGAGCTGGTGATCGACGGCGCGGACGTCGTGCTGCCGCTGTGGCACGAGCCGTTCGGCCTCCCCGCGCGGCCGCGACCTGCCGGCCCGCTCCCGCTGGGCCGCGACGTGCCGGTGGCCGAGGAGCTCGCCGGCACCCTGCCCGCCACGCTGAGCACGACCGAGCAGCTGATCGAGCTGGTCGCGGAGAAGGGGCTGCTCAAGGTCCGGCTGCTGCCGCCCCTGACCGAGGACGAGCGCGGCCGCTACCGCCAGCAGCAGCTGCAGCGCCTCGAGCCGCCGATCGCAGCCGACCACGTGCTCTTCTCGGCCTACGCCGGGCGCGGGATCACCGACAGCCCGGCCGCGATCTTCGCGGAGCTGCGCCGCCGGCGTCCCGACCTGCGGCTCAGCTGGGCGATCACCGACCACTCGGTGCCGGTGCCGGAGGGTGCGGAGCCGTTGATCGCGCACAGCCGGGCCTGGCACGAGGCCTGGGCGAGCGCCCGCCTGGTGGTGACCAACGTGGAGGTCCAGCGCAACTTCGTGCCGCGCCCCGGCCAGACCCTGCTGCAGACCTTCCACGGATACCCGTCGAAGTCGATGGGCAAGGTGCTGTGGGAGTCGAAGAACTTCTCGCCGCGCAAGATCGAGTACCAGCTCGACCACACCTCGCGGACCTGGGACCTGCTGCTCACGCCGCACCCGTCGATGGACCGGCACTACCGCGAGCAGTACGACGTGCGCGGCACGATCCTCAACCAGGGCTACCCGCGCAACGATGCGCTCGTCGTCGACACCGAGCCGCGCCGGGCCGAGGCGCGGCGCCGCCTGGGCATCGGCGAGCAGCAGATCGCCGTGCTCAATGCGCCCACCTGGCGCGACGACGCCGCCACCGACTTCCGCTCCGCGGCGCTCGCCGACCACCTCGACACGGCCCGGCTGATCGAGGAGCTGGGCGAGGGGTTCGTGGTGCTCCAGCGCGGCCACCGGTTCAACGCCGCCGGCGTCGATCGCCCCGGCGTCATCGACGTCACCGAGTACCCGGAGATCAACGACCTGATCCTGGCCGCGGACGTGGCGGTGCTCGACTACTCCTCGCTGCGCTTCGACGTCGCGATCACCGGCAAGCCGATGCTCTTCCTGGTGCCCGACCTGGCCGACTACGCCGACGGCGCCCGCGGCTTCCTCTACCCGTTCGAGGAGAGCGCGCCCGGCCCGCTGCTGAACACCACCGCCGAGGTGATCGCCGAGCTGCGCGACCTGCCCGGCCTGCGGGAGCGCAGCGCACCGCTGATCGCGGCGTTCAACGAGCGCTTCAACGCCTTCCATGACGGCGGCGCCGCGGCTCGCGTGGTGGACGCGATCGACGAGGTCCTGGCGCAGGGCTGAACCAGCCCGGAGCGGAGTCGTGGAGTTTCCGGCGCCGCCGGGGCGCGGACCGTCTAGGGTCTGCGGCATGAGGAGACTGTTGGTCACCGGTGGTGCCGGCTTCATCGGCTCGAACTTCGTGCATCACCTGCTCACGCACACCGATGCCCGGGTGACCGTTCTCGACAAGCTGACCTATGCCGCGAACAAGGACGCGCTGACCCCGCTGCTCGGCGACCGTCTGGAGCTCGTCGTCGGCGACGTCGCGGATCGTGCGCTGGTCGAGCGGCTGGTCGGCGAGCACGACGCAGTCGTCCACTTCGCCGCCGAGTCGCACAACGACAACTCGCTGCGCGACCCGGAGCCGTTCATCGCCACCAACATCCTGGGCACCTTCGCCCTGCTGGAGGCGGTGCGCGCAGCGGGCACCCGGTTCCACCACGTCTCCACCGACGAGGTCTACGGCGACCTCGAGCTCGACGACCCGGAGCGCTTCACCGAGGAGACCGCCTACCGTCCCAGCAGCCCGTACTCGGCCTCCAAGGCCGCCTCCGACCACCTGGTCCGTGCGTGGGTGCGCAGCTTCGGGGTCCAGGCGACGCTCTCCAACTGCTCCAACAACTACGGGCCCTGGCAGCACGTGGAGAAGTTCATCCCGCGGCAGATCACCAACCTGATCGAAGGGCGCCGGCCGCGCCTGTACGGGGCCGGGCAGAACGTCCGCGACTGGATCCATGTGGATGACCACTCCGCCGCGGTGTGGCAGATCCTCAACGAGGGCCGGATCGGGGAGACCTACCTGATCGGGGCCGACGGCGAGCGGAACAACCTCGACGTCGTCCGCGCCCTGCTGGCGCACTTCGGTCGTGCCGAGGACGACTTCGACCACGTCGTGGACCGGGCCGGACACGACCTGCGCTACGCGATCGACGCCACCAAGCTGCGCACCGAGCTGGGCTGGCGCCCGCAACACGGCGACTTCGCCGAGGGACTGGCCCGCACCGTCGACTGGTACCGGGCGAACCAACAGTGGTGGGGCCCGCTGAAGGCCGCCACCGAGGCCGCCTACGCGGCGCGGGGGCAGTGATGGCGCAGGCGCTCACCCTGACCGAGACGCCGATCCCCGGCCTGCTGATCGTCGATCTGCCGGTGCACGAGGACGGACGCGGCTGGTTCAAGGAGAGCTGGAACCGGGAGAAGATGCTCGCCCTGGGCCTGCCCGACTTCGGTCCGGTCCAGCAGAACGTCTCCTTCAACACCCGGCGCGGCGTCGCCCGCGGCATCCACACCGAGCCCTGGGACAAGCTGGTCTCGGTCGCCACCGGACGGGTCTTCGCAGCCTGGGTCGACATGCGCGCCGGCGAGACCTTCGGCACCGTCTTCACCACCGAGATCGGCCCGGACCGGGCGGTCTTCGTCCCTCGCGGCGTCGGCAACTCCTACCAGACGCTCGAGGACGCGACGGCCTACGTCTACCTGGTCAACGACCACTGGCGTGCGGGCGCCTACCCGGCGCTCGACCTCGCCGACCCGAGCCTGGGCATCGCCTGGCCGATCCCGCTCGCGGAGTGCGAGATCTCGGCCAAGGACCGCAGCGAGAACCCGGCTCTGGCCGAGGTCACCCCGATCCCCACCCGCTCGACCCTGATCCTGGGCGCCGACGGACAGCTCGGCCGCGCGCTGAGCGCCCTGCTCCCGGACGCCGTGCGGTTCACCCGCGCCGACGGCGACCTGGGTGAGGCCGAGGTGTTGGCCGGCATCGACTGGCGCCGTCACGACGTGGTGATCAACGCCGCCGCCTACACCGCGGTCGACGCGGCCGAGACGGTGGACGGCGCGGCGGCCTGCTGGGCGGCCAACGCGCACCTGCCCGCACGCCTGGCCACGCTGGCCGGCGAGCACGGGTTCACCCTGGTGCACTACTCCAGCGACTACGTCTTCGACGGCGAGCGGGCGCTCCACGACGAGCAGGAGCCGTTCGCCCCGCTGGGCGTCTACGGCGCGGCGAAGGCGGCCGGGGACCTGGCCGTGGCGGGGGCTGCGCGGCACTACCTGCTGCGCACCTCCTGGGTGGTCGGCGACGGGGCGAACTTCGTGGCCACCATGGCCCGGCTCGCGCGCGACGGCGTCCGCCCGCAGGTGGTCGGCGACCAGGTCGGGCGGCTGACCTTCGCCGACGAGCTGGCACGCGCCACCGTGCACCTGCTCAACGCCGGCGCCGAGCACGGCACCTACAACGTGAGCAACGCCGGTGAGCCGATGAGCTGGGCGCAGATCGCCGCCGTCGTCTTCGACCTGCTGGGGCGGGACCCGGGCGACGTCGCCACGATCAGCACCGCGGAGTACGCGGTGGGCCGGGCGATGGCCCGGCGGCCTGCGCACAGCACGCTGGACCTGGCCAGGCTGCGGGCCACCGGCTTCGCGCCGCAGGACCAGCGCGAGGCGCTGCGCGCCTTCGTCAGCGACCTTCGGCCAGCAGCGACAGCAGGTACCGGCCGTAGCCGCTCTTGAGCTGGGCCTCGGCGCGCTCGGTCAGCAGCGCGTCGTCGATGTAGCCCAGCCGCCAGCCGATCTCCTCGGGGCAGCCGATCTTGGTGCCCTGACGGGCCTCGATCGCGCGCACGTAGTTGCCGGCCTCGTTGAGGTCGTCGAAGGTCCCGGTGTCCAGCCATGCCGAGCCGCGGGGGAGCACCTCGACGTGCAGGCGCCCCTCCTCCAGGTAGCTGCGGTTGAGGTCGGTGATCTCCAGCTCGCCGCGGGCCGAGGGCTGCAGCTTGCGGGCGCGGGCCACGACGGAGTTGTCGTAGAAGTAGAGGCCGGGCACCGCGTACGGGCTGCGCGGCGCGGTCGGCTTCTCCTCCAGGGAGATGGCGATCCCGTCGTCGTCGAACTCGACCACGCCGTAGGCGGTGGGGTCGGCGACCCGGTACCCGAAGACGGCGGCGCCGTCGAGGTCGGAGAACCGGTTGAGCCGGGTGCCGAGGCTGGCGCCGTGGAAGAGGTTGTCCCCGAGGATCAGCGCGCAGTGGTCGTCGCCGATGTGCTCCTCGCCGATCAGGAACGCCTGGGCGATCCCGTCCGGGCTGGGCTGGGTGGCGTAGCTCAGGTCGATCCCGAACTGGCTGCCGTCGCCGAGCAGGCGCCGGAAGAAGTCCGACTCGTGCGGGGTGGAGACCACCAGGATGTCCCGGATCCCCGCCAGCATCAGGGTGGAGAGCGGGTAGTAGACCATCGGCTTGTCGTAGAGCGGCAGCAGCTGCTTGCTCACGCCGAGGGTGATCGGGTGCAACCGCGAACCGGTCCCGCCGGCCAGGATGATGCCTCGCATGGCGCGAGTCTAGGGATGAGGGCGGCCACGTAGGGGCGAATGCCGCAACCCGCTCGCTCCTCGGCCAGCGCCTGGCCCGCTGGCGGCACATGGCATGATTTCGCGCATGTCTGTGACCTCTCGGCTCCGCCACACCGTGGTCACGACAGCAGCTCGTGGCCGGCGTTTCACGCTGCGTACCCGCGCCGGACGCCGTCTGGTCACCCCCGAGATCTCGGTGATCATCCCGTTCTACAACGTGGAGGCGTACCTCGAGGAGTGCCTCGACAGCGTCCGCGACGGCGGCGTCGCGAACATCGAGGTGATCCTCGTGGACGATGGCTCCCCGGACGGCTCACGGGCCATCGCGGAGCGCTTCGCGAGCCACGATCACCGGTTCCGGCTGATCACCCAGGCCAACGCCGGCCTCGGTGCCGCGCGCAACACCGGGGTCCGCGCCGCGCGCGGGCGCTACCTGACCTTCGTCGACTCCGACGACCTGCTCGCCCCCGGCGCGCTGCGCGAGCTCCTGGCCTCGGCGCAGGAGAGCGGCTCGCAGATCGTGGTGGGCGCCGTCGAACGGTTCACCGCCGCCCGGCGCTGGCGGGCCTCCTGGGTGCGCGAGGTGCACAAGGTGCCGCTGCGCGGGGTGCGGGTGGAGCGGAACCTGCCGCTGCTGCGCAACCTCTACACCTGGAACAAGCTGTACCGGCGCGACTTCTTCGAGGCCCAGGGGCTCTGGTTCCGTGAGGGCGTCTCCTACGAGGACCAGCCGATCGTCACCCAGCTGCTGCTGGCGGCGGACGCCGTGGACGTGCTGCCGAGCGTCGTCTACCGCTACCGGGCGCGTGACGACGGCTCGTCGATCTCGCAGCAGACCAGCACCGTCAAGGACCTGCGCGACCGGGTCTCGGCGTGGCGCGAGACCGAGGTCGCCCTGCGCGAGCAGCCCGAGGCGGTCAAGCAGGCCTGGTTCCAGACCCTCTTCGATGCGCACTTCATCTGGTACGTGACCAGCGACGGCACGGTGGACGACGAGTACTGGGGCATCCTGCGCGCCGTCGTCGTCGAGCTGACCGACAAGGCGCCGGCGGTGGTCTGGGCGCAGGCGCCGGCCCGCAGCCGGGTGCTGCTGGAGCTGGTGCGCCAGGACCGCCGGGCCGAGGTCCAGGAGTTCGCGCGCCGTGACGCCCATCAGCGGGTGATCCTCTTCGACGCCGACCTGACGCCGTCCGGCATCGACCTCAAGCTTCCGTTCCGCGACGACCCGGCGCTCGACCCGGACCTCTTCCTGGTCCGGCCCGAGCAGATGCAGGTCGGGCATCGGCTCGACGAGCTGCGCCAGGTCGGCGACGAGCTCCAGGTGGCCGGCTGGGCCTACGTGCTGAAGGTCGACCTCGCCCGCAACGAGCAGCAGGTCGAGCTGGTCCTGGTCGGCGACGACGGCCGCGAGCTGGCCGTGGCGACCACCCCCGACCCCGACTTCTGCCAGCGTCACGACCTGCTGCCGCCGGACGTGGACGACTGGTGCGACTACCGGCCGGGCCGGTTCACCGCCCGGATCCCGCTGGCGCAGGTCGCCGACGGCGACTGGCAGCTGAGGCTGCGGGTACGGGTCGGCGGCCATGTCGTGGACGACCTGGTCACCAAGGTCTTCCGCCGCGGGCCGTTGGGCGTGCCGCCGGCCGTCCTGCTCGCCGACGGCAGCCGGCTCGGGCTCGCCGCGCGTGCCGGCCACCCGGTGACCCTGCGCCGACTGCCCGGCACCGTGCACGTCGAGCAGCCCCGGCTGGACGGCCGGGTGCTGAGCGGGCGCCTCGCCGGTGCCGGTGCGGAACTGGTGGAGACGATCGAGGCCGCGGTCGACACGTTCGTCGTCCGCGAGCGGGTGGCGGGCGACGGGCGCTTCGAGATCACCCTGCCGGTGCCTCCGCAGCTGAGCGAGAGCGCGCCGAGCCGGCGGTGGGCGCTGCGCACGGGGAACGGCGAGCCGCTGCTCAGCCACGACGACGCGGTCGGCGACCAGGCGAGCGCCGGGCTGCGCCTGGACCGGGACCGCCGTCTCGTGCTGGGTGTCCTGGATCAGTTGCGCGGCGTCGAGTTCGCCGATGTGGTGAGCACCGGCTCCGGCACGCTGACCTTGTCGGGCCGAGCCTTCGGTGCCGGCGTCACCCGGATCCGGGCGACGCTGCTCAGCGCGCACACCCGGACCCGCAGCCACGCCGCCGAGGTGGCCGACACCGCGTTCCGGCTCGACGTTCCGCTGAGCCACGAGGTCTTCCGCTTCGGCGACCTGCCGCTTCCGGTGGGCAGCCACGCGATCCAGGTCGAGGTCGAGATCGCGGGCGAGTGGCGCGAAGTGCCGGTCGCCAATGCGCAGAGCCTGCTCGAGCGGCTGCCGATCAACCTCACCGACCAGGCGCTGCGCGGCTCCGTGGGCCGTGGCGCCCGCGACGCGCTCGAGGTGCAGATCAACCGGCCGACCGGCGCCGGCAGCACCCGGCAGAGCCAGGCCGCACTGGTCCGGGCCGCCGAGGGCAGGCGCGGGAGCGCCAGCAACCGCGGCATCCTGTTCCGCTCCTACTTCGGGGAGAAGGCGACCGACAACGGCGTCGCGATCCAGGCCGAGCTGGCCCGGCGGGGCTCCGATCTTCCGGTCTACTGGGCGGTGCAGGACCACGCGACGCCGGTGCCCGAGGGCGGCCGGCCGGTGGTGGTCAACACGCCCGAGTGGTTCGACCTGCTCGGCTCGGTGACCTACTACGTCGACAACATGTACCAGCCCACCTACCACCACAAGCCCGAGGGCCAGGTGCTGGTGCAGACGTTCCACGGCTACCCGTTCAAGCAGATGGGGCTGCCGCACTGGCGCCACCAGCACTTCGCCCAGTCGCTGATCGACTCCTACGGGCGGCGCTCTGCGGAGTGGGACTACCTGGTCTCGCCGGCCCGCTACGCGACCCCGCTGCTGACCCGCGACTTCGGGTACGACGGCCCGGTGCTGGAGATCGGCTACCCGCGCAACGACGTGCTCTTCGCCGCGGACCGCGACCAGGTCCGCGAGGCGACCCGCGCCTCGCTGGGCCTGCGCCCCGGCCAGCGCGCCGTGCTCTACGCCCCCACGTTCCGCGACTACCTCGCGCGCAACAACAACGAGGCCGCGATGTCGGACTTCCTCGACTTCGAGACGATCCGGCGCGAGCTCGGCGAGGACACCGTCGTGCTGCTGCGCGGCCACGCCTTCAACGCGCGGACCGGGCAGCGCACCGGCAGCATGGACGGGATGATCGACGTCACCGACTACCCGGAGGTCGCCGACCTCTACCTGGCGGCCGACGTCTGCATCGCCGACTACTCCTCGCTGCGCTTCGACTTCGCCGTCACCGGCAAGCCGATGATCTTCCTGGTGCCGGACCTGCAGCGCTATGTCGACTCGCGGGGCTGGCTCTTCGACTTCGAGCCGACCGCTCCGGGGCCGCTGGTCTCCACCACCGAGGAGGTGGTGCACCACCTGCGCCACCTCGATGCGGTGGTCGCCGACCACGCCGGTGCCTACGAGAAGTTCCGGGCGGAGTTCCTCGACCTGGAGGACGGCCACGCCGCCCAGCGGTTCGTCGACGCCGTGATCGCACCCCGTGGTGACGCCTGAGGTGAGCGAGCCGTCCAGCGGGACCCGGAGCGACTTCCGTCCCGACATCCAAGGGCTGCGCGCGGTCGCCGTGCTCCTGGTCGTCGTCTACCACCTGTGGCCGAACCGGCTCTCCGGCGGCTTCGTCGGCGTCGACGTCTTCTTCGTCGTCTCCGGCTACCTGATCACCCGGCACCTCGCCGAGGACGTCGAGCGTCAGGGCCGGGTCCGGCTGTGGCGGTTCTGGGCGCGCCGGGCGCGCCGGCTGCTGCCCGCCTCCCTGCTGGTGCTGGTGCTCTCCCTACTCGCGGTCTGGGCCTGGCTGCCGCAGACGGTGTGGGAGCGCACCGCCGAGCAGGTCGGGGCGAGCGCGCTCTACGTGCTGAACTGGAAGCTCGCCGCCGACGCCGTCGACTACTCCGCGCTGAACGCGGAGGCGACGGTCGCCCAGCACTACTGGTCGCTCTCGGTCGAGGAGCAGTTCTACCTGGTCTGGCCGCTGGTGATCGCGTTCCTGCTGCTGCTCGGGAGGCTCTTCGCCCGGGGCGGTCGGGCGCTGCCGGTGCGCCGGCTGATCGGTGGGGGCCTGGTGCTGATCACCGTGCTCTCCCTGTGGTGGTCGATCCGGCAGACCGCCGAGGACCAGGCGGTGGCCTACTTCGTGACTCCGACCCGGGTCTGGGAGTTCGCCCTCGGCGGCCTGCTCGGCCTGATCTGGCACCGCGGCCTGGTGCCGGCGCGTCTCGGCGCGCTGCTGGCCTGGTGCGGTCTGTTGGCGATCGGCTGGTCGTCGCTGGTCTACGACGGCGCCTCCGCCTTCCCCGGCTGGATCGCACTGGTCCCCGTGCTGGGCACCGTGGCAGTGCTCGCCGGTGGCGCCTCGCCGACCCGGTGGGGCCCGCAGTGGCTGTCGTGGCGCCCGAGCGTCTTCGTGGGCACCATCTCCTACTCGACCTACCTGTGGCACTGGCCGCTGATCGTGGTCACGCCGTTCGCGCTGGACCGGGCGATGAGCACCCCGATCGGCGTCGGCATCCTGCTGGCCTCGCTGCTGCTGGCCTGGGCCACCACCAAGCTCGTAGAGGACCCGCTCCGCGTCGGGCGGCTGCTGCGCCCGACCGGCGCCTCGCTCGGCTTCGCGGCGATGGCGATGGCGGTGGTGATCGCCTGCAGCTCCGCCCTGGTCGCACTGATCCCGGACGACGGCCCGGCGCGTGCGTTGCCGACCGACACCCGCAGCTGCGTGGGCCCGGGTGCCCTGGACCCGGCGAACGGCTGCGAGTCGGTGCTCGGCGGCAAGCCGCGACCTGGACCGGTCCAGGTCGCCAAGCAGAACAGCGACGTCGCCTACCCCGGCTGCCAGGCCTCCTTCGCCGGCTCCGAGCTGGTCTCCTGCGACCTGGGCGCCGCCCCCGAGGAGGCCACCCGCACGGTCGCCCTGGTCGGCGACTCGCACGCCACCTCTTGGATGCCCGCCCTGGACGCGCTGGGCAAGGAGCACGGCTGGACGGTCCGGACGTATGCGAAGACCTCCTGCCCGCCCACGCTCGCGCGCCGTGTGCTCGAGGGCGAGACCGACGCGAGCTGGGCACCGGCCTGCGGGGAGTGGATCCGCAAGGTGCGCGACGAGATCATCGACGATCCTCAGGTCGGCTCGGTCTTCGTCGCCTCGTACTCGAGCGCCTACACCTTCGAGGCGCCCGACGACCTGCCGATGTCCGACCCGGCAAGCGAGGGCTTCGACGCGCTGTGGGGCGCTTGGCTGGACGCGGGGCGCGACGTGCTGGCCTTCGGCGACGTGCCTCGCACCCAGGGCGACAACGTGCCGACCTGCCTGGTCGAGTCGAGCGATGCGATGGACTGCGCGGTGCCGGTGCGCAAGGCACTGCCCAAGAACATGGTGATCACGAGGGCCGCCTCCCGTCTGAAGCCGCAGGGCGTCGTCCCGATCACGCTGCGGGACCAGTTCTGCGACGACCGCTGGTGCTACCCCGTGGTCGGCTCGGTGATCGTCTACCGCGACTACTCCCACCTCAGCAAGGAGTACGCCGAGGCGTTGGTGCCGTTCATCGAGCCGCAGCTGCCGGACGCGTTGCGCGGCCCTGGCGGCTCGGTGGGCTGAGTAGGCGATGATCTAGGCTCTGCGCGTGAGCCGCCAGATCCACGACCGCCCGCACGCGCTCTATGTTGCGTGGGGATTCCCGCCCTCGCGAGGCGGCGGTGTCTATCGGGCGCTGGCGAGCGCGAACGGCCTCGTGGAGGCTGGATTCGATGTCACCGTGCTGACTTGTGAGCGCGAGGCGTTCGAGCGCTTCACCGGCGTCGACCCCTCCCTGGAGGCCGCCGTCCACCCGGCGATCGAGGTCGTCCGGCTGCCGTTCGACTGGCCGGCCAAGGAGGTCGACATCCGGCGCTGGCCCGAGGCTCGGGCCCAGCAGCCGGTTGCTTGGCTGCTGCGGCGTCAGGAGGAGGATCGCCGCGACTTCCCGGAGACCAGCTACGGGCACTGGGCGAAGCCGCTGGAGGAGGCCGCGTTGGCGATCCACGCCCAGCGGCCGGTCGATCTGGTGATCGGCACCGCGAACCCGAACGTCGACCTGGTCCCGGCACTGGTCCTGCATGAGCGGTTCGGTGTGCCCTTCGTCTACGACCATCGCGATACCTGGACCCTCGACATGTACAACGAGTGCGAGGCCAACACCGACGATCCGCGGGTCGCGGAGATCGAGCTCCGGCTGGTCAGCGACTCGGTGGAGACGTGGTTCGTCAACGAGCCGATCGCCGACTGGCATCGGCAGCGCTACCCCGAGCACGCGGAGAAGATCCTGGCTGTGCCCAACGGGTTCGATCCGGACTTCTCTCCGCTGCCGGCGCCACGGCGAGCAGCGCAGGAGAACGGCCCCGTCAGGTTCGGCTACATCGGCACGATGACCCCCTACATGCCGATGCAGGAGTTCGTGGACGCCTGGGCGATCGCCGCTGATCGGCTGGCCCCTGGCGAGGCCGCCGCAGACTTCTACGGCTACCTCGGGTTCTACGGCACCCCGCATCGCGGACTGAGTGCTCTGTTCGCCGATGCCGACGAGAGCGGTGCGCGCTACCTGGGCCCGCTGCCCAAGGGTCAGGTCCGTGACGTCTACGCCGGCTTCGACGTGTTGCTGCTGATCATCGGCAGTGGTCGCTACCTCACCTCGGGCAAGGTCTACGAGTACATGGCCAGCGGCCTGCCGATCGTCTCGGTCCACGATCCCTCCATCGACGCCTCCCGGGTCCTGGCCGACTACCCGGGGTGGTTCCCGGCGGCAAGCCTGGAGCCTGCCGACATCGCGGACGCCTTGGTGGCGGCCGCAGAGGCCGTGCGCCAGGCGACGCTGCCCTCCCTGGAGGCGGCCACCAGCCACGCGCAGGCCTATGAGCGCAGCCGGATCCTGGGCCCCAGGTTCGACCGGCTCTTCACCCTGATCACCGGCAAGGACTGAGAGATGCGCGTACTGATCCTCACCACCCGGCCGAAGCTCTCGGCACGCACGGTGCGTTCGTGGCGCAGCGAGCTCGGGGTGGCGAAGGGCGACCTGAGGCTGGTCGCCATGCCCGCCAGCTTCGCGGGCCGGCCGATGCCGGCGGCATCCGTGATCCTGCTGCCGCGCAGCCGTAGGTGGGGAGCCTTGCCGTGGTCCGCGGCCGTGACGAGCGGCCGGGAGGCGCACATCCTCGGCGGAAGGCGAATCCCCCGCGCCCTTGAGGCACGGATCGGGCGTGCCTTCGACGACTGGCGCTCGCGCAAGCCGCGTGAGCTCGACCCCGATCTGGTCTCCGCCCGGTTCGCGGCGCAATGCGCGACCCTGCCGCAGATCGCACGGCAGTTCTCCCGCGCCGACATCGTGATCGCCCTCGACCCTGGGGCCTGTCGTGCCGCCTGGCAGATGGCCCAGCAGGCGGAGACCCCGCAGGTGCTCTTCGGCCTGGCAGCCGGCTCCCAGGCGGTGGCGGAGGCACGCCAGAGGGGTGGCCTCGGCCAGTGACCGACCCCACCACGCTGCCCCAGGACGTGCTGATCGTGCGCTTCGCCGAGGCGGACACGCAGCCGGCCGGCGGCACGGCGGAGCTGGCCGCGGCGTTCGCCGAACGCGGCTGGACCCAGCGGATCGTCACGATCGTCGAGGGCCGAGGCCCGGAGGGCGCCGCGACTGACGCCGGAACCGTCGTCGTGCAGGCGCGGGTGGACCGGCCCGATCTGCGGGCCTGGCCGCCGCAGCGGGTGGCCGACCCCAGCGGTTGGCGCGAGGCGGTCGGTCCCGACGACGCCGGGCTGTGGGAGCCGCAGTGGACCGACCAGGTCCGCACGGCGATCGCCGATCGGGTGGCGCAGCAGCGCCCGGACCTGCTCTACGTCGCCACCGCGGTCTGGAGCATCGCCGACGCCGTCCGCGCGGTTGCCGCCGAGCACGGCATCCCGTTCGTCCTGGAGCCGCAGTGCGTGCGGCCGCCGGGTCTTCGGCGCGGACTCGGCTCGGTGCTCGGCCCGGTGACCGAGGTGGAGCGCGAGGTCGTCGCCGCGGCGTCCGCCGTGCTGGTGCCGACCGACGCCATCGAGGAGTGGGCGGTGCAGCACCCGCAGGCGCGGGTGCTGGCCCTGGGGCTCTCGGCCAGCGAGGCCCCTGCCGCCCTCGCGCCCACCGAGGCCGCGAGCCCCGGTGTGGTGACGGTGCTCGGGGGAGTCCCCGGCAGTGCTCCGCTCGGCGAGCTCGTCGACGCCTGGCAGCTGGCGCGCACCGGCGACCAGGAGCTCCTCTGGTGGGGCGCCGAGCCACTCGACCGCTCGCAGCGCTCCCTGCTCGACGAGGCGGCGCCGCTCGGGGTGCGACGCACAGGCGGGAACGACGATCAGGCGTTGGCTGCGGCCTCGCTGGTGGTGGCGCTGCTGGGCGATCGCCAGGGGCTGCCCCAGGGCGCGACCACTGCGCTCGCGGCCGGGACCCCGGTGCTGCTGGTGGCCCGGCCGGACCATGCGGCGCTCGCCGCCGCCGCCCAGCCGGGCGTCGTCGCCGTCCCGGCACAGGCCGACCTGATCGCGCGGGTGCTGGCCGCGCCGCCGCCGCGGCACCGACCGGACCACGCTGCCGTCGCCGCCGTGGTGGCCGGCGCCTGGGGCGACGCCGTCGGCGCGCTGCTCGCGGAGGCGATGGCATGAAGCGGATGCTGGCGATCTCCAGCAAGGCGTGGACGCCGAAGCGGGTGAGGCGGCTGCGCGCCGCACTGCGCCATGACGACGTCTGGCTGCACCTGGTCTCCTCGGCCGACGACTCGCCCGCGCAGGTCGACGCCGACCGCTACGACACGCTGCTGGCTCCACCGCCGGCCACCGGCCTCAAGCGGCTGCTGACCCGACCGCGCCCGACCTCGCCCGCCGACAGGTTGCGTGAGGCGTGTGCGGCAGGCGGCCCGCTCGCTGACTGGGCAGCCGGCGCGGACGCGGTGCTGGTCCCGCGCGAGGCCGACTGCCGGCTCCTCGCGCCACTGCTGGCCATCGCCCCGGTCCCCGTCGTGCACCCGACCGCGCGCCGCGACCTGGTCCGGGCCGGGGTGCTGGACGAGCGGCGCCCAGCTCCTGAGGACGAGCCTCTGCCCGTCGTCCCGGACGCCGACACCCGGCTGCTGATCGGCCCGGCGAACTTCGCCGGGCAGGGCCATGCCTGGGCGCGCGCTGTGGAGCGCCTCGACCCACGGACCGTGGCCCGCAACGTGCGCTTCGGCACGCTGGACAACCCGTTCCCCTCCGATCTGACGCTCGGATTCCCGACCCTGCACAGCAACCCCGCCTGGCGCGCCGCCTGGCGGGAGTGGGTCACCGGCTCCTTCACCCACGTGCTGCTCGAGGCGAACCGGGCGATCCTGCCCACCCGCAGCGTCACCGGGTTCCAGCAGGTCGACGAGCTGCGCCGCGCCGGGCTGCAGGTCGCGATGCTCTCGCACGGCTCGGACGTGCGAGTGCCGTCGATCCATGCCGAGCGAGAGCGGTGGCACTCCTACGGGGCCTTCGCACCCGAGCCGCTGGCGGTGATGGAGCACAACGCGCGGCGCAACCTGGAGCAGTACCTCGCCTTCGACGGCCCGGTCTTCGTCTCCACCCCCGGCCTGCGCGCGTTCCTGCCGGACGGCATCTGGGCCCCGGTCGTGGTCGACGTCGCGATGTGGCGCACCGAGCAGCCGCTGTGCACCGGCCGCCTGCCGGTGGTGGCCCACGCCCCGAGCAACGTGCAGAAGGGCTCGCACCTGATCGACCCGGTGCTGCAACGCCTGCACGACGAGGGCGTCGTCGAGTACCGCCGGATCCAGGGCGTGCCGTTCGCCGAGATGCCGGGGATCTACCAGGCCGCGGATCTGGTCGTCGAGCAGTTCGGCGCGGCCGACTACGGCACCGCTGCCTGCGAGGCGATGGCGGCCGGACGGGTGGTGGTCAGCAGGGTCCACGAGGACGTGCGCCGCCATGTCCGGGAGCGCACCGGACTCGAGCTGCCCATCGTCGAGGCCGACCCCGACACCCTGGAGCAGGTGATCCGGAGGTTGGTGGCCGACCCCGAGCGGTGCCGGCAGGTCGGCGCCCAGGGCGCCGAGTTCGCGGAGCGGGTGCACGACGGCCGCTACTCCGCGGCGGTGATTGCGGCATGGATGCACGGCCCGGGCGCGCCGTCTGAGACGATCAACCCGCTCGAAACACGAGGAGAGGACGACCAAGGTGAGTGACAACACGCCCATTCCGGCTGCCCGGCCGGTCATCGACGAGAGCGACATCGAGGCTGTCGTCCGGGTGATGCGCTCCGGCATGGTCGTCCAGGGCCCGGAGGTGAAGGCCTTCGAGGAGGAGTTCAGCGCGGTCTCCGGCTCGGAGCACTGCGTCGCCGTCAACTCCGGCACCTCGGCGCTGCACATGACGCTGCTCGCGCTCGGGCTCGGCCCCGGCGACGAGGTCATCGTGCCGTCGTTCTCCTTCGCCGCCACCGCCAACGCGGTGCGCCTGGTGGGTGCGGAGCCGGTCTTCGCCGACATCGACGCCGACACCTACAACCTCGACCCG